>NZ_JASSPL010000001.1:0-786171 GCF_030264805.1 Cobetia sp. LC6 | reverse complement strand
TTCGTCATCATCTGCACCTGATTGTCTCTGTGAGCCATCATACACTCAAAGTCAGGTGGCCAGATTCACTGTGCCACTACACTCGACGCCGCCGCCCTCGTACATCCACAGCATGAATTCTTCCGGCGTCAGGCCGCTGGAGTGCCCGGCCAGCAGCGCTGCCGTCGGGTCAGTTCCGTAGTCATAGTTGATGTAGTTATGGCTGATCTGTGCGACACCGGACTTCACGGTATTGGTGACACGCAGCGCGCCGCCCAAGGTGCCGCCGGGGAACACCTGGATGCTCACATCACCATCGGTCAATTCGTTTGCATAGTCCGCGAAGGTTTTGGCATCCCGTTCAAGCCAGGGCCCACCGCCCCACGGTGTCGCCATCTTCCACTCGATGTCCGCCGCCTGAGTCGTGGCAGTCGCCAACAGGCTGGCAGCGATACCCATGCCGAGGAGCTGTTTCTTGAAGTTGTACATTATTGTTTTCCCGTAATTATTTTAATTAGCGCGCAATGCCATGCGCACCTGCAGGCGAATGCCTGATGCAGGCTGAGGACGGATACACGCCCAGTGGGCAGCCACTGTCGATTGCGCATTCGCCTTTACAATTGCATATATGCAATATTGGGTCAAATATGGATATCAGGCTCGACATTTTTCTCATGGGAGCCCTAAATGGACGCCATCATGGCGCTCATGCCTCTCCCTGTCGCAGCATGACCTGAAAGCTCGTGCTCTTGCGCTACACCGGCATAGGCAGCGACAGACGCCACCCCAGCAGATGAACACGATGGAGCACGCTGACATGACACCCCACCAGGAAACGCCGATCGCCCTGAAGCACCGAGAACGCAAGGCAGGCGCCATTGGTGACAATCTAAAGGCACTACGCAAGGAGAAGGGGCTGACCATCGCGGCCGTGGCCAGCGCGTCAGGTATCTCGGCGGCCAGCGTGTCGAGAATCGAGAATGGACGCATCTCACCGACCTTCGAGGCGATCGTGAACCTCGCCAAAGGCCTGAAGGTGGATGTCAGCGAGCTGTTCTATCACACGGAGGACACGTTATTTCGGGGGTGGCTCGCCTTGACGCGAGCGCAGGAGGGAGACGTCATCGAGACGCCCAACTACCGCTATCGACCGCTTTGCAACAATGTGGCGTCCAAGGAATACATGGTATTGGAAACCACCGTGCTCAATCGCAGTCTCGAGGAGTTCGGCGGCCTGCAAAAACATTCCGGCCAGGAACAGATCATCGTGACCAGCGGCGAGGTGACGGTCTGGACCGAACTCTACGACCCCATCCTGCTCAAGGTCGGTGACAGCCTGGCCTTCGACAGCACCCTCGGACACGCCATCACCTACAACGGTGACACCCCGGCGACCATGACCTGGGTTTGCAGCGCCTACGCCTGAGAATGCTGCCCGAGCCTGACCTGCGTCGGCAGCCTCGCCATGTCATAACGTGGACGACAAGCACAAGAAAGGGCCTCACTGGAGGCCCTTGTCTTTGGTCTTGCTGTCTGACGTCTGACCATGCGGCAGAAATCAGCGATTGAGAATGATGGCCGTGATCGCGCCACCCGCCACCGCCGCCAGTACATAGCGCCCGTCGATGTTGAGCCAGCGATGCCCACGCGGCGGCTTGGATAGGTGGTGATGGTGCCAGTCCTTCACCCAGTAGCGGCTGTCGGAATAGTAATGACGCGGCAGATGATCGCCACGGCGCCACTGGTGGTGGCGTCGCGCCTCATGACGGTGGCGTTCATGGTGACGCTTCTGCTTATAGTGCTTCTTATGATGTTTTCCGTGATGATGGCCGCGGTCGTGGTGGCCATGCCCACGGTCATGATGCCCATGGCCTCTATCGTGCGGTCCTGCCTGAGCCAGCGGGGCTCCCAGCAGCGTGAATATCATCATCAGAATGGTCAGTGTGCGCGTTCGCATGGCTGGCCTCCTCGCCGTGCCCCGCCGCCAATCACAGCGCCGGGAATCATGTTGGGGGCTTCCTGGTTAGGAAACAGTGTTGCGCAACCTTAGCGAGAACCGAGGAAGCCCGCAAGATGTCTCATTTTTCTCGTTCTTTGTCGTTATTTCGTGCACTTTCTGTCGCATTACACCGAACTCGATGTCGCCACTGGCCAACACCCTCCTTTATATGTCGCCACTTCTATAACGCCCTTTTCATAGCGACTCGGCTTTCGCTGACCTCTTCATTACCCTTCCGCCGGCCCACTTGTCGATTCGACTCTCGAGCCTCGATCAGGAGACTGCTGAGGCATGGCAAGAAGGCGCGATATCTGGCCCCCACTCGCACCACATCGGTGCAAGACCACCCTCAAAGATGGGGGATATCTGACCTTGGATCGTTGTCCGTTTAGCCAGGACACAATGCTTCAGACACCGAACGAGGTGTGAGAACGGAAAAATTCACATTGATGAATCGTGTCATTGAACCGAGACACTCCCGCGCAATCCCAGATTTCATGGGGCCTTCAGCGCATTCCTGAGGTCAATAGCCAGGATCACTCAAAGGCATAGCCCAAAGTTCAAGCACGCGGGCTTTGCGTTTTGATGACCATTCACCGATCATTTGCACCAAACCTGAGTAATTTGATCGATAATAGACGATCTACCCTCGTCATCGCCGACAGGGTCGCCAAGGCGGCTGCGTGACATCTCGGGTAGGAGCAGCAAGACAAGCCGTAAAAAAACAGGAGCCAATCATGGCCAGTACTGCGCCAGATTTGGACCGGCAGATCGCCCATATGGACGATGAGCTACTGCCGGTGCCACGTCACAAACTGCATCGGTGGCCGCACTTTGCCGGTCTCTATGCCGCAGAGCACGTTGCCGCGACCGAATTTGTCATCGGTGCCACCTTCGTGGCGCTCGGTGCGGGTATCTGGGATATCCTGCTTGGCCTGCTGATCGGTAATGGCCTCGCAGTGCTCAGCTTCTGGTTGATCACGACGCCAATCGCGATCGAAACCCGTCTGAGCCTCTTCACCTATCTTCACCGTATTGCCGGTGATTCGATGTCACGGCTCTACAACTGGGCCAACGTGATCATATTCACCGCCATCTCGGCGGCCATGATCACCGTTTCCGCCACGGCGGTCAGGCTGCTGTTCGACATTCCGGCCCAGACCCAGTCCTACCCCACCAGCTTCGAGTTCATCCTGCTGGCACTGGCCGTTGCCGCCATCGTGGTACTGGTTGCCGTCTATGGCTTCAATGCCCTGACCGAATTCGCCAGCATCTGTGCTCCCTGGCTGATGTTGATGTTCACCGTCGGCGGCATGGTGCTGCTGCCGGAGCTGACCGAATCCGTCACCGGCGAGACCACTCTTGACAGCTTCGCCACCTTGATCGAAGTCGGTGGCAGTACGGTATTCACCGGAGTCAACTCGCAAGGTGAAGCCGGCATCGGCATCTGGGAAGTCATCGGCTTCGCCTGGGCGGCCAACACCTTCTCTCACTTCGGTCTGATCGACATGGCGCTGCTGCGCTATGCCAAGCGCATGCGCTCCGGTCTCGCCACCAGCACCGGCATGATGTTCGGCCACTACGTCGCCTGGATCTCCGCCGGCCTGATGGGCGCGGCCACCGCTGCCGTCGCCGGCATCAGCATCGATGTGCTGGAACCGGGTGAAGTGGCACTGCACGCCTTGGGTGCCGCAGGCTTCGTGATCGTGGTGGTCGCAGGCTGGACAACCGCCAACGCCAACCTTTACCGCGCGGGCCTTGCCGCACAGTCGGCGATGCCGAACCTGTCGCGCAACAAGGCGACACTGGCCGTGGGTATCTGCGTTGCCGTGCTCAGCTGCTTCCCGTTCGTCTATCGCAGTATGCTGCCGCTGCTGACCTATGCGGGTCTGGTGCTGGTGCCGGTCGGCGGGATCATCTTCGCTGAGCATCACCTGTTCCCGAAACTCGGCTTCAGCCGTTACTGGGCACGCTACAAGGGCGTGAAGCACAACACGCCGGCGCTGGCGACCTGGGCGCTGTCTCTGATCTTCGGTTTCGGCCTCGAGATGGTCGATGTGATCCCGTTCTACTACCTGTTCCTGCCGACCTGGTTCGTCTCCATCATTCTCTACACCCTGATGGCCAGATCTGCCGGTGCTGCCGCCTCCTACCCGAAAGCCGAAGCGGCCGAGCGGGAATTCCAGGAGCGTGTCGAAGTCCTGCACGCCAAGCAGGCCGAGACCATCAACCAAGCACCGGTCAAGGACACTTCGGGCTTGACCAAGGTCATCAAGGCCATCTGGATGGTGCTGGGCCTGGCGGTACCGTTGGTCCTCGCGCTGCGCGTGCTGTTCGGCAGCCCCGACCTGGCCAGCTACGAAGCGAATCGCGAGCTGTTCTATGACGTGACCATCTGGTCGACGATCATCTACTTCATCTTCGCGTACTGGGAACTGCAGCGCAGCAAGGCGCTGTTCAACAAGCAGTCCCCGAAGCAAGCGGCCACCGCTAGCTGAGTCGGCAGGGGCCAGCCCCTGCCATGCCAGCGGCGAAGGAAGCCTGAATCACGCGGGTGACCTTCGCCGCTGGCCGTTACGACCTACCCTTTCTCTACCCATCTCGACTCGACCGCGACACGCGGCAGGAGACCTCCCATGACCCGTCTCTCCAATGCCAGTCTGACTCAGCTGGACGCCAAGGTAGCCACTCCGAACTATGATCGCACTGCAGTCAGCGCCGGTATCGTCCACTTCGGCGTGGGCGGTTTCCATCGTGCGCACCAGGCCATGTACCTCGACGAGCTGATGAATCAGGGCAAGGCGCTGGACTGGGGCATCGTCGGCGTCGGCGTGATGCCGGGTGACCGCCGCATGCAGGAAGCCCTGGCCTCGCAGGACCACCTCTACACCGTGGTACTCAAGCACCCGGACGGCAACTATGAGCCGCGCGTGGTGGGTTCCATCATCGATTACCGCTTTGCCCCGGATTCTCCGGAGGCCGTCATCGAGCTGATGGCTGACCCGGCGATCCGCATCGTCTCGCTGACCGTTACCGAAGGTGGCTACAACTTCCACCCGGTCAGCGGCGAATTCAATCTCGAGAACGCCGACGTCCAGCACGACCTTGCCAACCCGGGGGAAGCCAAGACCAGCTTCGGCCTGATCACCGAAGCCC
The DNA here is from genome assembly GCF_030264805.1 of Cobetia sp. LC6. Classification (NCBI taxonomy): domain Bacteria; kingdom Pseudomonadati; phylum Pseudomonadota; class Gammaproteobacteria; order Oceanospirillales; family Halomonadaceae; genus Cobetia; species Cobetia sp. LC6. The sequence goes on along the minus strand of NZ_JASSPL010000001.1, from coordinate 781,037 downwards.
TGGCACGTCGTCGCGAGCGTGGCGTCGCCCCGTTCACCGTGATGTCCTGTGACAACATCGAAGGCAACGGCAACGTCGCTCACAAGATGTTCACTGCCTACGCGCGTGCACGTGATGCAGAACTGTCGGCATGGATCGAAGCCGAAGTGCCCTTCCCCAACTCCATGGTCGACCGCATCACGCCGGTGACCACGCCGGCTGACATCGAAGAGCTGTCCTCACGATTCGGCGTGGAAGACGCCTGGCCGGTGGTCTGCGAGCCCTTCACCCAGTGGTTGCTGGAAGACCACTTCGCCAATGGCCGCCCGGCCTTTGAAGATGCCGGCGTGCAGCCGGTGGAAGATGTCGAGCCCTATGAGCTGATGAAGCTGCGTCTGCTCAATGCCGGTCACCAGGCGCTGTGCTACTTCGGCTATCTGGCCGGCTATCGCTACGCGCATGAAGCCTGCAACGACCCGCTGATCGTCGACTTCCTGCTCGGCTACATGAACGAGGAAGCTCGCCCGACGCTGGCCCAGCTGCCGGGTATCGATCTCGACGCTCATTGCCGCACGCTGATCGAGCGTTTCGCCAACCCGGAAGTCAAGGACACCCTCGCGCGTCTGTGCGCCGAGACCTCCGACCGCATTCCGAAGTTCCTGATCCCGGTGGCACACGTACAACTCAAGACCGACGGCAAACTGCGTCGTACCGCAGCCGTCGTGGCCAGCTGGGCGCGTTATGCAGAAGGCGTGGACGAGCAAGGCGAGACCATCGAGGTGGTCGACCCGCTGAAGGACGAGCTGATGGAGCGTGCCAGCCGTCAGCGCGAAGAGCCGACTGCCTTCCTGGACAACCGCGAACTGTTCGGTGACCTGGTCGATCAGCCGCGCTTCCGCGATGCCTATCTCAAGGCCCTGAAGAGCCTGCACGACAACGGCGCGCGCGCCACGCTGGAAATGCTGGTGGCAGACGCCAAGTAAGCATGGCGGTGAAGGGGCTCACGACAACGTGATGCCCCGCCAGCACCCGCAGAAAGACAAAAGCGAGACAGGCAGCCGCCTGTCTCGCTTTTTTTGTGCCTCATGCCACGCCCTTCTTTATATCAGCGCAACGGTCCACAGCCCCGCCAGCATGATGACGATGCCGATCCACTTGGCAATGGCCGCTCGCTCGCCCAACCAGAGTACCCCGAGCATCACGCCCAGTGGGATCGACAGTTGACGCATCGCCACGACGAGGCTGACCTCCGCCGTCAACGTCATGGCAACCAGCACCAGTCCATAGGTCGCCATCACCATCACGCCGGTCAACACCATGCTGCCCCGCTCCCCCCGCCATAGCGCGGGCAGGCGGCGACGCTCTGCCGGCAGCAACATCACCAGCAGCGCGCCCCAGGCGACGGTCATGATGGCCTGCAACACCAGAAAGACAGCGCCCGCCGAGGTGGGCGAATAACCGACACTCACCATGATATCCAGCGCCTGCTTGTCGATCAGCGAATAGCCGGTGGTGCCGACTGCTGCCAGCAGCGCGAACCCCAACGCGGGCGTCAGGTAGGTCGAGGGGCGCAGGCCCTGCGGACTGCTCAAGGGCAGCACCAACGCGCCGAGCACGATCAGCCCCATACCAACAAGATCCAACGCCGTGAGCGCCTGACTGCCCAGCAGACTCAGCGACACCAGCGGCACCAGCACCACCGGCAAGGCCCGCGCGATGGGGTACAGCACACTGACCTCGCCGCGCGAATAGGCCCAGGCAAGTCCGCCCATATAGAGCACCTGACAGAGTCCGGTGGCCACCAGCCAGCCCCAGAATTCACCGGGCAGCACGGCAAACGACGGCCCCAGCCCCAGCAGCGGCGCAAAGATCAGCGCACCACTGGCCATGGCCAGCATGAAGAAGGCCAGCGACGGCGCCCGCCCCTTGCCGAGCAGATTCCAGCCGGCATGCAGACAGACCGAGGTCAGGATGAGTCCCAGCGCCAGTGGGCTCAAGAGGCACTCACGGCAATCGAGTGGGCTTGGGCTTGGGCTTGGGCTTGGGCTTGGGCTTGGGCTTGGGCTTGGGCTTGAGCTTGAGCCTGAACATGAGACTGGGCCTGAGCATGAAATTGGGCGTGAGACTGAGCTTGCCCGTGCATGGAGACGGGCATGCGGAGAGACATGTGGAGATAACGGGCTTTCAGGGCAACCAGGCGGCAATCGCCAATGAGCATATGTCCTTACCTTTCGCGAGAAGGCGCCAGCCTCCGGGCCTGGTACAAGAGCCCGGGGCTGGTGCCTGAAGGGGTGGATGGAAATGGTAGTCAAGGTGGGTGAGCGAGGTGACAGGCAGTGCAGCGCCAAACATGGCGTCGCCCCGTCACCAGGCTGTCAGGGGCGCTCGCCACGCGCCAGACGCGCCTCGATCTCGCGGATCACCTCGGGCAGCTGCGCGATGGTGTCGATCATGAAGTGTGGCCCGGATGGCGCGAACTGAGCTTCGATGGCGCTGCGCCTTTCGTTGAGCTCTGCCTCTGACAGGGCCATGAACGCCGCGTGATCCAGCCCCATGGCGTTGCCGGAGCAGGTCAGCGCGACCGTCCACATGCCGGCACTGCGACCTTCCAGCAGCCCCGGCGCCGTGTCATCCACCTTCACGCAGGCCGCCACGTCAGTGATGCCCAGCGCGATGACATTGGCCAGAGACTGCGCCGGAGAGGGCCGCCCCTTGGGCACCTCATCGGTGGCCACGACATGGTCCATCACCAGTCCATTGCCCTTTCCTCGTGCGACGACCTGCTCGAGCACCTCGCGGGGGTAGCCGGAGCAGGAGCCGATCTTGATGCCCTTGTCGCGCAACCCGTTGATGACCTCGAGCGAGCCGGGAATCAGTGCGGAGTGCGCCCCAATCTTGTCGATCTGCAGCGGCATGAAGCGCTCATAAAGCGCCGTGACATCGGCATCACTCGGGGCGTGGCCACAGGCCGACTCGAAACGGGCCGCGATCGCAGGGTCATCACACAGGGTGCGGATGTGTTCCCATTTGCCCATGCCCATCGGGCCGCGCGCCTCTTCCAGACTGATGGCCACGCCGATTTCCGCGAAGGCCTCGACGAAGATCTGGGTCGGCGCGAAGGAGCCGAAATCCACCAGGGTGCCGGCCCAATCGAAGATGGCAGCCTGCAGACGATCCGGGGTGTGATATTGCATGTCAGTTCTCCAGTCAGTTGAGTGCGACAGCGTCAGCGCACGGGCGGGCATCGTCGATACCCAGGGTGGCCAGCGCGTCATCCACGGCGGCCAGAAGTTGATCCATCACGCGGACATCCAGCTGCCCGATGCTGCCGATGCGAAAGCTCTCCACGTCGGTGAGCTTGCCCGGGTAGATGATGAAGCCACGTGCCTTGAGCTCGGCGTAGAAACGGGAAAAGTCGAAGTCCGGGTGTGCCGGGCTCAGGAAGGTGGTGATGATCGGCGACAGCCAGGCATCGTCGAGCAGAGTCGTGAAGCCGCGCTGACGCATGCCTGCCACCAGTCGCTGCATGTTGGCGTGATACCGGGCGTGGCGACCCGCGACGCCGCCCTCCTCTGCGTGTTCCTTCAGCGCCTGGTGAAACGCCGCCACCACGTGAGTCGGCGGGGTATAACGCCATTGTCCAGTGCGCTTGAGGTACTGCCATTGATCGTGCAGGTCCAGCGACAATGAGTGGCTACGCCCCTGTGCCGCCTGCAGCGCATCACGCCGAGCGATCACGAAGCCGAATCCCGGCACCCCTTCGAAGCATTTGTTGGCCGAGGAGATCAGCGCCAGAAACGGAATACGTTGCGCATCGATCTCCAGTGCCCCGAAGCCACTCATCGAATCGAGGATCAGCTCACGGCCGTGTGCTGCCACCACCTCGGCGATGGCCGCCACCGGATTGAGCATCCCGGAGCTTGTCTCGCAGTGAATCATGGCGACATGGCCGATCTCGGGCCTTGCCGCGAGTCTGTCGGCCACGGCCTTGGCACACGGCGCCTCGGCATCGCCCCACGCCAGCACGTCGCAGTCGCGCCCCATGCGGGTCAGCAGACTGACCAGCCGCTTGCCATAGGCGCCATTGACCAGCACCAGCGTCGTACTCGTCGGCTCGATCAGACTGCCCAGCGCCGCCTCGACCGCGAAGGTACCGCTGCCCTGCATCGGCACGCACTCATGGTGCTCACTGGCATTGGCACAGCGGAGCAACTGCTGGCAGATCTCGGCGGTCTTGGTGTTGAAGTCCTGATCCCAGGAGCCCCAGTCCTTCATCATGGCGGCCTTGACGCTCTCACTGGTGGTCAAGGGACCGGGAGTCAGCAGGTACGGATGTTGAATGCTCATTGGTATATACCAGTTAATTTGCACAAAAAAAAGACGGCCAACGGCGTAATCAGGTCGCCTGTCGCCAGCGTTGGGCACGGGTCAACAGCAGATGACTGACCACCGCATGCAGCAGCTTGACGCCCAGACAGGTGAAGAAGATCAGTACTGCCATGGCGGCCGCGCTGGCGAAGTGCCCGGCTTCGTCGAGATGCATCACCGCGATGGAGGCCAGTCGGGTATCGCTGTTGTAGAGAAATACCACTGCCGAGACGGTCGTCATCGCGTTCATGAACAGATAGGCCGAGATATCCAGCACTGACGGCAGGGACACCGGCAAGGTGATGCGGCAGAAGGTCTTCCAGAACGGCACCTTGAGTGAGGCACCGACCGCCTCGAATTCCCCATCAAGCTGCTTGAGCGCAGTCACCGAGGTCAGGTGGCAGACGGTATAGAAATGCACCAGGGTGTTGAGCACCAGAATCGCGAAGGTGCCGTAGATCCAGTTCAGCGGGTTGTCGGCCTGGTTGAAGTAGAAGATGTAGGACAGACCCAGCACCATGCCCGGCACGGCCATCGGCATCATCGCCATGAAGTGCAGCCCCTGGCGCAGCGGGCGATAGCCCTGACTCTTCTCGGTCAGCCAGGCGTTGAAGAAGATGACCAGCGTGCCGATCAAGGTGACCCAGAAGGCCAGCGTCAGCGAGTTGAGCCACGCGTCCCAGCCACCGCCCGCCAGCGCCTTGAAGGCGTAGTGATCGAGGGTCAGGCTCAGGTTGTAGGGCCAGAACTGCACGAGCGAGGCATAGATGGCGGTGCCGATCACGGCCAGAATCGCGGTGGCCACGCCATAGCAGAGCAGCGCGAAGACCCAGTCACGCAGCGGGTTTGGTGTCGGCTGCCAGGGCACGGCGCGCGCCGAGAGCTGCGCGACCTGACGGCGCTGGATCCAGCGGTCCACCGCGAAGGACAGCAAGGCCGGCAACAGCAGGATGACGCTGACCACCGCGCCCATCTGGAAGTTCTGCTGCCCCACCACCTGACGATAGACATCGGTGGCCAGCACACTGAACTGCCCGCCGATGATCTTCGGCACGCCGAAATCGGTGATCGCCAGCGTGAAGGCCACGAAGGCACAGGAGATGATGCCGTAGCGCGCGCCCGGCAAGGTGATGGTCAGAAAGCTGCGCCATTTGGGCGTTCCCAGCGCATCCGCGGCTTCATAGAGACGGGCATCGCTGTTGCTGAGCGCCGTCATCATGATCATCAGCGCATGCGGGAAGATCCAGAAGGTCATGCCCATCACGATGCCGATGGGGCCGTAGATGCTCTCCCCCAGCAGCACATCCTTGAACCAGCCCTGATTGCCGAACAGATACACCAGACTGATGGCTGGCAGCAGTGACGGTGCCAGTAGCGGCAGGATGGACAGCATGCGGAAGACGCGCTTGCCCGGCATGCAGGTGCGGGTGATGCCATACGCGCACAGGAAGGCCAGACTCACCACCGTCAGGGTACTGATCAACGCGATGCTGACGGAATTGATGATCGAGCCGACCAGCGCCGGCGTCTGCACATAGCGCGCGAAGTTGGCCAGGCCGACGAAGTCGCCGCTGCGGTCCTGCACGCTCTTGATCAGCATGGTAGCCAGCGGCAACAGCAGCCCGATGACCAGCAGCGCCAGGGCCAGCAGCAACATCAACAGACGCAAGCCGGACTCGCCTGACAGCCGACCCGACAAGGGCAATGCGCGCGCCATCATGCCTGCGCCTCCACCAACGGATACAGGCGGATCGCCTCGGACGGCAGACGCACACCCACCCGAGCACCGACCCGCACGCCCAGTGACTCACTGTCCTTGAGCGCCACATCCGCCGACAGTGTCTGCCCACAGCCCTCAAGCCTCAGAGTGATACGCAGGAAGGCGCCGAGAAACTCGACGTGCTCCACCTGCGCCGACAGCCCCTCCCCCGCTGAGCACAGCGAGACGGCTTCCGGACGAATGGCCAGACGTGCCTGATCCAGCCCCTCAAGGCCATGCGCCGCGCATTCCAGCCGCTGCTGGCCCAGACGCAGGGTACTGGCGTTCTCGGGACAGCATTGCAGGAAGTTCATGCTGCCGATGAATTCGGCCACGAAGGCACTCGCCGGCTGACGGTAGATCTCGGCGGGAGTGCCGATCTGCTCGATCACGCCATGGTTCATCACCACGATGCGGTCCGCCATGGCCAGGGCCTCTTCCTGGTCGTGGGTCACCATGATGGTGGTGACGCCCAGCCGTGCCTGCAGTGCCTTGATCTGACTGCGCAGATGCAGACGTACGCGCGCATCCAGTGCCGACAGTGGCTCATCGAGCAACAGCAGCCCCGGCTCGGTCGCCAGCGCCCGCGCCAGTGCCACGCGTTGCTGCTGCCCCCCGGACAGGGCCGCCGGATACTTGTCTTCACTGCCGGCCAGGTCCACCAGGGTGAGCAGCTCCGTCACGCGACGGCGCATCGCATCACGCGCATCGCGCCGATTGCGCAGCCCATAGGCCACGTTGTCGAACACGGTGAGATTGGGGAACAGCGCATAGGACTGGAAGACGATGCCGAAGTCGCGCGCCTGCGGCGGCAGCCGCGAGATGTCCTGGCCGCGCTGGTGGATGGTGCCTTCGCTCTGGGGCGCAAGCCCGGCGATGGCGCGCAGCAAGGTGGTCTTGCCACAGCCGGAGGGGCCGAGGAAGCACACGAATTCGCCTTCGCGAATCGCGAGGTCGATCTCGCTCAGGGCCGTGAACTGGCCATAGCGCTTGGTGAGGCCGCTGATCTTGAGGTGAATGCTGCCTGACGACGCAGAACACGAGACGGGTGCCTGAGGCGCTGCATCACGCGCAGGTGCCCGGGCTGCAGGGGCGGATACCGCGCGAGGCGGGGCGCCGGCAGTCGATGGCGGCGCTTGACGCGAGGCGTGATGACGCGGAGGTGCGGTCACAAGAGACATGCGAGAAACTCCCGACCCCGGCGCAAGGCGCCGGGGCAATGACGAAGGTGGCTGGGCGTGACTTATTGACTGTCGGACTTGCCGTCGTAACGGCGCTGCCATTCGGCGAGCACTGCATCCCGCTGGTTGGCCGCCTTGGCAAAGTCAGCCTCGATCATCATCTCGGTGATATTGGCCGGATAATGCTCGATCGGCTTGGCCACCCCTGGATAGGCCACGACCGCATAGCCTTCGTTGTAGAGTTCATTGGCCGGCTTGGAGACTGCCCAATCCATCAGTGTCTGCGCCGCCTCACGCTTGTCGGTGCCCTTCATGATCGCCGCGGCTTCCATGTCCCAGCCCAGCCCTTCCTCGGGGAAGACCAGATCCACCGGTGCGCCCTGCGCCTTGAGGCGCGCGCCTCGGAAGGCGAAGGACACACCGACCACGGCCTCGCCGGAACCGGCCAGGTTGCAGGGCGCGGAGCCTGAGTGGGTGTAGCGGGCAATGTTGTCGTGCAGGCGGTCCATGTAATCCCAGCCGCCCTCATCACCCCACAGCTGCAACCAGCTGGCGACATCCAGATAGCCGGTACCGGAAGAACTCGGGTTGGGCATGATCACGTGGCCCTTGAACTCGGGACGCGTGAGGTCTTCCCATGACGTGGGCTTGGGCACTCCCAGTCGCTCACCTTCGACGGTGTTGTAGCAGAGCGAGGCGACCCAGGCGTCCATCCCGACCCAGGACGGGTCCTGGCCATCACGGTAGGCGGGGTCGACGAACTTGGTATCCAGCGCCTCGACTCCCTTGGGGGCATAGCGCGACAGCATGCCTTCCTTCTCGAGCACCAGCAGGCTGGTCGCGGCCAGGCCCCACACCACATCCGCCTGCGGGTTGTCCTTCTCGGCAAGCAATCGTGCGGTGATCACGCCCGTGGAGTCGCGCACCCATTTGATGTCGATATCCGGGTGCGCCTGCTGGAAGCGCTCGGCATATTTCTGCAGATCATCGGACTCCACCGCGGTATAGACGGTGAGCTCGGTGGCCGCCTGGGCATTGAGGGAAACGACCAGACCAACGGCACTGACCAGCAAGGAACGGGTGAGGAAGGAACGGGGCAAGAAGGACATCGGGACTCTCCAACGCTTGGAATGAATGGCTCTCGCCATCTGGTATATACCAAGAGTATGAGCGAGCCGAATGACACCCCCGTGACAGTCAGTTGAAGGCGCAGTGAAACAGTGTTGCCTCATATAGTGTCCCTGCAGCGCGGGTTCAGGGCTTGTTCTTGAGTGTGACGGTGATGCACAGCGCATTGTGCAGCCAGCGCTCTTCGTCATAGCCGATGGGACGATGCTGCTCATCGAAGGTGGCCCGACGCACGGTCAGCCCGGGGCTGCCCATGGCGACCCCAAGCTCCCGGGCGGCCTGCTCTCCCAGCGACTCGGAGTAGAAGCGCAGCTCACGATGGGCCAGTGTGAGGCCATAGCGTCCGCGCAGCTCCGCCCACAGTGACACCCCGAACTGACCCTCCTCGAGCAGTCCAGGGGCGCGCTCCGGCACCACCCACATCGACTCGCTGAGCACGGCGCGCTCATCCACGAAACGCCGGCGGCGAATATGATAGAGCGGTGTCTGGGCCGCCAGGCCCAGCGCTTGCGCAGCCGGTGGGTAGGCCTGAACATCGGTCAGCAGCACTTCTGTCCGTGGCCGCCGCCCCTGCGCCGTCACATAGTCATTGAAGCCGGAGTCACGCGTGGGGTCGTAATCCAGCCGCGGCGGCGACACGAACCACCCACGCCGATTGCTGCGATGAATGCGCCCTTCTCCCTCCAGCTGCCCCAACGCCTGACGCAACGTCACGCGCGTGGTATCGAAGCGCTCGGCCAGCACGCGTTCAGAAGGCAAACGCCCCTCTTCAAAGGCATCAGGGTCCTTCAGCTGTTCGCGCAGGCGATCGGTAAGGTGGAGGTAATACGCATCACTCATGACGAGGAGTCCTGACCAAAGATGAAGAGGGTTGCCACTACCGGGTAATCACACGGCGCCGCTTGCCCCGCCGGCGAAGACAATGCCCGGGACCCTGCGCCGCCAAACGGCTGGATGCTCCAGAAACTATCACATTCGCGTGACTCGCACTGGCCTGCCAGCTTTCGTGCCGGTGGCGCTGCAGGGTTTCATGACAGCCGCCTGGTTGAGCTCACAGGCGTGGATAGCGGTGGGATGGCACGCTGATGTTCAAGAGGGGGTGAACACACAATGCGCAGCCTCTAAGGGCTGCGCATTCAGTGGGCAAACAGGAAACGTATGAGCGGCGGAGAACTCAGAACTCGCTGACGATATTCAGGTACTGCTTCATGTCACCGACCATGGCCTGCTCCAAGAGCTTGCCTGTCTCGATGGCATAGGGCTGCTGGAAGTGAATGTCCCACAGGTCTGATTCCGTGCGCCAATGCTCGTATATCACCAGCGTGTCATCCTGTCCGTCGATGGTATACAGATCAAACACGAGATTGCCCGACTCCTCACTGCGCGTCTTCGCCACATGCGTGGTGAATTGCTTCAGCAACCGAGCGCGATATTCTTCCTTGATCTTGAAGATGAAGAAGATACTGAATACCTCATCTTCCGGCTGCACGTGCCTGGGGTTCGCCTCATGCAATGGCGCCGGGTCAGTATCGTTCAAGGGCATCACCTCGAATGGCGATGCCAACGCCGTGTCAGCCAGTTTCAGCAGGGCTTGCGCGTATGGCTGATTCACATGTGCCTGATGCGCCTCAGCACTTGCCCAGCGCTCGTAGGCGAAGATGGTGGTGGGAGAATCCTTGGCCGCGAAGAAACGCATTTCCAGCATCCCCGGTTCAGCCGCTGAGCCCAGCTTGTTGTCAGTCAAGGCCTGCTTGAAGGTAGCGAGTTGTTCGGGCTTGACGTCAAATTTCACGATCAAGGTGAGCATGGAGATGCCCTTATAGTCAGTGGTTGTCATCGGCCCAACGGCAAGAGCTGCTGCGTCACGTGGCAGCAGGCCTGTCTCGGGAAGTGACTGACACTATCTTTCGCTGCCTGGCTGAAAAACCCGCGGCACGGAGAAAGACTTTCAATGAAAACTTGAACGTGAATGCAGCCCCTTCCACAGCAATGCGCCGCTTGAAACATGAGACCGCGCGCTCACGCAGATCCAGAACGAAAAATCCCGCAGCCAAGGCTACGGGATCATCGACTAGAAGCAAATCATCAATTCCATATATGGAAATCTATTTCTACATGTGAAAAACAGTTTGACACCTCTGACGTCACTTCATAGCCTGTAGGCCAAATTCAGGAGGAGTGATGCATGCGCACTGACAAGAACTTCATCAACAACGAATTCGTCGCCTCATCCCAGGGCGAGATGATTTCGGTCTACAACCCGGCCACCGAAGCACTGGTAGGTCAGGTGCAGGCAGCAACCACTGACGAAGCGCTTGAAGCGGTGAGCATTGCGGCCAAGGCGCAGAAGGACTGGCGTGCCAAGACCAGCACCGAGCGTGCCGGCTACATGCACAAGCTTGCCGAGGCGCTGATGGCGCGCAAGGATGCCATCGGCCAGGCATTGGCAGATGAGTCCGGCAAGAGCCTGGAAGACGCCACCAATGAAGCCGTCTACGCCGCTGACATCACGCGCTACCACGCCGAGTGGGCACGTCGTATCGAGGGCGAGATCGTCCCCAGCGACACCCCCAATGAAAGCCTGCTGCTGCAGCGTGAGCCCATCGGCGTCGTGGCCTGCCTGATTCCGTTCAACTACCCGGTGTTCACCCTGCTGCGCAAGATCGCCCCGGCGCTGATCACTGGCAATGCCGTGGTCGTGCGTCCGAGCAACAACACCCCGACCTCCGCTTTCGAGATCGCCAAGGCGATCCAAGATGCCGGCATTCCGGCAGGCATCGTCAACATCCTGGCGATGGACCACGGCACCGCGGAAGCCGTCTGCACGCACCCCAAGGTGGGCATGATCACCCTGACCGGCAGCGTCGGCGCCGGTCGCAAGGTGCTGGAATATTCCCAGGTCAACATCGCCAAGTCTTCACTGGAACTGGGCGGCAAGTCACCGGCCATCGTCGAGCCGGATGCCGACCTGGCCAAGGCAGCGGCACAGATCGCGGCCTCTACCCTCACCAACTGTGGCCAGCTGTGTACCGCCATCGAGCGTGTCTATGTGCACGAATCCGTCTATGACGACTTCGTCGCCCAGCTGAAGCAGCAGATGGAAGGCGTCAAGTTCGGCAACCGTCTGGAAGATGCCAGCCTGATGGGGCCGCTGATCAACGAGAATTCGCGTCTCAACATCCATCAGATGGTGGAACGCGCCATCGATGACGGGGCCACTCTGGAAATCGGCGGCTATATCCCCGAAGGCAAGGGTCACTTCTACCCGCCGACCCTGCTGACCGGTTGCCGTCAGGACATGGAGATCGTGCAGGAAGAGATCTTCGGCCCGGTACTGCCGGTGCTGACCTACAGCGATGTGGATGAAGCGCTGGCACTGGCCAATGACCACCAGTTCGGTCTGGCCTCCGTGGTCTTCACCGAGAACTATCGCACTGCCATGAAGGTCGCCAACAACATCGAAGCCGGCGAGCTCTACATCAATCGCACCCCGGCGGACCCCTACCAGGGCTACCACGCCGGCTGGAAGCGCTCTGGCCTGGGCGGTGATGATGGCAAGCACGGCATGCTCGACTACACCCAGACCCGTCTGGTCGTGATGAACTACTGATCACGCCATTCCGTTTTAGCTGTCACGCCTTCGGGGAACCCTCTCCCCGGAGGCGCTGACGCCCTACCCCATTTCTTTCCGGAAGCGCGCTGTTGGCGTCGAATATCTGCATGCCAGGCAGTGCGCTCCCACACCATCCTGCTAGCCAGTGACCACTGAAAGGCCTGCCACCATGAAAGTTGTCAGTTGCGAGACACACATCGTCGCCACCCCGCCGCCCCACGTCGGCGGTATGTACTGGATCTTCGTTCAGCTGCGTACCGCTTGCGGCATCGAAGGGGTCGGTGAAGTCTATGCCGCCACCTTCCATCCGGAAGTCATGAGCAAGGCGATCGCCGATGTCTTCTCGCGTTATCTGGAAGGCAAGAACCCGCATCATATTGAACGTCTGTACCGCGAAGCCTTCTCCAGTGGCTTCACCCAACGCCCTGACCTCACCATGATGGGCGTGCTGAGTGGTCTCGAGATGGCCTGCTGGGACATCGTCGGCAAGGCGGCCGGACTGCCGGTCTATGAGCTGATCGGTGGCAAGGTCCACGACAAGCTGCGCTCCTACACCTATCTGTACCCCAAGGATGCGCGCGGCGACTACGACTATGACAACGTCGAGCTGGCCGTCGAGTGCGCACTGGAGAACAAGGAAAAAGGCTTCACCGCGCTGAAGTTCGACCCGGCCGGCCCCTACACCGCCTACTCCGGCCAGATGCTGTCTCTGGAAGGCATGGACAAGAGCGCCACCTTCTGCCGCCGCATCCGCGAAGCGGTCGGCAACAGCTGTGATCTGCTGTTCGGCACCCACGGCCAGATGACGCCGGCATCCGCCATTCGTCTCGCCAAGTATCTCGAGCCGTATGACCCGCTGTGGCTGGAAGAGCCGGTACCGCCGGGACAGAGCGAGGCCATGGCACGTGTGGCAGACCACACCTCCATTCCGGTCGCGACCGGTGAGCGCCTGACCACCAAGTACGAATTCCACGATGTGCTCAAGAACAACGCGGCCTCCATCCTGCAGATGAACCTGGGACGCGTCGGCGGCATTCTGGAAGGCAAGAAGATCGCGGCGCTGGCAGAAGTCCATTACGCCCAGATCGCCCCGCATCTCTACAACGGCCCGGTCGGCGCCGCGGCCAGTATCCAGCTGGCGACCGCCACGCCCAACTTCCTGATTCAGGAAAGCATCGGCACCTGGGATGGCTTCCACGCCGATGTGCTCAAGGAGAAGATCGAGTGGCGTGATGGCTACATCATCCCCTCCACCAAGCCGGGCCTGGGGGTCGAGCTGGACATGGACGTGGTCAAGGCCAATTCGCCTTACACCGGCCGAACTCTGCACCTGAGCATGGACCCGCGTCCCTATGACGTGAAGGAACAGTCCAGCACCGACTGGAAGCGCAAGCCGGAGGCGTAACGCCGATGCAATACGATTTCATCATTGTCGGTGCCGGGTCGGCGGGGTGTATCCTCGCCAACCGGCTCAGCGCCAGCGGACGCCACAGCGTGTTGCTGCTGGAGGCCGGCGGCAAGGACACCTCGCCCTGGATCAAGGTGCCGGTCGGGTTCGCCAAGACCTACTACAACCCGACCTACAACTACATGTATTACAGCAAGGAAGAAGCCGCGATGGGGGGGCGCAAGATCTATACCCCACGCGGCAAGGTGCAGGGTGGCTCCGGCTCCATCAATGCGATGATCTATGTCCGGGGCCAGGCCTCGGACTTCGATGACTGGGCGCGCGCCGGCAACGACGGCTGGTCCTATCGCGAGGTACTGCCCTACTTCAAGCGTCTTGAATGCCACCCGGATGGCGACACCGAGTATCGCTCCGGCCAGGGGCCGATCGGCATCACGCCGCTGAAACATGGCGCGCACCCGATCTGCCAGTCGTGGCTGGAAGGTGCCCGCGAGCTGGGTTACACGCTCAATGATGATTTCAATGGCGAACACTTCGAGGGTGCTGGCATCTATGAGGCCAACATCCGCAAGGGACAGCGGGATTCCAGCAACACCGCCTACCTGAAGCCGGCGCTGTCACGCGACAACCTCACGCTCAAGCATATCTGTCGGGTGGAGCGCGTGACGCTGGAAGAGACGCCCGATGGCGGCAAGCGCGCCACGGGTGTCGTCTACCGGCTGGATGACGAGGTCATCGAGGTGACGGCGCGGCGCGAAGTCATTCTCTGCGCCGGCGCGGTGGACTCCCCGAAGCTGCTGCAGCTTTCGGGGATCGGCGAGCGTGAGGCGCTGGCGACGCATGGTATCCAGACACAGGTAGACCTGCCGGCCGTCGGGCAGAACCTGCAGGACCACCTGTGCGCCAGCTACTATTACCGCGCCAATCGCACCACGCTGAATGATGACTTCGCATCCTTCTGGGGCCAGGCCAAGGCGGGACTGCAGTATCTGATCAACCGCAGCGGGCCGCTGGGCATGAGCGTGAATCAGGCCGGAGGGTTCTTCCGGGGCAGCGAGGCGGAGTCAGAGCCGAACATCCAGCTCTACTTCAATCCGATGTCCTACCAGATTCCCAACGACCCGAAGGCCAAGCTGACACCGGAGCCGTATTCCGGCTTCCTGCTGGCCTTCAATTCCTGCCGACCGACCAGCCGTGGCAGCATTTCACTGTCCTCGGCAGACCCGGCAGACCCGGCGACGATCTGCCCCAACTACCTCAGTACCCAGAAGGATATCGATGAGGTCATCCAGGGCAGTCGTCTGGTGCGCAAGCTGATGGGCGCGCCCGCGCTCAAGGCCATCACCGAGTGCGAGGTCGCCCCGGCCGAGACGGTCCAGGATGAGGACAGCATGCTGGCGTATTTCCGCTCCCAGGGTGGCTCCATCTACCACCTGTGTGGCTCCTGCGCGATGGGCCCGGACAAGGCGAACGCCGTGGTCGACAGCCGGCTGAAGGTGCATGGTGTGGCGGGGCTGCGCGTCATCGATGCCGCCATCTTCCCCAATATCACCTCCGGCAATCTGAATGCGCCGGTGATGATGGTGGCGGAAAAAGGCGCGGACCTGGTGCTGGCCGATCACGCCGAGTGAGCCGAGATCAGCCACCAGACAACCCGCACACGGCCCATGGGTCTGGTACCCTATGGGCCGTTTTATTTTCAGCGCATGAAAGATGCCGTGTGTGGCATCGTTCATCCGTCGTCAAAGTGTCACAGCCCCGGATGCACGCCGCCTGTGGCCGAGATTCGCGTTTCGGAGTGTCCCCGCGTTCATGAATCACGAGAAGACCAAAGCCCCTGCCGTCGACCACAGTGTCATGATTCTGGACCTGCTTGCGGCAGCCTCCTACCCGCTGACGCTCTCGGAAATCTGCGAGTCCACCGGCATCTCGCCTGCCACCGGACACCGCGTGATCAACTCCCTGCTGCACCATCAGCTGGTCGCTCACGATCCCGGTCGCAAGAAGTCCTACTGCATCGGCTCGCGCATCTTCCAGATCTCCTCGACGATCTACAACAAGCAGAGCCTGATTCCGGTCTTCTACCCCATCGCCGAGATTCTCAAGAACGAGATTCACCGCTCGATCTTCCTGTGCATCCCCATCGGGGATCAGGTAGTGGTGATCTCGAAGGTCGATGCCTCCGGCAGTGGCAGCTACAACCTCTACATCGGCAAGACCATGGCCCAGCACGCCTGTGCCGCCGGCAAGGCAATTCTCGCCATGCGCCCCGAGAGCTCGCGTCAGCTGTACTTGGAGGCTGCCACGCGTATCACGCCCGAACTGGCCGTACGCCGTGACGAGATGGATGCCGAGCTTGAGCGTGCACAACGTCTGGGCTATGCCGTGTCCAGTGGCGATGCCGAGGGTCAACTGAGCTGTATCGCCGCGCCTGTGCTGAACATGCGCAACGAGCCCATTGCCGCCATCAGCGCCGTCATCAGCCAAGACTGCCTGAATCCGCAGCAGGCTCGCGCCTACTCCAAGCATCTGGTGCAGGCAGCGCGTCAGCTCTCCTCGCGCATCATCTGAGGTCCAAGACGGCACTTGGCGAGCCAGTTATGCTGCACCGCACAAAGTCTTGCCACTATATATAGGTATTTTTAGCACTGAGCATATAGGTATTTTTCAGTACTCAGCGATGTGACAGACGCGATGGAGTTGCTCTGATAGCGAAGCGCATCCGCGACAGCCGACAAGCGCCTTGAAGGTGTCTTTTGTCGATGGCGCGAATGCAAGATACCCGTGATTCACAAGGCCAGCCTGGCCTCACGAATCACGGGTATCTTGCGTGCATCACGACGGCGTCATTCGCCCCCTGTCAGGAGATAACCGGCGCGCCAAGCAGTGCCTTGACCTCGACATACTCCGCCAGGCCTTCGTCGCCCCATTCACGGCCGTTGCCAGAACGCTTGTAGCCACCGAAGGGCGCATCGAAGGAGAACTCTGCCCCTTGCAGATAGCATTGCCCTGCCTGCATGCAGCGGGCGATGGGCAATGCTGCCTCGGCGTCACGTGCATAGACCGCAGATGACAGGCCATAGACGCTGTCATTGGCGATGGCGATTCCCTGCTTCACATCGTCGTAAGGCAGAATGCACAGCACCGGGCCGAAGACCTCCTCACGGGCGATCTCCATCTCATTGCTGACATTGGTGAAGATGGTCGGCCGTACATAGCAGCCCTTCTCGAGCCCTTCGGGCGGCTCGACGCCACCCAGCGCCAGCTCGACACCGTCGTTGATGGCCCGCTGCACCAGATCAAGCACCCTCTCGCGCTGACGCTGGGAGACCAGCGGCCCCATGGTGGTCGCCGGATCATTCGGGTCACCCACCACCTGCTCATTGGCGATCTCGACCGCCAGACGGGTCGCCTCTTCCATGCGCGAACGCGGTACCAGCAGACGCGTGAAGGCGTCGCAGGTCTGGCCGGTGTTGGCCATCACGTTCTCGACGTTCAAGCGCACGGCCGCGGCCAGATCGGCATCTTCCGTCACCAGCAGCGGCGACTTGCCGCCCAGTTCCTGACAGACCCGCTTGACGGTGGGCGCGGCACTCTCGGCGACCTTGCTACCGGCAACGGTGGAGCCGGTGAAGGACACCATGTCGACCTGCGGATGGCCGGACATCACTGGGCCTATCTCACTGCCCTCGCCCGTCACCACGTTGAAGACGCCTGCAGGCAGACCGACCTTCTCGAGGATCTCGGCCATGATGAAGTCCTGCAGCGGGGTCTGCTCCGCCGGCTTGGCGATCACGGTGCAGCCTGCCGCCAGCGCCGGGGCCAGCTTGCCGATCAACTGATGCAGTGGATAGTTCCACGGATTGATCAGCGAGCAGACACCGATGGGCTCGCGCATCAGAGTCACATCGCCCTTGCGCTCATCCTCTTCCATCTGGAAGGCACGCTCGGCGTAGTAACGCATGCCCTCGATGGGGCCTTCCACGTGCAGCGCGCCGGCCAGTTGCACCGGGCAACCCATGGTGAGCACCTGCACGTCGCGCAGCTCATCGAAGCGACGCTGCATCTCATCCGCTGCCGCCATCAGGATGTCGTGGCGTTCCTGCGCGGATGTCGTGGACCAGGCAGGCAGCGCCTGACGTGCTGCCATGATGGCAGCCTCCACATCCTGCTCACCGGCACGCGGTACACTGGCGCACAGCTCGCCGGTGGCCGGATTGATGACCTCCATGCGCTCGCGCCCGAAGGGTGCCTGCCAGTGACCATTGATGTAGAAGTTGTCGTGATGTTGCATGCCAGACCTCTCGTTGCTGGTGGGAGATAACACTTTCCCTGAGGGTGAGTCTCAAACGCAAATGCCCCGGAGGCCATTCGCACGGCGCTCCGGGGCAGTCTTCACGGCTCAGTTGCGGCCGGTAACGCCGACTTCGTAGCCGACTTCTTCCGGCTCGTCATCGGTCAGCTCTGCCGGGAAACCGGTGCCGAGCACACGGACATCGGCGGCTTCCTCGAGACGACGGATGATGTTGGATGACCACTCACGCGGACCGAAGCGTTCCTGACCATCGCGGAAGATGTCCATCAGCATCGGGGAGATTTCCAGCGGCACATCCAGGTTCTTGGCCAGGGTGTCGAACAGGCCGACATCCTTGAGCACCAGATCCATGGTGAAGCTGATGTTGCGGCTTCCGTTCAGGATGACCTGGGACTCGGTCTCGTGGACGAAGGAGTTGCCCGAGGAAATCTTGATCGCCTCGTAGGTGGTATTCATGTCCATGCCGGCCTTCTTGCAGACGGTCAAGGCTTCGGCGACGGCGCACAGGTTGGCGGTGGCCAGATAGTTGGTCATCACCTTGAGCACGGAGGCGGTACCCAGCTCCCCGGTATGCAGAACACGACGCCCCAGGTTGGTCAGCACCGGCAGCACCTGCTCGAAGGATTCACGGTCACCGCCGACGAAGATGGAGATATTGCCGGTGGCGGCGCGGTGGCAGCCGCCGGAGACAGGCGCTTCCAGTGCCTTGGCACCGGTGGCCAGCACCTTGTCGGCGATACGACGCAGTTCGCCGTCGTCGGTAGTGCTCATCTCGAGCCAGATCTTGCCTTCACGCAGACCGGCAATGATGCCGTCATCGCTTTCCATCACGGCACTGCAGGCAGCCGGAGACGGCAGGCAGGTGATGACCATGTCGTTGGCTTCGGCGAGCTCCCTGGCGGAATCCGCCCACTTGGCACCCTGCGCGAGGAAAGGCTTGGCGGCTTCCGGGTCAAGGTCACGCACGGTAACGTCATGCCCATTGCGCAGCAGACTACCTGCCAGCTTGCCGCCCACGTTACCGAGACCGATGAATCCGACTTTCATGTGCTGTCCTCTTTGCTGTCTGCCTGCTGGCTGTCCGGTGTACTGCACAGGGCCGCTTGGGACGGAGTGGAATCCTGTCCGTCGTGGCCCATGTCATCTTGAGGCTCACCCTACTGGCCGACCTGCCTGCCAACAATTCATAAGAATTTGGCGATTGGTAACAATTTTTGTGAGTCCCCCCAGACCCCGCGCCTCCGAACAGCAAACAGCGAACAGCGATCAACCGGCAGATGCCCAGCCCCCCCCATAACTCAGAACACAGAATCCAGAAGTCAGAACCCGGAAACAAAAAACGCCACCCGAAGGTGGCGTTGTCACGTAACAGCTCTCGCTTTGGCGGATCAGGTGGGCACGCTGCGACTCTGTGCCTCCAACCAGCCAAGGAGGGTCGCGACGCGCGGGTCCCGCTCCAGCTCGCGATGACAGACAGCCCCCCATTCACCGCGCCCGGTCGTCACCTGTCCGATCGGGTTGATGAGTCGACCGTTCGCCAGATCATCGTCGGCAAAGGGCCCGTTGACCAAAGCGACGCCCTCCCCGCGCGCCGCCATCTCCAGGGCGACGGCCAGGGTGTCGACCACGATGCAATTGCGGGTGGGACAAGGGCCTAGCGACAATGCCTCGAAGTAACTCTCCCAATTCCAGCCCTCGGTGTAGACCCCGATCAACGGCAGCGTCTTCAAGGCATCCGCGGGAACCGGGTGTGCGTCGTCGCCCAGCAGCTGGGGGCTGCATACCGGGAGGAGGCGTGACTCGAACAACGGCTGCCAGTGCAGGTGGTCCGCCAGCGGCGCATCGCGAAAGACGATACCGACATCGGCATTGGCCTCATCGAACTCCCAGCCGAGACTGCACGTCATCAGCTTGAGCTCGACTTCAGGATGCATGGCCTGGAAATGCGACAAGCGAGGTGCCAACCAGCGAATCGAGGTCGTCACATAGACCTGAATCGTCAGCGGCTGGGCATGCTGCATCTGGCGCAGAGACTCGGCGCCTTGCACCAGGCCCGCCAGCGCTTCACGCACGACCGGATAGAAACGCTCGCCAGCCGCCGTCAGCACCACATGACGGCCTTCACGGGCAAAAAGTTTCACCTCCAGACTCTCTTCGAGACGCTGAATCTGGTTGGCAATGGCCGGATGCGTCAGGTTCAGTTCCTCGGCAGCCGCGCGGAGACTCAGCAGACGCGCAGCCGCTTCAAACCCTTTCAGCGAACTCAAGGGCGGCAGTTTCTGCAGTGGCAGAGGGGTTGGCATAGACGACACTCACGAAAGGCAAAAGGCGAGCAGGAAGCAACCGGCATCCCATGAACGATAGACGTTCTCGACACACTTTCCCGTTCACGGTACACGGTACACGGTTGCCATCTGGCCCTCTTTCGCCATGAGACAATGGCAAAGCGGGTGACTGTCGCTGACAGCCACCCGCACAATTGACCTCATGTTACCAAAGGCGCCATGCCGCGTAATGCCGATGCGCTTCGGCAAGCTACCCGTGACCGGCTCAACAGGCACGGCTCAACCGGCCTGACTCAGACAGCCTAGCTCAGCAGGCGCTCGTCGAAGGGGTAGTCGGACAACAGCTCCACCTGACCATCGTCACGAATGTACAGCTGCTCTTCGAGCTTGACGCCTTCACCGCCGGACTCATGCCCGATATAGCTCTCCACACACAGCGTCATCCCCGGTTGGAGGATGCCGTCGTACCCCTTGTCCTCGATATCCTCGCGATGAACGATGTAGGGATACTCGCCGTTCATCCCGACACCATGCGCCAGGGCGAAGTAACGACGCGCGCGGTAAGCGGGAGGGATTCGCCAGGCGCGTTCGGCGTACTCCTTGAAGCTGACCCCCGGCTTGAGATTTTCCATGTTGGTCTGGATCTGGTCATACGCCATGCGATAGAGCGATTTCTGCTCGGCGCTGGCCTCACCCGTGCCACACAGGAAGGTTCTCGAGAAGTCCGCATAGTATCCGTAACGTCCCACCACATCGGTATCCAGTGCGACCAGTTCTCCTGCCTGGATGACACGGTCGGAACATTCCTGGAACCAGGGGTTCGTGCGTGGCCCGGAATTCATGAGGCGTGTCTCGATGAAATCGGCGTCTGTCTCGATGATGTGCTGATGCAGTCGGGACCAGACGTGATTCTCGGTGACCCCAGGGCGGATGGAGGCCTCCAGTTTGCGCACTCCCTCCTCGACCGCTCTCAGCGAGGAGCGAATCATCTTTATCTCGTTGGGTACCTTGAAGGCTCGCGCCTGCTCAAGAGGCTCCTGAGCATCCAGCACTTGATAGCCTCGCTGCTCGAGCATGAAAGCGGCTTCCGCGGTCGCGCTTTCGATGGCGATCCGCTCACCTCCGCCGCACTGACGCACCAGATCGATGATTTCATCCGCCCAAGCCCTGGTGACGGCTTCCGTATTCTTCTCATTGAAATAATAGGAAATCGCCTTGGCCGGACGAATCTCGTCCACGGTCGGCAGATGGCTGGCCAGGTGTTCGCACCCCGAGAACTCGAACAGCACGACCGGCCCTGCCGCGGGGACGAATACGTAGCGAGCGGGATTGCGCGAACTGTATACCTGCATGTTTCGAGACCCGGTGGCATAGCGGACATGTGCCGGGTCGAACAGGACTGCCGCCGAGATATCACGACGGGCCAGCTCCTGGCGAACACGCGCAAGTCGGTCGCATTGGATCTGCGCAATCTCTTCCGACGTCGGTTCGCAGTCTTCCAGTGCATGGGTCGGGGCCAGAATGCCCATCGCTGTCAGGTCCATTTTCATGTGAAGTGCTCTGTGGGAAGTGTTCGATCAAGCGCTCAAGAGGCGCATGCAAGTTGAGAAGGCGTCACGGGAACACCGATCGTCGATCAGTCGAGCAGACCGTCGGCGCGCTGGACGTGCTGGGCTTCCGCCAGAATGTGCTGCTCCGAGACGCGTCCATACAGCTGACGCGTACGCTCAAGCCGGCCGACCACTCCCGGCGTTTCGGAATACGCGAAAATCGCCGTCAACCGTGGGACCTCACCCGACACCTGCGTGACGCGGTGCAGACTGAACCGCCCCTTGAACAACTGCAGATCGCCCGGGTTGAGGCTCAAGGTCTTCACCGCTTCACGCGACTCTCCCCGGATCACTTCGCCTACGGCAGCGTAGTGTTCATCGTTGGGGGTGCGGATGCCGGGGCAATACTCGAACTGCCCCCCGCTCTCGGGCTGTTGCGTCATCATGGTGACGATGAATTCGTTGGTGTCGTAGTGCCAGGGTTGCTCGGTGCCATCTGGCAGCACGTTGAGCACGAGTCCGGCAAAGGGGTCGGCATACTCGTACACCCGCTCACGACCAAGACAGGCCGACACCAGTTGCTTCATGGCCTGCGAGACGTACAGCCGCTGCATCAGGCTATCGGCAGGGATCATGTCACGCGTCACGAAGCCACTGGTGCGCGTCATGAACAAGCGACGCGGGTCCTGTTGGGGCAAGCAGTCGTCATCGGCCGTGAAATAAGCATTCACCTCGCGGGTGTTGTAGAACGCGGTCTCGGCGAGACGGGCCGTTTCCGCTTGCATCTGCGCAAGGCGCTCAGGACGCAGAAATCCTCTCAACACGGCACAACCCTCACGCTCGAGATCTTCACGCGCCTTGGCGATCGTGGCCTCAAGCACCGGAGATCGGGGGGCATGCAGGGGGTAACGCTCGGTATCGACCAACGCGGAGAGATCGACGGTCTCGGCATCGGCCAATTGCGGGGGCATCGCGGAAGTCAGGTCAGTCACGGAAGTATCCTCACGTCGTGGGGCTGGGGGACAAGACAGCTCATGGGTCAGGCACTATGCTGGCCAGAATCCATGCATTTGAGAAACGAGTCATTCCAATGAAATCCATCGGAAAACCCGATACATCAAGCACAGATACCCCTCGCCCGTTGCCATCGCTGGATACGGATCTCCTGCTGGCATTCGTGACGGTGGCCGACAGCGGGAGCTTCACTCAGGCATCGCGGCATCTGCATCGCACGCAGTCCACTGTCAGTCTGCGCATCAGCACCCTCGAGGAGCGACTTGGCTATCGACTGCTGATGCGAACCAGCCGTCATATGGAATTGACCAATGCCGGCCGAACGTTTCTGCGTTACGCACGACGCATCCTGCAACTGCAACGCGAAGCCGTGGCCGCCCTCAGCGAAAACGACCACCCGATCACGTTGCGCCTCGGCTTGCCGGAGGATTACGCCACCACCTGGTTGCCAGATCTGCTGGCACATCTCGGCGAGCGCCCCCCCCAGATCCGTCCGCACATCCACTGCCGGATGTCCACGGAACTGCTGGAACAGCTCGATGCCGGCCAGCTGGATCTGGTCATCGCGGTCAGCCACAACCAACAACGCCAGGGGGAACTGCTGTCCCGCGAACCGGTAGTGTGGGCGGCGCATCAACGCTTTGTGCTGGACCCCTCCGCTCCGCTGCCGTTGGCGCTGTTCCCCGAACAATGCATCTATCGCGAAAGGGCATTGTCCGCCCTGACCCAGGCAGAACGCAGCTGGCGTATCGATTCCACCAGTCAAAGCCCCAGTGGCTTGAGAGTCATCGTCAATCAGGGCCATGCCATCACGGTGGCAGATCGACGCTCGTTGCCTGAGGACTGGTGCGAGCTGGGCACCGAGGCAGGGCTTCCGGCGCTACCCACTGCCGAAATTGAACTCCATCGTTCCCCCAGCCTGACGCATCCGATCTTCGATACTTGCGCAGAGATGATTCGCGAATTGTTGCGAGAGAACCCTCAGGCGCGATGAGCCCTCATCAGGATCACTGGTCTTGCTGCTTATACGGGCGTTTTTACTATCTCCATTACGACCTCTGACATTCTGACTGCGACAGGATGGAAGATTTTCCGATCTACCCTGCAATACGCTGCACGGCAGTTCGCTGCGTGTCACAGGGAGCCCGGAAAGCTGACGTCATTCCGCCTCCTCCTCGAGCACTGACGTTGCAAGATCAGATGATCGTCCCTACATGATCAGACGCTCATTCCCCCCTTACCGATGAGGCCCCTGATCGGCGCAGACAAGACGTCAAGCGCCACCCCGAGATGATCGGTAACACCTGACAACAAGATGATCGGCTACACCCGACAACAAGATCGAGGAGTATCAAATGTTCGGAGCATCCGTGCGCCCACTGGTCTTCTGGCCACCTTTCATTCTGCTGTTCGCCTCCGTATTGGCGAGCTTGATCGATCTCGACAGCTTTCTGGCTGTCACTACCAATCTCAACAACCAGGTACTGAGCAAGTTCGGCTGGTTGTTTTCCATCACGGCGCTCAGCATGGTGGTGGCCTGCCTCATCGCCTATCTTTCGCCGCTGGGCCGCACCCGTATCGGCGGTGAGAACGCGACGCGACTGTTGTCCCCATGGCGTTGGTTCTCCATCACGTTATGCACCACGTTGGCCGTGGGCATCATGTTCTGGTCGACCGCAGAGCCGCTTTATCATCTGCACTCGCCGCCCACCTCGCTGGACATTGCCGCCAATAGCCCGGAAGCCGCGCGGTTCGCGCTCTCGACCATGTTCCTGCACTGGTCGTTCACGCCCTATGCGATCTACACCGTCCCTGCGCTGATCTTTGCCCTGATGCATTACAACCTCGGCAAGCCCTTCTCGCTCGGAACCCTGTTCGTGCCGCTGCTGGGAGATCGACTGATCGGTCGCAAGGGACGTGCGCTCGATGCACTCGCGCTCTTCGCACTGGTCTGTGGCATGGCGTCGTCCCTCGGCACAGGGGCCATGACACTGGCAGGCGGCATCGACCGCTTCCTCGGCACTGGCTCGGGCCCGCTGATGCTGGGCATCGTCACCCTCGCGATCGTGCTGTGTTTCACCGCTTCGGCGGCCAGTGGTCTGCAAAAAGGCATCGCTCGCCTGTCCGCCATCAACGCCAAGGCCTTCTTCGCCTTTCTCATCTTCGTGTTCGCCTTCGGTCCGACGCTGACCATCCTGGGCTACGGCACGGAAGCGGCTGGCGAATACTTCACCAACTTCATGAGCAAGAATCTGTTCACCGGGGCCTTCGACAATGACCCCTGGCCACAGAGCTGGACCATCTTCTACTGGGCCAACTGGATGGCATGGGCACCGATTTCGGCCTTGTTCCTGGGCAAGATCTCACGGGGGTATACCGTGCGGCAGTTCATGCTGATCAACATGGTGGCGCCCTCGCTCTTCTCGATCATCTATGTCGCGGTGTTCAGCAGCACGACATTGAAGCTCGACATGGATACCGCCGGGGCACTCAACATGATTCTCAGCGAGGCCGGGGCTGGCTCGGTGATCTACGCACTATTCGATGAGCTACCGATGAGCTCTCTGGTAGGAGGGATCTTCCTGGTCATCGCCTTCCTGTCCTTCGTGACAGCGGCCGACTCCAATACCGACGCCATCAGCCAACTCTGCAGCTCGGATAGCCAGGCGGCCCTGGCAGGCAACGAAAGCGAAGAGCGCAGCAAGGGCCGACTGATGATGAAGATCGTCTGGGGCTCGACCATCGGCGCCGTCGCCTGGATCATGACTTCCTTCGTCGGCATCGACGGCATCAAGATGCTCTCCAACCTCGGCGGGGTACCAGCGCTCTTCATCGTGATCGGCGCCACGGCGTCACTGATACGTCTGGTCTCGATCGGCACCGCCAAGATCGGCCTCGAGCACACGCCGTCACGCAGTTATTCGGCAGAAGCTCACCAGCGTTGGCAATCTTCCCAGTCCAGCTGAGTCAGCTCGAGATGGCGTGATACTCAAGTCCTCAAGGAGAAACCACGACACCCCCGGGCCGAGAGGCGACGGGGGTGTCGTGGTTTTCTCTTGAGTGTCATGGCGCGCACAGTGTCGTGGGCCATGCAGTCTGCGTAACGGCTCGGGGGCGTTAGTCACTGACGCAATTTCCGGACAGCACTTTCTGGAAATCCCGCCAGCGCATTACATGAACGCGCGCGTATATACGCCGTTGGTGAGCGAATCTCAACGCTGACAAAACAGAATTTTATGAGTTAGCATCCGCACCCTCACAAGAAATTATAGGAATGCGTATGTTTGGCTCCTCCATCCGCCCCCTGGTCTTCTGGCCACCGTTCATCCTGTTGATGGTCGCGGTGGCAGCAAGTCTCATCAATCTCGAAGGATTCCTCGCCACCACGACGGCCTTGAATGACTGGGTACTCGACAAATTCGGTTGGCTGTTCTCGATTACGGCATTGGCGATGGTGGTGACATGCTTGATCACTTACCTCTCACCACTGGGCCGGACCCGGATCGGGGGTGAAAATGCCACGCGGATCCTGACACCCTGGCGCTGGTTTTCCATCACGCTATGTACCACCCTGGCCGTCGGCATCATGTTCTGGTCGACCGCAGAACCGCTCTATCACCTGCATACTCCACCAGGTTCACTCGATGTGGTTGCCAATACACCTGAGGCTGCCAGATTCGCGCTCTCGACGATGTTCCTGCATTGGTCATTCACGCCCTATGCGATCTATACCGTCCCGGCATTGCTGTTCGCTCTGATGCATTACAACCTGGGCAAGCCGTTCTCGCTCGGGACGCTCTTCGTGCCGCTTCTGGGTGATCGCCTGATAGGTCGCAAGGGACGTGCGCTGGATGCACTGGCGCTGTTTGCACTGGTCTGCGGCATGGCCTCGTCATTGGGCACCGGCGCCATGACACTGGCCGGTGGGCTGGACCGCTTTCTGGGCACCGGCACTGGTCCGCTGATGCTAGCACTGGTGACTCTGGCCATTGTGGCCTGCTTTACCGCCTCCGCGGCCAGTGGTCTGCAGAAAGGCATTGCGCGTCTCTCCGCCATCAATGCCAAGGCCTTCTTCGTCTTCATGGCCTTTGTCTTCCTGTGTGGCCCGACCCAGACCATTCTTGGCTATGGCACCGAAGCCGCAGGTGAGTATTTCAACAACTTCATGCAAAAGAGCCTGTTCACCGGGGCCTTCGATGACGATCCGTGGCCGAAAAGCTGGAGTATCTTCTACTGGGCCAACTGGATGGCATGGGCACCGATTTCCGCCCTGTTCCTGGGCAAGATTTCCCGTGGCTATACCGTGCGCCAGTTCATGCTGATCAACCTGGTCGCGCCGGCACTGTTCTCGATCACCTACGTGAGTGTCTTCGCAAGCTCCACTATCCAGTTCGACATGCAAAGTGGCGGTGCGCTTTACCAACTGCTGAATGAGTCTGGTGCAGGCTCCGTCATCTATGCCCTGTTTGATGAACTGCCGATGAGCACCCTGGTCAGCGCCATCTTCCTGATCATCGCCTTCCTGTCCTTCGTGACGGCAGCTGACTCCAACACCGAAGCGATCAGCCAGCTGTGCAGCACCGACAGCCAGGCTGCCATGGCCGGAGACAGCGACGAAAATACCAATGATCGTCTGCTCATGAAGATCATCTGGGGCTGCACCATCGGCGCCGTCGCCTGGATCATGACCGCCTTCGTGGGCATTGACGGTATCAAGATGCTCTCCAACCTCGGCGGTGTGCCGGCGCTGTTCATCGTGATTGCCGCCACGGCGTCCCTGCTGCGTCTGGTGTCAATCGGTACCGCCAAGATCGGTCTCGAGCACACGCCGTCACGTAGCTATTCTCCTGAAGCGCATCTGCGCTGGGAAAGCACCCGCAAGACGGCAGAAAGCTCTCGGTAAGCCAAGCCTTGCGCTGCGCATGCCTACCTTGGGCATGTTTATAACGCCCTGTCTTCAGACAGGGCGTTTTACCGTGGGCCGGCCGCTTTGAAGACCCACCCTCCCATCAAGCAACGCCCTCTTCCAAGCCGAGTCAGTCGTTGCCTGAGCCATTGAGCAAGTATGTGTCTGCAGTATTGGACAAGTAATACGCATATCGGAATGACAACCATTTATTCAACTTGCTGGTAAACTCCAGAAGTTATAAATAGTAATGAGTAATACCGAGGAAGATTATTTATATAATACGTCATGTCTCGCGTGCTGCTCTGCCACGTCTTACCACACTGAGTGTCGTTGCTCGCCACTCGTCCAACTATCGTTGACGGGGGTGAGAGGCAAGCTTCTCCTCCCAGGGTGTGGACATTGACATGCGCATAATTTATCGTTGCGGACGCATTTGATAACTAGAGAAAATAAAAACACCGTTTTGCCAAGCTTGGGGCTGACCAACAACTCGCATCAGCGCCCTTGCAAGGCTTGACCGATCACAAGGACGCGTATGCGATATCATTATTCCGATGAAGGCAGATGCATGCCACGCCGCCCTCCCCCAATTTCCCGCCTGACCGGGAAGTGCCACCAACTCCGTCTTCATTGACCGAGATTGCCGATTATTGATGACGCGGCCCACGTGCTGCGCTGGATGACATTTGCTTGAGCAAATGACGCTGAACTACGTCCACGGCTAAGAACCTTCCCCTCCTTACTCGTCGCTATCGACAACCGTTTGCCCTCTGGCAACTGCGTTGCGTAGCGCCCTGTTTCCCTACCGAGGGCCAGTTCTTGAACAACGAATCGCTATATCAATTCTCTACCCTGACTGTCGTACTGCTGCTGCTTGCCTTCTATGGCGGCACTTACTTGATGACTCTGGGGATCCGCAAGAAAAATGAAGATGCCGATGCCTTCATGGTCTCCAACCATCGCGTTGGCTTCGGCATGGGCGCGGCAAGCATGACGGCTACCTGGATCTGGGCGGCCTCCTTCTATGCTGCCGCCACCTCCGGCTATACCTATGGTGTCTCAGGGCCGATCCACTATGGCCTGTGGGGTGCACTGATGATCCTGTTCATCTACCCCTTCGGTCGCCGCTTCCGCAAGCTGGCGCCCAATGCGCATACACTGGGCGAGCTGATCCATGCGCGTCACGGCTCCTCCAGTCAACTGATCCTGGCACTCTCAAACCTGCTGGGTAGCGTAATCAGCCTGATGGTCAACTTCACCGCCGCCGGGGCGCTCGTCTCCGTGCTATCGCCGCTGTCCTTCCAGGCGGGCGTGATCATGGCGGGCGTGGGGGTGCTGTTCTATACCCTGTGGTCGGGCTTCCGCGCCTCGGTACTGACCGATTTCGCGCAGCTGGTTGCCCTGATGGCGATCGCCATCGTGATCATTCCAGCGGTGTTCTTTGCGATGGGTGGCCCGACAGAGCTGGTCGCAGGTCTGGATAACCTGACGCCTGAGCAGGCCGACTTCTTTTCGACGGATGCCATCCTGAACCAGGGAGCGCCCTTCTTCGTCGCGGTCCTGGCCTATGCGATCGGTAACCAGACCATTTCCCAGCGCCTGTTCGCCGTCAACGAAGACCACATCAAGCCGACTTTCCTCACCGCGACGCTGGGCTATGGCGCCATCGTCATCGGCCTGGGCATGATTGGCCTGATGGCACTGACACTCGGGGTGGAGCCGCTCAACGGCGACATGAACAACCTCATCCCGCAGATGGTGTCCGAGTATCTGCCGCCGTTCTTCATCGCGCTGTTCTTCATTCTGGTGATCGGCTCGCTGTCCTCTACCGCGGATTCCGACCTCTCCGCACTGTCCGCCATCATCATGGCCGACGTCTATGGCAAGAATATCGCCCGCGGCAAGCCAGACCCGAAGCGCATGCTCTTCATCGGCCGCTTGACCATGATCATCGCCACGGTGCTGGGCATCGTCTTCGCCAGCTTCTCACTGGATATCCTGGTAATGCTGGTCTTCGTCGGGGCTCTGTGGGGCGCGATCGTCTTCCCGGTCATCGCCAGCTGTTTCTGGAACCGAGTGACCAATACCGCCTTCACCACGTCGGTCATCGTCGCGATGCTGATGTTCTGTCTGGCACGCTTTGAACTGGTGCCGCTGACGGGCATGAGCGGTCTGTTCTTCGAACTGCTCGCCAGCATCGGTGGCGGCGTGATCATCGGACTGATGGTGTTCGGCTTCCTGGGGCGCATTCTCGGCATCCTGGCTGGAATCGCGGCCATGATCGCCATGCTGATCTTCGCGACCGACTTCCTGCGTGACTACACCGTTCTGCTCGCCTCACTGACCGCTTACGGCACCAGCACTCTGGTGTGTGTGGTCATGAGCCTCGCCAGCCGCCAGGAGCGTTTCGACTTCGACACCATCACCGCACGTGTCGGCAACTATGACGAGGCACTCGACGCAGACGACCACAAGACTTCAGCGCCCAACCAGCCACAGCCGGCGGCCTGAGCCTCGCATGAAGCTGGATAACGTCTGAAGACGGACAACAGGAGACATGCCCCATGACATTGCTTTTCGCTACCTATGTACTGATATGGCCAGCACTCACCCTGGCGGTATTGATCGTCATCTGTCGCGCGGTCGCACGTGATCGTCGCATCGCACGTGAAGAAAAGCGCGAGCTGGTATGAAGCTCTTGGCGTAATGTGACGCCATGAACGCAAAAGCCCGCCTCTGGAAAGTCCAGAGGCGGGCTTTTTTACAACTTACCGAAGAATAGCCTATCTATCACACCTGCTCGACGATCCACTCATGCGTGGGGTCATTCTTGAACTTCCAGACCCGCTTGGGGCCGGCACTGTCGTTGAGACCACGCTGGCCATCAGAAAATCGAGCACATTTCCACGGGCAAGATCGAAGCACTGGCAGGCGATGATCAGCTTGGCATCCTGCTCCTAGAACCATACCTCGCTCTGGACACCGAAGGCCCATTCGCCTCCCGTGAAGCCTGCACTCCCGAGAGCATCATCTTCGGAGTAGTCATTGAGCTCCTCATCCCAGTCACTCCAGGACGCGAACAGGCGAATTTCCGGACGCTTCCAGAAGCCACCGACTTCAGGCTTGAAGGTCGGTGCAATGGTGAACTTGCGATACCCGCCTTCCACGGCATTGCCTGTCGAGCCGGGGTCCAGGTCCATCCATTGATAGCTCAGCTCGTACTGCATCTCGAAATTCGTCGTCAGCTCATTGGCCAGACGCGCATTGAAGGTCGCCCAGGAATATTCATCTCCGTCGTCATAGCGATCTTTGCTCACCTCTGCCAAGACGGCTGGTGCGAAGCGCCACTTGGGTGCGAGGTAGGTCGTGCCGTAAAGCCCCAGGCGAGTAGAGGTGGCGTCATCCGTCAGGTTTCCGTCACCCCCGATGACCTTGGTCTCCGCGCCGAGCCCGCGGCCATGCAGCACGGCGGCCTTGAAGCTGCCATCGGCGAGGCCAAAGAAGCTGTCTCCATGGTAGGCCAGCATGGTGTGGAAGCCGGAATCGGCCGCTTCGGCCCCCGTGTCCATGGCGCGCTCTTCATTGTCTGCCGCCGACAGGGCACTGACCATCCACTGCCAGTGGCCGACATAGTTGTTCATGGTGAACGTCAGGTTGTCGGTATTGCCGCCAGTATCGGAGTCCTCTGTCGGGTATTCACTGTAACTGCGGCCGTAGACCGAGAAGTTGGCTTTCCAGTCATCGGCAAGCTGGACGTCGTAGATACCTGCGCCGGTCCCGGCGAGAAAGATGAAATCGCTGTCGAGCCAGTGGATATCGAAGTTGTCCCGATCGAAACGCTTGCCCGCCCAGATGGAGGAATTCTCGAAGGCGCCGGTAAAGCTCGGCAGATCGCTCAACTCTACGAAGACCTGTCGTACATTCAAACTGGACTCGTCCGAGGTCCAGTCGTTACTGGTCTCTACCCCGTCGGCAATCATGGTGCGGTAAAGCGCCTTCGTCCCATTGTCGTAGCGGGTCCTGTAGTTGAACACCGACTCGACATAGGTGTCGGGCTCGTTCCCCAGCCGCCCGACCGCCCCGCCCACCGAGCCCGCCGGCGTGAGGTAGGGGCCGCCTTCGATGCTCTTGCCTCCTTCGCCAATCAATAGCCCGGAGCGGGCATAGGCATTGAAGGAGAACCCTTCTTCCCCACTGGCCTGACGCTCGACGGCCGCCAGACGCTCTTCGAAGTCCTCGGTCTGCGCGGTTACGCGCGCGGGTTGATCAGCCTCACTCGACTGGCGCTGAACGGCCATCGCGCGCTCTGCCTCGGCGGCGCGACTCTCAGCCGCTCTGGCCCGTTGTTCGGCGTCATCGATACGCTGTTCCAGCTCTGCGAGCCGCGCCTCGATATCGCCTGTCCCGTCGGCATTGGCGAGTCCACTGGTACTCATGACCGCTATGGCAACGGCCATGACAAGTGGGGTCTTGAGCGGGTGCTGAGGGGGAGTTGTCATGCTGAAGAGAGCCTTTGTTGTTGTTGACGAATCACTCGCTTGGCGATGATCAGCGAAGCGGCGCCCGAATCATTGGCGTTGGCGTTGGAGGGATCACCACATTCACTTAATCGTTTAAGACCCTAGTGGCAATCCAGCGCTCCAGACACACGACTTATGTCGAAATTCGACCAAAGGGGAGCTATCACCGCGTAAAACTTCCATTTCTGGCGACATATCGGTGACAGCAAGACCAAAGTTCAGGTTGCGGATATCGACGCCAATCGCTTGACTGTGACCACGCCTTAATCGATTAAGAAGCCACTATCAGACGACGTTGTGACTCTCCCCCACCCAGCCGTCCGATGCGGGCCAAACAACAACAAGTGACGAGGATCCACCATGCAACGCAAGACGCTAATCGCCTCAAGCTTCGCCCTGCTGGGAGCGGCCACCACCGCCCCTGCCATGGGCGCGGACCTGACCATCTCCTGCGGTGCGGTCGGGGCCGAACTGGAACTCTGTGAACAGGGCGTCGCTGCCTGGGAAAACAAGACCGGCCATGAGGTCGATATCGTCTCCACGCCCAATTCCTCGACGGAACGCCTCTCGCTCTACCAGCAGATTCTGTCGGCCCAGTCCGGTGACATCGACGTCTTGCAGATCGATGTGGTCTGGCCGGGCCTACTCGGCAATCACCTGCTTGATCTGCACCAGACGCTCGGCGAAAAGGCAGCGCAGGGCCACTTCAAGACCATCATCGACAACAATACGGTCGATGGCCGCCTGGTGGCCATGCCCTGGTTCACGGATGCCGGGGTGCTCTACTACCGCAAGGACCTGCTGGAGAAGTACGGGTTCGCACCACCCGAGACATGGCAGGAGCTGACAGAGACCGCTACGCGGATCCAGACCAAGGAACGCGAAGCCGGCAGCGAGAAGATGTGGGGTTACGTCTTCCAGGGGCGTGCCTATGAGGGCCTGACCTGCAATGCGCTGGAATGGGTCGCCAGCAACAACGGTGGCGCCATTGTCGATGCCGATGGCGAGATCACCGTCGACAACCCCAATACGGCCTCCGCTCTCGACCTGGCCGCCAGCTGGATCGGCGAGATCACCCCGCAAGGGGCGCTCAATTATTCCGAGGAAGAAGCCCGCGGCATCTTCCAGTCCGGCAACGCCGTCTTCATGCGCAACTGGCCCTACGCCTGGTCGCTGACCCAGAGCGATGACAGCAAGGTGGCTGGCAAGGTCGGGGTGGTCAAGCTGCCCCACGGCGCCGAGGGAGAAAGCGCGGCGGCGCTGGGCGGCTGGAATCTGGCGGTCTCGAAGTACAGCGAGAACCCCGAGCTCGCCTCACAGCTGGTGGCCTTTCTCACCGGTGAGTCCGAGCAGAAACGCCGGGCCATCCAGGCCGCCTACAACCCGACCCTCACGGCGCTGTATCAGGACGAAGAGGTGCTCACCACCGTGCCCTTCTTCGGCACGCTCTACGACACCTTCACCAATGCCGTGGCACGTCCGTCTGCCGTCACCGGTGACAACTACGGCCAGGTCAGTAACGCCTTCTTCAATGCGACCCACAGTGTGCTGAGCGGCGAGCAGAGCGGCGCCCAGGCCGTGGCTCAGCTGAAGGGCGAGCTGGCTCGCATAAAACGTCGTCGCTGGTAACCCGGGAGGTTTCGCATGACAACCACGCTCAATGAGTCAGTGCCGACAGACACGCCCTCGGCCAGGACCCGCAAACGCGGCACCAAGGTCAGACGCCAGCGGGTACGTGCGGCCTGGACCTATCTCGCGCCGATGCTGGTCGCGCTGGCCCTGGTGGCCGGCTGGCCACTGCTGAGAACCTTCTACCTCAGCCTGACCGATGCCTCGCTCTCGGACACGACCGGCGCCGCCTTCATCGGCTTTGAAAACTATCTAGTGAAGGACGACGGCGTCTGGTACGGCCTGCTGACTGACCCGGTGTGGTGGAACTCCGTCTGGAACACCGTCTATTTCAGCGTCATTTCGGTGTCGCTGGAAGTCGTCTTCGGCATCATCGTGGCCCTGCTGCTCAACGCCGAATTCAAGGGGCGCATGCTGGTCCGCGCCGCGGTGCTCATCCCCTGGGCCATCCCGACCATCGTCTCCGCCAAGATGTGGGCCTGGATGCTCAATGACCAGTTCGGAATCATCAACCACCTGTTGATGGGGCTGGGGCTGATCGATGCGCCACTGGCCTGGACGGCGGATGCCGATCTCTCTATGTGGGCCGTGATCATGGTCGATGTGTGGAAGACCATCCCGTTCGTGGCACTGCTGGTACTCGCCGCGCTGCAGATGCTGCCCAAGGATTGCTATGAAGCCGCCGAGGTCGATGGCATCCACCCGGTGAAGGTGTTCTTCCGTGTCACCCTGCCATTGATCACCCCGGCCCTGCTGGTCGCCGTGATCTTCCGTCTTCTCGATGCACTGCGCGTCTTCGACGTCATCTATGTGCTGACCTCCAACTCGTCCAGCACCATGACCATGTCGATCTACGCCCGCCAGCAACTGGTGGAGTTCCAGGACGTGGGCTACGGCAGTGCCGCCTCCACGATGCTGTTCCTGATCATCGCGCTGGCCGTCGTGGTCTACCTCTACCTTGGCCGCCGCCAACTGGGAGTGGATAAATGAATCAGCCTCCGATGAATCGCTACCAGATGACCCGACTCGCCAAGCTGGTCGGCAAATGGGCCTTGATCGCCATCATCATCGTCTATGCCGTGTTCCCCTTCTATTACGCGGTCATCACCTCACTGAAACCGTCCAGTGAGCTGTTCGAGGTCAACTACTGGCTGACCTCACTGGACTTCAGCAATTACGCCCAAATCTTTGCGCAGAAGAGTTTCCTGCAGGCGATCGGCAACTCGATCCTGATCGCCTTGAGCGTCGTGTTGATCGCCTTGCTGCTGGGCATCACCGCCTCCTATGCGCTGGGACGCGTGCGCTTTCGCGGCCGCTCCACCGTGATGCTGATCATCCTCGGGGTCTCGATGTTCCCTCAGGTCGCGGTGCTGTCAGGGCTGTTCGAGGTGATTCGCAGCCTGAATCTCTACAACAACCCCGGTGGCCTGATCCTCAGTTACACCATCTTCACCCTGCCCTTCACTGTCTGGGTGCTGACGACCTTCATGCGTCAGCTGCCCATGGAACTGGAAGAGGCCGCGATCATGGACGGCGCCACGCCGTGGGAGACCATCACCAAGGTCTTCCTGCCCCTGATGTGGCCGGCCATGGCCACCACCGGGTTGCTCGCCTTCATCGCGGCCTGGAACGAGTTCCTGTTCGCCTTGACCTTCACGCTGACCGACAGCGAGCGCACCGTGCCGGTCGCCATCGCCCTGATCTCCGGCGGCAGCCAGCATGAGCTCCCCTGGGGCCCCATCATGGCCGCCTCCGTCACCGTCACCATACCGCTGGTCATCCTGGTGATGATCTTCCAACGCCGCATCGTATCCGGCCTGACCGCCGGCGCCGTCAAAGGATAATCTACATGTCATTGCTCGAAGCCCAAATGCAGACCTCCTCCAACTGGTGGCGTGGTGGCGTCATCTACCAGATCTACCCGCGCAGCTTCCTGGACAGCAACGGCGACGGGATCGGGGATCTGCCGGGCATCACCGCCAGACTCGATTACGTGGCCTCGCTGGGCGTGGATGGCATCTGGCTGTCACCCTTCTTCACCTCTCCGATGCTCGACTTCGGGTATGACATCAGCGATTACCGTGATGTCGACCCGATGTTCGGCACCCTGGAGGACTTCAAGGTACTGCTGGAGCGCGCTCACTCGCTCAATCTCAAGGTCATGATCGACCAGGTCATCAGCCACACCTCCGACCAGCATCCCTGGTTCCAGCAAAGCCGTCAGGACCGTACGAATGACAAGGCCGACTGGTTCGTGTGGGCAGACCCCAAGCCCGACGGCACGCCGCCCAACAACTGGCTGTCGATCTTCGGCGGCTCGGCCTGGACCTTCGATTCGCGCCGCCAGCAGTATTACCTGCATAACTTCCTGACCAGCCAGCCCGACGTGAACTTCCATCACCCGGAGGCCCGTCAGGCTCAGCTCGACAACATGCGCTTCTGGCTGGAGCTGGGCGTCGATGGCTTCCGTCTGGATACCGTCAACTTCTACTTCCATGATCAGGCCCTGCGCGACAATCCGCCGGTACCGGCGGGCGAGGCCAAGACACTGGGCGCGCCGGATTCCAACCCCTATACCTGGCAGCGACACGTCTATGACCTGAGCCGTCCGGAAAACCTCGACTTCCTGAAAGACCTGCGCGCCCTGATGGATGAATACCCGGGCACCACCACAGTGGGCGAAATCGGTGATGACAAGCCGCTGGAGCGCATGGCGGAGTACACCGCCGGGGGCGACAAGCTGCACATGGCCTACGGGTTTGATTTGCTCAATGCCCCGCACTCCGCAGGGTATCTGCGAGAAGTCATCGAGCGCTTCCTGCGCCTGGCCGGTGATGCCTGGCCATGCTGGGCTTTGTCGAACCACGACGTCGTGCGCAGCGCTACACGCTGGGGTGCCGACGAAGACCCGGTGGCCTATCCCAAGGTCGCCTTGGCCATGGTGTTGTCACTGCGCGGCAGCGTCTGCCTCTACCAGGGTGAGGAGCTGGGCCTGCCGGAAGCCGAGGTGCCCTTCGAGCGCATCCAGGACCCCTACGGCAAGGTGCTGTGGCCGGAATTCAAGGGCCGCGACGGTTGCCGGACTCCCATGCCCTGGCGTCAGACGGCCCGGGGGGATTTCTCGAGTGTCGAGCCCTGGCTGCCGGTCGATGAACGCCACCTGCCGCTGGCCGTGGCCAATCAGGAAGACGACGCCAACTCGGTATTGCATGCCACACGCACCCTGCTGAATTTCCGCCGCCAACACCCGGTCCTGCGCGAGGGGAACATTGAACTGGTGGACGTGGGTGACGAGCTGCTGGGCTTTCAGCGCGAACACGATGGCCAGCGCATGCTGTGTCTCTTCAACCTGACCGGCACCGAACGGACCACCGCACTCCCGCAAGCCTACGCAGGCGGCGCGCGCCTTCTCGAGGGCACGGGCTTCACTGCCGAACTGGACGAGGCTCAGCCCCAAGCAGCGCGCCTGGTACTGCCGGCCTATCAGGCTGCCTTCCTGGCACTCGACTAACCTTCTTTCGAAAGCCGGTGCCGAGCACCGGCTGGGAGTCGCAAGATGACAAGCGTAACCCTCTCCAAGATCAACAAGACCTTCGGCAGCACGCACATCATCAAGGACCTGGACCTGAAGATCGGCAGCGGAGAATTCGTGGTCTTCGTCGGGCCGTCAGGCTGTGGCAAGTCGACCTTGCTACGCCTGATCGCCGGGCTGGAATCGATCACCGAAGGTGAGATGCATATCGCCGGCGATCTGGTCAATGACCTCCCCCCGCGTGAGCGCGGCGTGGGCATGGTCTTCCAGTCCTATGCGCTCTACCCGCACATGACGGTGTACGAGAACATGGCCTTCGGCCTCAAGCTTGCCAAGACCGACAAGGAAAGCGTCGAACAACGCGTGATGGAAACAGCGCGCATTCTCCAGCTCGAGGAGTTGCTGAATCGCAAGCCCAAGGCGCTCTCCGGTGGCCAGCGCCAGCGCGTCGCCATGGGGCGCGCCATGGCGCGTGAGCCCAAGATTCTGTTGTTCGACGAGCCGCTCTCCAATCTGGATGCCTCGCTGCGCGTCCAGATGCGCAACGAGATTGCCCGCCTGCACCACCGCCTTGGCTCCACCATGGTCTACGTCACCCACGACCAGGTCGAAGCCATGACGCTGGCCGACAAGATCGTGGTGCTGCGTGATGGGCGTATCGAGCAGGTCGGCAGCCCCCAGACGCTCTATCAGGCGCCGGCGACCCGCTTCGTGGCCGGCTTCATCGGCTCCCCGACCATGAACTTCCTGCCGGCAGAGCTGCTGCGAAGCGAGAGCAATGGCTGTCGCATCTCGACGCCCGGGATCGGGGAACTGGATCTGCCTCGTGATGCCGGCGACGAACGCACCGGCAGCCGCCTGACGCTGGGGATTCGTCCCGAACACCTCTGCCTGGAAGAGGCCCGTGGCGACAACGCCTTCGAGATCGTCAACGTCGAGTACCTGGGCAACGAAGTCTATGTCTATCTGGATCCGAAAGACGGCGACAGCCTGCTGATCCACCGCAGTGAAGCCCCAAGTCAGTGGAAGATCGGCCAACGCGTCGCGCTGGTGCCGGACCTGGAGCACGTGCATCTCTTCGACAGCCAGGATCGCGCGCTGAGCCTGACCCAGCAACGCCAGGCAGCCTGACGCTCAGGACCTGTTCTGCAGGGCTTTTCCTCGAGGACCTGGCAGCCAGGACTGACTATCCAGCGCCTGCTCATAGCGCCTCAGGCCAACCGCTTCATTCTCCGCAAGGACCGCACGGGCGGGCGCCATGGCTCCCGCCCAGGAGACTCGCATGTCCACGATTCGAGATACCCAGGTGCCGGCCCACGATTGGTGGCGCGGCGCCGTCATCTATCAGATCTACCCGCGCAGCTT
This sequence comes from Cobetia sp. LC6, assembly GCF_030264805.1. NCBI lineage: Bacteria > Pseudomonadati > Pseudomonadota > Gammaproteobacteria > Oceanospirillales > Halomonadaceae > Cobetia > Cobetia sp. LC6. The sequence continues at coordinate 742,482 of NZ_JASSPL010000001.1, read as the reverse complement.
TCAGGACAGCAATGGCGATGGCATCGGTGATCTGCCGGGCATCCTCGAGCGCCTGGATTACATCGCCTCGCTGAATGTCGATGCGATCTGGCTATCTCCCTTCTTTACCTCGCCCATGAAGGACTTCGGCTATGACATCAGCGACTATCGCGATGTCGACCCGATGTTCGGCACCCTGGAGGACTTCGACCGTCTGGTCGAGGCAGCGCATGCGCGCGGCCTGAAAGTCATCATCGATCAGGTGCTATCACACACCTCCGACGAGCACCCGTGGTTCGAGGAAAGCCGCCAGAGCCGCGATAACCCGCGCGCGGACTGGTATGTCTGGGCAGACCCCAGACCCGATGGCGCACCGCCCACCAACTGGCAATCGATCTTCGGGGGCTCCGCGTGGCAATGGGACACTCGCCGCTGCCAATACTACCTGCACAACTTCCTGATCGAGCAGCCGGACCTCAACTTCCATCATCCCGAGGTCGTGACGGCCATTCTTGAAGAGGTGCGATTCTGGCTGGAGCGGGGGGTGGATGGTTTCCGCCTGGACGCCATCAACTTCTGCACACATGGTGAGCTAAAGGATAACCCGCCGCGGCGTGAGATCGCCGAGGGCTTCATTGGCGTGCGCCCGGACAACCCCTACGGCTATCAACAACATCTTCACGACAAGACCCAACCCGAGAACCTCGCCGTTCTCGAGCGGTTGCGGAGTCTGCTCGATGAGTCCCCCGGCACCACCAGCGTGGGCGAGGTCGGCGACGATGACTCCTTGCGCGTGATGGCCGAGTACACCCGGGGCGACCAGCGGCTGCACATGGCCTATTCCTTCGATCTACTGACCGAGAACGCCTCACCCGACCACCTCCAGACGACCCTACAGACGATGGAAGCGCAGATCGGGGACGGCTGGCCATGCTGGGCACTGGGGAACCACGATGTCACACGCCTGGCAACGCGCTGGGACGCCGAAGCCTCGCCGGCGCGCCTGCGCCTCTATCTCGCCTTCCTGCTGACCCAGCGCGGCAGCGTCTGCCTGTATCAGGGCGAAGAACTGGGGCTGAGTGAAGCCCAGCTACGCCATGACCAGCTAGTGGACCCCGCCGGCATCACCTTCTGGCCACGCTACAAGGGACGCGACGGCTGCCGGACGCCCATGCCGTGGCAGGCCGGTGAGTCACATGCGGGCTTCTCTCGCGTGTCTCCCTGGTTGCCGGTTCCCGACTTCCATCATGCCTTGGCCGTCGACCATCAGGAACACGACCCGGCATCACTGTTGAATGCCAGCCGGGAGCTGCTCGCCTTCCGCCGCCGTCACCCCGCTCTCAGCCGAGGGGAGATCCAATTCCACTCGCTGCATGAGGAAGTCATCTGCTTCACGCGTCTCTCAGACGGCGAGTCGTTGCTGGTCGCGCTCAACTTCTCTGCACAGGCCCTGACTCTGGAGACCGCCTGGCGAGCGGAAGCCCTCGAGGATGCCCCCGGCATGATCAATGGTCACTGGCAGGCAGGTCGCCTGACGCTGCCGCCCCACGGCGTTGCCATCGCGCGCTGTGTTGGCGAGGCGCACTGAATCTCCCGCTTGCCGATCACGCAACTCACAAGGAGGTCATGATGACCCTGTCTCAACTCGATCCTCACGCTCGCCTCGACTGGTGGCGTGGTGCCACGATCTATCAGATCTACCCCCGCAGTTTCATGGATGCCAACGGCGACGGCATCGGCGACCTGGCCGGCATCATCGAGCGCCTACCCCATGTGGCCAGTCTCGGCGTGGATGCCATCTGGCTGTCCCCCTTCTTCACCTCGCCGATGAAGGATTTCGGCTATGACGTCGCGGACTATCGGGATGTCGACCCGATGTTCGGCCACCTGGAGGATTTCAAGCACCTGGTCTCGCAAGCCCACCAGCTGGGGTTGCGCGTGATCATCGACCAGGTGCTGTCTCACAGCTCCGATCAACACGTCTGGTTCCAGCAAAGCCGTCAGGACCGCCACAATGCCAAGGCCGACTGGTATGTCTGGGCCGACCCGCTTCCGGATGGCAACCCGCCCAACAACTGGATGGCGGCCTTCAGTGGTCGCGCCTGGACCTTCGATGCCAAGCGCCGCCAGTACTATCTGCACAACTTCCTGGCCAGTCAGCCGGATCTGAATTTCCATCATCCCGAGGTGCGCCAGGCGCAGCTGGACAACCTGCGCTTCTGGCTGGATCTGGGGGTGGACGGCTTCCGCTTCGACGTCGTCAATTACTACTTCCATGACCGCGCCTTGACCGACAACCCGGCGATGGCGCGCGAAGGCGTCAACCCAGGCAACCCGCAGAGCTATCAGCGGATGCAGCACAATATCGAACAACCGGAGAATCTGGCGTATCTGGAGCGCATCCGCGACCTGCTCGATGAGTACCCGGGCACCACCAGTGTCGGCGAGATCGCCGGCAATGACCCTCTCCCGACCATGGCTGCCTACACCGCCGGCCAACGCCGCCTGCACATGGCCTACACCTTTGACCTGCTCAACAGTGATGGCGATGCCCGTGCGCTGTACGACGTGCTGACGCGCTTTGCCGAGCAAGGCGAAGACACCTGGCCTTGCTGGGCCCTGTCCAATCATGACGTGGAACGCAGTGCGACCAGCTGGGGAGAATCGCGCGCCCTGCTCGCCCTGACGGTGTTGTGTTCGCTGCGTGGCAGCCTGTGCCTCTATCAGGGAGAAGAACTGGGGCTTCCCGAAGCGGAGCTGGCCTTCGAGGACCTGCAGGACCCCTTCGGCATCAACCTGTGGCCCGAGATCAAGGGCCGCGATGGCTGTCGCACGCCGATGGTCTGGGATGACAGCCTGAACGGTGGGTTCAGCCGCTGCGCGTCGAAGTCCGGCGTTGAGGCCACGCCTTGGTTACCGGTCTCCCCACGCCAGTTGCCATTGTCGGTGGCGCAGCAGGAAAACCGTAATGACAGCTTCCTGTCGCGAGCACGTCGCCTGCTGCGCTATCGCGGCACCAGCCAGGTGCTGCGCGAGGGTGATCAGACCCTGATTGCCCCCGAGCGGCTCCCGGACGACGTCTTCGCCAGCCTGCGTCAACATGGAGCGCAACGCCTGCTGTGTCTGTCACACCTCGGGACAGGCGATACGCCGAGCGTGATCGACCCGAGTCAACTGGCGCCAAACATCACCACCTGGACCACCCTCGAGATCGCCGGTGTCACGGCGACACACGCCTCTCACCACCCCCTGTCGCTGATGCCAGGTAGCGCCATGTGGCTCGCCCTCAACTGACGTCTGGCAGATTCGATGCTTCATGGGATGCTCGGTGGATGACGGTCATCCCGGACGCCGCAACAACAATCACAATGATGGAGTCGCACGCCATGCCTTCTGTTATCAGCACCCCACGCCAACGGATGCTCACGACCCTCAAGGGTAGCGCCGGTGCCCTGTTGTTGAGCGGGGCCTCATTGACGGCCCCCCTCGCACTGGCCACCGAGGTCACGATTGCCTGTGGCCCCGGTGGAGATTCCGACATGTGTCCGGAGCTCGCCCAGCAATGGGCCGAGCAGTCCGGCAATCGTGTCAATGTGATCTCCACTCCCAACGACACCACCGAGAAGCTCTCGCTGTATCAGCAGCTGCTGAGCAGCGGTTCCAGTGATATCGACGTGCTGATCGTCGACATGGCGTGGCCAGGGCTGCTCGACGATCACCTGGTCGACCTTTCCCGTTATCTGCCCGACGACGCCACCGAGGGCTTCTTCCCCGCGCTGGTCGACAACGGCACCGTAGCGGGACGTCTGGTGGCCATGCCCTGGTACACCGACGCAGGCGTGCTCTATTACCGCAAGGACCTGCTGGAAAAATACGACCAGCAGGTGCCGGAGACCTGGCAGCAACTCACCGAGACGGCGCGCACGATCCAGGCGGCGGAACGCGACGCCGGCAATGCCGATTTCTGGGGATACAGCTTCCAGGGGCGCGCCTACGAGGGGCTGACCTGCAACGCACTGGAGTGGGTCGCAAGCCAGGACGGCGGCACCCTGGTGGATGATGCCGGTAAGGTCACCATCGACAATTCGCGCGCCGCCGAGGCACTCGACCTCGCCGCCTCCTGGATCGGCAGCATCGCCCCGGAAGGCGCGCTGAATCATACCGAGGAGGAGTCACGTGGGCTGTTCCAGTCGGGTAATGCGCTGTTCCTGCGTAACTGGCCCTATGTCTGGAAGCTCAGCCAGGCCGAGGGCAGTCCGGTGGCAGGCAAGGTCGGCATGGCGCCCCTCCCGCATGGCCCGCAGGGCGAGTCACGCGCGACCCTGGGCGGTTGGAATCTTGCGGTATCACGCTACTCGGAGCACCCCCAGGCCGCTGCGGAACTGGTCGCCTACATCACCGCTGCTCCGCAGCAGAAGGCCCACACCATGAAGATGGGGCGCAACCCCACCATCGAACACCTTTATCAGGATGACGAGGTGCTGGCGAGCAACCCCTCGATGGGCGAGCTCTATGAGGCGCTCAGAACCGGCGTCGCGCGCCCGGCCTCGGTGACAGGCGATGCCTACGCACGCGTCTCCAATGCCTTCTTCAACCGCACCCATCAGGTGCTGTCGGGCGAGGAAACCGGTGCTCAGGCGGTGGAAGCGCTCGGGAGAGAACTCACCCGCATCGGACGCCGCGGCTGGTAACGCCCACGACCTCACCCCGCCAGGCCTTGCGCCTGCAGGCTGATGACGTCCGGAAGGTCTCGCGCAAAGACGCGAGGCCTTTCCGGCGCTCTAGCATGCCCGTGCCCCCTGCCGCCTCGACAACAAGGATCGTGCAATGACATCTACCCAACTCCATCGCCATGTCGCACACGACTGGTGGCGCGGCGCAACGCTCTATCAGATCTATCCGCGCAGCTTCATGGACGCCAATGGCGATGGTGTCGGCGATATTGCCGGCATCATCCAACGTCTGGACTACCTCGCGACCCTGGGGGTGGACGCCATCTGGGTCTCCCCCATCTTCACCTCGCCCATGCAGGACTTCGGCTATGACGTCTCGGACTACCGTGACATCGATCCCCTGTTCGGCACTCTGGAGGACTTCTCGCGGCTCGTCGCCCGCGCACATGAGCTCGGGCTGGGCGTCATCATTGATCAGGTGCTGTCACACAGTTCCGATCAGCATGCGTGGTTCCGGGAAAGTCGCCAATCCCGGGACAATGCCAAGGCTGACTGGTATGTCTGGGCAGACCCACGCCCAGACGGCGGTGCGCCCAACAACTGGTTAGCCGCCTTCGGTGGCCCGGCCTGGACCTTCGATTCACGACGCTGCCAGTATTATCTGCACAACTTCCTCGCCAGCCAGCCGGACCTCAACTTCCATCATCCCGAGGTGCGTCAGGCACAGCTCGACAATCTGCGCTTCTGGCTGGAGCTGGGCGTCGACGGGTTCCGCTTCGACACCGCCAACTTCTACTTTCATGACCAAGCGCTGACGGACAATCCGCCGTCCTCGTACGACTACCGTAGCCGCGGGCATCCCCGCAGCTATCAGCTACTGAAACACAATGCGGATCAGCCAGAGAATCTCGACTATCTGGAAGAGATTCGTGCCCTGCTGGAGGAATACCCCGGCGCCACCAGCGTCGCCGAGGTCGGGGGCAGCGACCCGCTTCCCGCCATGGCAGCCTACACCGCGGGCCAGCACCGCCTGCATATGGCCTACACCTTCGACCTGCTCAACAGCACGGGCGATGCCGTGGACTTGCACGCCGTTCTGGCACGCTTTGCCGAGCATGGCGAAGACGCCTGGCCGTGCTGGGCATTGTCCAATCATGATGTTCCGCGCAGTGCCAGTCGCTGGGGGAGCGCACGCGCCTTGCTGGCACTGACGGTACTCTGCTCATTGCGGGGCAGCCTCTGCCTCTACCAGGGAGAAGAGCTTGGATTCGAGGAAGCCGAGCTGAGCTACGCCGAGTTGCAGGACCCCTTCGGAATCGCGCTCTGGCCCGAGGTCAAGGGGCGCGATGGATGCCGCACACCCATGGTGTGGGAGCCTCATCGCCATGGTGGCTTCTGCGCCGACTCCCTGTCGCCCTGGCTTCCCGTCCATGCACCTCATCAGTCACAGGCGGTCTCGCTGCAACAAGCGGCGCCCGAGAGCCTACTGAATCGCGTTCGCAAGCTGCTGGAACTGCGTCGCGAGAATGCGACGCTAAAGATGGGGCAACAGACGCTCATCTCCCCGTCCGTGCTGCCGAAGGGTGTCTTTGGTGTGATACGTCACACTCCTCACCAGCAGATGGTGTGCCTGGCCAATCTGGAACACGAGGCAGGTCACGCCCCGGAACACGACAACGCCCCCGTTATGCTCGATCTGCCTACCCTGATGGGCTCGCGAATGCCTCATGGCCAGCATCATGACCCGATAGGGGTCGTCTCGTTGCCCGGCATGGCCACGCCCTCGCTTGAAGCAGGCCAATTGAGCCTGGCGCCGGGGATGGCAGCCTGGCTGGTCGTGCCAGCCGATACCTCTCAAGTGCAGGACCGCTAGCAGGCATTGCCCGGCTGGACGCCTGGTGCCAGTTGGCCGCTCGGCCGGCCAACTCCGTCACTTTCTGGGCATTTCTGGTACGCGGCGATATGCTATCTCTGCGCTTAATCGTTCAAGCTTTTCATGTTCAGGAACCCGACGCCTGTGTCATCGCCTCGCCGCATCACTCTCAAGGAGCTAGCCGCAGAACTCGGCGTCTCCACCGCCAGCGTCTCCAACGCCTTCAACCGCCCCGACCAGCTCTCTCCAGCATTGCGCGAGCGGGTGCTCGAGGAGGCCAAACGCCTTGGCTACCGTGGCCCGGACGCCAAGGCGCGCAGTCTGCGCACGGGGCGTTCACGGATCATCGCCGTGGTACTCGCGGAAACGCTGACCTACAGCCTCAAGGACGCCGTCGCCAGCGAACTGCTGTCGGGCATCGCGGAAGTGCTGGATGCTCACGGCCATACCCTACTGCTGCTTTCAGGCCGCCAGAATGCCTCCCAGGCACCCGGATCTTCCAGCATTGCCGATGGCTTCATCGTCTACGGGCTGATGGCCAGCATGGCGCTGGTGGAAGAACTCCAAAGCGCGGGTCACAAGCCTATCGTGGCAGTCGACTTCGATCTGGGCGATCACCCCGCCATCCATGTGGATGATGAGCCCGCCTGCTACGCCATCGCGCAACATGCCTTGCAGACACCCGCCAGTCGTATCGGTATCGTCAACCTGCGCCTGACCGACACGCCCTGCAATGGCCCCATCACCGATGCCCATACGCTGCTTCCGGCCGGCCGTACCATTACTCGCTCGCGTCTAGCGGGGTTTCATCGCGCCCTGGCAGAGCGAGAGGTGTCTTTGCAAGACGTCGCGATGTGGAACATCGAGGAAAACACCTATGAGGTCTGCGCGCCGGTGCTGGCAGAGATACTCGACCTGCCGGCCAGCGAACGGCCAGACCTCCTGCTGTGCATGTCAGACCGTATTGCTCTGACCGCCGTGACCCTGGCCGAACAACGTGGCATCCGAATTCCCGAGGATCTGCGTATCACCGGCTTCGATGGCATCGAGGAAGGACAATATCGGTCACCGCGCCTGACCACCGTCCATCAGGACAGTACCGAAAAAGGCCGCCTTGCCGCGCGAATGATTCTGGGGCTGGAGCCCGCGTCATCACACCGGCTCTCGACACAGCTGATCCAGGGCGAGACCTGTCCGTAAACATTATTGAGTAGTTGCGGGGAGCCGAGCTTGAATTTTCTACGTAAATTGTAGTGGCGCAGTGAATCTGTAGTGGTCAAGTATTTTTGGCCACCGCGCTTTGAGCTTTCCAGTAGTTCTTTTCTGCCAGGTTCGGCGGTAACCCATCGTTATGCTTGTGCGGCCTGAGGCTACTAAAGTCACCGACCATATAATCACTGACAGATCGCTTCGCCACAGCAATATCGGGATAGCCGATCTCTGGTAATCATTCCGTTTTCAGGATTTTGAAGAAGCGCTCTGTTGGGGCATTGTCCCAGCAATTTCCGCGGCCACTGAGACTCAGCGTCATTCCATTCGGTAGCGCAAAAACATCAGATCTTGCCCAGCAACAGCGAACTTCCTTAATAGGATATCCACTGCCACTGGGCAAGATCAGGTGGCCAGATTCACTATCCCACTACACCACAGCTCTCCTCTCGCCTCGTGGTGCGCTCTCCACCCCGCCAATGCTCCTTACAAAGGGAGCTGTATCGTAATTGAAGAAAGATTTCATCACGCCATCGCCTCAGCGTGGTGAGAGCCGTTTACCTTCCCCTGGAACCACAGCGCCCCCAGCGCCAGCATCGCCAAGCCACTGCCGGCCAGCGGTGTCACCCCCAGCGCCTGCTGTGCGACCAGTGCACTCCCCACGGCGGAGCCGGCCGAGATGCCGATGTTGAACGACGAGATGTTGAGCGCCGAGGCGAAGGCCACCGCCCGCGGCCGATGCTGCTCGGCCGTGGCCAGCATGCCGGACTGAAAGACCGGCGACAGCCCGAAGGCCAAAGCGCCCCACACCGCCAGCCAAACCGGCATCAACCACCTAGCCTCGCCCCAGGCGTGGATGATCGCCAGGATCGCCGCCAGTCCAACCAGTAGCCAGGCGGCCGTGCGCCGCCAGCCGATGGCGCCGACCAGCCGCCCGCCCATCAGGTTGCCGACGAGCGTGGCGCCACCGAAGACCACCAGCAGGCCACTGGCGGCCGCCGTGGAGAAGCCCGTCTGATCGGTCAGCCAGGCGCTGATGTAGGTGAACAGCGGGAAGGTCGCCCCGAAACCCAACGCCGTTAGCGTCATGGTCAACACGATGACCGGATGCCCAAGGACCGACAGCTGCTCCCCCCAGCTCCCCGTCGGCTGAGCCGCCAGCGAGGTCGGGACCCAACGCCACAGCGCGATGAGCGCGATGGCCGCCAGGGCCAGAATCGCCACGAAAGGCATTCGCCACCCCATGCCGTTCCCCAGCAGGCTGCCGATTGGCACGCCCACGACCATGGCCAGCGTCAGCCCCGAGAACATCAGCGCAATGGCACTGCCGGATCGCCCCTCCGGCGCCAGCCGACTGGCCACGGTGGCCCCCAAGGCGAACAGGGCACCATGCGCCACGGCGGTGGTGACACGACCGAGCATCAGGCTGGTGAAGTCCTGGGCGACGACCGACAACAGGTTGCCAATCACGAAGAGCGTCATCAGCCCCGTCAGCACCCGACGCGGCGCAAAGCGGGACAGCGTCAGCATGAGCAGCGGCGTACCGATCGCCAGGGCCAGGGCGTAGCCACTCACCAGCGCACCGGCACGATCCTGAGTGACGCCCAGATCGGAGGCGATCGCGGGCAGCACCCCGACCACGATGAACTCCGCCATGCCGATGGCAAAGGCGGCGACCGCCAATGCCAGGACGGCAGGATGCTGGCCGCGCATCATGCCGCCTCCCGGGCCATCAGGCGCGGCCCCAGCTGGGCAAGGGTCTCATCCAGTTCGACGGTCGCGCCGGCCACACCGACCGCCCCGACCACGCTCTGTTGTGCATCGCGCAGTACCACGCCGCCCCCGAAGCTGATCAGGCCTCCGTTGGTGTTCTCCAGGGTATAGATCGCCTCCCCCGGGGCGGCGATCTGGCCCAGCTGGGCACTGTCAGTCTGGAACAGCGACGCCGTGCGCGCCTTCTTGATCGCGACGTCGATACTGCCGGGGACCGCGCCATCCATACGTTCGAAGGCGACCTGAAGGCCGCTGGCATCCACGATGGCCAGCGAGACGGCGAATCCCTCATCGGCGGCGGCTTGGCGGATACCGGCGATGATGTGGTGGGCATCGTCAAGATGCATGTCATTCTCCTCAAGAATCTGGTCAAGATCAGCGCCGTCGGCGACGACGCGATGAGGAGCATGCCGATGCCGCGCAGGCAGGCATAGGGGGAGCGGCGGATGCCGACCAACATTCGACAATGTCGAACGGCGGGACGGACAGGAGAATCAGCGCGCCAGTAGCTGCTTCGCCAATCGACTCAGCCGCGACTGCGACCAGCGCGAGGCCGGCCCTGCCATGCCCAGTGCCGCCACGCAGTCGCCCCGCTGCCGCAAGGGGATCGCCAGACAGCAAAGACCCGCCTCGACGTCCTCGAGATCCAGCGCGAAGCCGCGGGCGCTGACCTCCCGAAGCTGGGCCTCCTGCACATCGCTCAGGGGGCCATTGCGCCTGACCTGGCGCAGCAGGCCATCATCGTTGGCCAGGAAGACATGGCCTATCGCCGAATGACGCAGCGATTCCCGGCGCCCTCGAGGACTCTGGACACGACGCGGCTGCCGACCCTCCACGGCCTCAAGATACAGGTACTCCTGGCTACCGCAGGGAGTGGCCAGATAGACGGTCTCATCACTCAGCGCCGCAGCCTCGTCCAGCAGCGCGCGGTAGTGTTGACGGAGCTGCTCGCGCTCCTGTGCCAGAGGCTCGGCCAGCTCATCAAGTCGCAACCCGAGCCAGTAACCCTCGGACAGGCGACGCACGTAGCCCAGCGCCACCAGGGTATCCAGCAGCCCATGAACGGTAGTCTTGCTCAGGCCCGCCTCGGCACTGAGGCTCGCCAATGTCAGTGGCTTATCTGCGTGACGTAGCGCCTCCAGCAGCAGGAAGCTGCGTGATACCGACTGAATCATCCTGGTCACGAGCATGCCTCATCGTTTCGTTGGCGCCACTTCATAGGGTCTCCCAGAGGCCGCGGTATTCACCTCGTGATTCTGTACATGGTGCTTTCATGCCGTCACTCCTCCACGACATCGTCCGGTAAGGACTCGCTCCATTCGCGCAGCTCATCGAGCACCTTGATGGCCGTCTCCCCCAGCGGCGTGATCGCATATTCCACGATCACCGGGGACGTCTCGCGCACGTGGCGGGAGATCAATCCCTTCGCCTCGAGGAAGCGCAGTCGCTCGGTGATCATCTTCTTGCTGGCACCGCCCACCATCCGGGCCAGGTCGTTGAACCTTACCGGCCCGTCCTTGATGTGCCACAGCAAGGACCCCGTCCACTTGCCTCCGAGCACGCGCATGCCCTTCTCGATGGCGCAGGGTTCCATGCAGGGCGCCGCGACCCGGCGCCGGCCTTTCGGATCTTCCGTCACAAACGCCTCCAATCGCACATCTCCTGTCGTGTCTGCCTAGAGCCAAGGGGCTCTGGACTTGCAACCGCTCGTCGATTCCCGAGTTCCCCCGGGAGATGCCACCTCAGGGCAAGCATGGTCAGTCCCGCGAAGAATAAGGTTACTAAAAGTATACTAGTTGTTTTTGGTTACCCATCGCGTCATCTTAACGCCTGCAGAGCTTGTTGATCCACTACTCGTTGCCCGTCGTGGCGGAGGATTTCATGCGTAAGGTATTGATCATCAACGGACACCAGCCCTATCCGTTTGCCAAGGGCGCGCTCAACGACAGCCTCGTCGAACGCGCGCGCTCCTGGCTTGACGACCAGGGACACGAGGTGCGCGTCAGTCGCATCGCAGAAGGTTATGACGTCGAGGAAGCGATCGCCGATCACCAGTGGGCCGATGTCGTAATCATGCAGTTCCCGATCAACTGGATGATGGTGCCCTGGTCTTTCAAGAAGTATATGGATGAGGTCTATACCGCCGGCATGGATGGCCGCTTCTGCAACGGCGACGGCCGCACCGCCGAGAAGCCAAAGGAGAACTACGGCCTGGGCGGCACCCTCACCGGTACTGAGTACATGCTCAGCATCACGCTCAACGCACCGGCAGAAGCCTTTGATGATCCCGACGAACGCTTCTTTGCTGGCAAGTCACTGAATGATCTGGTCGCGCCCGTGCATCTGAACGCACGCTTCTTCGACATGAGCCCACTCCCCACTTTTGGGGCCTTCGACGTGATGAAGAACCCGGATATTGCCAGTGACCTAGAGCGCTTCGAGGCTCATCTTGAGGATGTTTTTGGTTGAGCTATCCGCCACTTTAAGGAAATCACCTGATGACAACATCTCAATGGCCTGGCGCTGGGCGCCCGGTGCCGCTGGCCGACCAAGCCTCTCCAGAGTTCTATCGCGAGCTCGTCAATACCGGTGAGACAAGGCTGGTACACATGACCATGGCCCCCGGGGCCGCCGATGCGCCTCATCGCCATCCGGAGGAGATCGTCTACTTCCTCTCCGCCGGGCGCCTGCGCATCGCACTGGAAAGCGGCGATGTCGTGGAGCGTGACGTGGTGGCAGGCGACGTCATGCACAACGAGGCCTGGGCGCACCAAGTGACCAACGTCGGCGCGACTTCCGTCGAGGCCATCATTTTCGAGCGCCTGGATCGCGACGATCTGGCGTAATCCCACTTATTTCGAGGAGAGAGACGATGAAGACCATTCTGATGACAGGGGCCGGCAGCGGCCTGGCGGAAGGGGCAGCACTGGCACTGGCGCAACAAGGACACCGAGTGATTGCCACGGTAGAAATCTGGCCTCAGGTATCGGCCTTGAAGGAAAAGGCGCAGCAGCAGGATGTTGACCTGGAAGTCGAGAAACTCGACATCACCGATGCCCAGAATCGCGAAAGCATCTTTTCGCGCTACGGCGCCGAGGTGGATGTTGTGGTGGCTAATGCGGCGATCGGCGAGACCGGCCCCATCGCCGAGATTCCCGTGGCGCGAGTGCGCAAGGTCTTCGAGACGAACGTCTTCTCGACGCTGGAGTTCGTGCAGCCTTACGCCAAGGCCTTCGCCGACCGCGGCCAGGGCAAGATCGTGCTGGTATCGTCCATCGCCGGCTTCACCACCTTCCCCTACCTCGCGCCCTATGTCGCGTCCAAGCATGCCTTGGAAGGCATTTCTCAGCTCCTGCATGAAGAGCTGGCACCGTTGGGCGTGAAGGTCGCCACCATCAACCCGGGCCCCTTCCGCACCGGCTTCAACGACCGCATGTACGACACCCTCGACCAGTGGTACGACCCAGAAACACACTTCACCCCCGAGGCGCCGATCCGCGAGACCCAGCAGCTGTTCGCCGGGGACGATCTGCAGCTCGACCCCTCCTCCATGATCGATGAGATGGTGCGCCTCATCCCGCTGGACGAGCATGCCTTCCGCAACGTGCATCCCGCACGATTCGAGGAAGACGTGAAGCGCTACCAGGAGAGCCTCTGGGACCGTCAGATGTGACCGTCCACAGGCAACCGGCCATGCGCGCCGGGCCCGATGCAAGAGGATACCGGGCCCGACGCGCACCGCCCTTCATCGCGTCACCCCCATGAGGATGTTCCCCATGTCACAGCCTGATATTCACCTGTACACCGCCGCCACCATGAACGGCTACAAGCCGGTCATCTTTCTCGAGGAAGCGGAGGTGCCCTACGAGCTGACCTTCATCGACTTCGGCAAGAAGGAGCAGAAGGCGCCCGACTATCTCAAGCTCAATCCCAACGGGCGCATTCCCACCATCGTCGACCGGGGCAACGACGACTTCGCCGTGTTCGAGAGCGGCGCCATCCTCTGGTACCTGGCCGAGAAGTACGACCGCTTCCTGCCCAGAGAGGCCAAGGCCCGCAGCGAAACGCTGCAGTGGCTGATGTTCCAGATGGGCGGCATCGGCCCGATGATGGGGCAGGCCATGTACTTCCAGCGCATCGCCGCCCCCAACGGCCAGCAGGAACCCTTCTCCATCACGCGTTACGTGGAAGAATCCCGTCGCCTGCTGGAGGTCCTGAACACCCGCCTGGAAGGCCGCGAGTGGCTGGCGGGGGATCAGTACACCATCGCCGACATGGCGACCTACCCCTGGGCCCGCGCCTACGTCTGGGCCAAGGTGTCGATCGAGGGTCTCGACCACCTGAAGGCCTGGTTCGAGCGGCTCGATGCGCGCCCCCAGACCCAGAAGGCCTTGACCATCCCGAAGGCACAGCCCGCCTTCTGGGGTGACGCGGACGACAGCGATTTTCTACGTGAGAACGCCGCTCGTTTTGCCAGCGACGTTGCAAAATGAGTGACACTGGGAGGCATAAATATCTGACCATCAAAGCGATCATGGCCGCCAAGTGACCTTAGAGGACGTGACAGGTATCATCCCCAGCCCGTTCATCGCAGCCGAGGGAGGTTTCCATGCCGATCCTGCACAGCATCATTCACCGTATCGACAAGGGCAATAGCGAGACGCCGGCCCAGCTGGTGCCTGCCGCCACCGCCCTGCCGGCATCCGATGCACTGGAGGATCTGGTATCCGGGCTCAATGATGCCTACCACGGCAAGGCCAAGAACTGGGGCCGTTTCAATGAAGACGCGCCTGCTGCCTTCCCCACGGAACTGGCGGCCTTCCTCGCAGGTGATAGCGATTTCGCGAGCCTGACCCAGACACTTGCCGGTCGACTCATACCGTTGATCGATGACAATCTCCCAACAGGCGGCCATCTGCTGGTGGTGGATCACCAGCAGGGCGAGACGCGCCACCTGTTCATGGCGTTGCTGCACCATCGTGATGGCTTCGCGATCGACGAGTCCCTCGCGGTGACGCCTGCCCGTCAGCTCAACCTGACCCAGATGTCATTGGCCGCGCGACTGGACATCAGTCAGTGGCAAGGCAGTTCGACCTCTCACCCCTATCTGTCCTGGGCGCGCGATCGTGGACGTACCAAGCTCGCCGAGGCCTTCGCCGAAACGCTGGGTGCACAGGAGCAGCGGGATGCCGGTCAGGAAACCCGCACCCTGCTGAAGGCCTTCAGCGACTATGTCGAGAAGGAAGACATGGCCGAGGAAGCCAGCCGGCAGAAGACCGACACCCTGGTCGATTACGCCACCGACCAGGCCAAGCTCGGCGAGCCAATCACGCTGGATCAGCTGTCTGAGCTGATCGATGAAGAGCACCCGCAGGCCTTCTACGACCACATTCGCAACAGTGACTACGGGCTGTCACCGGAAATCCCGCCGGACAAGAAGACGCTCAACCAGTTCAAGCGCTTCACCGGGCGCGCCGCGGGCGTCTCGATCAGCTTTGACTCGCACCTGCTGGGCGACTCGGTGGAATACGATGAAGCGAGTGACCGTCTGATCATCAAACAGGTTCCGACAGGGCTGCGCGATCAGCTCAAGCAACGCTGAAGCCTCTGATCAGACAACCTCGCCTGATGTATATTTATCAGACACACGAGGGCCAGGCAGATGCCTGGCCCTCGTGTGTCTGACAAGAAACTGAAGTGGTCCAATTGGAGCGGACACCCCGATAAGCCTCATAATAGAAGCGATGGAGGTGTTCATGACCAAGAAGACTCGACGTCGGTATTCCGATGAATTCAAAGCAGACGTCGGTATTCCGATGAATTCAAAGCAGACGTCGGTATTCCGATGAATTCAAGGCCGATGCGGTGAGCCTGGTGAGCGATCAGGGATATCCCGTATCCGAGGCAGCTCGGCGCCTGGGAGTGGACCGTAGCTTGTTGGACCGTTGGTGCCGCAAGCAACGTCAACAGACTTCAGGCGCCTCGAGCCAACACGCGGATGATCGCGACGACGAGATCAAGATGCTCCGCGAAGAGGTTCGTAAGCTTCAGATTGAAAAGGATATTTTAAAAAAGGCGGCGACCTTCTTCGCCAAAGAATCGAGCTGAGATTTCAGTTCATCGAACCGGAGAAGGCCGCCTATCCAGTGGCCTTGCTGTGTCGGGTCATGCAGGTCAGCCGGAGTGGTTTCTATGACTGGCGACGGCGTGGCCCAGATGATCATCGCCAGGCCCTTCACCGTGAGGTCAGAGAGATCCACCGCCGGAAGTGAGGCAGCTACGGCAGCCGCCGCATCGCCAAAGAGCAGTAACGTCGTGGCTACGAGGTTGGCCGTTACCAGGCCCGGAGTCTGATGCGGGAAGCCGGCGTAGAAGTAAAGCAGCGGCGCCGCTGGCGTCATACGACCGACAGTGAGCACAGTCTTCCGGTGGCGCCCAACCTGCTCAACCGTCAGTTTTTTGTGTCGGCGCCGAACCGGGCCTGGCACCCTCGCTACAACGACGACCCGCTGCATCAGTGGGTCGTGAGCCAGCTCATGAATGTGACTGGCTGATGTCCCGCCAAGCCAGGCGTGAGCCACGCAAAAAAGCGCCCGGCAATATTGCCGAGCGCCTTGTGGCTTCATAGAGAGAAATCAGTCAGCGTTGATCGGTCGATTTCGTTCCACCATGCTGACGGAAATTGCCAGGAAGAGAATGTCCTTCACCAGGAAGAAGTTGGCGATCAGTACGCCATCCGTGACCTTCCAGACATCAGGAGTCGTGAACAGGAAACTCAAAGTGGAGAGGAAGATGACGCTGCCGGCAATCCCTGCATAGTAGCCCACTTGGCGATACTTCAGACCGACGATCATGGCGATCGCCACCAGGATTTCTGACAGCCCGACCAGATTGGACACCATCTGAACTGACATCACGTCATACAGCCAACTCATGGCAAAGTGATTGGCCACCAACGGCTCGATCAATCCCGCCTCTGTGGGCGTGAACTTGTAGATCCCCAGCCACAGGAGCAGGAGCACCACCCCAAATACACCGATGTAATAACCATAACGCCCTTGAGTCACTGCCTGGGAACCCTGCTGCATGCTGATATCTCCGATTGCATCACTTCGTTGGGGAAGTCGATTGAGTATTCCGACAAGGCTGTCAGGTCAGCGTGTTGCATGTGCTGTTTTCATGACATCTTGCGTTCGATGCAGGGAGATACGGGCATGTCTTGCAGTCGGATGCAGCAATATTGGATTTTCGCCTTTTCTTTCTATCAGAGGCCATCGGGCACCTTCTAGGCACACCCGTGTGCTTGACCACAGAGCCATTCACGACGCCGGGATGGAAGGTATTCGGCAGCTGAGCCCGGCTTCTTCCAGCAACCATTCCCGGAATGCCTGTACCTTGGCGACATGAGTGACCTCGGGTCGGTGAATCACGTAATAGGCTAGAGAGGAGGCACACATCACCTCATCAAACAGTCTGACCAGACGCCCCGAGACAATGTCATCGTGCACCATGACTCCACGTGCCAGCGCAATGCCCTGACCATCGATCGCGGCCTGCAGCACTGCGGCAGAGTTGTTGATCTGCAGACCGCGCGATGAATCGGCATCCGTAAGACCCGCCTTCCTGAACCAGCCACCCCACGAAGGAAAGCCGTCATAGCCTTCCATGGACAAGTCGTGAATCAGTGTTTCCTCCAGCAGGGCTGCGGGTGTCTTCAAGCGCTCGGGGTCACGCAGCAGCTGGGGCGAGCAGACCGGATAGACCTCTTCGTGCATCAGCTCCTGAGCCACCACGCCCCTCCACTTGCCTGGCCCGTAGCGTACCCCGATATCCACCCGCTCCCGTGAGAAATCGACCGGCTTGTGGTTGGTATCCAGATGCACATCGATGTCCGGCCACGCCGCCTGAAACCGATGCAGGCGTGGCAACAGCCATTTGGCGGCAAAGGCGGGGCTGACCGTCACCGTCAGCACGCTACGCCGAGTGCCATCCTTGAGGCGCTCCACCCCGAGTGACAATTTCTCGAATCCGGCACGGATATCCGGCAGTGCCTGCTCTGCAAGCTCCGTCGGGACAAGGCGTGTCTTGCCGCTGTTGGCACGATGAAAGAGCGAGTCACCCAGCCACTCCTCCAATCCCCGCACAAGTTGGCCGACAGCGGCAGGGGTCACGTGCAGTTCCTCTGCCGCAGCGGCAAAGCTCTTGTGGCGGGCGCTCGCTTCGAAGGCACGCAAGGCATTCAGATGATTGGGCGATGTCATGGCGATAAAGTTTTTCTTTCCCTACTGCCTAGTTAATCTCGTTTGTTGAATGTTCAGTCAGCTTCCAGAATACGCCGCATAGACGGATCGTGACAGCTCATAGGTGTCTGTCCTGCCCTGCTCATGCCATGGCGCTCGAGTGTGATGACCGCCAGACATTGAAAAAGGTTTTCTTCCCTCTCTCGCCCTCGTGGAGATGCCCTACATGCGCCTCAATGCCGACTTTTCACAACGTGCCAGCATTACACCGGACCATTACCAGTGGGTGCCGTCTCCCCAGGGAGGGGTCGAGCGCATGATGCTGGACCGTATCGGGGAGGAGAAGGCACGGGCCACCAGCCTGGTCCGATATGCACCAGACTCCCACTTTTCAGCGCATGAGCATCCACAAGGCGAAGAGATTCTCGTGCTGTCCGGCACCTTCACCGAAGATGGCGTGCGGGATTTCCCTGCTGGCTGGTACCTGCGTAACCCGCCAGACTCGCGCCACACCCCCAGCAGCACCGACGGCTGCGTGATCTTCGTCAAGCTGCGACAGATGCCGCCCGAGGAGCATGAGGCGGTACGCATCAACACTCGAGACCCGGCCAACTGGCGTGAGCAGGATGGCCGCGAGATCTGCTCACTGTATACCAGTGCCACCGAGCAGGTGAGCCTGCAGCGCCTGACGCCACATGCCGAGCTTCCGCTGTTGGTCAATACTGGCGGTGCCGAACTGCTGGTGCTGGAGGGTTGCCTGCATCCAGGGCACGGGTCCTGCCCTGCCGGTAGTTGGCTGCGCTTGCCCGCCAGCGAACCGCTGGCGCTCTCCGCCGGCGCAGAGGGAGCGACCTTCTACCTCAAGACGGGGCATCTGATCGCTCTGGAGGATGAATGAACACACCTTCGCCGCCCGTTGCCATTATCGGGGCTGGTCTCTCAGGTCTCTATGCCGCATGGCAACTGGAGCAGCATGGCATTCATGACTATCGGGTGTTCGAAGCCCAGCACGTCATGGGAGGCCGTATCGCTTCCGCAGTGCCGTCCCTTGCCGAGACAGAGGCACAGCACCGCCTGGACCTGGGGCCTACCTGGTTCTGGCCGGAGCATCAGCGCGAAATGGCGCAACTGATGCAGACACTGGGCCTGGAATGCTTTGCACAACATGTGACGGGCGACAGCCTCCTCGAGCGCGCCACGGACAAGAGCCCACTGCGCACCGCTGGCATCAGGGATTCGCTGACCGCCATGCGTGTGGTGGGAGGAATGGAGGCGCTGATCGAGCGACTGCGACGCGATATCCCTGCGGACAAGATACTGACTGGGCAGGTTGTCCGTCATCTCGAGCGCTTGCCAGACGGGATTGCGCTGAGTGCCGAGGATGACAACGGGCAACGCATGAGCTGCGAAGTGGAGCAGGTCTTGTTGGCTATTCCGCCACGTCAGGCACTCCAGCTTATCCAGTTCACGCCGGCATTGCCGAGCGCACTGACGGCACAGTGGCAGCAGACCGCGACCTGGATGGCGCCCCACGCCAAGTATCTCGCGGTCTACGATCGTCCTTTCTGGCGCGAGGCCGGCTTGTCCGGCGCCGCACGCAGCGCACGTGGCCCGATGGTGGAGATTCACGATGCCAGTCCAATGGAAGGGTTGGGGGCACCCTTCGGGTTCGTGGGAGTCCCGGCAGATCACCGACGTCAGATCACGCCGGACGCATTACGCCAGCACTGCCGCGCACAGCTGGAGCGTCTGTTCGGCGCTGAGGCGGCACATCCGCGGCAGGAATACCTCAAGGACTGGGCAACCTCACCCTTCATCGCGAGCCCGGCAGACCTGGAAGACGTGGCATCCCATGTCTCGGTGCCGTTGCTGGAGGCCAATGAAGGCCCTTGGCAGCAACGTCTGTTCGGTATCGCCAGTGAATGGTCACCGCGATTCCCGGGTCACCTTGCGGGCGCCCTCGATGCCGCCACCCGAGGTGTCGAGCGGATGCTAAGCGCACGCTAGACAGAAGGCAGAGAGATAACCAGACACCCGCATCGACAGACATTGAGCACGACCCACTCACTTTTCCCACTCGTCACTTCGACGAAGACACACAAGGATCCCCATGACTACCGTATTTTCCCCCGAGACACTGAACGCTCTATGGACCTGCTTCGTGATGGCCCTGGCAGCCAGCAGCATCGCGATCTCGATCACCCAAGGTGAACTGTTCGCGCCCTTGCGTCAGTACGCACAACGCTTTGGCCACATGACCGGCCACCTCTTCCAATGCTTCTTCTGCATCAGCCACTGGGTGGTCTTCGCTGGCATGGTGTTCTATCACCCGACCCTGACGAATAGCGGCTTCGTGCTGGTGGACTGGATCCTGGCTGGTTTCTTCACCTTGACGCTCTCCACCCTGGTAAGCGGCCTGCTGTTCAAGGTGCTGCTGACCGGCATGGCGAAGAAAGTACGCGACAAGGAAGTAAAGGAAATCTTCGCGGCCAAATGACCTCAGCCATCTCGAGCCACGGGCTGTAACACCACCCTTCCAGCACGTCATCGCAGTCTTGAGTGTAGTGACAGCCCAGAAGCAGATGGCCGACCGCTCTTCCCTCTTCGCTGGCCCCCAGACAACGTTGCTTGCCGGGGGCCAGTGTCGTTGACCGACGCTCTCGCTCCAAGTCGTTTCCTGCTGGAGCACCAGGTATCGACACCGACGAAAACGAGACGACAGGGACCATATCGACGCTCATCGGGAATTACTTCATAATCGCAACGCAGATGATAATGAGATGCAACCTGTCCCGCATCGAACACAGCCGTGCGGGCGACAACGCGCCCGATGAATTTTCCTTACCCTCCCAGCGAGTCACACATGAAGCCTCTGCTTTCCATGACAGCCGGCGGCCTGCTATTGGCCTCCAGCTTCGGCGCTGTCGCCGATGAGATCACTCTGACAGATGTTGCCGGCCGGCAAGTTACCCTCGACGCCCCGGTCGAGCGCATGATCCTGGGCGAGGGTCGCCAGGTCTACCTGTTGGGCGCGCTGGAGCCCGAGTCTCCCTTCGACAAGGTGGTCGGCTGGCGTGAAGACTTCTCTCAAGCCGACCCGGACAACTACGCCCACTATGCCAAGCGCTTCCCCGAACTCGAGAAGATTCCGACCTTCGGTGGTTTCAAGGATGGCACCTTCGATGTCGAGCAGGCAGCAGCCCTGAAGCCAGATGTGGTGCTGATGAATCTGGAAGCCCGTCAGGCAACCGAGGACGCGGCCTATGACGACAAGCTGGCACAGCTGGACATCCCGATCGTCTACGTCGACTTCCGTGAGGATCCACTCGCGAACACCACGCCGTCGATGCGCCTGATGGGCCAGTTGCTGGGCAAGGAAGACAAAGCCGAAGCGTTCATCGCCTACACCGAAGCGCAGATGGCTCGCGTCACCGATGTCATCGCGAAGCAGGACCCACAGCGCCCTGACGTCTTCATCGATCGCGCCGGCGGTTACTCCGACGACTGCTGCATGAGCTTCGGGCCGGGCAACTTCGGCGAATACGTTGATCTGGCCGGCGGCCACAACATTGCCGAAGGCATCATTCCCTCTACCTTCGGCACCCTGAATCCCGAGCAGATCATCGCCGCCAACCCTGAGCATGTCGTCGTGACAGGGGGAAGCTGGGACGCCTATGTCCCGGGCGGCAAATGGGTCGGTGTCGGTCCGGGGGCTGATCAGGATCTCGCTCGCGAAAAGCTCCAGGCCCTGACTCAGCGCACCGCCATGACAGGCATTCAAGCCGTCGACGACGCCAACTTCCACGCCATCTGGCATCAGTTCTACAACAGCCCCTACTACTTCGTGGCGGTTCAGAAGATGGCCAAGTGGTTCCACCCGGAGCTGTTTGCCGATCTTGACCCGGAAGCCACCATGCAGGAACTGCACGAACGCTTCCTGCCCGTGGACTACGCACCTGGCTACTGGGTATCGCTGAAAGATGAATGATGTCACCTCTTCCGCTCCCCTCTCGCAAGGGGGGAGCCACTACCGCGCCTCGGTGGTCAAACGACAACTGATTCTGGTGTCACTGGGCGTGGCACTGTTCCTGAGTCTGTGTCTGGATCTGTCGCTCGGTCCGGCACGCTTCCCGCTCGATGAGGTCATCGCGGCATTGATCTCACCAGACTCCGTCAGTGATCAGGTGCGGGTCATCCTGTGGGAAATTCGCATGCCCGTCGCCCTGATGGCGCTGGTGGTCGGTGCCAGCCTGTCGGTGGCCGGTGCCCAGATGCAGACCATCCTGAGCAATCCCCTGGCCAGTCCCTTCACCCTGGGCATCTCGGCCGGGGCCAGCTTCGGTGCCGCGCTGGCACTGGCCTTTGGCGTCGCGATCATTCCCGCCGCCATCGATTATGTGGTCCCCATCAATGCCTTCGTCATGGCCATGATCACGGCCTTCTTCATCCACGCCTTGAGCATGAAGCGTGGCGTGACGATCGAGACCATCGTGCTGCTCGGCATTGCCATGGTCTTCATCTTCAATTCGTTGATGGCCCTGATCCAGTTCTTCGCCAGCCAACAGGCCGTGGCCGCCGTGGTCTTCTGGACCATGGGCAGCCTGACCAAGGCCACCTGGCCCAAGTTCTGGGTCTCGCTCGGCGTTCTGGCGATCGTGCTGCCGCTGCTGGCACGTCATGGCTGGGCACTGACGGCCATGCGTCTGGGAGATACCAAGGCGGAAAGCATGGGCGTCAAACCCAAGGCGCTGCGCCTGGAAGTGCTGGTATTGGTCTCGCTACTGGCTGCCATCGCCGTCGCCTTCGTCGGCACCATCGGCTTCATCGGTCTGGTCGGTCCGCATATCGCACGCCTGCTGCTGGGGGAAGATCAACGCTTCTTCGTGCCCGGCTCTGCCCTGTGCGGGGCGTTGATTCTCTCGATCGGCTCGGTGCTGTCGAAGATCATCCTGCCGGGCACGGTGATCCCGATCGGCATCATCACCTCACTGGTCGGCATTCCCTTCTTCCTGTTTCTCATCCTGCGACAGAAGTCATCCTCATGGTAACGCTCACGCTTGATCGCTTGTCCGCTCACTATGGTCGCCGCCAGATTCTGGCGGAGGTCACGACGCCCTGCTTCGAAGGGGGCCAGGTGGTGGCCTTGCTGGGGCCCAACGCCGCCGGCAAGTCGACCTTGTTCCGGCGCATCCTCGGGTTGATCGACGGCGGTGGAGAGGCACGCGTCGAGGGCGCGACTCGCCAGCGCCCCATCGGCTACATGCCACAGGACACCGGCGTCAATGCCGTGCTGACGGTCTATGAATCGGTACTTCTGGCGCGCATGCAGGGCCGCAGCCTGAAGGTTCAGCCTGAGGACATGGCAGAGGTAGAGCGTGCGCTGGACGATCTGGGAATCAGTGCGCTGGGCGAGCGGGACATCAGTGATCTGAGTGGAGGCCAGCGCCAATTGGTGGGGGCCGCCCAAGCGCTGGTGCAGTCACCCGAGATTCTGCTGCTGGATGAGCCAACCTCCGCACTGGATCTGCATCGCCAGCTGCAGCTGTTGACCATTCTGCGCCGCCTCGCCCGCGAGCGAGGCATGCTGATCATTGCCGCCTTGCACGACCTGGGCCAGGCATTGCGCTTCACGGACCAGGCCATGCTGCTTCAGAACGGCCGCCTCATCGCCAGCGGCCCGACCGCTGAGGTGGTCACCCCGGAGCGACTGCGTGAGGTCTATCGTGTGGCTGCCCGCATCGAGCCCTGCTCCCAGGGGCAGCCACAGCTCATCGTCGAAGAGGCCATCTGATCTGACGCCCTTCGAAGGCGGCCAGCCCTGCTCCTGCCAGCATCAGGGGCAGGGCAAACAGGAAGCCACTCGAGATGGGGGCATGGAAGATCAGCAGGTCCGCCAGAATCGGCCAGAGCAACGCGACATACTCGAAGGGTGCCAGGCGGGACGCCTCAGCGTAGCGCAATGCCAGTGTCATGCAGATATGCGCGGCACCCCCGAACAATCCCGACAGCACCAACAGCCCCAGCGCCTCCCGGGAAAGCGGCGCCCATCCCATCGGTAGCGTCGCCAGGCCTGCCAAGGCCGAGACCAGAATGAAATAGAAGGCGATCGCTCCGGCCGTCTCGGTACGCGAGATACGCCTCACCGTCAGCAACGCGCCAGTCGTCAGCAGTGCCGAGAGTACCCCCAGCACGTAGCCGGTCACATTGCCGGTACTGCTCTCGAGGTTCAGCGACGGCAGAATCAGCACCAATACTCCCGCCAAGGCCAGCCCCAGCGCCAACGCCCGTTGCCGACTGAACCGCTCCCCCAGCAAGACCACACCACCCACGGCCATCATGACCGGCGTCAGCTGTGCCAGCAGCGTCGCCTCCGAGATGGGCAGCAAGGCCACCGCCGCAAAGGAGGCAAACATCGCGGCCGCACCGAATCCGGAGCGCAGCAGATGCCCGCCCGGTCGACGGGTCGCCAGACCACGCGGGAACTCCTTGCGCCACATCATGAAGATCATGATCGGAATCAAGGCAAAGGCCGAACGA
Organism: Cobetia sp. LC6; assembly: GCF_030264805.1. Lineage (NCBI taxonomy): Bacteria > Pseudomonadati > Pseudomonadota > Gammaproteobacteria > Oceanospirillales > Halomonadaceae > Cobetia > Cobetia sp. LC6. The sequence continues at coordinate 718,198 of NZ_JASSPL010000001.1, read as the reverse complement.
AAGAACACCGTCTGCCCCACTTCCACCGTCTCGCTGACCGCCTTCACACACACCATCATGCCGGTGAACAACACACCGGACAGCAATCTGAGAACAATTCCGGCCAAGGGCCGATCCACCAACTCCGTCATGACTATCGATTCGCTACGCGGCTGAAAGAAAGGCAGCATTCTCCCGATTCCCTCGACGGAATGCCATGGCAACGTGTCACGCCAGAGGCGAATTTTCACGATATTGAGGCCAACTTCGAATAGACCCCTCTTTTCCCGATGGGTGATATTTACGACCTCTCTTTCATCTGCTAGATTTGGTTTATCGAGGCAAAATCCTCGGTCGGGTTTGGCGACTCGAATAGCAAAAGGCGCACAAGCGCCCAGACCATGGTTGGCGCTTTTTTTGTGCCTGCCATGCGTTATGGCGGTCGTGCGTGGGAGACCTCCGGGTCTGCCGGTTTCCTTTTGCGCCGGTTCGCCAACCCGCGTACGGCCGCCCCCATCACTGTTTGGCGACAGCGGGAGCGGCTCCAATAGCAAAAGGAGCTTCAACCATGGTCATCCAGACTACGGCATCTCCGCGTAGCCCCGATCTACCCACCCCCTATGGCGGCTATCCCGATCCCCCTTCCCAAGACTGTCGCGCACGTATCGCTTGCGACTGCAGCGAGGTGCTGTCATGACCTCGAATTCTTCTCACACCACACCAACACCCTCATCTACTCCTCTTGCGCCCTCTGCTACGGGCAAGGCAATAGCCGAGTCTTCCCAGACGCCTGAGACTTCGGTGTCACACGACTCATCATCTACCATCACCTCAGAGAGCCAGCGTCGCTCTCCTCCCCCTCACACCTCGAGCACTCCCACATTCCAGGATTCCTCGACTGCCGCAGCTTATCGGCGAGGACAGTTGATCAAACAGCACTTCCAGCAGTGGCTGAAAGCCTTGAAGGATAAACCAACTCATTTCACGAAAGTCAGCTGCCGCAACGAGCTGATGAAACATCCAGAGTTGGCGGGCTATAAACCCATTATTGTCCTGCAGCGAGTCGGTGACCTGATCGATCGCCTGGTCATTGATGGTCACGTTGTGCAATCCGACACCATCGGCAAGCGTCGCCGCGTCTATCAACTCATCGATAGCACTTCGGAGCGCTCACCGGATATCCCACTGCCGAGCTATCGACAGGATCTTGCCACGTCGAAAACCGATAGCACATCGCATCTACCGCTCGATGCAGCACTGCAGGAACAACGTCGAGCCTTGAAAAAATCCATGCGGGCCGCGAGCGCGGAAGCCGAGCACCTCTATCAATTGGCAAAGGACTATCCGGAGGCGAAACCCGACATCGCTCCACTCCAGGAGGATGCAATTCAGCGCGCCTGCGAACTCCAGGGACAACTGGCTGCCGTGCTGGCGCTCTCTGCAAAACGCCATGCTGGAGGTGCCTCATGACGCCGCGTCAGATCAATCGATTACTGCCCTCTCTGACAAGCCCGACACTCAGAGCCTGGCAAGCGCGTTGTATTGAGACAGCGCTTCAACGGCTTTCGGATCAGCAGCCCCATTTCCTGTGCCAGGCCACCCCGGGTGCGGGCAAGATGCTGATGGCCGCCGTCCTGGCTGAGGAGCTGATTCTCAACGGGAGCATTGATCACGTCATCTATCTCGGCCCCACCTCTGCCGTGGTGGAGCGTGCACGCGAGACGTTTTCGCAAATTCTGGGGCGGCCCATGCAGGGCAGGCTGGGGGACATCGGTATCGCGCTGACCTATCAAGCGCTCAGCTTCCGCCTGGAGGACCTCAAGCAACTCTGTCGCCAAGGGCGTGTCCTGCTGGTCTGGGACGAAAGCCACCATGCCGCCGGCGCGACAGCATGCGCCGCAAAAAACGCCTACACCAGTTCGGCAGCCACCGGCGCCAATCAATGGGGGTTGGCACTCTTGGCATTGGAGCGCGATGTACGCTTTACGCTCGCCTTGTCAGGCACTCCTTGGCGCACTGATGGCAGCTGCCTTCCGATGCTGCGTTATATGGCACCGAGCCATGAAGCCGCCTCAGCGTCCGAGCCATCGGTGCCAACCCTGCCATCGGCCGACAATGACCGCCTCGCGCTGATCCCAGACTTCACTTATCCCCTGCGTGATGCCATCCAGGATGATGTCTGCCGTACTCCCCAGATCTATTTGATAGATAACAACGACATACGTCTGGTGGCAGAACAGCAGGCGCAGCGCGAGACACTGTATTACCAAAGTATCCCGGCCTTGCTGCGTCACCCAGCGGTGCATTACGCCGCCTTGCTGCGTCACCCCGGGCCTCAGCAGCATTTGCTGGACGTCAGCTGCCAACGCTTGCGACAGCTTCAGGAGAAAGACCCGAGCGCCGCAGGATTGGTGGTGGCATCCAACATTTCTCATGCAGAAGACATCGCTGATTGTCTGAAACAGATGGGACAGACGGTGTGCCTGGTAACCAGCCAGACAGAAGGAGCGCACGCACGACTTGAGGCGTTTCGCTACGGTCATACTTCGTGGATTGTCTCCGTCAACATGGTCAGTGAAGGGATCGACATTCCCCGCTTGCAGGTATGTTGCTATCTCAGCCACGTCAGGACCGAACAGTATTTTCGCCAAGTGCTAGGCCGGATCATACGGCGTCGACATGCACAGGATGATGCGTGCTATTTCTATGCCCTCAACGAAAGCACGTTACGACACTACGCCTATCGACTGTTTGACGACTTGCCCGACGAACATGCTGCGATCCAACTGGATTCCTTCTCCTCCCCGACACTACCCGCCCCGATCGTCTCTCCAGCCACTAATTCGATAGCCTCCAACGACCCCGGCACGAGCGGAGAACACCCCACGATTGACATGCATGGCGCGCCACATGCTCAGGCCCCCATGAGTGAGTGTGTGAGCTTCTCAGAGGGAGTACGAGAGATCACTCTTGATCTGGCAAATGATGTGGCGTTCTCCAACGCCTTCTTGGCGCGCCTGGTATCGCTCTGATTACGGGAGGCGGCTCGGCAGCCACGCCCGCGCGACTACCAGATGATTTCACTTTTTTATAGCCTAACCCTAAGCATAACATCTACAAATAGCATGCTTACCAGTGGGATTGCTCGAACAACCTTGCATATGCGTGACTCTCAACTCTCCATGCTTTCTAGGGCATGCATTTCGGGTTGGCTGATTTACGAAGGGTGATAGCGTGAAATTCGATGGCCACCTCACAGCGCATATCGGCCCTCATTCCAACTTTTCGACATCGATGGAGATCCCTTATGGTGTCCAGACCACCGACAGGCATCCACCCGCCTCAAAGACGGAGGCATCAGGCAATGCAAGTGATCCCCTATCAGGGAAACCAGGACTCTCTGCCGGGACTTTGCCTGACGGTCTCGGCACGAAAGCTGATCATGGCAAGCCTTGCACCGAGTACCATCCGAGCCTTCCAAAGCGACATACGGATGTTTCTCAGACGTGGCGGCACCCTCCCCAGCACCGACACGGAGATTGCCAACTACCTCACCCGGTGTTTCGAGGACGGTTATAAACCGAATACGCTCAAGCGACAGCTGTGCTCGTTACGGCGTTGGCACCTTGTCATGAATTGCCCCACCCTGGGCAATGAGCAAATGATCAAGGGGGTCATGCGCGGCTGTGCACGCCTCAATGAAGTGCCGGTGAAACGTGCACCAGCTTTGATGCGAGACGATCTGCATCAGCTGCTGAATAGCCTGGATTTGAGCGAGTTGCGAGATCTGCGCGACGCCGCCATGTTCTGCCTGACGTTCTATGGAGCATTTCGTTACAGCGAAGTCCTCAACCTTCGTGTCGAGCACCTCACATGGGATACACGAGGCGTGTTGGTCAGGCTCTCCCGCAGCAAGACCAATCAAGAAGGACGACATGAAGTCAAAGCCATTCACCATGCGGATACCTCGCTCCCCTACTGCCCCGTCAATCTCCTGTATCGCTGGCTGGAAGCCGCCCATATCCAGAGAGGTGCGGTATTTCGCAGCGTCTCGCTGGGCGGCAGGCCAGGAGGCTCGAAACTCTCTCGAACTGCTTTTCAGAATGCGTTGATCAGGGGGCTTGAGCGGTCAAACCTGGCTTCACGCGGATTCAGCACACATAGCATGCGTGCTGGCCTGATCACTGAAGCTCATCTGCGGGGGAAGAGCCTGGAGCAGATACAACGCGTGACAGGTCACAGACATCTCAGCACCTTGACGGAGTACATTCGGGTCGCAGACCCCTTCGAAAACAGCGCCAACGACTTTTGATAAACATGAGCAATGCATTACCGTTCAATAATCGATGAATTGACCAAAGCAATCGCTCAAGAACTCGTAATACAAAATATCTACCAAGTTTGACGTCAAAAAGCCCTAATGCTCTCGAAACGGTCGATTTTGACGGTTAAAAGATACCTTAGATTCTTGCCACTTGAGTTATGCTATTAGTACACACTGATTCAGCTTGGATATATCAGGAGGCGGCACTCCCAGAAATATCGTCCTACAGGTCGGGTGTATTGCTCGACTGATCATCACGACTCAAAGTTACTCGCGTTTGCTGGACATGAACTCGACGAATGATTCTCTCATACGTCTCGCCCCCCCTTTGCCTATCGTTGGAGTCATCAATATGCCAGATGCTACCTATACACCGTCACTAGTGAAAATCAGCGCTGACAAGACGCTTGTCATCCATCAGCGAGTACTCGAGGTGGACACCGCCGAGCTTATGAACGAGGAGCATCCTTTTCGACCAACGGTCGCGACAGAGAACCTGCCCCTAGCGCCTGTCCGCTTCCGCAGCAACGTTCAGTCGACTCACACTTCCGAGGAGTTCGTGAATTTTCATGTCATCAATGCCATCGTATCCACACATAAAGTGCCCGTCTCACAAAGTGTATTTTGCATCGAGATCGATATCGGCAGACTCAACGAAGATGAAGTCCAGGTGCTGAGATTCTATTACCAGGTGCTACAGCCTCTGCTCGAGCTTGGCTGGGAATGGATCAATATCCACAACCTACATACCACTGGCGATATCAGAATTAACGAAAAGAAGTTATGGAACACTATACTCAGAAACTTCATTAATGATGAAAGATTACAACACGCATGGAGCAATGTAGTCACTCAACAAAACTTGCCAATAACACGCAAGCAAATCTCATCAATTTTCAGGCATCGTTATTCTGATGACTCGATCAGGAAATTTATGAACGAAATAAATAAAAATACAAATACTCACCAAAGCGGTGTATCTGAAGATAGGAATACGGCACACGCTGCTACTGCTTCTGAAAAAAATAATAAAAACGCTTATAGTAAACGAAAAGATAATAGGAAGCAGCAACCAGATATCAATAAGAAAAGCAACGCTAAAGAAAAAAGCAAGCACTCGAATAACAAGGAGGAAACCGACTCGAATCCGCAAATGGGACTTGCACTTTAAAATTCGCTTGACTGATTAACAGGAGGCTCTCGCGTGAGTGAACACCAACTACCTGACCAAATATTGGCTAATTACGACCTCAATGCGATCGGGTCCCGCTGGCCCCTTATACCGGAGTGGCTCAAGGGAAGCCTCCCTCCCTTGATTGCCTCAGAATATCGCCTCAGCGCTCGACTCTTTGCCAACGATTACTCGATGCCAGACCTTGTGTCCCAAGTAGAGGAGTTCCTAGGAAGCGAATTTTTTATGGAGGACGAGACACATCGAAATCATAGAATGTCTCACTGCCTTCATTATACGGTAAATTACCGATTTAAGTCGCTCACTGATCCTCGCGTAAGCAGTATCCGAAAGCTGCTTAGACTGATTTTCGGTCAGCCTTATCATACTGTGACACGTGGCTCTGCCATAAAATACTACACCCAGATACTTGAACTTAGAAAGACGCTCAAACGGCTACTTGACTGGGGTGACCTGGATGATATTCACAACAGCTTTCCCAGACCCATTTCCCCTACCCTGGGAGAGCAGTTAGTTCCTCCTCCCGAACATTTTTCCGATGCTGATTTGAAGCTGCTCGAACAGTTTCTTCATGCCTATGATACAGCAACGGACCGCTCATCGGAGCATCCCAATCATCTGCGCAATAAGAAAGCGACAGGTGCTTTGCTTAACGAAATTTATCAGCCGAGCAAGCTCACTCGTAGCCCGATAAGAAAACAGCATAGAGCTCGCAACGAGAATCAAAAAAGACGCCAGCATGTCGATACCATTCTTCGTGATTCGCCACTTTGGGCCAGTGACAAATCTCACAAAATCCATGCTGAATATACCGACTATCGCTCCCTTGACAGGTCAATCCAAGCTCTTGACCATGCCTTAATAGAGGATGATGAAGAGCTCACGGATGGCAATGAACATCAGAATGAATCATCATCTAATGACCTAATCCAAAGCAGCATCTCACCCATCGACCCAGTGAAAGAGCTATTCCATAACACGCTGCTTTCACAAGGCGATCAGGCGCTTCACCTTGAACGCGTTCAGCTCTTGCAACAGGCCCGCAGTCTCAAGACATCTGCAGACATCAGCCTACGCCCACAAGAAGAGGTTCTAGCAGCTTTACGTACCTTCCAACCACCGAAAGATGAGGAATTTCTCATAGAATCTGAGAGTGTCATTGCAAACCGACAAGCCTTGGCATTTCTTAGCATTCTACTTTGCAGTGGAATAGCACCTGAGCGCTTGCTGCAGACGACGGTAATCTCCCGATCCCCCAAGCTGCCCCTCAATAGCGACAGCAATCGTGAGTGGATCATCTGCCAGACGCTGGATCAAATTCCCAGCTGGTCACCGGAGGAGGGGCTACTCCACTACTCTGTCAACAAGGCACCTACCGAAACCATCATCACGTTGCCATTGCCCAACGCTCTCAATCAGTCACTCATGGCCGAAAAGGTATGGCTCCCCGGCGCCCAGCCTTTCAAAGCACTGAAATCACTGATCGAGAAAAGACTCAATCGCTGGGGGGATAATCGCCCGGGAAGTACCCTGACGTTGAGGCGCATGTCCGCCAGTCATCATCATTGGGTGGTGCCTGCCTGTGAAGATGAAGTGATCGCGACCTGGTTGCGAGGCGAGCTCCCGCTCTCACTCTCTGCCCCGGCAACGTATCGAACGATACCTCTGCACAAGATTCAGAAGGCTTTTCTCGCGGCTCAAGCTGCGCTTGGCCTATTTCCCTTGTTAGAAGAAGACTGTCGTACACCTCGCGAAGATCACACCGTGGGATCCACAAAAGCCCAGGAGCCGAGCTATTTCAAACGTCCGCTTCATTTGCTGACGCAACTTACCAAGAACCACGCCATGCTGGTTACCTCATTGATTACCGCACAAGGGAATCGTAGTAGCGACTTACGGTCAGTCGGCGAAGCCATTGCCCGGCAAGGTCAGATACTGGGAGCGCTGACCTTACTTGCATGGCAGCTCTGCACCTTGGCTCGCCCAATTGGATCCAAAACCCAATGTGAGCAGCTGGAAAATACGCTCTGGCTACGCGACAAGGATTCGGCTCGGGCACAGGAAAGCCGCCAAATTCCACTTGTCCCCGCCCTTGGCGCATTGCTCCGGCTTCAGCATGAGTGGCGGGAGGAATGGCAACGATGGTGGAAACGCCAGGGTGGTAAGGGAGATTTTCTTGGGGATGAGCAAATCGCCTACCCCGTTCAATGGAAGTTCAATGCTTCGACAATGATGTTGTCGCAGCAATGCATGCAGCATGCTGACTGGCGGCAGTGGCTCAAGGATCTTCCAACATTCATGCCTTCGCCTCTGGCAACTGAATTGAGCCAGTGGGGCCGCCAGCCTTCCAATATCACGCGCCACAGTATGATCACCGCGCTCCAATCGCGACTTTCTCACGCTGAATTTAGCGCGCTCGCTGGACACACCACTCAGGGACATTCACTCCAATCCCCGTCCAGTGATCGGAACCTGATTCAATCGGCGACACGAAGCGCACTAACCGATATCGCCAGACTATGCGGCTTGACACCGGATCTGCTTCACAGAGACGACCTCCCATGGCCCATTCAGCACGCCGGACCAACCATTCAAGGAGATAGAGGATGAGCGCTGTTACCACCATTGATCTTCGGAAGAAAACCGATGTACCTGCCCAGGCCACGCACCAAGAGCTTACAACTCCGAAGCTGTCTCCGATCGAGCTTTCGAAAACACTGGGTAGGATATTCCGTCGCTGGGATGATCCAGATCATCGCCTTTTCTCCTCCTCTGAAGAGCTCAGACATTTCCGCAAGAATGTCGCGCGCTACGCCTGGCGACGGCATAAGAAAAAGGTAACCAGAGCACAGGCTAGAGCGCAAAGTGCGCCTTCCACCAAGCCGTCTCGCGCTCGTCACAATGCCACACGCTTGAACCAGCGAGATGTACAAGCCTTGATTCGCAACGCCATCCAGCTTGCCAAGGAAACTGGACTTGACTTCAGCTCCCGAAAGGTCACCAAGGAAGTCGCGCTTGTACTGACTCATCTCAACCGAGAGCCTGACTTCGAGGCTACGATTCCGACCAGTATCAAACGCCCGGTCAGACCTTCATCCGCGGCTACCTCATCACGAGATATCAAGGTTCAGCAACGGGTGCTGGATTCGGTACGCGCCCTGCAGCGCATTCCCGCCAACCAATGTACGCCAGAGCAGTCTCTTCTCTTCCTGGCCTTGAGCATGGGTACCCTGCTGGGGATGGAGGAAGAAGTGATTCGCCATACTCTGCTGAACTTGAGCTCAGAGCATCTGCCACGCCTGAACACCAAGCGCGGTCCCCACCATTGGTTCATCGGCTGCCTGCCAGGGTTACCTCGAACACATCCAGCCCATTACCGGCTAAAAATCCCGAATCATCTCAGGAGGCTACTCAGGGCTTGCCGTCAGTCCCCTGCCCCATCATCAGCCCCCTCCTCTCAGCGAGCAGATGTATGGTGGTTCTCCTCGGATGCTACGCTAGATCTGAACAGTCCATTGGAAGCGCGAGCTGCCCATCTGAATCAGCTCTTGGTCACCGGTCTGTCACAGCTGCTAGATAGCCAGGCACCACGCAGGACTGGTTCCTCCGCTTCGCTGAAGAATGTCCGATCATTGCTTCGTCATGCCTTCCGGTGCACGACATTGTTGGGCCCTGCGCCCCTCTGGTCACAGCTGCTTCGGCGCTACCCCCTACCAGTGTGTAGCTGGCGTTCTCCTTGGCAGCATGACGAAAGCCTCCTTTTATCGGCGGCCCCCCTCCCTACCTCCGGTACGTCGAGCGCTTCTGGAGCCATGGATGTCTCTGAACCGGAAGACATCGAGACCGATCTTCACACCCCTGAACTCCTTATGGGAGGAGGCGACAGGAGCAACGAATCGTCACCATCTACCTCTCCCCGATACCGGCAGGATCAACTATCAACGGACTGGTATGTGAAAGCAGGCAACCAACTATATGCGTATATCACCGAACTGGAGCATGAAGGTCTGATACCCCCCAGAGGGAAATCCGCGATTCAGCGGCATGACGCCATTACGTCTCGCTACGCGAAGAAGCTGATACACATGCTGGGCGAAGACAGCTACCCACTCTGGATACTGCTATGGCTGTCTTATCAATCGAGCACTCAAGGCAACAAAGCCAGCACGCTCAGGACTTACCTGAGTCGTCTGACGCCCACCTCCATGATGATGTTGCCCGATATCCCATGGTTGGCTCTCTGGGATGGAGAACTGATGGAGGCAATCAGCGAGCAGCTACCCATTCAGAAAGGCTGGGACACTTCGACGTCCCACAACTTCTTCCAGACGTTCAATCAGTTCATCAGCTTCTGCCAAGGCAACGATCGATTAACGGGTATTCCCCCCGTGCAGGGTGAGGGAGGTCGCTTCATCAGTACATTGCGTACACATCTGATCATGCCGCACGAGGCGGAACATCTGACCCGGGCACTCTCCCGAAGACGTAGTGGATTGCGGCGCAGCTGGCTGATCGCCTTCCTCCTTGGCTACTACGGGGGCCTGCGAGCTGGAGAAGTCATGGCATTGACACTGCATGACGTCATCATCAATCAGCCAGGAGATGACGGCCCCACCTACTGTTACGTAGAAATCCATGCTGGGAAGACCGCAAATGCTCGGCGCAGCGTTCCTCTTCATCTTCTGATATCCCCAGAGTTGATGACGCTGGTGAGAGAGTGGATTGATAGACGCCGAGAGTCCTTTGCTGGCCAGCAGCGTTTGAAGAACATTGCCTTGCTGGGGCCAGAAAGCTCTCCGCTGGGCTATTCAAGAGAGAGCCTGCTGACCCCGCTCATGGCATGGGCCCGGCAGTCTCTCCGCGGTGCTCTCACACCCGGATTGGAGCTGGAGGACATCCACTTCGACTTTCATCTCTTGAGGCACAATGCAATCTCGTGGCTCGTACTGCGCCTCTACAGCGACGACTACCCTCAGCTTCTGGATCGCCTTTCCTCCGCCTGCCGAGGACATTGGTCCTTCACTCCTGTAGCACTGGCGAACTGCCGCCGAGCGGTCTTCGACGTACTGGAAAAAGATGCCAAGGCACGAGGTCACCGTCTCGAGTTACTCGCCAAGTTGATCGGGCACCGCAACTCTCAAACACTGACACATCACTACACGCACGTGCTGGGTGAGATACATGGTGAGGTACTTCTGGAGCTGATGAAGCGACGCTGAAGGCGAAGGCCGCATACTCGCATACTGGCTGTCGCCTATCGAAGCCAAAGCGCAGGTGGTCGGCGGGCTAGAGATAGCCCAACCTCGATGCATCACCCTCCATCACTTGCGGTGTTGCACTCAGAGTCCGCCTGCGCCATCTCACGCCCGGCGGTCGGGATGAATCAGGAGGTGCAGTGGGCCGTCCGAGTCTGTACACACGGATGGAGCATAAGCAGTTCATGCGTGGTGCGATGATCTCCTCGATATTTTGACAGCCTGATCGCCCTCAATTGTCCTGAAAGGGAATAATCAAAGCGCTTACAGCCTATACTAACCATTATCCCTGCAGGGAAAATTTATGGATAACTTCGCTATGTCTGGCTAATTATCCCTATAGGGATAATTTCCTGAATTAATAGAATAATTGCCGCACTGGCTCCATAAATCCGTGGCATCACACCGCCTGGGTCGCTCGGCACTCCGGATAGGCCGAGCATCCCCAGAATTGCTGGCCCTCACGCACACCGGATTTGACAGTGCGCAGCACCATCCGGCTGCCGCATTTCGGGCATTCACGTCTGGTCTTTGGAGCATTGCGCTGCTTGAGGTGCTGTACATGGGTACGCTGCGTCGCCAGAGTCGGCGCCAGTCGTCCCGTCAGTAGCGCCTCATGCATGGCCTCGACCTGCGCCTCGCTGAAGACGGGGGTTTTGAACGACTGTACGAAGGAAACGAAGTCAGACCCGCGCGTCACGTTGGCTGGCATCTCACCCTTGAGCCTGGCGCTGCCTACGAAGACGATCACCGAATGCAGATGCTCGGGAGTCACGCCAAGCGTCGTCTCCAGTGCCTTGAGATGCTTGTAGTTCTGACGTAGCGGGTTCTGGAAGCTGAACGACTGGCGAGGAAACTGCTGGGTCCAGTTCGCCTCGTGCTCACTGCCGAAGATCCAGCCTTTCATGTTCTTGGTTTCCAACACGAAGCAGCCGAAACGCGACAGCAGCACATGATCGATCTGGGTGGTGCCGCTCTCGGTCTTGAGGGTGACATTGTGCAAGGCCCGATAGCCCTGCTTGCCGAGTCGGCGCGCCATCCAGCGCACTCGCCACTCGCCGATGCGGCCTTTCATGCGGGGGGACTTGAGGTAACGACTGATGCAGGAGGCCAGCACGAGGCATAGCAGTACACCCATCACTGGCGCAACGTTCGAAGGGACAACCACTGTCTTGACTCCTGGTGCAGCCTGTACGGAAAGGAATCAAGCGAGGTGATTCGTCCAACCGGAGTACTGAGTCTTGATAAGGGAAAGGAAATGCTGCACCGCGCCCGATGGAGAAGCGCGGTGCAGCAAGCTGCCGAATTCTAACTATCCGGCGAACGCCAAGCTACTGTTCTCTATCGGTTTATCTCTGAAGCAGAGCACGATGGGACCTTGTGCATCGACGAGAGAATCACGTTGGCCGCGAGTCATTCATCTGGATCACTTTACTTCCAATGTGACCTTGTCAGTATCGAACGCCAATCGCCCGGCGATCGCCTGCATCTCCTCGATGGGCTGGTCGTAACTCCAGGCGATATCAGGAAGATCGGGCAAGGAGTAATAGGTGCTATCGCCCTTGAAGGGACAATGGGTGACGGTGTGAGAGACCGAGAGCTTCGCCATCGCCACTTCGGCGCGAGGCAGGTAGAGCCTCGGTGGATAGCCCTTCTCGCGCAATTCCAGCGCGTTGCCGGTGTCAGCGATCACTGTCTCACCGACCAGGATTCGCACCCACGAGGATAGCGGGTGCAGCGTGATACGCGGTTCGAGGTGGTCGGCCATGAACACTCCTTTACGGGCTGAAAGATAGAAGCGGCAGAAGGATGTGCCTAAGGGCGCGTTCTGAAAGGGTCAGCCCATCAGGCCCCACCGTCCCTGGCGAGACGGAAGCCGGAGAACGCCCAGCGCGCCTCGGGCGGGAAGAAGTTGCGATAGGTCGCGCGGATGTGGTCGGCCGACGTGGCACAGCAGCCTCCGCGAAGCACCATCTGACCGGACATGAACTTGCCGTTGTACTCGCCCAGGCTGCCCGGCAACTTGCGAAACCCCGGATACGGACGATAGGCGCTGCCCGTCCACTCCCAGACATCGCCGAACATCTGACCCGGCGTGCCTTCGGCTCTCGCGGCCGCGACTGGCTGCAGATGATCCTGATCGACGAAGTTACCCGTGAGGGGAACATCCTGGGCCACCGTTTCCCACTCCGCCTCGGTCGGTAGGCGAGCCCCCGCCCACTGCGCATAGGCGTCGGCCTCGAAGAAGCTGACATGGCAGACCGGCGCGCTCAGATCCACTGGCACCAGGCCGCCCAGGGTGTAGTGATGCCAGACGCCATCGCGTTCGACCCAATAAAGCGGTGCCCGCCAACCCTCGGCCTTGACCGTCGCCCAGCCATCCGCCAGCCAGTGCTCGGGAGTGGCATATCCGCCGTCCTGCATAAAGGCGAGAAACTCGCCATTGGTCACCGGACGATCCGCCATCTGGAACGCTTCGACGAACTGACGGTGGCGGCCCATCTCATTGTCGTAGGCGAAGCCGCCTCTAGAGGCATCATGGCCGATCTCGCGAATCCCGGCTGGATAGTCCAGCCACCCCAGCGGCGGCACCTCCTGCGCAGGGGCTGGTGCCAAGCCTGGCGCCAGATCATCCCGATAGGCCGGACACAGCGGGTTCTGCGCCAGGATGTGCTTGATGTCCATCAACAACAGCTCCTGATGCTGCTGCTCATGCGGTAGGCCCAATTCCAGACGGCGTAGAATCTCCGGCAGATGTTCCTGGGGTGGATTCTCCAGCAAGGCCTGCATGGCCTGATCGACGTATGCCCGATAGCGATAGACGTCGTCGACGGTCGGGCGCGAAAGCGTGCCACGCTCAGCTCGCGGGAACGGGACGCCATGGGTCTCGTAGTAGGAATTGAAGAGGTGATCGTAGGCGGGATCGAGCGTCTGATAGCCGGACTGAAACGGCTTCAGAATGAAAGCTTCGAAGAACCAGGTGACATGGGCGATGTGCCACTTGGGGGGACTGACATCCGCCATGCTCTGCACCATGTAGTCTTCCTTGTGCAGCGGCGCACAGATCGCCTCGGTGGCGGCTCGTACCCGCTGGTAGGCGCGTAACCACTCCTTGGCATGCAGGCTATCGGGTCTTTCGATGACGGTGTCATGGGCAGATGACATGATGGCTTCCTTTGCGAGTCTGGTTCTCTCCATGAAACGTGATCGGACAGGGTCGGGTGGCCAGCATTACTGACGCGCCTGCCCTGTCCTGTCAGCGCTTGTCCGGAATGATGTTTCCACCCTATCACTCGTGCGGCTGATGCCAACTTTGCATGGAGCTCTGTCCTTTGATCTGAACAGTAAGCTGCACATAAAGCTGCCTCTTATGCTGCCCTTGGTCTGCACTCCGCCCTGAGGAATATGCAGCGCCGGATTGCTTGCCTGAGAGCGCCTACCTCAGTTCTGCATCGGGATGTTCTCTTCCCAGCGAAAGCCGATACCGCCACCCTGCCACACCCCATGCTCCAGCGGACTGGGGCCATGGATATCCACCTGCAGCGGTAGACCGAAACCTGGCGCCAGATCCTGGGTGCCGCGCACAGTACTGCGATGCATGATGCGCAGGCCTTGTTCTTCCGCGGGCAAGTGAGCACCGGGCGCAGCGCGATGAGCCACCGCCAGGTTATCGATGAAGACGCAGTCGTTTTCCTGATACTCGAAGTCGAGGGCGTAACCCTCGGTGAAGCCGGCATTCAGGATGGCGTTGTACTCACGGCAAAGCTGCGTCAGCTCCTCGGCGGTCAGCAGCCGAAAGGCTTCCTGGTCGGGTAGCTTCTCGATCACTGCCCCGGTCATGCCCAGATGAAGCCAGATGCACTTGCGCCCGGTGATGGGATGCTCGTGTACCACGGGATGTACGGCGCCGGTGGAGGAATTCACGGAAGCAAGACGGCCCCAGTAGGCCTGGCGCTCGGCAGACAAGGCGTCGTGAGCCGCGCCCTGATGGGCAAAGCAGGTGCCGCCACCTTTCTCAGCCGGGCGAATGATGTGATAGCCCGAGTGCGAAAACGTATCGGTATTGAAGCTGCCGTCGTTATGCCATTGCGGCCCGACACCGGGGATGCCGTGGCGGCGATCGTTCGACAGCCGAAAGATATGCCGATTGCCGTCGGGGGTAGCCGGATGCATCCCATGGGTACTGTGCAACTCCTTGCCGCCCCACCAGCAACTGGCGCGCAGAAAGTCAGCGGCCTCCAGAGGCGTATCGCGCTTGAAGACCAAGAAACCGCGCTCGGCCATGATCTGCTCCAGCGCCTCAAGCACTGGCGCGGGCGGCGCGTCCAGAGCAGATAGGTCGATCCCCCTCACCTCAGCGCCTACCGGCTCCAACGGGGTGATGCGGCCACCGAATTGCTCGATGACAGCCACCTGAGCCGGGTCGAACGGAACGCCCGGCGCTGACTCGGCTACCTCAGTGCGTGTTGGATTCGCCATGACACTGACCTCCTGTCGCGGCTCCCACGCTGGCGAGACGCTGATGTGTCATCAAGCAGCGCTATCGCGTTGTGACGACACCCGCGGCTCGCAGACTCGCAGCGTGAGATGAATGTATCAACATTCTCGCAAACACATTCCTGTGCGCCAAACCTCGGCCCATCTCATCCCGAACGCCGCGAGTGGCCCATCAGGATGACGCTGGTGGATCACGTCACTCGTATTTCTTCTGCCAACTCTTCACGGCGATCCGCTCCTTGAGCAGATCCAGCATGTCGATCAGCACCTGCTCGGTGATCTGCTCCGTCCTCGGGTCAGTGCGCGACCAGGCATCGAAACCACTCTCTGCCAGATGCCCCACCAATGCCGAGAACTCCTTGGAGCGCAGGCCGACCAGCGCTTCATCGACGAGATGGCAAGCCAGATCCGACAGCGAACTTTCGAGCCCTTTCGTCAACTGGGTGCCCATGGGCAGGCGCGAGACACGCTGGAGCTCCGGGCTCTCCGCAAGAGTGCGACTGACCAGCCCCCGCACATAGCGCAGGGTATCGTCGCGGTTCTGGGTATAGATATCCCCTGCCATGGTCTCGAGTCGTAGGCTGATCTCCTGGATCAAGGCATGCTTGCGAGGCTCCACGACACGCTCGATCACCGAGGACGAGAGGTCATCGCTGTCGCGCAACTGCTGCTGCACGTTGTCGAGCATGCGCAGGGAGATACGGTCCGTCAGCTCCTCCAGCAGGATGTCGAGATACTTGGCCGCCACGCCGTAGACGTACCAGCGGCGAACATCGATCAAGCCGAGACGTTGCAGACGGAACAGCAGCGAGATCACACGCAGCACACGCAACAGGCGGAAACCGCTTAGCGGGATACACCCCAGCACGTCATACCAGTGCACGAAGGGATAGAAGAACCAGCGGTGGTAGCGGCGCTCCGCGATGGCCACTGCCCACCCCGCCAGCACATCGAGCAGGAAGACGGCGACGAACGCCAGATCGATGGAGAGGAAGTTAGCGTGGATGTTCTGCTCATAGGCAGCGTGCAGCCCGGGTGTTACAGCCTCGAAGGCCGTGTTCAGCGGGGGAATCAGGAAGAGGCTATCGAACAGCAGCAATGCCAGATTGGCGATCACGAGCACGATGATGAACAGATCCCACCACAGATGTATCCGCTCCCTGGCGGACGAGGGCGTGCGGGTGGCTGGCATGACAACTCCTTGGCGATTGTTTCAGAATGCGTAACGCGTCTTCCTGATTCAGCCTACAACGCTTCAGATGACCACGCTGGCGATGTTGCTGTCTGCGAGAGACTCCAGCGCTCCTGGAGACCAGCCCCCGGAAAGCACAGACCGAAAAGCACAGCCCCGAAATCGACGTAGACAACCTATTAGTGAGGGAGACACCCGCATGAAACAAGCGCAAGTGATGACATGGGCCGCCGTGATGAGCGCAGCACTCACCTTGGGCGGCTGCGCGGGCGCTAAATCCTCTGACGACAATCACGCGGTCGATGAGCCGCTGGAGAACACCTATTGGAAGCTGGTGGCACTCGATGACCAGCCGACACCTGTGATGGAAGACAAGCGTGAAGCCCATATCGTCTTGCATACCCCTGACGCTTCGACACAGAGCTCGCGAGTGGCCGGCTCCACCGGCTGCAATCGCCTGATGGGAGAATATCACCATGATGAACAAGAGCTCGGCTTCGGCCGTCTGGCCACCACCCGCATGGCATGCCCCGGTGAAGTCGCAACGCTCGAACGCGATTTCCTCGCGACACTCAATGACGTGTCGGGCTGGCAGATAGACGGCAAGACACTGACGCTGACCGATGAGCAAGGTGTGTCGCGTGCCCGCCTGGAGGCCGTTCACCTCTACTGATCCCTATCGCTGGCCGCTCAGTGCAGGGTGAAGCTGGAGTGAATACTCTGCGCAACAGACCAGACACCACAACGCCGCCTCCCGTTGCCGGAAGGGGGCGTTGTGTCATGCGATCACCCCTTGCCGTCAGCCACTGAGCTCAACCTTGCTCTCTGTGCTGACTCAATGCTGGCTCATTGCTGACTCACAGCGTGAAGCCACCATCGACGGCGATGGCCTGCCCTGTCACGTGTTCGGCCTGGGCGAGGTAGACCACCAGCTGCCCCATGTCCTCAGGTGTCTGGGCGACTCCCTGGGGCAGCAGGCTCTTCTGCAGGCGCTCCCATGCAGCGGGCTCGCTTTCGCCTTCCTGACTCCAGCGTGCCGAGAGCCCGCTCTCGCCCCGCCACATGCCGGTACCCACCACGCCCGGGCAGATCGCATTGACGGTGATGCCTTCCGCTGCCACCCCCTTGGCGACGGCATTGGTAAAGCCGATGACCGCGAACTTCGATGCACAGTAGTGCGACAGATCAGGAAAGCCGACCATGCCGGCCATCGAGGCCACATTGATGATCCGCCCGACGCGGCGTGCGCGCATCACGGCGACCTCGGCTTGAGTGCAAAGGAAGGTCCCGCGGGCGTTGACGTTCATGACGCGGTCCCACTCCTCCACCGTCAGCGCATCGAGGGAATGGATGCCGATGATACCGGCATTGTTGACGGCGATATCGAGCGGGCCGAGTCCGGCTTCGGCCTCTTCAATCAAGCGCCGCACGGACGCCGCATCCGAGACATCGACCTGTAGCGCCAGACACCGTCTACCCAGTGCCTCCACTTTTGCCGCCGTCTCGCGGGCGATGGCGAGATCCAGATCCGCCACCACGACATCCGCGCCCGCCTTGGCCAACGCCAGCGCGATCCCCTGGCCAATACCGCGCCCCCCCCCCTGTTACCAGTGCAATCCTGTCGTTCAGTTGCATGAGTCGTCTCCTGAATCTCTCACTGAAATCTGCAAAAGCTGCGCTGCTGCCATGACGCTGGCACACTGCCCAGCGCCACTGGCCTCAGCTCAGGTGGTGGACTTCCTGAAGGCCGTAGACCGGCGTCGGGATACCCTCAAGCCGCGCCTTGAGCTGCAACGCCAGATACTGTGAATAGTGGCGGGACTGGTGCAGGTTGCCGCCGTGGAACCACAGCGCCTGCTGCTGGGTCGGCTTCCACATGTTGCGCAGCTCGCCCTCCCAGGGACCGGGGTCCTTGAGCGTATCGGAGCCCATGCCCCAGCATTTTCCGACCTTGTCGGCGACGTCCTGCGAAATGATTCGCGCCGCCCAGCCATTCATCGAGCCGTAGCCGGTGGCATAGACGATCAGATCGGCGGGCAATTCCGAGCCGTCGGTCAGAGTGACCGAGCGCGGATTGATGCGCTCGATGCCGACGCCACTGCGTAGCTTGATGTCACCATTGGCAACCAGATCACAGGCGCCCACATCGATGTAGTAGCCGGAGCCGCGGCGCAGGTATTTCAGGAACAGGCCCGAGTCGTCATCGCCGAAATCGAGCAGGAAGCCTGCCGCCTCCAGTCGACGGTAGTAGTCGGCGTCGCGCTTGCGGATCGCCTCGAAGATCGGGCGCTGGAAGTCGGGCAGTATCCGATAGGGAATCGAGGCAAAGATCAGGTCCGCCTTGTGGTGATCGATGCCGTTTTGCACCGCCTGCTCGGAATAGATCGGCCCCAGCGCCTCTTCCATCAGCGAGTTGGACTTCACCACATGCGTGGAGGAGCGCTGCAGCATGGTCACGTCTGCATCGTGCTCCCAAAGCGCGGCACAGATATCGTGAGCGGAATTGTTGGCACCCACCACGACCACCTTCTTGCCACGATAGGCATCCGGCCCCGGATGCTGGCTGGAGTGTTGCTGCTCACCTTCGAAGGTCTCGGCCCCCGGGAAGTGTGGCACATTGGGCATGCCTGACATGCCCGTGGCCAGCACCAGCTGCTTGGGACGCAGGGTCACGGGCTTGCCGTCGCGTACCACCTCGACCACCCACTCGCCGCTCGCCTCATCGAATTGCGCACTCTCACAGGCCGTGGAGTTCCAGTAATTGAGCTCCATGATCTTGGTGTACATCTCCAGCCAGTCCGCGACCTTGTCTTTGGGGGCGAACACCGGCCAGTTTGCCGGGAAGGGGATGTAGGGCATGTGGTCGTACCACACCGGATCATGCAGACACAGAGACTTGTAGCGATTGCGCCAGGCATCGCCCGCCCGCGGATTCTTGTCGATCACGATGGTCGGCACATCCATCTGTCTGAGCCGCGCGGCCAGCCCGATACCGCCCTGACCGCCACCGATGATCACTCAATACGGCTGGCGCTCGTAGCCCAGCTCAGCCTCTTCGCGCTGACGCGACTCAAGCCAGGTCTCACGCTGCTTGTTGGCACCATGCTCGGCGCCCTTGGGGCGCTGCATGCCCAGCGGCTCGGGGAATTCCTTGAGTTCGCGCATGGCGGTCAACAACGTCCAGCAGCGCCCTTCCTTCAGGCGCAACAAGCCCTTGCCGCGTGCATCGGCGGTCTCGAAGGTGAACCAGGCTTCGACGATGCCGCCGGCCTCACTGGCCTCACCATCCAGCTGCCAGCGAGAGGGAGCGACATGCTCGAGGGTCGCCGCGAGCATCGACTGGACCTCGTCCTTGCCCTCCGACGTCTTGAGATTCCAGGTGAAGGCGATCAAATCGCGCCAGTAGCATTCCTCGCCAAACAACGAGAGAACCCGGGCGATATCGCGCTGAGTCAGGGAGGACTCGAAATCATCGAGCCATTGCTGAGCGATCTGAGTTGGCGTGCGTGCGGTCATGGCGTCTCTCCGCGTGTTGTTGGATGTTGTAGTCACGCCTTCCACCCAAGGCATCAAGCATGCCAGCTTCGTCATGCACGACAGACAAAGCTCGTAAGCACTTGTCGTGAATGACAAAAATTCGCCACTACCGAATCAGCACCCTCCTCGCCTCGCCGGGCTCTCCCCCTTCCTCGTGACAACTGTACGCCGTACGCCTGACACGGGGCATTACACCTGTAACGCCCCGACCAGATCGGAATCGGATCTCATGTGCCGGCGTGATCAAGAAAGCCGAGCCCCGGGCCAGATCGGCCATGCCCGAAAGGGTCGACGAACAGCTCGGCGACACAGCCCATGAGGCCCCTTGAGGTCTCACGTCCAATACCCTATCCCCGATGGCGTGTCGCACGACAAAGGCGGGGACAATCGTCACCGCTAGAAAGGTCTGGGTAATGATCCGTAAGCGGGATGATCAGAGTGCCAAAGATGCCGAGAGTATGGACCAGAATTGCCATCCGCCAGCGGCCTACCGAGCCGACCAGCCCCCCCCTGATCAGCCCGGTAGGCTTTCCGCCAAATCAACGTGAAAGGCTCTCAAGTAAACATGTGAATGTCGCTTACTTCCCTCGCCGACAGGTGTTGACCCCGAGCAGGCGATAGGCGGGACAGGTGCCCAGTAGTCCACTGATCAGTGGCACCAGGCCGATGAAGCCCCAGACACCGATCTGTCCAAAGATGGCCAGGCCGATCAGCACAACACCGATGAGGATGCGGACAATCTTGTCGATATCGCCGACGTTACGGGTCATGGTGCTTCTCCTTGCGATGCGCGAACATTTCCCACCATGGGAGCATGTTCGATGACGGAATCTGACCCCGAATCGGATGAGCGTGAGACCTCGGTACCAGCGAGGCCGGCCCCGCCGCAGGCTGCTGGCAAGATGTCGACCTCACGTGCCTCGTGGAGCACCTGCCAGGCATCAAAGATGCTCAAGTAGACGCGACCGGTCAGCGTCCGGCAGAAGTCGGTGTGCGCCAGGCGATCCATCACCGGCCCCTTGACCTCGGCAAGATGCAGGGCGATGTCGGCGTCCCGGAGGCGGCCATTGATCGCCTCAAGGCTCTCCAGGGCCGAGGCGTCGATGACATTGACTGCCTGGCAGGCCAGTACGACATGACGCAGCCCGGGCTGACGAGCGGCCAGCGCCATCACGGTATCCTCGAGGTAGCGGGCATTGGCGAAGTAGAGGCTCTCATCGATGCGCAGGATCGCCAGACGCTCGTCGGTCTCAACCGCGTGGCGCTCGACATTACGAAAATGCTCACTGCCTGGCACCCGTCCCACCACGGCACTGTGGGGGCGGCTAGTGCGATAGAGATGCAGGCCCAGCGACAGCCCGACGCCGGCCAGAATGCCGATCTCCACGCCGTGGAACAGGGTCAGTATCAGGGTCGCCAGCATGGCGACGCCATCGGCCCGGGAGTAGTCCCAAGTGCGCTTGATCGCCGGCAGGTCAATCAGGGTCCCCACGGCAACAATGATAGCGGCAGCGAGCGTCGCCCTGGGGAGGAAGGCCAGGGGCGCAGTCAAGGTGAGGGTCGCCACGGCGATCCCCAGGGCCGTGAAGGCTCCGGCAAGCGGCGTGGCGGCACCGGCTTCGAAGTTGACGACTGAGCGCGAGAAACCGCCGGAGACCGGAGAACCGCCGCTACTGCCCGCCCCGAGATTGGCCAGCCCCAAAGCGATCAGCTCCTGGTTTGGGTCAATGCGCTGGCGACGCTTGGCAGCCAGGGTCTGAGCGACAGAGACCGACTCCACGAAGCCTACCAGACTGATCAGCACCGCCGCCGGCAAGAGGTTCGACCATAGCGTAAGATCGAGGCTCGGCAGCGCCAACGTCGGCAGGCCACTCGGCACCTCTCCGACGAGGGCTACGCCCCGCTCGCCGAACCCCAGTCCCCAGGCCAGCAAGGTGGTGACGATCACCGCCGAGACCGGCGCCGCCTTGGCCATCAGATCCGCGACAGTCGTCGACAGCCCCAAGCGACCCAGCCATCCCTTGAGCTTTCGCCGGCAGATCAACAGAAAGGCCCAGGCGCCCAGGCCGATCGCCAGGGTAATGGCGTGGGTGTCGCCCAGCGCCCCGATCAGCGCCGAGCCCAGCTCCACGAGATTATGGCCGGATGCTTCCACGCCCAGGATGTGACGCAGCTGACTGGCAGCAATCAGGATACCCGACGCGGTAACGAAGCCCGAGATCACCGGGTGACTCAGGAAGTTGGCCAGAAACCCCAGGCGCAGAAAGCCCATTGCCATCAGCACCACCCCGGAGAGCGCGGCTAGCACCAGGGCAGCAGCGACGTACTCGGCACTGCCCGGCGCCGCGATCCCGGAGAGCGCCGAGGCAGTCATCAGCGAGGCCACCGCCACCGGCCCCACCGCCAGAGTGGCGCTGGTGCCAAAAAGTGCATAGAACAGCAGCGGCAGCATACTGGCGTAGAGCCCCACCTCGGGGGGCAGCCCGGCCAACAGAGCGTAGGCGAGCGCCTGGGGTACCAGCATCATCGTCACGATGACTGCCGCCAACAGGTCGCTCGCGAGTGCATCGCGCCGATAGCCATGCAGCCAGCCGATCAGGGGTATCCAGCGGGAAAGCTTCATAAGCGCCTCATCATCGTTGGCATCGTTGGGATACCCGTCTTAATCGCGGCGAGCGGGACGCGCGAGCCACTCGTGCCCCTTGAGCATGGCGTTCCAGTAGAGCCAGGGCAGCTGTTTGGCCTTGAGCCACCAGGCCAGGCGGGACGCTCGGGTGCCATCGTTGACCCAGCGTGGGAAAGTCGGCTGCAGAGCGCCGCCGTAGCCGAACTCAGCGAGCACGATGCGCCCGCGCTCGACGGTCAACGGACAGGATCCGTAGCCCAGATAGGCGGCCGGTAGCGGCATCTCTCCCAAGGAAGCGAGCAGATTCTCAGCCACCACGGGCGCCTGTTTGCGCACCGCCGCCGCGGTCTTGGCATTGGCCGTGCCGCTGGCATCGCCCAGCCCGAACACCGCTGGGTAGCGAACGTGCTGAAGAGTCTCAGGATCTAGATCCAACCATCCGGCCTCATTGGCGAGCGACGACGTCGCGATGAAGGCCGGTGCCTTTTGCGGAGGCACCACATGCAGCATGTCGAAGGGCCGCTCCACCTCTTGCTCGCCATTCTCATCGCTTACCGCGAACCGCGCCGTGCGCGAGAGACCATCGACGGCCACCAGGCGCTGCCCGAAGGCCGTCTCGATTCCATATCGCTCGATATAGTCCTCCAGCGCCGGGACATAATCCGGCACGCCAAACAGCACCTGCCCGGCATTGCAGAAGCTCACGTCGATATCACCCAGGCGCCCCTGGCGACGCCAGTGGTCACATGAGAGATACATGGCCTTCTGCGGAGCCCCGGCACACTTGATCGGCATCGGCGGCTGGGTAAATACCGCCCTGCCCCGCTCCAACGACTGCACCAGCGACCAGGTATAAGGCGCGAGATCGAAACGATAATTGGAGGTCACGCCGTGCTGTCCCAGTGTCTGCTCCAGCCCCTCGATAGCACCCCAGTCGATCACCAGGCCCGGTGCCACTACAAGCCGGGTATATCCGAGACGACGGCCATCGCCCAGCACCACCTCGCCGGCGACGGGGTCGATGCTCTCGGCGCCGACCGCGTACCAGCTGGCCTTGTGGGGAATCACATCGGCCATGGGGCGTCGGGTAATGTCAGCCGGGAAGACACCGCCGCCCACCATGGTCCAGCCGGGCTGATAGCTATGCGTCTCGGCCGGATCGACGATGGCGATGTCCAGATCGCCGCGGCGCTTCAGCAGGCTCGCCGTGACGGCGATGCCCGCGGCCCCGGCGCCGATGACAACGACATCGTGGTGACGGGGAGACTGTGGGGAGGACGAAGGAGGCATGGCGTGGCTCCGAGAGCGTGATTGTTATCGTTGGCGAACGGGATACCTGTCAGGCATTGAGCAACTCGCGAACCGGCTGTGGGTCATGACCAGCGGCATGGGCCGCGTCCAGCAGCGCCGGAATGTCGCAGCCAGCTTCACGACATCGGGCCTGGGCCCAGAGGTTCGCGGCGCGCTTGCCGGTCCGGCAAAACGCCAGAATCGGTGTAGGCAGCGTGTCCAGGGCCTGACCAAAGGCTGCAATGTCGGCGTCGCCATAGTTGCCAGGCGTCACCGGAATACTGCACCACTCAAGGCCGAGACTGGCGGCTCGCTCGCGCAGGGAGGCCTCATCGGGGTGATCCTCTGCCTCGCCGGGGCGGCGGTTGCAAATCACCGAATGGAAGCCGCGACGGGCTATCTCATCAAGATCCTCGGGGGTCAAGGCGTCGGCGATGGCGAAGCCGCTTTCGAGCTGTCGAATCTGCATGGGAACTCCTGAAAAGAAAGATGGATACATGAAACCTCGGGCGGGAGCCCCAGGCCTCAGAACTTGTCGATCGGCACCTTCAGGTAGACTTGGCCGTTCTCCTCAGCAGGCGGCATCTGACCGGCGCGCATATTGACCTGAACGGAGGGCAGGATCAGGCGGGGCATGCCAAGAGTGGCGTCGCGCTCGGTGCGCATCTTGACGAACTCCTCCTCGCTGACCCCTTCATGGACATGCACGTTGTGAGCACGTTGTTCCGCGACGCTGGTCTCGTGCTGATACTCATCGCGATTCGGCGCCTTGTAGTCGTGACACAGGAACAGCCGAGTCTCGGACGGCAGGGCCAGCACCTTCTGGATGGAGCGGTAGAGTGCGCGTGCATCGCCGCCCGGAAAGTCACAACGAGCGGTGCCGTAGTCCGGCATGAAGAGCGTGTCGCCAACGAAAGCGGCATCGCCGATCACATAGGTCAGACAGGCTGGGGTATGGCCCGGGGTATGCAGCACACGCCCTTCCAGGTGACCGATGGCGAAGGTGTCGCCTTCCTCAAAAAGGTGATCGAACTGGCTACCGTCGCGGGCGAACTCGGTACCGGCGTTGAAGGCCTTTCCGAAGACCTCCTGAACCACGGTGATATTGGCACCGATGCCAGTCTTGCCACCCAGCGCCTCATGCAGATAGGGGGCGGCGGAGAGATGATCGGCATGGACGTGTGTCTCAAGGATCCACTCGACCTCGAGCCCATGATCTTTCACAAAAGCGATGATGTCGTCGGCGGAGCGTACGTTGGTGCGACCGGCGGCATAGTCGAAGTCGAGGACGGAATCGAGAATCGCGCAGGCATTGCTGTCAGGGTCCTGCACCACGTAGCTGAAGGTGTTGGTCGGTTCATCGAAGAAGTGAGTCACCACTGGCTGCTGGGACATGGAAAGAACCTCCGTAAAAGTCACTGCAGGGTCGCAGGACTCAGGCTAACTCAATTTTGGATCTAAGGTTATACCTTTATGGAATATAAGAGCCGTCTTCAACGCTTCCTGGTCGCTGACGGCCCATCGCTCATGCGATGAGCCTCGCGCGCTTCTCGCCTCATGCCGATATCAATCCCAGGCGGCCCCCTCCAGGGCATCCAGCGGAATCTTGAGATAACGCTTGCCGTTCGCTTCGGGCGTCGGTAGACAGCCGCCTCGAGTATTCACCTGCAGGGCGTGCAGAATCAGCTTGGGCATCGGCAGTTCGCTGTCGCGCCGGTCACGCATGGTGGCGTAGTCATCTTCGGCGACGCTGCCTGCCAGGTGCTTGTTGCACTCGCGCTGCTCGCGGACCGTGCTCTCCCACTGGGGCTCGCGACCATCCGGCATATAGTCATGACCGGTAAACAAGCGCGTTTCGTCAGGTAGAGCCAGAATTGCCTGGATGGAGCGCCACAACTGATGGGCGTCGCCGCCGGGAAAGTCGGCCCGGGCGGTCCCGAAGTCCGGCTGGAAGAGCGTGTCATGGACGAAGGCGGCATCACCGATCACGTAGGTGATCGAGGCCAGGGTATGCCCCGGTGAGAACATCACCCGGGCTTCAAGCTCGCCGACGCGGAAGGTATCTCCCTCGGCAAATAGCCGGTCCCACTGGGACCCGTCTGCCGGGAAATCGGGCCAGTGATAGAGCGCCTTCCAGAGGGCCTGGACCTCGACCACTTTTTCGCCGATGGCGGTAGGCGCGCCGGTCTTGTCCTTCAGGTACTGGGCGGCTGAGAAGTGGTCGGCATGGGGGTGAGTGTCGAGGATCCACTGCACCTCGAATCCCTGCTTCTCGATGTAGGCCAGTAGCTCATCGGCGTGGTGGGTGGCGGTGGCGCCAGATTTCTCGTCGAAGTCATGCACCGGGTCGATGATGGCGCACTTCCGGGTCGCCGGATCGCTGACCACGTACTGCACGGAAAAGGTGCGTGGATCAAAGAAACCGGCGACATCGGGCTGACCTGAAGCTCGGTGGTGAGAGAGTTCGAACGTCTTCATGTTGGCCTCCTGAAGCTGAAAAATGGGGAGAAAGGCCGGGGCCCCGACGCATGCCGTGGCCTGGTAAAAGGGCTAGAGATTCTTCTTGCAGAAGTACCAGTCGACGTAGTCATAACCCTGGCCCTGACGTGCCTCGGCTTCCGCATCAGTGGCAGGCGGCGGCACGATCACCGGCTCGCCCGGCTTCCAGGCCTCAGGGGTAGCCACCCCGTTGGCATCGCTGGTCTGCAGCGCCTCGACCAGACGCAGGATCTCGTCGACGGAACGTCCATTGGACATCGGGTAATAGACCATGGCGCGCAGGACCCCTTCCGGGTCGATCACGAAGGTGGCACGCACGGCAGCGGTGTCGCTGGCACCTGGCTGAATCATGCCGTAGGCGTTGGCCACCCGCATGCTCAGGTCAGCGATGATCGGGAAAGGAATTTCGATCCCGAAATTCTCCTTGATGCTGCGTGTCCAGGCGATATGGGCATGGATACTGTCGATGGAGAGACCGAGTAGCTCGGTATTGAGTGCCTTGAATCGATCAGCGCGGGTCGCGAAGGCGGAAAACTCGGTGGTGCAAACGGGCGTGAAGTCGGACGGGTGAGCAAAGAGCACCAACCACTTACCTTTGTAGTCTCCCAGCGACTTCTCGCCGTGAGTGGTCTTGGCGGTAAAGTCCGGAGCTGGACGGTTGAGCTGCGGCATGAGGGGTTGCTGTGTCTGAGGGTGCATGGTCGTTCTCCATTGCGTGCCAGGGTGAAAAGCCTCACCAATCTAACGGTTATAACTTTATATCCTTATTGAATATGCTGAAAATTGAGACTCTCTATGGAGGCAATAGCCTCGCCGGGCCGATGGCGCGCAATGGAAAGCGCCCGACTCATTGGAGAGCCGGGCGCATCGGGATTTTCAGGGAAGTCGATCTCACGGATGACAAGGCGGCTACTTCGCCTTGCAGGTGCTGAATCCGAACGGCAGATAGGCCGGACAGACACTGAGCAGCCCGGTGGCCAGGAGCAATACCCCGATCCACCCCCAAGCACCAATCGCTCCGGTCAGGGCCAGCAGGATCAGCGCGGCACCAGCAACGATACGGGCCGCACGGTCAATACCTCCTACATTACGTGTCATCACATCCTCCTTGGCTTGGCGGTACACATCAGAAGGTGTACACGGGAATGGCGGGATCGCGCATCATCTCAGCTATCGGCCCTGGGGCCGCCACACCGACTCCCTCGCGAAGATCTGCTTCAGAATGGTCGCTGTTGGGCAGATAGATGGCACAAACGTCCACGCTCGCGCCTTTTTCCATCAGCATGCCCAGAATGCTCTCCGGCTTGATCTGGCCCACCGGATTGGCAGCGGGCGTCTGGATCGCCTCGGCACTGGCGTAGCCCTGGACAGCGAGGTCGCCGGCCGCGTCGCAAAGCAAGATGTGCAGGTCGGTGCCCTGCTGCTGCATGGCATTGGCGAGGATCATCGCCATGCCCTGGGTCTGCAGCGAATTGCTGGTGAGAATTACCAGGGCCTGGTCCTGCGACGTCTCGCTGTCGTGGCTATCGGCCGCGGACATGCCGGAAACCCCGATCGTGGCCGCCGCGGCGGCCAGCGTCAGTCTTTTCTTGATCGCCATCTGCACACCTCACTTTGTCGTTCATGTTGGAAGCCACCCTCAACGACGGAGGATCTTCCAAAGTCATTCACTCGGCCGGATACCAGACGACATCAGGATCGACCTCATAGCTCCATGGCAGCCCTGAGTTGCGCCAGCCGTTCACCGCGCGCACCCCCTTTGATGCCCCTCCCTCAAGCTTGCTGCCTTCGAAGCCATCGGTGACCGAATAGACCTGGCGGAAGCCCATTTTAGTGATCACGTCGGCGCTGGGCGCGCTGCGGGTGGAGCCCGAGCGGCACATGACGATGATCGGATCATTTTCGGCTACCTCCAGGGACTTCAGTTCAGCACGTACCTGGGCCTCAAAGTCAGTGTTCTTGATCATCGGCCAGGTCTTGGCACCAGCATTGAAGTGATCGCGATCAGCCAACATCCAGGGCACATGAATGTCGGTCGGCGTCGCAAAACCGGTGAACTTGATCTCTACGGGATCGCGAACGTCGATCAGGATGGCGCGATCATTGTCCTGCATCAGCGCATAGGCCTCGCTGGCGGTAACGTAGAGGCCCAGCTGCGTCTCCCGATAGGCCACGGCGTCCTCGGCCAGGGCCGGACTGGCAACCAGCACTGCAGCAAGCAGACAGCCCGCAACACCATGCAATCCATTCATAACAAAATCACATAAGATAATAACCAGAGATACAGATAACTCTAGACCACGGTCTTTGCTGCCGCACGAGGCAAGACGCCGCACCTGGGGCGTACTTCGATAGCCCCCACTCACGACACTCAAAGCCCCCCTCCGCACTCCGACTTCCCCCTTCCTCGTGAAAATTGTAAGCCGTACGCATGACACGGGGCGTTACACCTGTAACGCCCCGACCAAGGGTGCAGGACAGGGTGATTGACGCTCCCGCCACACCGCATACGCTTGAAGGAGTACACGCCGCTATTGCTATGGCCACTGTTGTGACAACCGCGATTGCCACTTTCACAAGCGCCATCGCCACAATCAAAAGAGCCGTCTCGAGACGGCCAGCGCCGAGGCAGCCATGATCCGCCAACTCGACACGATGCAGCCCGACAAACGGCAACATATACAGACCCTGATGCAACTGGGCGAAGGCCGCGACGCCTTCCCCGAGACGCAGCGCGACGTCATCCGTCGCTCGTGGCAGCGCTGTCTGGAGGAATACCAGCTCGACCCCAGCCGCCCTCGCCCGGTCCGCGTCCTCACCCAGCAGGCACTGCGCGATCATCAGGAATCGGCGGATGAACTGCTGCACGTGGCGCGTGCCGGGGTGGAGCGGCTCTATAGTCAGATCGCACAACATGGCTATGCGCTGATCCTCACCGATCAACGCGGTATCGCGGTGGATTTTCGGGGGCAGCGTGATCAGTTGAGTGAGCTGCGGCGCGCGGGCCTCTATCTCGGCTCGGACTGGAACGAGCGCTATGCCGGCACCTCGGCGGCGGGCACCTGTCTGCACGATGGCACAGCCGTCACCTGCCATCAGCGTGAGCACTTCGATGCCACCCACATCGACCTGACCTGCACCGCGGCCCCCATCACCGATCCCCAGGGGCGTGTGATCGCTGCCCTCGACATCTCGGCGCTGAAATCACCCCGCCCGCAGGAGAGCCAGACCTTTGCGCTCTCCCTGGTCACCCTGCATGCCCGCATGATCGAGGACGCCTACTTCCTGCATCGCTATCGGGATTGCCTGATCCTGCGCTTCGACACGGCGCGGGAATTCGTGCACCTGAATGGTCGTGGCCTGTTTGCCATTCAGGAAGATGACAAGGTGATCGCCGCCAATCACGAAGGCCGACGCCTGATCGATACACATCTGGCGCGCTGGCCACCGTGGACGCTCTCCACCCTGCCCGCGGTCACGCAGCTGTTTGATGGGGAGCTCAATGAGCTGCTGAGCATTCCGCACGCCAACCGGGATCAGATTCGCGCCTTCCGCCTGCGGGCAGATGACGCCATCGTCTTCGTGACGCTGATCGAACCGCGCGGCTATCCGGTGAAGGCCCTCCCCACCGTCAGTCGGCAGGATGACCCGGTGCCCGAGCTGGACCAGCTCGCGGGAGACGACCCATCCATGCATCGGCTACTCAAGCTGGCGCGCCGCATGCGCCATGAGAATGTGAGCATCCTGATTCGTGGCGAGACGGGGACCGGCAAGGAAGTGTTGGCGCGAGCGCTGCATGACAGCGGGCCACGTGCCAAGGCGCCCTTCGTGGCGGTGAACTGCGCCGCCATCCCGGAATCGCTGATTGAAAGTGAACTCTTCGGCTATCTGCCGGGCGCTTTCACAGGAGGAAGGCCCAAGGGCATGCGCGGCCTGATCCAACAGGCCGACGGCGGCACGCTGTTTCTGGATGAGATCGGCGACATGCCGTTGCCGCTCCAATCACGCCTGTTGCGCGTACTCGCAGAGCGGGAGGTGTCACCTCTGGGGGCCGAGACGCCCATCAAGGTGGATATTCGCGTCATCACTGCCACCCATCGTGATGTCACGGAGCTGATCGCCAGCGGGCAATTCCGCGAAGACCTCTACTACCGACTCAACGGCGCCGAACTCCTGCTACCCGCGCTGCGTGAGCGTGCCGACCGCCACTACCTCATTCGCAAGCTGCATGCGGAACTACAGGCCGAACGTGATCAGTCACTCCATCTGCGCGCCGACGCCATCAGTGCACTGCTGAGTCATCACTGGCCGGGCAATATCCGCCAACTGCGCAATGCAATTGCCTTCGCGATGGCCACTGCAGAAGGCGATGAAATCACCCTGCATGACCTGCCGGAGGTCTGCCAGACCCACACCGGCAGCGCCCGCGGGGCTACCAGTCCGCTTGCCGCTGCCTCCCCCTATGCATCCGGCGCCTCCTCGGCTCCAGCCTCTCCAGCGCCCGCGTCTGCAGGGGCTGATGCAGGGACTGATGCGGACGCCAGCAAACTACTCGAGCTGCTGCGCCACACGGATTGGAACGTCAGCCAGGTCGCCCGCCAACTCGGCGTCTCGCGGCCCACCATCTACCGCCGCATGCGCCGCCATGGCCTGGTGGCACCCAATCATCAGCCGCTCGCCTCATGAACTCACTGCATCTTCATGGCCAAGAATGAAGGGCGTGGAGGATGCATCAGGATGTCATGCTCTGAAGCGTCATGTTGTTGCCACACCAGCTGGCCTGAGCGGAAGTTCGGGCCAGCTTGTGTTTTCCATTCTTTCCCCTCTTACCCCTCTTTCCCTTCTTACCCACTCCTCACGTCAACGTCTCTGCGGCTCACGTTACTCACGTGCTGAGCCCGCCTATCTCCGCTCGATTCGCCGGCTTTCACAACGCGCGAAATGACGCCCGCCCTCATCATGAATTTCACTCAACTTGAATATTAAAAAATCCAGTTTGTCTCATGAAGCCCTGGAATGGATACTCACCTGCATCAGAACGTTGATGAAGACTTCCCATGACGCTGCACTTCACAGCCAGCACATGGAACGTGATGGCGAGCAGCGTGCCTCTCCCGGCATGGATGCGTTCTCAGAGAGAGCAACCCGCTCACGAGACGCCTGAAAGATCACGGGAAGATGTCGACGACACAGTGAATTATCTCTCTCAGGATCAGGGTGAACGACCATGAGCAACGAATTCGGTTTCAGCATCAAGAGTCTGCGCTTCGACGAGAATTACACTCCGGCGGAAAACACCCGCCTGACCACCAACTTCGCCAACCTGGCGCGTGGTGAGAGCCGTCAGCAGAATCTGCGCAGCACGCTGAACATGATCAACAACCGATTCAATGCGCTGGCCAACTGGGACAATCCCAAGGGCGACCGTTACTCCGTCGAGCTGGACATCATCTCCGTCGAGCTGAACATCGATGCGGCGCGTTCCGACAATGCCCTGCCGATCATCGAGATCCTGCAGACCACCATCGTCGACCACCAGACGAATCAGCGCATTGACGGCGTGACCGGCAACAACTTCTCGTCCTACGTGCGCGATTATGACTTCAGCGTGCGTCTGCTGGAGCACAACAAGGGCAAGGAGTCCTTCAGCGTGCCGGAGCAGTTCGGCGTCCTGCATGGCAATCTTTTCCAGGCCTTCGTGGCTTCCCCCGCCTACAAGGAATGCTTCAAGAAGCCGCCGGTCATCTGCATCAGCGTCTCCACCACCAAGACCTATCAGCAGACCGAGAACGTGCACCCGATCCTCGGGGTGGAATATCGCCAGGATGATGACTCCCTGACCGATGCGTACTTCAGCAAGATGGGTCTGAAGGTGCGTTACTTCATGCCGCCGGGCAGCGTTGCGCCGCTGGCCTTCTATCACACCGGCGACCTGCTCAACGATTACAGCAATCTGGAACTGATCAGCACCATCAGCACCATGGACACCTTCCAGAAGATCTATCGTCCCGAGGTCTACAACGCCAATTCCGTAGCCGGCAAATCCTATCAGGCGAGCCTTAAGCAGCAGGACCATTCACTGACGCGCATCGTGTACGACCGCGAAGAGCGCAGCCAGCTCGCCATCGAGCAGGGCAAGTTCGTGGAAGAGAGCTTCATCAAGCCTTACCAGAGCCTGCTCGAGCAGTGGTCCGCCAACTGGTCCACCAACCAATAAATTCATCATTGGTCAGCTCACTGATCCGCAAACAGCGCGCGCTGATCGACGAACGACATTCGCTATCTGACCCATTCCAAGGACAAGGTTATTCATTATGACGAGATTACTCCCGACCTCCACCGCTGGCAGCCTGCCGAAACCGTCCTGGCTCGCCGAACCGGAGGTCCTCTGGTCCCCCTGGAAACTCGAAGGTGAGGCACTGATCGCGGGCAAGCAGGATGCCCTGCGCGTCTCCCTGCAGGAGCAGCAGCACGCCGGGATCGACATCGTCAGCGAT
Organism: Cobetia sp. LC6; assembly: GCF_030264805.1. Lineage (NCBI taxonomy): Bacteria > Pseudomonadati > Pseudomonadota > Gammaproteobacteria > Oceanospirillales > Halomonadaceae > Cobetia > Cobetia sp. LC6. The sequence goes on along the minus strand of NZ_JASSPL010000001.1, from coordinate 685,310 downwards.
GGCGAGCAATCGCGTCAGCACTTCGTCACCACCTTCATCGAGCACCTGAATGGTGTGGATTTCGAGAAGCGCGAAACCGTCAAGATCCGTGATCGCTACGAAGCCAGCGTGCCGTCCGTGGTCGGCCCGGTCTCCCGCCAGAAGCCGGTGTTCGTCGAGGATGCCAAGTTCCTGCGCTCGCAGACCGATCAACCGATCAAGTGGGCACTGCCGGGGCCGATGACCATGGTCGACACCCTTTTCGATGGCCATTACAAGAGCCGTGAGAAGCTGGCCTGGGAATTCGCCAAGATCCTCAACGAGGAAGCCAAGGAACTCGAAGCGGCAGGCGTCGACATCATCCAGTTCGATGAACCGGCCTTCAACGTGTTCTTCGATGAAGTGAATGAATGGGGCATCGCCACGCTGGAGCGTGCGATCGAAGGCCTCAAGTGCGAGACCGCCATCCACATCTGTTACGGCTACGGCATCAAGGCCAACACTGACTGGAAGAACACCCTGGGCTCCGAATGGCGTCAGTATGAAGAAGCCTTCCCCAAGCTCCAGCAATCCAACATCGATATCGTCTCGCTGGAATGCCACAACTCCCACGTGCCGATGGAGCTGATCGAGCTGATCCGTGGCAAGAAGGTCATGGTTGGCGCCATTGATGTCGCCAGCAACACCATCGAGACGCCGGAAGAAGTCGCCGAGACCCTGCGCAAGGCGCTGCAGTTCGTGGATGCCGACAAGCTCTACCCCTGCACCAACTGCGGCATGGCCCCGCTCTCCCGTGAAGTCGCCCGCGGCAAGCTGCAGGCACTCAGCGCCGGCGCCGCCATCGTACGCAAGGAACTCGAAGCACAGCGCTGATCGCTTGGCGAAACTCTGAACTGGCCAAAGTACAGCGCGGGCCAGGACACAGCACTGATCAGATAGCGCCAGGCGAGTTCCGAACCGAGTTGGCCCGACGAAAATGCTGAAGGGTAAAAGCAGACGCGGCTGATACCGCCGCAAACAAAAATGGCCATCGTGAAGGATTCACGACGGCCATTTTTTCATCACTCTCACCCCTGTCACTCAAGCGCCCAGTCTAGCGCTATCGCTGCAGCCCTTCCCCCACGGCTGATCATTACCACCTCCCCAATCTCCCAGGATTTGCCATGTCGCTCTCCAACACTAACCTAGCCCCCACCATCGACCCCGCCAGTTTCCGTGAAGCCCTCGGCCACTTCGCCTCCGGCATCACCATCATCACTACCCAGGTCGACGACGAACCGATCGGCTTCACCTGCCAGTCGTTCTACAGCGTCTCGATGAACCCGCCGCTGGTCTCCTTCAGCGTCAAGGCAAGCTCCTTCAGCTACCCGAAGATTCGCCAGGCAGAGCGCTTCGCCGTCAACATTCTCTCCAGCGAGCAAAGCCATGTCTCCAACCAGTTCGCCATGCGCGGTGCGGACAAATGGCAAGGTATCGACTGGCAGCTCTCCCCCCTCGGCAACCCGGTGATCAATGACAGCCTGCACTGGCTCGACTGCAAGATTCACGCAGAGCACCCCGCAGGTGATCACCTGATCGTGATCGGGGAAGTGAAGGGACTGAATCTGGATGTTGGTGCGACCGCGCGGCCGCTGCTGTATTTCAAGGGGAAGTATGGGGGCTTGGCTGGAGGAGAATAAGACTGGAGAATACTGGTCGGCTGAAATCTTTGGGATCAGACTAGGGGATTATGAGTGCAACCAAGTCGTTTCGAGGATCGCGCCTGCAACGCGATTGTACTTAAAAATCAACCAGTTGAGGCTTTCCACCACTTACACCCACCACACCGTTTACTCTTAATTAGCAACCAAACCGCAATCAAGCGGATCAATCGCTTCAGTCTCCTGATCATGTCGACCGTGCTAAACGATGCATGCACACTGATTTTTCATTCAGGACGCAGGAGTGTCGATACGTGCTAAAGCTATGTTAGCTTATAAGGAAAGCCGAAAAGCGAAGAGTTTGAGATATGCACCTTTCTAGAATTTTTATCAAAAATTTCAGGAACTTCCAGACTCTTGACGTGATACTCAACGGCAACGCGGTTATCCTGGGCGAGAATCGTACTGGAAAGAGCAACCTACTGTACGCGCTGCGGCTCATTTTTGACCACACTCTGCCGGACAGCGCGCGCCAGCTCGGCCCATCAGATTTCTGGGACGGTCTCGAAACGCTCAGCGCAGATGACAATATTGTGGTCAGCGTCGAAATCAAGGAATTCGAGCATGATCCGAATATTCTAGCCGTCCTTACAGACTTTCGGCTCGATGACGACCCCGAGACCGTGCGGCTTTCCTATGAGCTCAGAGCGAGAGCCGATCTCAACGGAGAAGACCCTATATCCGCAGAAGACTTCGAGTTCTTCTGCTATGGGGGAGAAAGTGATACAAAAATATTTGGGTACAAATTGCGCCGCCGAATCGCGATGGAAGTGCTTCCGGCCCTACGCGACGCCGAGGGCGATCTCGCCGTATGGAGGCACTCCCCCTTGCGTCCTCTTGTGGAAGAGGCATTCAGGACCATCAACCAAGATGACCTTGTGGACATCGGCACGGCTATCGAAAAGGCTACCGGAGAGATAACTCGGTTCGAAGAAGTCCGGGAACTGCAACAGCGCATTGCGGACGCGTTTTTGGAGTTAAGCGGGCCTCGACAAGATATTCGACCCAATATCGGATTCAGCCCGGCAGACCCGACGCGCCTGCATCGTTCAATCCGCCTGTTAATCGATAATGGCGCGCGAGGCATCGACGATGCCAGCCTCGGCTCCGCCAACCTGGTCTTCCTCAGCTTAAAAACATTGGAGATCCAGCAGCTGATCGGAGAGAACAGCCGCGATCATACATTCCTCGCTATAGAGGAACCGGAAGCGCACCTGCACCCGCATCTACAGCGCTCGGTTTACCGACAGATGTTCGAGTCGGTCGATGACGAAGAGACACCAGGGCCACTCTCGGTTATTCTGACGACCCACTCACCGCACATCGCAAGCGTTTCACCATTACGATCCATCGTACTACTCAAGGAAAACGGCGGAAACGGCACGGTCGGCTATTCGGCTCAAGGAATCAATCTCTGCGACGACGAAGCGGACGATATTGCACGGTATCTCGATGTCACGCGCGCGGAAATGCTGTTCGCACGCGGTGTTATTCTGGTTGAGGGTGATGCTGAGAAGTTCATTGTGCCTGCCTTTGCGGAGCGGATCGAAAAGCCGCTCGACAGATTTGGCATAACCGTCTGCTCGGTTTCTGGAACGAATTTTAAACCCTATGTGAAGTTTCTGACTGGACTTGGCATACCATTTTCCGTGATCACGGACCGGGACCCGCAACAAGGAAAAAAACCGCTTGCTTACAGAAGAAGCCGCAATCTTGTCGCGGTTATCGAGAAGCAACGCACTGGGGGAAGCCCGGACGACGTGCTCGCGGAACTTGCCGGGCTCGAGGATTATGAAGATTTTCGTGAGCAGTGCGAGGCGTTCGGTATCTTTTCCAATCAGCAGACTCTTGAAGTTGACCTATTTAAAGAGGGCTTCGCGGACGCAATCATAGGTGTGCTGCGTGAGTACAATCTGAGCGCAGCCCGCAGGGAGCAGGTTGATCGCTGGGCTAACGATCCCGACAACTTGGATGAGCGCCTTCTTCTTAAGATGATTGATAGTATTGGCAAGGGGCGGTTCGCCCAGAGACTACTCTCTCATTGCGAGGAGATCGACCCTCCCGGATATATCGACCGGGCCATCAGATACGTGGCCGACCGTGTCTAAGCGCGCAGCATATCTCAAGGCTGCCGAAGACCTACGGGGCAACCCGGGACAGTGGGCTGCCTACGAGTCGGGCGGCCATTGTGTCGTGTTGGCCGGTCCCGGCAGCGGCAAGACGAAGACGCTGACGATCAAGCTTGCGCGTATGCTCGCCGAAGATATTGAAGAGCCGCGTGGCCTTGCCTGTATTACCTATAATAACGAGTGCGCGCGTGAACTGAAGCAGAGGCTCGACGGCCTAGGTATTGAGCCTAGCGAACGGGTTTTTATCGGCACTGTCCATTCATTCTCGCTGACGCAGATCATCCTGCCATACGCAAAGGTGGCCAAGCTCGGCCTGCCAGACGATTTTGAGGTCGCAAACCTTCAGGAGCAACGCGGTGCGCTGGAGCGCGCTTATGACAGGGTGATCGGACGGGGTGAAGATCCGCACAGAATGTGGAAGGGGCTCATGGAACGTTATCGCCGATCTCATCTGGACCGGACGGTAGCAGCCTTCCATGACGACGACTCAACATGCGCGGAACTCATTCTTACCTACGAAGAGGAGCTGAGGGCACAGGGACTGATCGATTTCGATGACATGCCCTTGCTTGCCTTGCGGGCGCTTAGGGAAAACGAATGGCTCCAGCGCGCCATTCTTGCTAAATATCCCGTTTTGGTTGTAGATGAGTATCAGGATCTCGGCAGCGCATTGCACCAGATGGTACTGGGGCTCTGCTTCAGGACCGGCATCCGGCTTTTCGCGGTCGGAGATGTGGATCAATCGATATATGGCTTTACCGGTGCAAACCCGGAACTGCTGAGGCGACTTGCTCAGCGCGCAGACGTAGAAACGGTTCCGTTGCGCCTGAATTACCGCTGCGGATCAACCATCGTCACCGCCTCGCAGTACGCGCTCGGTGTGGAACGGGGCTACGAGGCTCCAGCGGGCGCTGCAGAGGGGACGATCTATTTTCAGCCCCTGCAGGGCAACTATGAGCAGCATGCGCGCCACATTTTCGAGACTCTCATTCCCAATGCCATAACAAGACTACCGGACCTAGAGCCCGGCGACATTGCTATCCTCTACCCCGCCGCCTGGATCGGTAACTTTATCGCCGATGCTGCCCAGGCGTACGGCTATGGCACAGCCCGGGCAGACGGTAATGCACCCTATCCCCGCTCAAGCCGCCTGATGCGCTGGCTAGAGCAATGCGCCACGTGGTGCTGCAGCGGGTGGCAGACGGGGACGCCTCGCTTCTCAAGGCTCGTCGCTAACGGCAAGCGCCTTTTCGCTGAAACGCTCGCCCCCGAAACAGAGCAAAACGGTTTCCAGCGGCAGCTGATTACCATCCTGTGGGAGCGGCGTGACAGTACGCTTGATCTTCACACTTGGCTGACGACCTTGCGCCACGAGTTACTGCACGATCACCTTGGCCGAAGCCGCACTCTGAGCGACGAGCGCAACACGCTCGATGCGTTTATCGACAGGACTGCGCCCGGCAATGCCTGTGACGACTTCACACTCGGTCTCTTCTGCGGCCATGGGCAAGGTAACAATCGCATCAACCTGACAACCCTGCACAGCTCCAAGGGCCGCGAGTTCCGTCTTATCGTTCTCTTCGGCATGGATGACGGCAGGCTACCGCGCAATAATGCAGGCGAGCGCGAGATTAAGGAGGCACGTCGCCTGTTCTATGTCGGCTTCACGCGCGCCGAAGAGGAAATTCATATCCTTTACAGTGCCCATAATCCTTCACAGTTCGTGACCGAACTGGCCGAGCGAGTTGAAGCAGAGGATGCAGATGACGCCTGATGCATGTTTCGCTTGTCTAGATAGCAAGTGCGCGAATGGCTGGATAGGCAAAAACTGCCTAAAAGCGCCTCACCTTCGTGAGCCTAGGGAAATGAGCCTTTGTCACCGCGCTATTTCTGAAACGGCAAAACATCCGCTCGTGTAGCTCGCCCCGACCTCACGCCATTTCGCTTTAGCTTTAGAGGCACCACGTTATCCCCAGCTTCCGGCTGCACGCTCAGGTAACCAGGGCGTAGGTTACAAAGCATCTCAATGGTGTCAGGCGGCAGCCCAATTTGGTGTACTAGCTCAGCACGTTCAAAAATTCCGTTATCAACCAATAAGTGAGCACCGCGCATCATCAGCTTAGGCTGCTCGAAGGCAAAAGCATCATCTCCTGGCTCACCTTTCGTCCATTTGCGCGCCGAACGCCCTTTCCATAGCCTTAATTCGAGCTGTTCAGTAAGAAGTGACAAATCTCGGCAGCGTACAATCATTGAAGCTACCGAGGCTTTCCAGCGCGGCTTAAGTGAAAGCAAATTATCTAGCGTCGGCCACACCACCTCTTGAGAAAAGCTTTCAGGCGGCATCAGAAAGGCACTAGCAAAACGGTGCGCCTGAGTTTCTAAAAGGTCATAAAGGTCTTTTTTCACATATTGGGCAGCCGGAATTTTGGAGTGAAGAACGACATGCCCCAGCTCATGCGCTGCATCGAAGCGGTTACGAATCGGATTCGCTTTGTCTTCAGCGATAAGCACATACGGACGACCATCCAAAACTGACACATGAGAAACACCGTCCATTTTGACGTGCCCCAGAGTTGCACGGGTGCAAATGATTCCAGCATTCTCCATCACCTGAATAACATTCGGGATAGGAGCCGTACCTAGCTTCCAAATCTCGCGGCACTCCCGCGCGATCTCCTCGATTTCCTCGTCGCTAATCAGCCGGCAATCGTCAGCATCTAGCATTGGCACATTGACCTCAGGCCACTCCATCGCATCCTGGAAGAAGTCAGAGATCTCTTGGAGCCAATTCAAGTATAACTGGGACCTTTCACGTGCCTGCTTGTGAGCAGTCGCTTGGGAACGAAAAAAATAAGGGCGATATTTCTCTTCGACGGCAGTGGGTACAGGCCTCAAAAACCACATGCGAGAAACACTAAAGACGCGACAAAGGCGATCAAATGACTCAGCCTCCGGCAGCTGGGAACCTTTCTCCCAAGCAGAAACGGTACTAGATGAGCGCCCAACCTGCTCTCCCAGCTCCGCCAGGGTCAAATTGTGGACCGTACGCAATTGACTCAATCGCTGGCCCTGGAAACCCTCAACCCCTGTTCTCATATCACTCGCTTCCACCTTCTTCGCTTTGATCCTCAGACTCGGTGTGGCGCATCCTATCACGCAGGGTCGGGTAGGCCACATCAGGCACCTCTCCTTCCTCATCATAGTACTGCCAAAGCTGACCTACATCTGCCCATAGGTGATAGCGTGACCGGTGGTCACTGTAAGGAACGGCGATCACAAAGCCCAACGGGCTGCTATGGTCTCCCTCAGTCCACTTAGCAGAATGTGGCAACAACAAAGCATGTAGCGAGTCATCGTTTGGACCGAAGGGAGGCACGAAGGGAGCAAACAAATCAGGATGTTGCTGCTGCAACCGTTCGTTTTCCACTCGAAGGTCACGCCGAAACTTGGCATCTCGGACTGGAGGAACCCTATCTACCGTTACGATGCTGGTTGTGATCTGTAGAGTACCGGCACGTATCAGCGCGTAGTGGCCACCAGCTGGGCGTGTGACTCGGTTTATCACCTCGAAGCCCTCACCCTCTGGCAACCCCAGCAGCGCCTCCTGAACCATATAGTGGTGGGATTGCGGACCAGGCCCTGCCAAAGGCACTTTCTGATAGGCAGCTTTGAGGTTACGATCGCTCTTGTTGAACGCCGCCTCGATGCTCTCAAGCACCCGTTGCAGGTGGTGGCGTGGCAGCTCCTGGCAGATGAAACGGCTGATTTCTTTTTGATTCACAATGGCTCCTCGGGTTGCAGGCAGCAATTTCTGCAATACGGATTATAGGCGCTTTTTTTCCTGTTATCCAGATCCATGGCGACAGTCCCAACCGTGTAGAGCTCGAAACCAGTAGCGAGCTAACGTTCTCCGTTCTCGAGCCACTGATCATCAGGCTCACAGCTTCGCCAAGCGCAACGCGATTGGCCTCAACCAGAAGCAGCTTGGCGATAAGGGCTGTGGGCAGCAGCTCCATGAGTTGCCAGGCCTTCATCAAGATCAGTTATGCCGCATATGGGAGTTGACGGCTACAAGGGGTATCATGCTGGTATGGGGCGTTGCCCAAGTAATGAGATGTTAAGGAATCCAAGAGCACATGCCAACACTGAGATGGTTGACCAGAGATGAAGATGTACGTGCTACCGAGAAGGTTCCCTACCGCTTGCTCGAAGCGGTATCGGAGCTCAGTTACGGAGACCAAGTCTCAGACAACATGCTCATCCAAGGGGACAACCTTGACGCTTTAAAAGCTTTACTTCCCTATTATGCTGGGCAAGTAAAATGCATCTACATTGACCCACCTTACAACACTGGATCGGCCTTTGAGCATTACGACGACAACTTGGAGCACTCCAAATGGCTAGCGATGATGTGGCCCCGCTTGGAGCTGCTGCGAGAGCTGCTAGCTGAGGATGGCTCGATTTGGGTCAGTATTGACGACCGCGAGGGACACTACCTAAAGGTTATCATGGATGAAATTTATGGACGTCGTTCTTTTGTCACAAGCTTTATTTGGCAAAAAGTAGATAGCCCAAATGATAACAAAGTACCGATTACCCCTGACCATGAACACATTTTATGCTATGCAAAAAATCCAGACATGGCTGTTTTTCGTCAAAAATCAGACCTCTCAATTATTGATGCATACGGTCAAATTGATGAAAAAACGGGGAAGCCTTGCCGTGACCGATTGATCAAAAAGAATGGAAAAGCAAGTCTTCGAACCGACCGCCCGTCAATGTGGTTTCCGATAACAGCTCCTGATGGTACTGAAGTGTATCCGATCCATGATGATGGGAGAGAAGCCCGTTGGTCATTTAGCAGAGCAGGCATAGAAAGACTTCGAGCAGAAGACCGTTTAATTTGGAAACGGAGAAAGCGCTTAGGCAAAGAAGTTTGGGTGCCTTACAGTCGAGAGTTTGCACCAGAGACTCCCTCTCGCCCAAATGAGACGATCCTTCTAGATGTAAAGACTTCTCGCCAAGCTAAAGCACATCAACGAAACGTCATTCCAGACCAAGTACCGTTTGACACTGTAAAGCCAGAGCATCTTATCGAGCGTTTTTTTCAAATTGCCACCAACCCCGGCGACCTTGTGCTTGATAGTTTCTTGGGTTCAGGTACTACCGCTACTGTTGCTCACAAAATGGGGCGCCAATACATCGGTATCGAGATGGGGGAACACGCATTCACACACTGCGTCCCCAGGCTTAAACAAGTCGTTGATGGCGAGCAAGGCGGTATATCAGAGGCTTACAACTGGCAGGGCGGCGGTGGCTTCCGCTTTTATCGACTTGGTCCCCCTGTATTTACGGAAGATGGCCAAATTCAGCCTGACATCAAATTCCTAGTATTGGCCGCTCATATCTGGTTTACCGAGACGAGTACCTCTTGGTCGAAGCAGAATGATCAAACGCCGTTTCTTGGTAGCCATAATGGGCATGGGTATGCCCTCCTATACAACGGCATTCTTGGAGACAAAGCTGCTGCCAATGGAAACGTACTAACTCGGAAGACATTAGCCGTGATTCGCGCTGCGCAGGGGGACTTTGAAGGCCCCATGACCATCTATGGAGAGCGCACCATGCTGTCAGAAACCACGCTCAAGGTTGAACAGATCGAATTCAAGCAAACCCCTTACGATGTTAAGGCACGCACATGAAGTTAAAGGATTACCAACACGCCTCGCTCGACACCCTAAAAGCCTACTTGGAAGAAGCGAGAATTATAGGCCCGGGAGAAGCGTACAAGAAAATCACTGAAAAACCTGAGGTGGCTGCTCGGTTACGTGGCTATCCAGCAAAGTATACGCCGGTCAAAACACTACCAAATACGCCTTATGTTTGCCTACGCCTACCAACTGGCGGCGGTAAGACGATTCTCGCCGCTCACTCGATAGCCGTGGCAACAGATGCTTGGGTAGAAAAGGACTTCCCCTTGGTGCTGTGGCTTGTTCCCACCAACACAATTCGTTCGCAGACGGCCGAAGCGTTAAAGAACCCTCGCCACCCCTACCGAAAAGCGCTGGACGAGGCGTTCGGTGGGCGTGTGCGCATCTTCGATATTGGTGATTTTACCCAGATCAAGCCGCATGACCTTCGCTCGAACCTATGTGTGGTGGTAGGCACCATTCAAACACTGCGCGTTACCAATACCGATGGGCGCAAAGTCTATGCTCACAACGAGGAGATGGAGCCACACTTTTCAGCGATTCCTCCCCAGGCGCCGGGACTAGAGCGCACCGAGAAGGCCAATATCAAATTCAGCTTCGCTAACCTGATGCACCTTCACCAACCGCTGGTCATCATGGATGAAGCCCATAAAGCCGGCTCCAAGCTCAGCCAAGAAGTTTATGAGCGAATCAATCCAACTGCACTCATCGAGTTTACCGCCACGCCCAAGGGCTTTAACAATCTACTTCATTCAGTGACGGCCCAGGAGCTAAAAGATGAAGAGATGATCAAAATGCCAGTGGTGTTGGATGAGGCTGAGACTTGGCAAGGTGCGGTTAACTCAGCCATTTTGAAGCGTGCCGAGCTGCAAGAGCATGCTGAACGCGACCGGGACGGATACATTCGCCCTATCGTGCTTTTTCAGGCACAAAAAAAAGGGGAAGAGGTTACCGTGGAGGTGCTAAAACAGCACCTAATCGATAACGAGAATATTGACTCGAATAAAATCGCCGTGGCAACGGGCGCGCAGCGTGAATTAGACGGTATCAACCTATTTAAGCCAGACTGCCCTATCGAGTATGTCATCACTATTGAGGCGCTTAAGGAAGGCTGGGACTGCTCGTTTGCCTATATTTTCTGCTCGGTAGCCAATATCCGTAGTTCCACCGATGCTGAGCAGCTTCTTGGCCGTGTGCTGCGCATGCCTTATGCCCAGAAACGTAAAGAAAAAGCACTCAATAAATCCTACGCCAAGCTGGTGTCAAAGCACTTTTCTGAGGCGGCCCATAGCCTACGCGATAAACTTGTTGATATGGGTTTTGAAGAGAACGAAGCAGAGGACAACATCGAAGCCGAACAACTCGGCCTTGATGATGGCTTGTTTGGACGCCAGCCTCGCCCACGCCCGACGATGAAAGTAGAAATCCAGGCCAGTCAGGAAGAAGCCAGCAAGATGAATGCCGCTGTGCCGTCAAAGGTACAAGTGACCTACGACGAGAACGGCAAGACCCATGTCGAAGTAAAGGGCTTCCTCAAGCCTCAGGAAGCCGACAAGTTAATCAGCTATACGCCTGAATCTCTGAAGCCGAAACTCCAGCAAAGCATCAACGAGCACCATGCTAAATACCAGCACGAGATTCCCCCCTCACAGAAAGGAGAAACCTTCACGCTGCCCCGATTGATGGCTTACGTACAGGGGGAACTGGTATTTGGTGACCCTGACATCCTCATGGAGCAACACGAGTGGTCACTTGCCGACCACCCTGCCCGTCTGGAGGCGTCAGAATTCAATATCGTGGATACCACGAACACATTTGAGATTGATTTGGACGGCAACCGCGTAACCATTGGTGCTGCCGATACTGCTGAACAGCTCACCATGAACGTAGAGGTTGATGACTGGACCCCGACAAGTCTAGTGCAGTGGCTAGATCGCAAGATACGAACACCATGGCTCAGCCAGGCTGAATTACTAGCGTGGCTAGGCGATGTCGTGACTTATCTGACACGCGACCGCGAGCTGAGTCTATCACAGCTTATGCGGTGTAAATTCATACTTGCTAGAAAGCTATCCGAGAAAATTCACGGCTTCCGCCAAGCCGAGCGTGAAAAAGTCTTCCAGGAAAGCTTATTCGGTTCCGAGGCTCGGGTTGAGGTCTCTTTTGACCACGGCTTTACCTTCTTTGATGAGATGTATGACGGTGTTCCTAAGTACCGGGGAAGTTATCGCTTTAAAAAACACTTCATGGGTCCTGACGATGTACCTGCTTTTGACTCAAAGAAAGTCAATGGCGAGGAAGAGCAGTGTGCTTTCATGATTGACTCCCACCCTAGGGTTAAATATTGGACAAGAAACGTTAGCAGGCACCCAAATTCCTTCTCCCTCCCGACATCGACAGACAGGTTTTACCCTGATTTTGTCGCAGTTCTAAATGACGACCGATTTCTGGTAGTTGAGTACAAAGGAAAAGACCGTACTCCAGAAGAGAGCCGGGACTCGAGGGAAAAAAACCTTATCGGCAAGCAATGGGAAAAGGCCTCCGATGGAAAAGCGGTTTTCGTAATGGCTACGATTGAGAAGGGCAACCCACAAGAGATACGCATAGTAATTGACTCAGCCTTAAGGTGATAATAGCCCTCTCCTCCGACTTAAAGTCGGAGGAGAGGAAGCAAACTAACATGTAACTTCCCGGAGAACCTATTGAAGTGGACCCCATCCTTTGGACCACCTGACGGGTCGTCTAAGCTCGGATCAGGTCATCATCGGCGTCAGGCCGCCTGGGTGTAAGCATTCGGGCATCACCGCTTGCGAGTGATCACGCAGTATGCTGCCAATGATGGGGCAGAAGTTCGTGCACTTGGCTAGCCTTTTGGGTCGGCAGCCTTTCCAACACATTCTTCAGGTAGGTATAGGGCTCATGGCCGTTCAGCTTGGCACACTGAATGAGGCTCATGATGGTGGCAGCACGCTGGCCACTGCGCAGAGATCCGGCGAACAGTCAGTTTGAACGCCCCAGCGCCCAGGGGCGAATCAGATTCTCCACCCGGTTGTTATCAATCGGCAACGCGCCGTCATCCAGGTAGCGCGTCAACGCCGCCCAGCGCTTCAGGCTGTAATCCAACGCTTTCGCCGTCGCCGAACCATTCGGGACCTTCTCGCGATGCGCCAGCATCCAGCGATGTAGCGCATCGGCGATGGGCTTTGCTTTCGTCTTCCGCAGCCGTTGACGCTCTTCCGCACTGAGTGACTGTACCTCACGCTCCACTTGGTAGAGCTGACCGATCAGTTCGATAGCCTGCCCGGCGATCTGGCTCTTGCCAGCGACGTGCAGATCGACAAATTTACGGCGGGCATGGGCCATGCAACCGATCTCGGTAACACCGTTGGCGAAGCTCTGCTTGTAGCCGCTGTAGTCGTCACAGACCAGCTTGCCCCGCCACTTCCCGAGGAAGTCGCGGGCATGTTGACCGCCACGTCCCTCGCTGAAGTCGTAGATTACGGCCTTCAACCCGGCATACGGGGTGGTGGCGTAGGCCCAGAGATAGGCGCGGTGCGTCTTCTTCTTGCCAAGGGCCAGCATCGGTACCGGCGTTTCGTCGGCATGCAGCACCGGCTCGTTGAGCAACACTTCACGCAGTGCATCGATCAGCGGCTGAAGTCGCACCCCGCAGGTGCCGACCCACTCTGCCAGGGTGGAGCGCGGAATCGCTACGCCGGCGCGGGCGAAGATCTGCTCCTGGCGATAGAGTGGCAGGTGATCAGCATATTTGGCGATCAGCACCTGGGCCAGCAAGCCGGCGGTGGGGATGCCCTTGTCAATGATCTGCGTCGGCATCGGTGCCTGGGTCAGTGTCTCGCATTGGTCGCAGACCCACTTGCCACGGATATGCCGCTCGACGTGGAACACGCCCGGCGTATAATCCAACTTCTCACTGATTTCCTCGCCGATCCGCCTCAGCTGACAACCACACCGGCAGTGATCATTCTCCGGATCATGATGAATCTCGGTGCGCGGTAGCTCGGGAGGTAAGGGCGTGCGTTTGGGCGTCTTCCTTGCCACTGGCGTGGCAGCAGTGAGGTGAAGCTCTTCCAGCTCGGTCTCGATAGCAGCAATGTCGGCGTCCACCCCTTCCTCCAGCAGGCTGATCTGCAGGACATTGAGCTGCTCGCTGCGCTTGCCGAAGGCGTGGCGCTTGAGCAATGCCATTTCATAGGTCAGCTTTTGATTGACCTGCTCGCTGTGGCGTAGCGCTTTCTCCTTTTCCTCCACCTGCGTCATCAGCGTTGCCGCCAAGTGGCGGAGCTGATCGGGAGAGAGTTGAGTCAGGTCAGGGGGCGTCGTCATTCCGCCAATATGCCAGCCCGCCGACGAGAACGGGATTTGCGCATCCGCGAATAGCGGGGCCGCCAAGTCTGTGCCGCTCATCACACGACCGAGATCACCCCGTCGGCGCCGAGGCGCTGCCAGGGCAGTCCTTTCACCAGTGCCGTGACCTGCTCGGGGCAAAGCTCGATACGATCGCCCTGCCAGTGACCGGCCCAGTGGAACTTGCCCTGGTTCAGACGCCGGGCGCACAGCCAGACGCCCAGGCCATCGTGAACTAGCACCTTCATACGGTTGCCGCGACGGTTGGCAAAGAGATAGGCACAGTGCGGGCGAGCCGCGCCGAACACCTTCACCACCCGGGCCAGGGCCGTATCCGGACCGGCCCGCATATCCAGCGGCTCGGTGGCCAGCCAGATTTCGTCGATGCGGATCATGCGAGCAGCTCTCGGATCAGAGATCGGCAGGCGTCGGCCTCCGAGGCAGGCCACTCGATGACCATCGGGCCGTTGGGGTGCGGGATCGTGAGGCGAATACGGTCCGTCACCTGATGCTGGCGAGTGATTGGTAATGAGGAACTGGCCATGGGCACCGGTACAAGTGCCGGTATTTCTGGCACAGCCGTTTGCTGACGGGTGGTACGGATCCAATTGTGGACCAGGTTAGCATTCAGGCTGTGCTCCAAAGCCACTCCGGCAACTGAGGCACCGGGTTGCTGACACGCTTCGACGATCCTGGCCTTGAAGGCGGCAGTGAAGCGGCGACGCTTGCGAGGAACTTCCAACACGCTTGATTCCGTCATGATAAGTGTCCACTTATTGATAGGTGGACATCTAACGTGGCGGAATTCAGGACTCTGCGGTAGATGGGATCACCGGTCGCTTACGCACGCCAGGGCTTTCTCCAAAGCATCGATACAGAAGTCCGTATCAAGGGTGTTGGAGACCCGCCAGGCCAACACGCGACGGCTGTGCCAGTCCATGATGGCCACCAGGTACATGAACCCGCGCGCCAAAGGAATATAGGTGATATCAGTCGCCCATACCTGATTGGGACGGTCGATGACTCGCCCTCGCAGCAAGTCAGGATAGATCCGATGTCCCGTGCCTGGCCGACCGGTGCATGGCTTCGGATAAATAGCCTGTAGCCCCATCCCGCGCATCAGTCGCTGAACGCACTTGCGGCTCACTGCGTGTCCCAGGCGATTGAGGTAGGCTGACATCCGTCGTGAGCCATAGACCGGTGTGCGCAGATGTTCCGCGTCGATCAGACGCATTAGCTCCAGATCATAGGCCCGTAGAGCCTTGCGCTGATAGTACATCGAGGAACGACTGACAACCGAGTAGCTGGCACTGACGCCGGAGGCTGATGTCGGGCGCCTGCGGCTCGACCAGTGCCACGCGCTGGGCCCGGCTCAACGACCGAGCCCGCGTGACAAAAAATCCCGTTCCATCGTCAGCTTGCCGATCTCGCGGTAAAGCGTATCGATCTCCTCCTGGGTCTTCTGGGCGGTTTTACCGGAACTCTTGCTCTCGAAGACGCCGGTGGCGTTGTCCAGCAGTTCGCGTTTCCACTGACTCACCATGGTGGGGTGGATCTCGAAGCGGGCCGCGATCTCCGACGTGGTCTGTTCTCCCTTTAGGGCGGCGAGGGCTACCTTGGCTTTGAACTCACCGCTGTACTGTCGACGTTTCCTGCTCATGATCAAGCTCTCCTAGTCGGTCTGATCAGAGCTTAGCGCCTGGTCCGAATTCCGGGGACCACTTCAAGTTAGTTCAGTGCGACACTCTGCGTCGCATTAACGAGACACCAGACTCGATAACCAGCGCACCTCGCTGCACCCTCCCCTCTATCGCGCCCAACTCCACGCCGGAAATTTCCGCGTCACTCGCCAACGCATACGTACTCTGTCTGACTGAACTGATACCCAGCCTCATAAAATTCATACGTCTATGTAAGACATTGCCAACAAATCCTGAAAATCCACTTTCCCTAACCCCACGGGAAATTTCCGTCCAGGCACGGAAAATCCCGGCTTCCCAAGCCATCACCTACCGCTAACTCATTGTTTTGTATGGAAAGTGGTGATAAGGGAGGCTCCGAATCGCCCGATCTCGTCCCACAGTCAAAACTCATATTGCACTGCAACAAAAACAGGCGTATCACTGTATTCATGTTCCTTACCTGGAGAGTACAATGGCTAAACAACCTGCCTGGTCAGAGTTGGTCCCGACGACGCCGGCTGCGATGTTCGATGTCTGGAAGCTGGGCACGACGTCGGTGGAGATGTGGTCGACAGCCATGTCGACCATCATGTCGCGCACTCAGTTGTGGGGAACCCAGTCGCCGCTGGACCCGAAGATGATCACCGAGAACCAGAAGATGGTGTCGGAGAAGATCGCAGCCAGCTGGGAGATGTGGTTCGTGATGCAGAAGGCGTGGATGAACGCGATGACGGGCGGCAAGGTGGCGCCGTGGTGGACGACGGGCACCCTCTTCATCAACGTTGCACAAGCGCACGACGGCCAATTCGCGTCGACTGTCGTGAGAGGCAATGCATGACTTGCCGTTGCGGCCGATGCAGTTGCAGTCGATAGAGCTGCGAGCTGAGATGCGATCAGATACGGTTGAATGCGCTCAGATGCGCTTAGATGCAGTAATGCAAGACGGGAGCCCCAGTGGCTCCCGTCTTGCGTCGTGCTCTGGCGATGATGTCAGGTCATTGTTCTGGGCTTTCTTTTCCATTTTCTCCAGCCCTACCCCCTGAGCTTTCTTCCTCTGACCTGGTACGCCGCCAGCGAATTATCATTCTGATTCGAGGGCCTCGTCTTCGTCGGTCAGACAGGCTTGCCAGATGCGTTCGGCCACGCGCTGGTCGTGCTCGGCGTGGCGGAAGAGGCAGATATCCAGCGGCGCGGTGTGGCTGTCATCGCTGATGATGACGAGGCGCCCGGCGGCCAGCTCGTCGCGCACGGCGCGCTCCGGCACCCAGGCGATGCCGCTACCGGCGAGTGCGCCACGCTTGAGCACGTCAGACATCGAGCATTCGTAGCGGAAGTTGAGACGCGCGGCGAGGTTCTGGCGTCCGATGATCAGTGCGGTCAGTCGGCCGAGATAGCTGTCACTGGAGTAGCAGAGGTAGGGTTGCGGCGTGTCGCTGTCGAGGGAGTAAAGTGCCTGGCCAGCGTCATCGACGGCACTGACGGGCACCAGCCGCTCGGAGCCGAGCACGATGGAGGGATAGCGCACGATGTCGGTGAGCGTAGGCAGTAGCGGGCTGTTGTAGGCCAGCATCAGATCACAATTGCCGCTGATCAGGGCATCGACACAGCCGGCGACGTGGTCGGGCACGATGCGTGCCTTGAGATTGCCCAGTCGGTTTTGCAGCTGTTCATGCCAGTCGACGAAGAAGCTGACCGCCAGCGTGTGCGAGGCGGAAATCGAGACGACTTCTTCTATCTTGGGCACGAAGCCGAGCGCCTCATCACGGCCGACGCGCAATACCGAGAGCGCATCCTGGGCGGTGCGCTGGAAGGATTCGCCTGCAGGGGTCAGGCCGACGGGGAACAGGCTGCGGTCGATCAGGGTGGCGCCGACCCAGTATTCCAGATTGCGAATACGACGGCTGAAGGCCGGTTGCGTCACGTTGCGCAGGGTGGCGGCGCGCGAGAAGTTACGCGTCACCGCCAGGGTGAGGAAGTCTTCCAGCCAGTTCATTTCCACGGCAAAGCACCTGAAGAGAGGCATGAATAAAGCAAAGGCACACAGCGAGCCTGCGTGAGCGCAGTATATCGCGTCGCTGGGTGTCTTTTCTTCAAGCTCTCTTCACTGGCTGATCGGATGGATGAAGCGCCAATCAGACCTCGGCTTGCGCCAGTGCCACACAGCGCTGCGCGAGAATTTCCGCGGGATCGAGCAGCGCCACCCGCTCACGCAGTGCCGCATCGAGCTCGATCAACGGAAGCTCGGTACAGCCCAGGATGATCACTTCTGCGCCCCGCGCCAGCAGGTGGGAAATGGCAACCTGCAGATGCTCACTGCACTCCCCTGTCGTATGCCCCGCCTTCACGCCCTGATGCCCGTAGATCGCCTCCATCACCTGGGTCTGACAGCGCGCATCGGGCACCAGTGTTTCCCGCCCCGAGGCCTCGATGATGTCGTGGTAGACCCGACTGGTCACGGTGCCGCTGGTCGCGAGCAACCCGACCCGCACCACCGGCGTCTCCATCGCCGCGATATGGTCAACCACCGCCGTCAGCATGTTGATGATCGGGATGCCGATATAGGGCTGGATACGCGCCACGAAGGCATGCGCGGTATTGCAGGGAATCGCGATGGCATTGGCGCCATCGGCCTCCAGCCGCTGACAGGTCGCGAGCATCGGAATGCTCGGGTCTTCACCCTTGCCGATCAGATTGGCGGTGCGGTCGGGAATCTGCGGATTCTGCTCCACTACCATCTTGAGGTGGTCCTGATCGCGCTCGGCACGCGTCAGGCTGACCACCTTGCGCATGAAGTCCACCGTGGCCGCCGGCCCCACCCCACCGAGCACGCCAAGCTTGAAGTTGCGATTCTCGCGCTCGCGGTCCACGCCCAGTGCGTATTCGGCGTAGATGAGGTTGGAGTCGAGCAAGGGCACCGGCACCAACGGCTGCAGCGACTCCATCAGCACCGGAATCTCGCTCAGGCCCGGCACGATGATCTCCGCGCCCTGACTGACCAGGTCATCACAGGCCTCGAGCAACAGTTGCAGACACTCGCCACCATGATGGCCGCTCTTGATGCCGCTTGGCCCATAGATGGCCTGCATCAGGGCATCACGCTGCACCGTGGCATCGGGGTAGATGACCTCGAGGCCGCCCGCTGCCGCGAGGCCATCACCTGCCACGAGGTTACCGTCTTGCGTGGCATCCGTGACAGCCATCGTGGCCTCCGGCTCCCCGAAGCGCTGCTCGAAGATACCGGAGGCGCGCACGTAGCTTGAGGTCAGCACGCCGATCTTGCGCACCTCGGGATAGTCGCGGCGAATACGCGCCAGCAGCGCATCGAAGATATCGACGACGTTGACGCTGATTTCCGGGGTGATCTCGGCCAGGAAGGTATGCGAGAGAAAGCATGGCACCATTGCGTTCTCGACCTTGCCCTGCATGTCCTTGAGCACGTTGTAGACGTAGAACTTGCGTCGCAGCGGGTCGTAGGCCTCCGCGGCGATTCCCGGCCCGTCATCGAAGTGACGTTGCTCGAAGGCGATATCCACCCCGCCCGGTGGCTTGCAGTACTGCGCCGCGCGCACCGTCTTGAGCAGGACATCCGCGCTGCCGATCGCCCCCAGGCCGCCCACGACGCCGTAGCGGACGACAGAGGGGCTGGCTTTATGTGAAGGTGCGTTGGGGCGTTCCATGACGATGTTCTCCTGATGTCCTTGACACGCTTATCACGCGGATGCCGACAAGCCGATGATGATGACGCGGTTGGTGTTCAGACAAGAGCGCTCAACTGAGCTCTGAGCGCATGACGTGGGGCGTATTGAAGACTTGCTCGTCCAGCTCGCCTTCGCTCTTGGCGACCAGGCAGCTGACGGCGCAGTCGCCCGCCACGTTGAGGCCGGTACGTGCCATGTCGAGCACACGATCGATGCCGGCGATGATGGCGACCCCTTCCAGCGGCAGGCCGACGGAGGTCAGCACCAGCGAGAGCATGATCAAGCCGGCTCCCGGCACACCGGCGGTACCGATGGAGCCCAGCGTCGCGGTCATGATGATGGTGACGTATTCGGTCATGCCCAGATCAACGCCATAGGCCTGGGCGATGAACAGCGCGCAGACGCCCTGGTACAGCGCGGTGCCATCCATGTTGATGGTCGCGCCCAGCGGCAGCACGAAGCTCGAGACACCCCGCTTGACGCCCAGATTCTGCTCGGCGGCCATCATGGTCACCGGCAAGGTGCCGGAACTGGAGGTGCTGGTGAAGGCGAGCATGATCGGCTCGACACTGCCCTGGAAATAGCGCAGCGGGTTCAAGCGCGCCAGAAAGCGCAGCATGCCGCCATAGACCACGATGGCATGCACGAAGCAGCCCAGATAGACGATGCCGATCACCTTGGCCAGCGGCGCGAGCATCGCCAGGCCATAGGTACCGGCCACCCAGGTCATCAGGGCGAAGACACCGTAGGGGGTGAAGGCGATGATGATGCTGGTCATGCGATAGATGATTTCCGCTGCGGACTCGAAGAACACGCGTACCGGACGGGCTTTCTCCCCCACCAGCGTGATGGAGAGGCCAAACAGGATCGCGAAGACGATGATCTGCAGTACATTGCCTTCGGCGAAGGCTTCGACGGCATTGGTCGGCACCAGCCCGAGCAGCGTATCGACGGCGGTCGGCGCTTCACGCACCTCGACATTGGCCGCGCTGCCCAGGTCGATCCCGACACCCGGCTGGAAGACGGTGGCCAGCCCCAGGCCGATGGTGATGGCGACCGCCGTCATGCCCAGATAGAGCACCAGCGTCTTGACGCTCAGGCGCCCGATCTTGGAGAGGTTGTTGAGCGAGGCCACGCCAGTGACCAGCGAGATGAAGACCAGCGGCACGATCAGCATCTTGATGCCGCGGATGAACAGGTCACCCAGCGGTTTGATATCGGCGGCGATATCGGCGCGCCCGGTCTGGTTGAGCACGATGCCCAGCCCCAGGCCCAGAATCAGTGCGATGAAGATCTGCTTCCACAGCGCCAGTCTTGTCCAGGGAGACAGAAAGCGCGCAATGGGCCCGGGAGAGCGGGGTATCGGGGCGGAGGAAGAACCTGAATCAGCCATGAGTGTTTCCTTCTTGTCATTGTTCTTGGCTGCGCGTGGAAGCAGCGCAGAGTGCAGACTGATGGTGATACAGGCCCCTATCTCGCGACCAATTCTTTATTTGGATTTTCCATGCAAGATTTGCATGACAGTGATTTCACCCCCTGGTGCGCGGCACACCCGAGGCTATTCCCGCCTCTGACGCTGTGCGCTTTCTTGACACGTTCGCTGCTGTAGAACGCACGAAGCCCGCTCAATGAGCGGGCTTCGTGTTCTTACCACTATATTCAAGGTGCTGCATCCGCAAAGATCAGCGGCACCTTTTCAAGCTGTCAATCATGCCTCCGGCAGGCCAAGTGCCTCCTTGACGGCCGGCCAGGCAGGTTCGCCATCACGGGTGGTCACGCCATCCAGCCAGGCCTTGACCTTGCCCGGATTGGCCTTCATCCATGTTCCCGCCACCTCTTCCTGCGGGCGCTCTTCCTTGCCATAGCCATAGATGAGTTCACTCTGCTCCTCGGAGGTAAAGGAGATCTGATCCAGGAAGACGGAGGCATTGGGATGCGCTTCAGACCATTTCTTGTTGGCCAGAGTTCTCACGTCACTCTTGCCGCCGCCCGGCCCCCACAGGTCTTCTGGATCATCGAGGAAGACCATGTCGTATTCGACGCCCATCCAGTGCGGAGTCCAGCCGACGAACATGACCCACTCATCACGCTTGATGGCATTGGCAACTGTTCCAAGCATGCCGGCAGTGGAAGACTCCTTGAGGTCCCAATCGCCGAGGCCATAGATATCCTCATCGACGGCACGGTTGGCGATTTCACTGGAACCCGAGCCGATCTCGATGGAATAGATGGTCTTTTCGAACTTGTCGGCAAATTCCGGCTTGTCGACATCATGCAGTGAAGTGACACCGGCTTCAGCCACATAACGCGGTACGGCGAAATTGGCCCGTGCACCGTTCACGTTATTGCCGAAGTCGACCATGGCGTCCTTTGCCATCGCTGCATCGTACATGGTGCTCTGCCCCGGCAACCAGGCGGCCAGGTAGACATCGACCTCACCGAGCGAGATGCCTTCGTAGGTGATCTGCGCGCCCAGTTGGCGGGTGGTGGGAGAATAGCCCAGCGCCTCGAAGATTTCGGAGGCAATCTCGGTCTTCATGGTCACGCCCGGCCACGGCGGCGCCGCGAACACGACACTGGCGTCTTCCGCGGCAGTCGCCGGCGCTGACAGCGTTGCCAGCAGCAGACCACTGCCCGCCAACGCCATGCGCAGCGGCAGGGGTTTCATCAGGGAGGATCTGGCAAAGGGAGACGACTTGGTGAAGGGGGACGACATAGTGGATTTTCCTCGTTGTTGTTATGGATACGCCATTGTCATGAAAATACCGGAAACAAGCGTTTGATTGAAGGCGACCTCTGTATAAACATCACTTCTGCAAAACGCGCTTCCCGCAAAGAAATCACAATGCGAGCAGACGAACAGCTACCTTAAGCGCGATCGTTGGATCGATACAAGACACGGCGGCCAACGACGCGCACGAAAAAGCCCCCGCCATTCGTGAAAATGACAGGGGCTTTTGATGATGCATGCGCTGATGCATCAGAAGCCAACGATCAGAAGCTGGCGATCTCTTCCGGACGCAGGAAGCGACACTCGCCCGGCTCCAGCTCCGGGTCCAGCTCGACATCGCCGATGGCTTCGCGATGCAGGGCTTCGACGTGATTGCCGATGGCCGCGAACATGCGCTTCACCTGGTGGTAACGGCCTTCGGTGATCCACAGCAGACCCACGGTGGCGGTTTCCATCTCGAGACGCGCCGGACGGGTCGGCTTCTCTTCGCCATCCAGCATCAGGCCGTGCTCGAAGTCCTCCACGGCGCGCGCCAGCTCATCGCCTTCCAGCGGGCGCGCCAGGGTGACGCGATAGCGCTTGGCACAGGCCTTCTTGGGCGAGGTGACACGATGGTTCCACTGGCCGTCATCCGTCATCAGCACCAGGCCGGTGGTGTCGACATCGAGACGCCCAACGATGCTCAGGCGCTCGACATTGGGCAGATCGATCAGGTCATGCGCGCGCTCATAGAGGCCCGGCTTGCTGGTGCATTCCACATTGGCCGGCTTGTACAGCATCAGATAGCGCAGCCCCATCAGCTCCAGGTGCTCGCCATTCCATTCGACGCGCATGCCGTCCTTGACGGCGCTCGCGGTGTTCTTGACTACCTCACCATCCACGGTGACATCGCCGCGGTGCACGACCTTCTTGGCATCGCTACGGCTGAGATCCGTGGTTTCGGTAAGGAATTTGTCCAGGCGCATCAGGCCTCCAGAGTGAAATGATCGGCGTCCATCCACGCCGGAAACTTGGTTCGAAACTCGTCGAGCGCGCCGCGTTCAAGCGTCACGGTCTCGATGAAGGGCTGGTCTGGCGCGGGGTCGAGGATGGGCTCGCCCTTGAAGTCGCAGACCATGGAGTCGCCGGTATAGTGCAGCCCGTTGGCGTCGTCACCCACACGGTTGACGCCCACCACATAGGCCAGATTCTCGATGGCGCGCGCCTGCAGCAGCGTGCGCCAGGGATGACGCCGTACGCCCGGCCAGTTGGCCACGCACAGCAGCAGGTCATATTCAAAGGCGCTGTCGGCGGCGGTCTCGGCAGCACTCACGCCACCGATGACGGGACGCTGACGCAGCCAGGTCGGGAAGCGCAGGTCATAGCAGACAGAGAGCTGGATCCGAAAGCCGTTGAGCTCGACCAGCACCCGCTCATAACCCATGCCATAACGCTCATGCTCACCGGCCATGCGGAACAGATGGCGCTTGTCGTAATGCGACACCTCACCGTCGGGCGTGGCCCACAGCATGCGGTTGTAACACTCGCCGTCATCCAGCACCGCGATGCTGCCGGTCATCACGCAACCACGGGTGATGGCCTGCGCCTTGAGCCAGTCGACGCTCTCGCTGGACTCCATCGGCTGCGCCATCTCACGCGAATTCATGGTGAAGCCGGTGGCGAACATCTCGGGCAGCACGATCAGATCGGTTGCGACATTGCGGCCATCGGCGCCCAAGACCAGGCCAGCGGCATCCAGCTGCTCGCCGAGCAGACGGCAGTTCTCCGCCGGGTCTTCCCAGCGCAGGTCCGTCTGCACCAGGCTGACACGCAATGTCGCCCCTCGCGAGGCATCGCCAGCACTCGCTTGTGGGGAAGTCGCCTGTGGCTGTGTCGTCATGGTCGTCGTGCCTCCCTGCTGACTGAATGGGCGCTTGAGTGGCGACCGGCGGATGCGCGTCGGCGTGAGCCTTGCCCACCCTGCCACTGGTCATGCCACGCCTTGAAAGCGCTCATTCTACCGTCTGTGGCGATCAGATGTGAGAGGCAAAGCATGATCTGTCATCGCCGTAGCGCTCATCACGCACACGAATCCCTGGCGGCGGGTGTGAGCATCAGAAGCCAGTGATATATTGGCGATGAACGCAAGGCCACCACACCAGGTTGCGGCGGCGTCAGTTCACCGCGAGCTTGCTCGCCCCCTCCCCATCCCGACTCACAGGAGAGCTTCATGCCTCAGCTTCGCTTCCACGGTGTCACGCCTGCCCGTCTTGCCCCTGTCTCGCGCGCACTGATCGATCAGCTGAGCGAAGCGACCGCCACCGCGCGCGACGAATTCACGCTGGAGTGCATCACCACCCAGTATGTGTTCGATGGTCAGCTCGTCGATGCCTTCCCCTTCGTCGAGGTGCTGTGGTTCGAACGTGGCAAACAGGTGCGCGATCTGTGCGCCCAGTCCATCGCGCAGGCCATGAACGAGGCCGGCTACCCAGAGGCCGAAAGCTTCTTCATCGCGCTTGAACCGTCGGGCTACTACATCGCAGGTAAACCGCTGGCGCAGATCGCAGGCAAACCGCTGGCGCAGGATGGTTCGAGCGACTCCGCATGAGGCGGGAGCAGACAAGCCCCTCTGTCGAGAGTCTGGCCAAGGCACGCCGCGAGAGCGCCAAGGGCGTCGGCTTCGGACTGGGCGCCTATGTGATGTGGGGCTGTTTTCCGCTCTACTTCGCGCTGTTCGAGGGCATTCCCGCCTGGGAAGTGCTGCTGCACCGCATCCTGTGGAGCTGCGTGTTCATGGTGCTGCTGATCAGCGTCATCCGGCGCTGGTCACCGGTGCGCGCTGCCTTCGCCGAACCCCGCAAGCTTGTGCCGGTGCTGGCCTGCTCGATCCTGATCGCGCTCAACTGGGGCATCTACATCCACGCGGTAGAGGTGCATGAGGTACTGCAGGCAAGCTTGGGTTACTTCATGACGCCGCTGGTCAATGTCGGGCTGGGCATGCTGTTCCTGAAGGAACGCCTGTCGCGCGTGCAGCTGTTCGCGCTGGGGCTGGCCATCCTCGGCCTGAGCCTGCAGCTGGTCGGCCTGACGGAACTGCCGTGGATCACGCTCTCGCTGGCTGTGACCTTCGGCACCTACGGGCTGCTCAGAAAGCGCATCGCGCTGGATGGCCTGTCGGGCCTGCTGGTCGAGACGATGATGCTCGCGCCACTCGCGCTACTGCTGATCGGCGGCCAGTGGTTCTCGGGCGAATCGCACTTCACGGCCAGCGATGTCGGCCCGCTTGAACTACCCGCCAGCGTGCTGATGATGTCCAGCGGCGTGCTCACCGCGCTGCCGCTGCTCGCCTTTGCCGGTGCGGCGCGTCGCCTGCGACTCGCCACGGTGGGCTTTCTGATGTACATCAACCCGACCATGCAGTTTCTGATCGCGCTGCTGATCTTCAAGGAAACCCTGCATCCGACGATGCTGATCACTTTCGTGCTGATCTGGAGCGGTCTGGCGCTCTATACCGCCTCGACGTTCTTCCAGCATCGCGCTCGGCAGCGCGGCTGATATCCCCCTTGAACCGACATCACGAACCAACGCGAGGATGCCCAGCCATGCCAGACCCTGCTGCAGACTCCGTGAGCAGCCGCCTGTTGCGCTTTCTGCCGCGCCTGCTGGCCTTCGCCCTGCGCGTCATCGGACAGTTCATCGCCAACCGTGGCGTGCTGCTGGCCGGGGGCGTCGGTTACAACATCCTGCTGTCCAGCGTGCCGCTGTTCGCCTTGCTCTGCGTGCTGCTGACGCACCTGGTGGATGAAACTCGCCTGATGAGCATCATCGCCATTCAGGTCCAGCATCTGGGGCCGGGCCAGGAAGATATCCTGCTGGACGCGGTGCGCAAGCTGCTGGCCAATCGCGAGGTGATCAGCTGGATCGGCATGGGCGGCTTGCTGTTCTTCGCCGGGTTGGCCTTTCGCATGCTGGAAGACGCCATTGCGCTGATCTTCCATCAGCATCCAGTGATTCGTAAGCGCAGCGCGTGGATTTCCGCCCTGCTGCCCTACGCCTTCGTGATGGTGCTGGGCGCGGGCCTGCTGGCGCTGACCCTGCTGGTGGCGCTGGCCTCGGCGATGAATGATGCCCTGACGCTGCTGACCGGCATCGAGCTGACCCTGGGCGATGCCGGCAGCGAGGTGATCTATCTGATCAGCATCGTCGGCATGTTCGGGCTGTTCAGCGCCATCTACAAGATACTGCCCCAGACCCGCGTCTCGACCCGCCGCGCGCTGGTCGGGGGTCTGGTCGCGGCCACCCTGTGGGAGCTGACACGCCTCGCCTTGAGCTGGTACTTCACCCACCTGTCCTTCGTCGGCGCCGTCTACGGCTCGCTGGCGACGCTGATCGTGCTGCTGCTGGGACTGGAGATCGGCGCCGTGATCCTGCTGCTCGGCGCCCAGGTGATCGCCGAGCTGGAGCAGTGCTCACGCGAGAACATTCGCTGGTATTGCACACCGGATCGCAAGCCACTGACGCGGCTGCAGTCGCGCCGCAATGCCATGCAGCATGCCGGCGAGATCAGCGAGGATGAGGCAATGGAAATGAGCCCAGACAGGAGGTCAGGCAAGGGGGCAGAAAGCGAGTCAGCAAACGGTTCTGAAAGCGGCTCAGACAAGCGCTAGTACACGCGCTGGGAAAGCTCACCGCGCGCACAACGAAAAAACCGCCCCGAGGGGCGGTTTTTCATGCTCGCATCGCAGAGATGATGCCTGCGGTCACGCGAGTCATTGTCGTCGTGATCAGCGCCTGAGGGCTGTTCATCTGCAACGGCTCGCCTGCAGGCGACGCCTCAGTTGACCAGCGAGGCTTCCAGCGAGATCTCGGCGGTGAACAGCTTGGAGATCGGGCAGCCGCCCTTGGCCTTCTCTGCGGTGGACTGGAAGTCTGCCTCGCTGATGCCCGGCACATCGGCCTTGGTCACCAGGGCTATCTTCGTCACGCTGAAGCCGCTGTCGTCCTTGTCCAGATGGACGGTGGCGGTGGTATCGATGGCCTTGGGCTCATGCCCCGCCTCGCCCAGCATCATCGAGAGTGCCATCGAGAAGCAGCTGGCGTGGGCCGCCCCGATCAGCTCTTCGGGGTTGGTGCCGGCGCCATCTTCAAAGCGCGTATTGAAGCCGTAAGGCTGATCCTTAAGCGCACCACTTTCACTGCTGACAGTGCCTTTACCCTGCTTGACGCTACCTTCCCAATGCGCGGAACCGGTTTTCTTGATCGTCATGCCTGTCTCCTTGACTGGGTGAACACTCAGGGCCGTTGCCCTGTCCCTCCCACATTGTCATGGCACGCCATGACTTCAAGGGGCGTCTGCCCTTTTGCCATCACAAGTGTCTGATCGATCGCGTGCTGGCTGCGCCTCACTCGAGTGAGCAAGACATGCCACCCACCCCGGCGAGTACGCCCGTCGCCAAGGCCAATTATTGAACAAGAGTTGAATTCCCTTGGTATGCCCCGATAACTGTTCCATCGATTACTCGGCACGCAACGCCGAGTTGCAGTCACTCACATCATCCTCTCATGTCTGGCAGCGCGCACTCGCAAGAGAGCGCAGCATTGCCGACACCTCATGCGTCGCCGGTGAATCCCTCACCCGCGCGGCTGCCGACACCGGCAGCCAGACCCGCAAGGAGTCCCCTCATCATGTTCTACAGAACCTCGACAGCCATCACTGACGACAATGCCTCTCTCCATCGCCTGCGCACTGATCTGCTCTTAGGCAAGCGACCTACCGCGAGCACCCGCCTGCGCCGTGGCATCGGCGCCGCCGCAGTGATGCTGGGCCTGCTGGGCCTCTCCCCGGCTCAGGCCTTCGACGAGATGAACACCGAGACAGGGACCAGCGGCGCGGCCTCTTCCCAGCATTCCTCGCAGGGCCAGCCAACGCCCAGCCACTCGAAGCGCACCGCAGACGGCGCAGCTGACAACGGCGCGCACTATCAACAGAACGAACAGCCCGAGGCACGGCAGCAAGCCAAGGACAACGCCACGCACCAGGTACAGAAAAGCCTCGATGGCGGCAAGATCGGCAGCCAGGGCGGCCGCCACGCCAACACGGGCCAGGCCAAGCCGACCGAGAACTGGTTCGGCTGCCCGCCCTCCGGTAGCAGCAAGCAGAACGCCCAGTGCGACGGCAAGTGATCATCAGCACGGAGCACTCGCCATAGGCACGATTGGCGCTCAAGACGCAGGCCCCGCAACCCACGGTAGCGGGGCCTGCGTCGTTGCGCGCATATGCTTATGTGCATGGAAAGCAGCACTGCGTTGCCACTTCATGCAGCAACCCTGAATTGTTTGAGAAAAAGTCTCGCAAATTCAGTCAATTACATGCACAGGTTGTCAAAACGACAACACTCTCCTTCCAGCGTTCCGGCTTGTGACCCCCAGGTGCGGCAGGCACGATATAGGGCATACAGATGATCCGTCGATCATTCATTCAGGCCACCGCACTGCGTCGATCTTCACCTCTTCGTGCACGCAGTTGCTCAGGGCCTACGACCGGATACGACAGCGGAATGCTTTCCGCGGGAGACGTACTAGATGACAGACACCACCGCACTGTTCACCCCCCATGCCTTCGCCAGGCTGGAGCTCGACAATCGCCTGGTGCTCGCCCCGATGACGCGCACCAGCGCGCAGGATGACGGCCAGGTGCACTTTGACATGGTCGATTACTATCGCGATTTTGCGCGGGGCAACTTCTCGCTGCTGATCACCGAAGGCATCTACACCGATGAAGCCTTCAGCCAGGGCTACGCCAACCAGCCGGGGCTGGCCAACCAGGCGCAGCAGGACAGCTGGCGTCCGGTGGTCGACGCCGTGCATCAACAAGGTGGGCGCCTCATCGCCCAGCTGATGCATGCCGGCGCCCAGACCCAGCACAACCGCTTCAAGGACGAGGTAGTCGCCCCCTCCGAGAGCCGCGCCAGTGGCGAGATGCTCAGCTTCTACGGTGGCTCCGGCCCCTTCCCGCTGGCCCGTGAGATCAGCGAAGCGGAAATTCATGACGCGATCGCCGGCTTTGCCACCAGCGCCCGTCGCGCCAAGGAAGCCGGCTTCGATGGTATCGAGCTGCATGGTGCCAACGGCTACCTGATCCACCAGTTCATCAGTGAGCGCTTCAATCAGCGTGACGATGCCTGGGGCGGCGACGCCATCGCACGTCTGGCCTTCCCGCTGGCGGTCATCCGCAGCGTGCGTGAGGCGGTCGGCGCCGACTTCGTCATCGGCATGCGCCTCTCCCAGGGCACCGTGACCGAGCCTGAGCTCACCTGGCAGGGCGGCCCTAACGAGGCCCGCGAGCGCCTCGCCAAGCTGATGGAAGCTGGGCTGGATTTCCTGCACCTGACCGGCAGTGATGTCGATGCCCCCGCCTTCCCCGAGGCAGACGACGAGCGTGAGCGCAGCCTCAGCCTGACGGCGCTTGCCGACCAATCACGCAAGGCACTGGAGTCAGACATCACGCTGATCACCAATGGCAATGTCGCCAGCGTCGCGAAGGCCCAGGCCGCCCTGCAGCACGCGGACCTGGTCGCCATCGGTCGCTCGGCGCTGGCCAATCATGACTGGCCCAAGCGCGTACAACGCGGTACCTGCCTCACCGAGTTCGACTTCTCGATGCTGTCGCCGCTGGCCACGCTGGCCAACGAGGAAGACTGGCGCATCGCCAACGACAAGCCTGCCAATTGCGAGGGTCGCTGCTGATAGCGGCTGACAGGCAAGATACAAGGAGCCCCGCCAGTTCACTGGCGGGGCTCCTTGCGTTGTAGGGCTGGACGCTTCTCGACCTGACCTCAGATATACAGCCGCTGAATCCCACTCAGGCCTTCAAGAGAGTTCCACTACTGAAGGCCAAGGCCGTCATGGCGGACATGCCGGTCTTTGTCATGCGTCCAGAATGTCCACCTGCAGCGACGCCTGCTTCATCAGGACATCTCACCCGGGGCGATTGCTCATCATCGGTTTCTCTCAGCAATGACGGATACTGTTGCGCCCACTCAGCCAACTCCTCAAGCCCTGTGGCAAGACTGACACTGGGGCGAAAGCCGGTCAGCGTCTCGAGTGTCGAGGTATCTGCCCAGGTACGCTCGACATCCCCTGGCTGCATCGGCAGCAGACGCTTGCGAGCCGGGACACCCAGCGCTGCCTCGAGGCCATTGATGAAGTTCCCCAATGCGATGGGCTCACCACGCCCGAGGTTCAGGACACGCGAGGGAGCGGCATTCACTTCCTGCGTCGGCGGCAGGTGCATAAGTCGGTAGATGCCCTCCACGATATCACTGACATGGGTGAAATCACGTGCCATCTGTCCATGGTTGTAGACATCGATCACCTCGTCGGCCAGCAGCTTGTGTGCGAAACGAAGTGGCGCCATGTCCGGGCGCCCGCGGGCACCATACACGGTAAAGAAGCGTAGCCCTGTCACCGGTAAACCATAGAGATGCGCGTAGCTGTAAGCCATCAATTCATTTGAGCGCTTCGTAGCAGCGTACAGCGAGAGCGGGCGTACACCCGCCTGGGATTCCTGCAGAGGCTGACGGGTATCATCCCCGTAAACGGAACTGCTGGAAGCATAGAGCAAATGGCTCGGGGCCGTGTCACGACAAGCCTCAAGAAGATTGACGAAGCCGACCAGGTTGCTGTCGACATAATCAAAAGGCTGAGCGATGGAGTGGCGCACCCCAGCCTGGGCCGCCAGATTGACGACGACATCAAACTCCTCCTCCTGCATCAATGTGCGAAGCGCCTCACGTTCGACAAGATCCAGCTTGACGAAGCGAAAGCTGCCCAACCGGCGTGCATTCCCGGGGGCAGCAACGCACTGCCCGGCAAGTGCTTCGAGACGTGTCAGGCGGTGCTGCTTCAGCGCCAACGGATAGTAGGGGTTGAGATTGTCGAGACCGACGACCTGCAGGCCTTCCTTCAAGAGTCGCTCACACAGAGCAGCACCAATGAAACCTGCAGCCCCAGTTACCAGTATCTTCATGCTCATCGTTTCTCCTGAACGGTCATGACCAACGCCGTTGGTGCTGATGAGGGGCCGCCCAATGCCGCTGCGGGTACCGTCAATAATCGGTGGCGTCCCTGATGAAAGACCGGCGTGGCATTGTCTCCATCGTCTACTGCCGCCTGACACCAATCACGCATGCCGGCCAGAGGGCCTGGCG
Organism: Cobetia sp. LC6; assembly: GCF_030264805.1. Taxonomy (NCBI): domain Bacteria; kingdom Pseudomonadati; phylum Pseudomonadota; class Gammaproteobacteria; order Oceanospirillales; family Halomonadaceae; genus Cobetia; species Cobetia sp. LC6. The sequence goes on along the minus strand of NZ_JASSPL010000001.1, from coordinate 654,124 downwards.
TGTCGGGTAGACGCAGACATTTGTCAGCCTCGATTATCAACCAGCCATCGGGATGCGCTGCCTGCCAGGAATTCAGCTGACTCGAATCGCGCTTCAATTGCTTCAGCGGTTGGGTCAGTCGCCCCAGAAACTGCCAGGTTGCCTGATAGTCCCAGCCAACGACGGCCACCTCCTGGCCCTCCTGTTGATGGTGCTGAACCCATTGAGCCAGGGCAGTCTGATCCAGACGTGGCCATAACGGACGTAATGTCAGGGCCAGCAAGCAGGTCACCAGCAACACGCTGCCCAGCGCCAGTCGCCGCTGAGCATTCAGCGCGCTATTGCCCAGTGACTCAGCGGCAGGTGTTTGAGCCGTGATGGAGCGTCTCGCCTCATCCACGGAAGGCCATAGCCATACCATCAAGGCCAGCAAGCTAGCTCCCGCCATGAGACACGCAAGGCTTGCGTTGCCCGAAGCCACCAGCGCTGCATGGGTCGGCAGAAATGAGGCATCAGCCAGCCAGCCTGCGGGCATGACGATGACCGCCAACGCCAGGCTTGTCAGTCCCAGGCCACCGCTGATCATCGCCAGCAGTTTCAGCGATGTGCGAGCCGGAGGCTGGCGCAGAGCAGCCCAGGCCAGCAGCAGACTCACCGGTACCAGTAGCGGCATCAGATAATGCACTTGCTTGCCGGAGATAAGTGAAAAGACCAGCAGTCCGCCCAGTGCCCAGAAGCGTCCCAGCTTCAGCAAGGGTTGCTCTGACGTTGGCCGCCGAGCAACCGAGGCCAGAAACCCCTCGATCAGCAATCGCGGGCGCAAGCTGAGCGGGAAGATCAACACCGCCAGCCACGGTAGATACCACCATGGCGGTCGAGCATGATCCTGCGCGGAGATGACGCGGCTTGCCGTCTGGCCCCAAAGCAGATCCTCGACATAGTCGGGAGGACCAGTGATGACGGCGGGAAGCAACCAGATGCACAACACCGCGATGCCCAGCAGCAGGCTCAACACCCAACCGCGCCACTCACAGCCCCACACCTCGCGGGCTTGTGCTTGCGTCCACCAGGGGCGCGAGCCGACCACCAACAGAAACCACAAGAGTGCGACCGGCCCTTTGGCCAGCAAGGCCAACCCCAGCCACACACCACTCTCGAGCACGACGCTCAGACTGAACGGCTGCCCTCCCTGTGGTGTACACCAGGGCCGCAACGCGCCCAGTAGACACGTCGTCAACAGCACATCGAACATCAAGGCCTGGCTATAGAGCACCCACATCAGACAACCGGCGAGCATCAAACGCACCATGCGTACCCAAAGCTCATGTCTCTGCCGTTCGGCATCGGCCAGGCCAGTGGCCGGCCTCAGGGTGCGGGCGACACGCCCTATCTGCCAGATACCCAGCAGACTGACCAGCGGCATCACCAATCTTGGCCAGACATCATTGACTCCGAAGACCACCCATCCGGCGTGAACCAACCAGAACAACAGTACCGGCTTGTCAGCGTAGGCCGCCCCGTTCATGGTCGAGACGAACCCGCTGCCGGCATGCCACATCTCCCATGCCACCGAGACATAGCGAGTTTCATCGATGGACAGATAGGGTCGTGCCAGCGCTGCTGACATCAGCAACACTCCCCATAGCGTCCAACATATTCGCTCGCTGGCATTCAGGTTGATCAACGAATGGGACCCCCTACCCACCAGGGATATCGCACATGAAAGTTGCTTCTGACACTTCACGGCTGAACCTCCGGCATCAGAGTATGTCGCTGGGGAAGTCCGATCAGCTGTGCCGCTTCATTCGAGACCGAGGTCGGCGCCAGATACATCGGCGCAGCATCGGGATTGCCCTGACATTTCACGGCCGCGCTACCAGGTAGCAGTACCCATTGCTCATCCGGCTCATTCAATGTGATGGCCTGTGCACCATCCAGACAGGCATGCCGCTTGAGCTTGCGGGGTGTCAACAAGACCCAGCGGTTCTGCGGGGCCTCCTTCAGCCATGCATAGAGACGCGAGAATTGGTCTTCCTCCGGCGTCTTGTAACCGAAGTGCCACAATGGCTGGCGCGCCTGCAGGATGTATTGCTCACGAAAGTCGGGAATAGCCAATGCCTGGTAATCGCTCTTCTCGGCAACCTGCGCCATCAGTAGGGCAGGATTGCGAACCGGGTCCATCAATCGTGCCCCCCAGGTGCCCCACAGAATCCAGAACACCACGAGCCAAATCCCCAAGGCCAACAAGCCGTTCCGTGGTTTCAGCCAGGCACAGAGCGCGATACCACTGCCACCCAGCAGCCCCCACCACCCCCACGGCACAACCCCCTCCTTTTCGGCAAGCGTCACCAATGCCGGGTACCCGAAGACACCGAGCAGTGCCGCGATCAGGAAGATGCCTGCCAGTCCGGCGCAAAGTGCAAACCCCAGCCAGGAGACATGAGGCTTACGTGAGAACCCCGGCAACATGGGTGCCAGGCCGATCACCAACAGCGGCAGCGCCGGCAGGATATAGACTCCCCGCTTGCCTGGAGACAATGAGAAGAAGACCACCATCAATGCCGCACCCACCAGGGGCAGCCAGACTCGTAGATCGCGGCGCGAGAAGCTGCGAGCGAGTGCCTTCGGCCACGAGGGTAGCGTCAGCAGCAGCGGCATCCATGCCCAGGGAATCACACTGGTCAGGAAGTAATGCCAAGGCTTCAGATGATGCCAGCTGTCGGTATATCGCTCAGCGGTCTGCTTGAGCAGGATGTTGTCGCGATAGGCGGCAAGCTCCGAATCGCCGGACACGAAGGACATCACCAGCATCGGCCCTACCCAGAGCAGCGGAGCCGCCAGCATCCAGCAGAGTCCGATCAACAGCTCGCGTGATGTCAGCTGCCCTGCGCGACGACCACTGCTGCGCCAAGTCGATGCGTGACGCGCAGCCATCAGCCAGAAAGGCAACATCAGCAACGGCAGGAACCCGACCCCCTTGGTGAGGATGCCAAGCCCCATCGCAAAGCAGCCGAGATAGAAATAGCGCACGCCATCATTGAGCAATGCATGCCGCAACAATCCCCAGCTACCCAGCAGGATGAAAGCAGTAACCAGCATGTCGATCTGAGCCGTACGAGCCTGCAAGATGAACTGCACTGACGCGAGCAACCACAGCCCGGCAATGAAGGCTGTGTGCCGGCCATGCAGGCGGCGAATCAGGTCCACGCTCAGCCCCAGAGTCGCGGCCCCGGCCACCAGCGATGGCAGGGCAAAGCCGATGCGGATATCCCCCACCAAGCCAGTGGACAAGGAACTGAGCCACATGAAGATCGGCGGCTTGTCGGGATAAAGCTCTCCCGCGCGGTGTGGCAACCACCAGTCCCCCGTGATCCACATCTCGAGACCATTGAGCGCGAAGCGTGGCTCATCGGCAGGCCACGGCATACGCATGCCAAGCCCGATGGCAGAGACAGATAGATACAACGCCCCCAGGACCCACCAGGGATGGCGGGAAAGTCTTCGGTACACACCGCCAGCTGGCGTCATTGCCTTCATGCGCCTGTCCCTTGGTGCCGAACGGAATTGGCATGGAGGTGTGCCACTTCAGTCTTGAGTCGGGCGTTTTCTATCTCCAGCGACGCGAGCCTGGCCTTCAGGGAGTCGTCAGTGCCCAATGCGCATTCTTCCGTCTTGCCACAAGCGTGTTCGACGACAGTGGACTCCTGCGGTGCCTGGGACGACGCTTCGCTGCTAGGCGACGTGAGTGACCGGCGATCCCGCTTGATCAAGCTCAGATTACGCAGATAGATGAAAAGCCCTGCCCCCTGACCGGCAATGAATACCGGGTCCTCGCGATGGATGGCATACGCAAGCAGCGTCATGCCACCGGCAAGCGAGAACCACCAGAAGGCACGAGGAACGATGGAACGACGTGCCTTCTCACTGGCCAGCCACTGAATGATGAAACGCGCCGAGAACAGCGCCTGGCCTCCAAAACCGACAGCGACCCACCACGGACTGACATCCATCAGCAGGCACCCCGCGCCACGTCGGCCTGGTCCGGGTTGCTGTCACCTGCTGCTGCATCGTGACCGTCAGCCTGATATCTAGAGGGGGAGTCAAACAGGCTTGTTGGCGCGGATGCAGAGGGCGTCGACACGTGCGTCCCCACCAACGGCAGCGAACCATGGTCGATGGCCTCACTGGCAGCATGGCCAAAGATATTCTCGAGCGGTGACGGTAGACGCGAGCGACGCACAAGCCACATCACTCCGACAATATCGGCAATACCGACCCAGAGCCGATCGAAGAAGCCGTATTTGGATACTCCTGCCACTCGTTCGCGGTGCCGGACTGCCAATGACTGCACCTTGCCACCCTGGGCGCGAACCAGCGCCGGAAGAAAACGGTGCATGTGGTCGAAATACGGCAGCCGAAGGAAGACATCACGACGCATGACCTTGATTCCGCAGCCGGTATCTGGCGTGTCATCGTGCAGCAGCGCTTGTCGGATGGCATTGGCCAAGCGTGATGACACACGCTTGACGGCATCATCGCGGCGTTGCGTGCGATGACCAGCTACCAGGTCGAGCTTTTCGAGCGTTGCCAGTGACAACATGTCCGGCAAGTCCGCTGGATCATTCTGGCCATCGCCATCCAGGGTCGCCAACCATCGACCGCGCGCCAGCCGGGCAGCCTGCCACAGCGAAGTACTCTGTCCGAAACTGGTGCCATGGTGATAGGGACGCAATCGTGAATCTTCCTGCGCAGCCTGCTTGAGCCAACTCCAACTGCCATCACTGGAACCATCATCCACCACGATGATCTCGTAGCGCTGCCCCGCAAGCGCCTCATGCACCTCGGCAATAAGGCTCGGCAAGTTGTCACGCTCATCACGAGCCGGTATCAACACCGAAACTCCTCCGCACAAGGGCTCCTCGCCCTGCGCCAAGGGGTGGTCTGGACCAGGCGATGTCATGGTGATCGCGGACTTCATGGAATAACTCCTGAGCAATGACTGGGCGTCGAGCAAGCCGGATAGATGACAGATCCTGGAGCGATCGGAACCGGCAGGCTGCGCGTTTCTGGCAGAAAGTTTGCCCGCAAACTATTAAGGCAGGCTTAAGTGAAGCGCGGATGACAACCGCCAATGCAAGAAGCCCCCGTCGCGCTGGGCGACGGGGGCTTCAATGCAAAGACATCATTGAGTCGAAGACTCTCTTGATACGGCTATGACAGACGCTTCACTTCCCTTGCCAGTGATCCCGCCCCCACTGCCGACGCTGGTCGGGCGTGAGATACGACCAGGCCACGAAGCGGCTGACCTTCTGCCCCTGGGACATCTCGATCACTCGGACCTCGCTGGCGCCACTGCGCTTGAGGGCTTTCCTGATACCGGTCAGGCTCGCCGAATGCGCGACCAGCGAGGTGAACCACAGGCACTGCGAGGCGACGTTGCGGCTCTCCTGGATCATGCGGGTGACGAAGACTTCTTCCCCGCCCGGACACCATAGCTCGGCCGCCTGACCCGCGAAATTCAGCGCAGGCGCGTTACGTGACCCACTCTTGCGTGGGCCATTGCCGCGCTGCTGGCGCGACTTGTCGAGCCCGCGCCATTTGCGCTGCGATTCCCGCGCCATATCGGCTTCGCTGGCATGGAACGGCGGGTTGCACAGCACCAGATCGAAGCGCTCATCCGCGCCCCAGATACCAGCGAAGTGGCGCGTGCGATCAGTCTGCAGACGCACCTCGATCTGGCCCTTGAGGCGCAGATTGGCGCTCACGATCGCGCGAGCCGAGTCGATCGCCTGCACGCTGATATCACTGCCGACCATCTGCCAGCCAAAGCTGCGATTGCCCAGCAGGGGGTAGATGAGGTTGGCGCCAGTGCCGATATCCAGCGCGCGCACGTGCTCACCCGCCGGCAGCTGACCGCCATTCGCTTCACTGATCAGGTCCGCCAGGTAATGCAGATAATCGGCGCGCCCGGGGATGGGCGGACAAAGATAGCCGGCAGGAATGTCCCAGTGGGCGATGCCGTAATGGCGACTCAACAGTGCCCGATTGAGCGCCTTGACCGCCACGGGATCAGCGAAGTCAATGGACTCGCTGCCAGCGGGTGTCTTGATCACGAAGGCCGCCAGTGCCGGGCTCGCCTTGACCAGCGCAGCCATGTCATAGCGCCCACGATGCGGGTTGCGGGGATGCAGCTGACCCTTGCGAGCCGGGATCACCTTGATGGAAGGCGACTTGTTGGAAGGCGCCTTGGCCGCGCTGGACTTCTCGCGGGCCGCAGGATCTCGACGGCCAGCCGCGGTGCCCTGCTGACGTCTGTCAGCCGAGTCGTGTCGGGAGGATGCGCCGGACTTGGCGAAGGAGGCACCGCGTGGGCGGCGCGAAGACGAGGACATGACGACATACCGAACAATGACAGGGGGCGCCATCTTACCAGAGGGCACCGAACAACACAGGACGCTGCCCCTCAGCTGCCACTCAGGACGCTATCTATCAGGACAGGTCGCTACCGATCAGCGCCGCGCGCGAGTTGGCACGCTGATCGACCCGACGCGTCTGGGCGCGGCGGGCCGGTGCACGCTCGATGCTCAGCGGGCAATTGCTGCAATAGCCCAGACACTCGATGCGATAACGCACGCAGCACACCTTGCGCGGCGTATGCCGTTCGCCATGGCGGTCCATCACGTCGCTGACCGGCTGATAGAGCGGATTGCGCCGCCCGTCGGCCAGAATTCTGGTCGCCATCAGCTGACGTGCCGGCGCCGCCTGCGCGACCCAGCCCTGCTCTTCCAGCATGCCGACGATATAGACGAAGTAATGCGCCGCGTTGCTCCAGAAGACCTTGGGCCCCAGCGCAGTGTGCAGCACGAGGCGCTCGATGACGGCCTCAAGATGTGCCAGGTAGCCCTGGAAGCGAGCCTGGAGACGCGTCGCCTCATCGGCCGACTCGATCTCCGCCGGGAGGCTTGCGCCCTGCCCCGCCGCATCATCAAGTATCAGCTGAGTGACTACGCCATGCTCGCCAAGGCGCAGCGAAAGGTGCCGAAGCTCCAGCGGCAGTTGATGGTCCAGCAGCAGATTGGCCGCCAGCGGCAGCGATACCATCGAGGACAACAGGTACTTGGACCACTGGGAAAGCAGCGCCTGCTCATCGGGGCCGCTGTGGTGAGAAGCGGCGTCTGCCGAGCTGGTCTCGTATTGCATGCCATGCGCGGCGATGCACGCCGCCAGCCAACCGGGGCTGAGCACATCGCGCGCCGGCACGACACGCTGGAGCGACGCCTCATCGCCTTCCTGCACCTGAATGTAGGTAGTGATCAGGTCCCGATAGGCAACCATCGGACCGGCAAAGAGCGGGGAAAGCGCGTCGATCATCGGGAAGCTCGCAGACGTGAAGAAACAGACAGTGCCTCACATACTAACGAAAACTATTAGCATTTGCATATCAAAAGAGCATGATAAATCAGCAGGGCTTCCCATGGGGGGGTCAGCTCGCTGCATCAGGCTCGTCGGCACTTACAGCCTGCCATCCCGACACAGTCGACGCCGCACCCAGGCGTCGTAGACTCGCGTCAGCGCCGGCTCGATCAGCGGCCGCGTGATCAGCCACCCCAGCCAGGCAAGGCCGGGGATGCGCGCAAGCAGCAGGCGGTACGCCGGCATGCCCTCACGGATCTGCCCTTGCGCTGTCTCGACATGCAACGACAGCAATGCCTGCTCAAGGCCGATGCCGCGAGCGGCGAGATGCTCGGCGTTATCCGTCGCATCCCACCACTCCACGTTGGCGTCTTGGCGCGACAGCCGCTCGTAGCGGGCGCGTTCACGACGACACACCGGGCAGCGCGCGTCGTAGTAGATCTTGATGAGTGGCAAACCGTCACGCTGAGGTCGCTGGCTGGCGGCATCCGGCATGCTGGCCCCCCTCTTGTGATGAAAATGCGCGGTACGCGTTCCTCAATGAGCGTTCAGCGCGACATGAGATCAGGACGCCGCGCCGATGCGGTCGGAATATTCCTTGTCTTCATAGCGATGCAGCGGCGCGTCTTCGGCACAGTCCGGGCTGGTCTGGAAGGTCTTGCGCACATCGAGCACACCCAGGCTCTGAATGGTGCGACGCCCCAGCAGCACGGGATAATTCATGCCGTCACGATCGCGCAGACTGAACTGCTCCTCGTAGCGCTCGCCGCCCATGCACAGCGTCATCAGCACCACCGGGCGCGTATCACGTCCGCCTGCACCGGACACCGTCAGGTCACGATACAGGGGGCGTTCGAAGGTATTCTCGACCTTTTCACCCTTGGTCTCATCCTCGACCTCGACATCGAAACGCACCCATTCCTCGTCATCACGCTCGAAGGTCTCGATATTCTCGGCATGCATCGAGGAGGTCAGCGCGCCGCTATCCAGCTTGGCCTTCACCATCACGCCCCACGGCTCGATGGTCGCCTTTTCCACCCAACCGAAGACTTCATCGTCTGCCGCCTGGGCCACGGCTGGCGCGGCAAGCGAGGCAATCAAACCGATACCGGCGAATTGACGTGCGGCGCGTGCGAGGGATGTAGCAGCGTGTCTCGACATGATGGCTCCAGGAAAAAGTGGCGACGTTGCAAGGACAATACCCGACATCCTTCACCATGGAGGCTTGCGGCAAGGTTAACAAGGCGTGAGAGCACACCCTCGCCTGTTCTTCTGCCCCCTGTCCCCCTGTCAGGCGAAAGCAACTGGCGGTTGCGAGCAGGCGATGACAAGCCACCCTTGATATGGCGCGCTGCCCCCACCAGCTATCAAGGAGGGCCGCGCCATCAGCGGGCTGCCACCTGCAACATCCACTCGACGGAGGTCATCATGCAAGACCTGTTACGTGAGTCACTTTCCCACTGGAGCCTGCTGCTGTGCTGGCTGTTGCTGATGGTACCGGCGCTGATCTGGGTCGTGCGCGATCTGACCACGAAGAATGCCCACCTGGCCCCGATGATGAAGTGGGTGTGGGGACTGACCACGCTCTACTCCGGTGTCGTTGGCCTGCTGGTCTATCGTTTCGCCGGGCGCCGCCAGATCGCCGCCAACGGTGATGCCCGCAAGGGGCTGAGAAGCGTCGCGCACTGCTACTCGGGCTGCGGACTGGGGGAATTCGTCGGCGTCAGCCTGGCGGTGGGCCTGTTGGCCATGGGCAATATCTCCACCGCCATCATCACCTTCCTCTTCGCTTACCTGTTCGGTTTTCTGCTGACGGTCGGCCCGATGCTGCAGGGTGGCAGTGACGACAAGCTGCAGGTGATTCGTGATGCCTTCAAGAGCGAGACGGCCTCCATCGTGGTGATGGAAGTGGTGGCGATTTCCGTGGACCTCTGGCTTGCGGGCGGCGCCGGCATGCATCAGCCGCTGTTCTGGAACTCGCTGATCATTTCCTTGAGCCTGGGTCTGCTCGCCGCCTGGCCCGTCAACGTCTGGCTGGTGAAGCATGGCGTCAAGGGTGGCATGGCGGACCCACGCGAGACGGCCCCGCAAGCGCAGCACCATGCACATTGCTGAAGCGCGTGCACTGCTGAGACACGCCGAGCGTTGAGTATTGAGTGTCGAGACATGAAAAAGCCCCGTCGGCATGCCGACGGGGCTTTTCTCTGACTGACCTCCCACACTGACATTCACATTTCTGTCAGCGTGAAGCCGCCAGTCGCATCACGTTCAAGATGCTGCCTCAGACGAACTCGCCATTGTGATAGACCTGCTGCACGTCTTCACAATCATCCAGCAGCTCGAGCATCTTGTTGAGCAGCTCGGCGTCATCGCCGCCGACTTCGGTATGGATCTGCGGAATGAAGCTGATCTCATCGACTTCGAAGTCGAGATCTTCACCGTAGATATCGGTCAGTGCCCCCTTGGCCTTGAAGTACTCGGTCGTCGGCGCGAGAACCGTGATGATGCCGTCGTCGAGCTCGATATCACTGACATCGACGTCGGCTTCCATCAGCGCTTCCAGGACCTTTTCCTCATCCTCTTCCGCACCCTTGAAGGCCAGGATGGCGCGGTGGTCGAACATGTGCGACACCGAACCCTGCGCGCCCAGCTTGCCCTTGCCCTTGTTGAAGCAGGTGCGGACTTCGCCGAAGGTGCGGTTGTTGTTGTCGGTCAGACAATCAACGATGACCATGACATTGCCCGGACCAAAGCCTTCATAGCGCGCCAGAGCGAAGTCTTCTCCGCCGGTGCCCTTGGCCTTGTCGATCGCCTTGTCGATGACGTGAGTCGGCACCTGGTCCTTCTTGGCCTTCTCGATGAGACGACGCAGGCTCAGGTTGCCGTTGGGGTCGAGGCCACCGTTCTTGGCCGAGACGTAAATCTCGCGCCCGTAACGTGAATACACGCGTGCCTTGTTGAGAGAGGTACGCGCCATTGATTCTTTACGGTTCTGGAATGCTCTTCCCATGCAAGTCGACTCTTGTCCGCCTGAATTCAAATGCCCTTGCGACCATGTCGCGGGACCTGAAGCAGTGTCGGCCTCCTGGCCGACACTGCAACGCTGTGACGAATAGTAACGCAGACAACGCCGTACGTCGCCATCCCTGCCGGGTCTTGCGCGTTGAGCGCAGCGCACCACGACGGGCAAGGCGACTCAGGCATGCTGCTGACCGTCACAGACAGTTGGTCGGCTTGGGCAGCCCGGCGATGCGCGCGCCCACCTTGGGCGGGCTGTCCGGGAACAGGCGCATCAGATGCAGCGAGCGGCCCTTGTCGGAGCCAAACCGCTGGGTCATCGCCTTGCTCAGCGGGCGCATGGCCGGCGAGAGCGAGAAGCGCTGATAGAAGTCACGCAATACCTCGATCACCTCCCAGTGCTCCGGCGTCAGTTCACGCCCCTCCTCGGCGGCCAGCATTTCCGCCAGCGCCGGGCTCCAGTCATCCAGATCGACCAGATAGCCTTCCGCATCCAGTCTGATATCACGTCCATCAAGCGTCAGTGTGCGCACCGTTTCACTACTGGCCATACAGATCCTGATTCACTGTCTTGCATGAAAATTGAAAGGGAGAAGCGCCTGACGCCTCAGAACCAGCTGACGGTCTTGTCGGCGGCCTCGGTCAGGGCGACGAAACCGTCGACGTCGACCACGATGACGTTCTCCGCGCAGCGTCCCAGCAGGCCGCGGGACTCAAGGTCTTCGCGCAACGCGAACAGCCGCCCCTCAAGCCCGGCAAGGTGCTGCTCGGCGTTGTCGAGGGCGCCATTGACGCCATCCTCGATCAGCAGCAGCTGGTCTTCCGGGCCCATGGCATTGAGCACATCATCATGGATGCGGCTGGAGAATGGCGAACGATTGAGTAGATGTAGATTCATGCAATTATCCAGGCAAGGAAAGCTGGGGCTGACGCTGGCCATCAATCAAGAGATATCAACGACATGGCATCAGGAAACTGATGCGAGCATATCAGTCGCCAGCGTTGGCGGCAGTGACGTGTCAGAAGCTCAGCACGCGCGAGAACGCGACTGTCAGCGCGACCACCTCGTCGTGCTCGAGCAGCGTGACCGGCAACAGCGTGACATCCTGCGCTGTCAGGCCCCGTGCGCGCAGCGCCGCCGCATCGACATAGCAGCGCTCGACGTCATACATCTCAAGCGCCGCCAGCAGGTTGTCACTGCCCTTCTGCCCCAGCGGCCCGACCTGCTGCCCTTCCAGCAGCGCCATCACACCATCACCGGTGAACAGCAGCCCGACCTCGCGTCCGAAGGCCGCCGCGACCATCGCCGCCTCCAGCCCTTCGCGCAGCCAGCTGCTGCCATGCGGGCCATGGCGCAGCATGACCAGCAGATCACCGGCGGCCATCCCGGCGTCTTCACCTGCCAAGGGTGCCGTCATCACATCGCTCATGGTCTGCTCCTCACTTGATAAGTGGCGTCATCATCAGTGATGACAAGAAATGACGTCATGCAAAGGTGATCAAGTGTTCATTGTCCAACGTCGCCTCGACCAGCTGGCCCAGCCCCGTCAGCTCGAACGGCGCCTCGAGGGTGTGCCCCTGCTTGCCATGCCGCGCCGCTTCGCGCTCATCGAGCATGCCGCGCCTCAGGCCCGCAGCGACACACACCTGCAGGCGGGTAGCGTGGTTCTCGGCAAGCGACAGCCAGCGATCACGCAGATGCGGCTCGTCCTGAGGCGGCGCCATCATGTTGGCGGCGTTGTAGACGCCATCGTGATAGAAGAACACCGTGGTCAGCTGATGGCCGCGCGCTAGCAGGGCATCGGCAAAGCGCAGCGCCGAATGGCTGGCCTGCTGGCTGTAGGGGCCGCCGTAGACGGCCAGAGCATAACGCATGCGAACCTCGTGTGACTGCTCATGAATGGCCGCCATTCTAGCGCGAGTCACGCCACCTGACACCCGAACGCAAACGACCCCGCCGAGGCGGGGTCGTTTGCAGGTCTCATGTTCCTTCGCTTGACGATCAATCGTCGGAAGCGAAGCCCAGCAGGGCCAGCAGGCTGACGAACATGTTGTAGATGGAGACGTACAGGCTCACCGTCGCCAGCAGGTAGTTGGTCTGCCCGCCGTGGATGATCTGGCTGGTCTCGAACAGGATCGCCGCGGAGGCGAACAGCACGAAGCCGGCGGAGACAGCCAGTGCCAGGCCGCTGATGTTGAAGATCATCGCTGCCAGCATCGCCAGAATCAGCACGATGGCGCCGGCGAACAGGAAGTTGCCCAGGAACGAGAAGTCCTTGCGCGTCACCAGTGCCACCGCGGACAGGCCGGCGAAGGTGATGCCGGTCATGCCGAGCGCGGTCATCACCAGCTGGCCGCCGTTGGGCAGGCTCAGGTAGGCATTCAGTACCGGACCGAGCGTGAAGCCCATGAAGCCGGTGAAGGCGAAGGTCGCGAAGATGCCGGCGGTGGAGTTCGCGGTCTTGTGGACCAGGAACATCAGGCCGTAGGCACCGATCAGCAGCACGAAGATGTTCATGCGGCCGACGCCCATGCTCATCGCCACGCCAGCGGTCAGCGCGGAGAACAGCAGCGTCATTGCCAGCATCATGTAAGTGTTGCGCAGTACCTTGTGAGTACTGAGCGAGCGGCTCGCGGTATCCTGCGAGACCTGCCAGGAGCTGTTAGCCATGGTGTCTATCCTCAGGTTGCTACGATGGATTCATCGAATTGACCCCAGCATGCCCTCAGGGGTTTGCCTAATCAAGAGACAGAACGATGAAAAGCCCCATTGAGGCAACCATCCGGCGCGCGCAAGGCAACGACATCGTCAGTCTCCGCGGCCATTGTGGCATGTGCGACCTTTCAAGCATCTGAACGACAAGGAAATTTACGCCAAGTCCTTGACGCTGACTGAAAAATCCGTAGTATTTCATCCCGTGAGTCGGAGGGATGGCAGAGCGGTTGAATGCACCGGTCTTGAAAACCGGCGTAGGTTAATAGCCTACCCAGGGTTCGAATCCCTGTCCCTCCACCACCTTGATTCCGAAAGCCCCGTCTACCTTAGGTAGGCGGGGCTTTTTCGTGGTCATGACTCATGATCCGAGTCATGAGCTGAATCATGGCCTGGTACCAGCAGGCGGCTTCCGGCGGCCTCACCCCAGCGCCATCCTGCTGCAAGTGTTTGTCCGCGATGGCTTTTCCGAATATTTTTCTTCGCCTACCTCTTGCTATTCTCATCAGATTCGGTAGTATTTCGCTCCGTGAGTCGGAGGGATGGCAGAGCGGTTGAATGCACCGGTCTTGAAAACCGGCGTAGGTTAATAGCCTACCCAGGGTTCGAATCCCTGTCCCTCCACCACCTTGAATTCCGAAAGCCCCGTCTACTTCAGGTAGGCGGGGCTTTTTCATTGTTGCCGCGCAGCGCCCATCGCCGCCACTTCGCTACCCTGCCTGAGCGATGCCCAATGATGCGCCGGGCCGTCAGCGGACTTTCGGCTACAGTGAGCATCACTGCGCCAGACATTCCTTGCCGCAGAATGTGCGCTTGCCCCTCCCCCTTTAGACAAGTCGAGACACCATGCCATTTTCTGCCCTTGGTTTGAGCGATCCCATCGTCAAGGCCGTCACCGAGCAAGGCTACCAGACCCCGACTCCCATCCAGGAGAAGGCGATCCCCGTCGTGCTGGCCGGTGACAACCTGATCGCCGCCGCCCAAACGGGTACCGGCAAGACGGCAAGCTTCGTGCTGCCCATCCTGCAGACCCTGCAACAGGCGCCCAAGGTGCGCGCCAAGCGCGTACATGCCGTCATCCTGCCCCCGACGCGGGAGCTGGCGATTCAGGTCGAAGACAACATCCAGCACTACGCCCGGCATCTGGAAGTCAGCTCCATGGCGATGTATGGCGGCGTGGAGATCGAGCCCCAGCAGCAGCGTCTGATCGAAGGTGTGGACATCCTGGTGGCGACGCCCGGCCGCCTGCTGGACATGCTGACCCGCCGCGCGATCCATCTCGACGAGACACGCACTCTCGTCATCGACGAAGCGGACCGCATGCTCGACATGGGCTTCATCGCCGACATCAACAAGATCATCGAGAAGCTGCCAAGGGAGCGCCAGAACCTGCTGTTCTCGGCAACGCTCTCGGCCCAGGTGCGTGTGCTCGCCAAGACCGCAGTGACGGACGCCGTCGAGATCATGATCGCACCGGAGAACGTCACCGCGCCCGACATCAGCCAGTATCTGATCACGGTCGACAAGGAGTTCAAGTCCGCCCTTCTGAGCCACCTGATTCACGAGAAGCAGTGGCAGCAGGCGCTGATCTTCATCGAGACCAAGCGCGGCGCCGCCAAGCTGGTGAGTCAGCTGGAGAAACGTGACATCGCCGCCGAGTCCTTCCACAGCGGTCGCAGCCAGGCCATGCGCGAGCAGCTGCTGGCCGACTTCAAGGCCGGCACCATCAAGTATCTCGTGGCCACCGGCGTTGCCGCGCGGGGCATCGACATCGATGATCTGCAGCGCGTGGTCAACTACGACCTGCCGGACGCCGCCGAGGATTATGTCCACCGCATCGGGCGCACCGGCCGTGCCGGGGCCAGCGGTGAAGCCATCTCGCTGGTCTCGCGTGATGACTTCCGCAACCTGTGCGCCATCGAGCAGCACCTGGGCTATTTCGTGACGCGCGAGGTCGTGGAAGGCTTTGCACCCAAGCTCGCGGTACCGGCCTCGAACAGCGACTACGCCCCCAAGCCCGCAAGCAAGAGTCGCCGGCGCCAGTCCAACCGCCGCTGACTTATCTCAGGGCAAGCCTGGTGACGCCCTGACACAAGCACGCCCCCGGAGACATGAACGTCATTCTGCGGGGGCGCGCCGGGTTGTATACCAGGCTTTGTGCACGAAGCTCTGCGCGCAGTGCTCCATGGACAGAGCTACGCACAGTGCATTGCGCTCAATTGATGGCGGCGATGCCCGGCCCGCCCACGGGCCCCAGCTGGGTGTCACTGACGAAGCCATTGCCGCCATCCTGCTTGGCGCGGAACAGATTGACGTCAGCCTTGGCGATCAGGCCTTCCAGGTCCTTGTCGCCGGACTGACGCTGGGCGACACCGATCGACAGATTGACATCCAGACTGTTGAGGCCGTCATTGATGACGAATGGCAACGCCGAAGCGCCCTTGCACAGACGCTCTGCCACCTGGTCGACGCGCTCGCCATGCAGCCCCGGGCATAACAGCACGAACTCCTCGCCGCCATAGCGCCCGACCAGATCCTCCCCGCGCAGGATGCTGCGCATGCGCCGCACCAGCTCCTTGAGCACCTGATCACCGGCCTGGCGACCCCAGGTCTCGTTGATCAGCGCCAAGTGGTCGACATCGACCATCATCAGGCTCAGCGGCCCGTTGTTGATCAACATGCCGCGTCCGCTGTCGACCAGCTCCGCGCGACTCAGGGCACCGGTCAACGCATCGAAGCGCCCTCCCGTCTCGAAACGCTGCTGCAGGCGCTCCACCGACCAGCCCATCTGTACCAGCACCAGCGTGAAGAAGATGGTCAATACACCCAGATTGATGATGCGAAATGCCAGCATCCAGCCAGCGGGCAGCAGATGGGTCGGCCCTTCCAGCATCAGGATGATATAGGCCAGCAGCGGCATGCTCAGGCAGGCGGCACACAGAAGTACGCGCCGCATGAACGACATGCGGATCGAGTAGATGCACAGCAAGGCACCGAAGTAGAAGTAGTCGAATCCGGCCTCCGAGCCGAAATAGCTTAGCGAGAAGCTGATCTGCGCACAGGTGCCCAGCGCCATCAACGTGGCCGCCAGGGCTTCACGGCGAGCACGGTGCAGCTGCAGGCAGACCAGATCGACGATCAGCATCGCCAGATTCAGCGCCAGAATGCCCATCTCACCCAGCCACAACAGCAGGATGGCGTAGATCAGATGGCAGCTGACCGCCAGCACGTAGACCATGTTGAAGGTGGCATGAAAGGTCTTCTCATCCGCCGTGAGCCCGGGCGGGAATTGCTCGAATCGTCGCAGAAAGCCCGCGAGATGAGGATGTGGGCTGGCCATGTAGTCACCTCCTTGTCGCTGGCCACAAAGGATGGCCAGGCGCTGTCACGGACAAATTGGCCTGACATCAACAGAGTACGATATTGATGAGTCCAAACACGACGCCCCCATTACACGCAGTGCAATGGGGGCGTCGTAGTGCGTGAAGTTCAGACAGAGGCTCAGGCTCAGACACGGAGTCAGGCTCAGTGCAGTCGCAGCCCGACCTTGGTGATGCGATTGCCTTCCACCTCGTTCACCACCCAGTGGATGCCATGCCAGTCCACATCGTCGCCGACCACCGGCACCCCACCGACTCGACGAGTGATGAACTCGGCGATGGTCAGATGCTGCTCGCCCTGGGAGAGTGTCAACCCGTAGACATCGGCGATATCCTGCATGTTGGCATCGCCTTCCAGCGTGAAGGTCCCGAAGAAGGCGCGCTGCTCATGCTGCAGGCTCTCGCCATTGAACATGCGGTTGAGGCTTGGCACATCACACGAGCGCCCTACCACGCACAGCACATCCTGCTGATGCAGACAGGTGCTGCCCTTGGGGTGGATCAACACCTTGTTGCGGAACAGCGCCCCGACCTTGGCCCCCGACGGGAAGCGCAGCATGCGCAGCGCCACGCCTTCCAGCGCCGTGTTGTCGACGCGATAGACCAGCATCTCGTAGTCGTTGACCGGCATGATGCCGAGCAGGTTGCGGCGACTGGGCTGTGCGCCCGGCGGCACCACCACCCTCAACTTGCGCGCCATCGGCGCCAGCGATGAGCCCTGTACCAGCAGCGAGATGATGACCACGAAAAAGGCGACATTGAAGTAGAGACCGGCATTCTCGACCCCGGTGATCACCGGGAAGATCGCCAGCACGATCGGCACCGCCCCTCGCAATCCCACCCAGCTGATGAACCACAGCTCGCGCCAGCGGAAGCGGAAGAACGGCTTGAGACACAGGATGACCGCCAGCGGGCGCACCACCAGAATCAGCGCCACGCTGAGGATGGCGGCCGGCAGCGCGAACTGCAGCATGGTCGACGGCGAGACCAGCAGGCCCAGCATCAGGAACAGCACGATCTGCGAGAGGTGTGCCATGCCATCATGCACCGGCAGGATGTGCTCCAGATGACGACCGGGGTGATTCCCGATCATCAGGCCGCACAGATAGATGGCGAGGAAACCGCTGCCGCCCATCTCGTTGGTGGTGGCGAACAGGCTCAAGCCAAGTGCCAGCGCCAGCAGCGAATAAAGACCGGGGGCGAGGTCCAGATAACGCATCAGGCGTGCGATCAACCAGCCGCCGGCGATCCCCATGGCGGCGCCGACACCGAACTGCAGCAGGAAGCTCATGATGCCCGACGCGACGCCGGAGAGCTGACCGGTCAGGATCTCGGCCAGCGTGATGGTCAGGAAGATCGCCATCGGGTCGTTGGTGCCGGACTCGATTTCCAGCGTCGCACCGACACGCTCATTGAGGTGAACGCCCTGGCCTCCCAGCAGCGAGAAGACCGCCGCGGCATCGGTGGAACCGACGATGGCCCCGACCAGCAGGCCTTCGATCAGGGTGAGATCAAACAGCCACATGGCCAGAAGGCCCACCAGGCCACTGGTCATGAAGACCCCGACGGTGGCCAGCACCAGCGCCGGTTTCAGGCCGGCACGAAACGTGGACAGCCGCGTACGCAGGCCGCCATCGAGCAGGATGAGCGCCAGCGCCAGATTGCCGATCATGTAAGCGGATGAGGCGTCGTCGAACTGGATGCCCAGGACGCCATCTTCACCCGCCAGCATGCCAAGACCGAGGAACAGCAGTAGCAGCGGCATGCCAAGACGCGCCGAGACGCGGCTGGCCAACACGCTCAAGGCGATCAGCGTGCCTGCCAGCAAGAAATAATAATTCAGGTTCTCTACCACGAGTGCTCCCCCGCCAAGCCCTACATCAGATCTCGAGTGACGTCCATGACGACTCACCCACAGTATTCCATGTCAGCGAAGGGGCTGCAGAGAAATTTCACACCTTTCATGTACTTGCAGTGTACAGCACGCGAATTTCACGCCAGGCTGCGCGGCGAGACCCAGGCAGGGGCTGCCGCAAGCTCAGCATAGGACCGCGGGCCGAATGCCTCCATCGCCCACAACAGCGCACGGCACAGCTCACGCTGGCCATCGAGATCGACCATGCGCCCATGGCGCGAATAGCCCTTCATGAAGGCCTGACGCTGCTCCGGCGTTTCCAGCAGCAACTCCACCAGCGCCCAGTCGAACTCGATCGGCGCCCACACCAGCGCTTCCCAATCGCTCCATACCCAGCCGGTGGCGGCGCACAGATACTGATCGGCGCGCATGTCCGGCAGACACCACACCGCGCGAGTCGGCGCCGGGAAGGTGCGCTTGAGCAGCGTGCCGAGTTCCGCGCGACGCGGGTGATGGGCCAGAAAGCGCGTGACGCGGGCATTCCAGTGCAACAGCGGCATCGGCTGCGCCAGCGGCTGACCGAAGCCCGACACCGTATCCTGATGCAGGCGACCGAGCTGGTCGCCCAGCAGCTCACAGAAGGTGATGCTGAGATTGCTCGGCTGACCGCTGGACCACGGCAGGTGCCAGATGGGCGCGCCATCGAGACGCCCCAGGAAGGTCAGGGGCAGCGGCGGAATCGGCAGGCGCGCGGGCAAGGCGCCCGCCAGTCGCGTCAAACCCTCCGGCGTCGCCCAGCGATCGGCACCGAAGACCCCGCGCATGGCGTGCCAGAAGGGGTCGTGGTCTGGCCCGGTTCGCGCCAGCTTGATCAGCCCCGGCGTGCCGCCACGCTGGCGCCACAGCCAGTTGGCGCTATCCGGCCAGGCGAGTGCCAGCGGTTCGAGCGGTTGCCCCAGATAGGTCGAGAGCCGTCGAGTCAGTGACTCCTCGGGCCAGCCCCTGGGCACGGGGTGCGGCTCCCCCGTGGCGTCAGCTGCGCTCGGCCGTCGCGGGGGGACGGGATAGCTGGAACAGGTCGAGAGATCCGGTGTGTCGGGCATGATGATCTCCTTGGGCAACACGTCTTGTTACAGTCATGTTCAGCATACCCAAGGCGTGCCACATCGGCATAGTCCGTTTCGCCCCACTCAGGAAAGCCAATCAGGAAAGCCACTCAAGAAAGTCGCCGTCTCCCCTGCCCCGACTTGCGTCGGACAAGACACCGGCAAGACAGTGACGTTACACTGTCGGCCTGGATGGGGGTGCCCGAGAATGGGCTGAGAGTCGCAGCGATACGTCGCGCGACAACCCCTGGAACCTGATCCGGTTGATACCGGCGGAGGGAATCCCCGACGCGTGCCCTGCACGGCGCGTCACCTGCTTCCTCCTGCCGGCACGCCGCCTGACCACGGAATTGCCTGTGTCGCTGGGACTCACCCTCAACAACGCACGAATCGATTACGCCGGCCACACGCTGTTCCGCGATATTTCCGCGCGTCTGGAGGCTGGTAGCTGGACGGCACTGCTGGGGCGCTCCGGCTGCGGCAAGAGCTCGCTGCTGCGCCTGCTGGCTGGCCTGGAAATGTCAGATCTCCACCAGCTCGACCTCGCCACCGATGACGGTCAGCCGCTGACCGACCGCGTGGCCTGGATGGCGCAGCAGGACCTGCTGCTGCCGTGGCGGCGCGTCATCGACAACCTGTGGCTGGGCGATGACCTGCGCCGGCGGCCGCGCAATCGCGAACTCGCCCATGAGCTTCTGGCCGCGGTCGGGCTTGAGGGTCGTGAGCAGGCCTGGCCGGACGCCCTCTCCGGCGGCCAGCGCCAACGCGTCGCTCTCGCCCGCACGCTCTATCAGCAGGCGCCGATCGTGATGATGGATGAGCCGTTCTCGGCGGTGGATGCCATCACCCGTCTGGAGCTGCACGATCTGGCCAGCCGCCTGCTCAAGGGCCGCACCGTCCTGATGGTGACCCACGACCCGCTTGAGGCATTGCGCCTTGCCGATCAACTGCTGGTGCTGCGCCCGTCGAGCGCCCCGGGCCACGGCGCCGAGCTTGAGCATCTGCCGGGGCTTGGCGCCGTGCGGCCGGTGCCGCTGGATGACCCGGCCCTGCCGCCGGCGCAGGCGCAACTGATCGCCCGCCTGCGTGATAGCGAGGAGGCCGCATGAAACGTCTGCACGCCATGCGTCACCTCGTCATCAGTACGCTGCTCCTGCTGGGACTTTGGCAGCTGATCATTGCCGTTACCGCCGTACCGCCCTACATTCTGCCCACGCCCCAGGCCGTGCTCGAGGTGCTGATCCAGAAGGCACCGCTGCTGGCCCATCACGCTGGCGTCACCATCAGCGAGATACTGGCCGGGCTGGTGCTGGGCATCCTGCTCGGGCTTTCCACCGCGCTGGCGCTGGCCTTCATCCCCCGCCTGCGCCGTACGCTGTTGCCGATGCTGCTGATCAGCCAGGTGATACCGCTGTTCGCGATCGCCCCACTGCTGGTGCTGTGGCTCGGCTATGACATGCTGTCCAAGGTAGTGATGGCGACGCTGATCATCTATTTCCCGGTCGCCTCCACTGGCTACGACGGCCTGCGCCAGACCCAGCAGGGCTGGCTGGATCTGGCCCACACCCTGGGCGCCAGCCCATGGCGCAGATTGATCCACATCCAGCTGCCCGCCGCACTGCCGGCGCTGGCCTCCGGCATTCGCATGGCCGCGACTGCCGCCCCCATCGGCGCCGTCATCGGGGAATGGGCCGGTGCCAGCCAGGGGCTGGGCTATCTGATGCTCAACGCCAACGCGCGCATGGAGATCGACCTGATGTTCGCCGCCCTGCTGGTGCTGGTTGCCTTTTCCCTGCTGCTCTATTTCTCGCTGGATGCGCTGCTGCGCACCCTGATGCCCTGGCACCGCGACCGGCTGACACGTCTGAGCTGACACGCCTTGCCTTCGGAAAAATACTGCATGACCGCATGACCGCATGACCGCATGACCGAAAGACGCAACGACGCTCGACACAAACTGCAAGAGCCTGACGACTGCCGCCCACGAACGGCAGCACCACTACCCTGTGATCACAAGGAACTCCGCCATGTCTCATTCGTCATCGGCGCCACGGCGCAAAGCACAGCCGACACGTTCACCGCGTGCCTCGCTGCTGTCCACCGCCTTCGCCACCCTGCTGACCACGCTGTGCCTGAGCAGCCTGCCAGCCACTGCCATGTCGGCCCACGCCGCCGAGGCAGAACCCGCCGCGACCAGCACCCAGTCAGCGCCGGAAATCGTCGCTCAGCAAGCCGAGGTCGGAGTGAACGGCGACTCAACCGCCTCCGCGCCGGTGGCGAGTCAGGAAGCCGTGGAAGCGACTGCCGGCGCCGCCGAGCAGGCGAAGAACGGTGCTGAACCGACCGCGGAAGCCACACCAGCCGGCGACGAACAGAGCGCTGATGCTGACTCGAAGGACGTTGCCAAGGACGCTGCCACCGCCGAGCAGCCGCTGACGCAGTTCAAGGTCATGCTCGACTGGTACACCAACCCCGGTCACGCCCCGCTGGTGCTGGCACAGGAGCTGGGGCTGTTCAAGAAGCACGACCTTGATGTCGAATTGATCGCCCCTGCCGACCCGAGCGTGCCGCCCAAGCTGGCTGCCGCCGAGCGTGTCGATATCGCCATCAGCTATCAGCCGCAACTGCACCTGCAGATCGATCAGGGCCTGCCGCTGGTGCGTATCGGCACCCTGGTCGCCACGCCGCTGAATGTGGTGGTGGTGCGCGCCGACAGCGACATCCAGTCGATCGCCGACCTCAAGGGCAAGCGGGTCGGCTACTCGGTCGGCGGTGTCGAGGAAGTGCTGCTCTCCACCATGCTGCAGCACAGCGGCCTGACGCTGGATGACATCACGCTGACCAACGTCAACTTCTCGCTGACGCCGTCACTGCTGACGCGCAAGGTCGATGCCGTCACCGGCGCCTTCCGCAACTTCGAGCTGGCCCAGATGGCTCAGGAAGGCGTCAAGGGCCGCGCCTTCTACATCGAGGAAGAAGGCGTGCCGACCTATGACGAGCTGATCTTCGTCGCCAACAGCGACAGCTACGAGCGCAAGCAGGCGCAGTACGCCGGCTTCCTCGCCGCCGTCGGCGAAGCCACCGCCTGGATCATCAACCACCCGGACCAAGGCTGGGAGATGTTCCGTGACTCCGATCCGGCACTGGATACCGAGCTCAACAAGGAAGCCTGGTACGCCACCCTGCCGCGCTTCGCGCTGCGTCCTGCCGCGCTGGATGCCGGCCGCTACCGTGACTTCGAGGACTTCCTGTTCGAGCGCGGCATGATCAAGAAGCGCCAGTCGCTGAGCCACCTGGCCGTCGACGTCAACGCGCCCTGAGACGTTGAGCGCTTGAGCGCGCCCCATGCAAAACGCCCTGCCGGAATCTCCGACAGGGCGTTTTGGGTTTAGGTCCGGCTCACTCTCGCCGTCTTGTACCGATTCCACAAGCGCTAGCGGCGGGCCAGGCGACGCGACAGCCACAGGATCTGCAGCGGCTGGATCACCAGCGCGATCATCAGCACCGCGACCAGCAGCGGCATGCCTTCCAGCGCGCCACTCGGGGTGCTGACCAGCAGTCCGGCGCCCACATAGCTGCCGGCGGCAGAACTCAGATGCTGCACGGCACTCTGGGTGCTGGTGAAGGCTGCCCGCTCGTGATCGGCGGGAATGAAGCTGTTGAGCGTATTCTGGGTCACACGCCGCGCCGACGAGAACAGCATGTAGGCGCCAAAGCCGATCCAGATCAGCGACGGCCCCGGCGAATGCAGCAGGAAGGCCCAGCCGACCAGCGCCGTCATCAGGCAGGTGATGGTGCCCGGCCAGACACAGCCATAGCGATCACACAGCCGCCCCGTCAGCTGCATGCCGACCAGCGACAGCCCGCCGCCGATCATGTAGAGCCCGCCGAGATCCTCCCGCGGCAGGCCCAGATTGAACAGCAGATAGCTTGCCAGGTTGGGAATCACCAGGAAGTTGCTGAACATCGCCGTGGCGATCAGCGCCAGCCCCAGGCGATGGTCGGGCTGGGCCAGGATGTTCAGGATCGTGGTGCCCTTGCGGCTGCGCAGGCGGGTCTCGGGGTTATCGAGATGACCGCGGATCGGCGGCAGTATCCAGGCCAGCAGCCCGCACACCAGCAACGCCAACAGCGCCACTGCGCGAAATGGCGCCTGCCAGCCGAAGCCCTGCGACAACCACAGCGCAAACGGCAGCCCCAGCACCGAGGCCACCGAGAAGGCACCCATCACCAGCCCCATGGCACGCCCCCGGCGGACTCCCGGCACCACGTCGATCACGATGGCCAGCGCCGTCGCCGCCGCTGGCCCGCCGAACAACCCACCCAGCATGCGCGCCGCCAGCAGGGTCTCGAAGTCGGTGGCGAAGCTGGCGATCAGATGACAGAGCGCCGCACCGAACAGGAAACCCAGCACTGCCCAGCGGCGATCGAAGCGATCGGCTTGCCGTGTCCACAGCAGGGTACCCACCGCGGCGGCCAGCGGATAACTGCCGACGATATAGCCTAGGTGATCCAGCGGAATGCCCAGCGAGGTAGCAAAGTCAGGGCCCAGCGCCATCACCATGGTGAAGCCCATGATGACGGCGAACTGCAGCAGGGTGACCAGCGCCACCACCAGGCGCTCGTGGGTGGTCACCGGCGGGATGACCCGATCACTCGCGGCCGGCTGACGATTTTCGGAGTGACTGCTCGGCGTACTCAAGCGCGTGCGACGCGATCAAGAAACGCCACCACCGCCTGCTGGAACTCGCTGGCACGCTCGGCATGCAGCCAATGGCCGGCCTCCAGGGAGTCATCTTCCAGCGCAGGGAAGTGTTCGCGCATCGTCGCCAGGCCCTCGGCCTGCACGTAGTTGGAGCGCGACCCCCACAGCAGCAGCGCCGGCAGCTCGACCGGCCCCTGACCGTGCGGCGCCTCGACGATCTGCGGGTAGCCCGCGGCGATATGGTCCAGCCCGACGCGCCAGCCCATGGCGCCATCGTCGAGACGCACCAGATTGGTGGCGAGGAACTGGCGGATGGCCGGGGTATCGACATGCTGCGCCATCACCGTGTCGGCCTCCTTGCGTGAGGCCGGGCGCGCGTCACGCACCGCCTCGAAGGCAGCAAAGATATCGTCATGCCCGTGGCCATAGGCGACCGGCGCGATATCGGCGACCAGCAGGCTGCGCAGACGCTCGGGCGCCTCGAGCGCGACCTGCATGGCGACCTTGCCGCCCATCGAGTGGCCCAGCAGGTCACAGCGCTTGATGGCAAGGCGGTCGAGCAGCGCGATGACATCCGCGGCCTGCTCGGGGTAGCTCATGCCGGCCACGTGCGGGCTGCGGCCGTGGTTACGCAGATCCACCGCGATCACACGGCGCGTCCGCGACCACGACTTGATATGCGAACGCCAGTTGTCGGCACTGCCGAACAGGCCGTGAAGAATGACCAGCGGCGTCGCGTCCTGCTGGCTCGTTGTCTGTTCCTCGGCGCCATCACGAGCATCGCTCTCGTGGTAATAAAGCTCGACCGTTGTGCTCATCATCATCTCCATGGACGCTAGACAGACCGTTACGCTCCCCGTGGCTCAGGCTCAGCGGCGTGGCTCGGCGGCAGCCGGATCGCGGGGAGCGCCTATGTTAGCAAACTATCAAGCGCGCGGCGGCTCCGCCCTCGACGGCTCAGCGCGGACTGGCTTCCAGATAGACCTTGACCGCCTGCCACAGCGGGCTGCGGTAACGTTCCGGGTGCCACAGCATCGAGAAGCGCCGCTTCAGGTTGAGCTGGGGCGTGGCCAGCACCACCAGCTCGCCACGCGCGATCTCGGCCGCCACCGACAGCCGCGACAGACACCCCAGCCCCAATCCGGCGAACACGGCCTGCTTGATGGCCTCGTGCTGGCCCAACTCCATTCGCACCTTGAGACGTTCGATCCGCCCATGCAGCGCACGCTCGAAGACCGCCCGCGTGCCCGAGCCACCCTCGCGCAGAATCCAGTCGGCCGTGGCGAGATCCTCATCGCTGAGCGCCGTACCGCGCATGGCCAACGGATGGCTCGGCGGCGCCACCACCACCAGCTCATCCTCGCGCCAGGTCTGGCTCATCAGGCGCGGCGCGTGGCAGTCGCCCTCGATCAAGCCGAGCTCGGCGTCATAGTTGAGCACCGCCTCCACCACCTGGTGGGTATTGCGCAGGCGCAGATTGAGCTCGGTGCCCGGATGTTCGCGCATGAAGGCCCCTGCCAGCCCCGGCAGCAACCAGGTGCCGATGGTGGCGCTGGCGGCGATTTCCAGTTCGCCACGCAGGTTGCCATCCACCACGCCGGGCTCACGGGCCTCAAGTTCCAGCGCGTGGGTCTGCTCCAGCAGTTGCTCGGCGCGCGCCAACAGGCGGCGACCATTGGCGTTCAGGGCCAGGCGGCGACCGAGGCGCTCGAACAACTGCACCTCGAGATGACGCTCCAGTTCGGATAACCCCTGACTCGCCGCCGATTGCGACAGGCCGATCTCGCGCGCCGCGGCGCTGACGGAGCCGTGGCGTGTCACCGCCACGAACACTTGCAACTGACGCAGCGTGATGTGGATCTGCATATCGGTTTTTCCGGTATGTAATAAAAGAATAATCGACTAACTGCCGAATAATATTCCCGAATAGACTAATCATCAAACCGGAGGCACTAAGCAAGCAACGCAAGCTCAAGCGCCCTTGGCGATGACAGCCGTGCCCCCCACGCCAGCGCACGCCCCATAACAAGACAGGCCATGTTCCGCACGGGATAGGCCACTTTCCTCAAGGAGAATGCTCATGGACGCACAGACCCTGACTCCCCCCGCCACTGCCGAGCGCTTGCGCCGCATGTTGCCGGGCCTCGCCCTGTGTGGCGGCCTGACCCTGGTGGGGCTGGCACTGCATTCCATTCCGGCGCTGGCCTCCACCGGCATCAGCCCGCTGGTCTTCGCCCTGCTGTGCGGTATCGTGGTCGGCAACCTGCCGATCACCAGCCGGCACGCCGCGGCGCTTTCCCCGGGGTTGCATATCGCGACCAAGAAGCTGCTGCGTCTCGGCATCATCCTGTTCGGCCTCTCCATCACCCTGCAGCAGATTCTCGGCCTGGGCTGGAGCGTCGTCTTCCTCGATGTGCTGGTGATCACCGCAGTGCTGAGCAGCGGCTACTTCATCGGTACGCGCTGGCTGGGGCTGGACCGCGACACCGCACTGCTGACCAGCGCCGGTTCCGCCATCTGTGGCGCCGCGGCGGTACTGGCGACCGAATCGATGATCAAGGCTCGCCCGGCGGCCACCGCCATGGCCGTCGCCACGGTGGTGCTGTTCGGTTCGCTGGCGATGCTGGTCTACCCGCTGCTCTACCCACTGAGCGGCATGCATGAAGGCCTGTTCGGCATCTATATCGGCTCCACCATCCACGAGGTCGCTCAGGTCGTGGCCGCCGGTGAAGCGGTCGGCCCGGACGCCCTGGCCAATGCGCTGATCGTCAAGTTGATGCGCGTGATGATGCTGGTCCCCTTCCTGCTGCTGTTGCCGAAGCTGTGG
Organism: Cobetia sp. LC6; assembly: GCF_030264805.1. Taxonomy (NCBI): domain Bacteria; kingdom Pseudomonadati; phylum Pseudomonadota; class Gammaproteobacteria; order Oceanospirillales; family Halomonadaceae; genus Cobetia; species Cobetia sp. LC6. The sequence goes on along the minus strand of NZ_JASSPL010000001.1, from coordinate 627,128 downwards.
GCCATGCGTGCCCGTACCGAAGGTGATGACCGCGAGACCGGCGGCGGCATGACGATTCCGTGGTTCGCGCTGGGCTTCATCGCCATGGCCGGCATCAACAGCACCGGCGAGATTCCGGCGGCAGTGCACTCAAGCCTCTCTACCCTCGGCAGCGTGGCACTGACCATGGCCATGGCGGGCCTGGGCGTCGAGACTCGCATCGATCGTCTGCGCTCACTGGGCATGAAGCCTTTCCTGCTCGCGCTGATCCTGTTCACGCTGTTGATCGTCGGTGGCTTTGGCGCCAATCTGCTGTTGATGGGCTAGTCCCCGGCACGGCAGTGATTGATTGCCACAATGACTTTGGTAGTACGGCTCAATTGGCAAACCCGGGCAGGCTCAAGCACAATGGCGGTCATCGATTACTCACCGGCAGTGCCGGCGCCATTTTCTCGGCCCCTCCAGTACGGGCTGAACGAGAATCACGAACCTTAGGAGAATCTCATGCTTGCAGTCATTTTCGGTCGTCCGGGTTGCCCTTTCTGTGTCCGCGCCAAGGACCTCGCGGAAGAGCTCACCGCCAAGCGCGATGATTTCGACTTCCGCTACATCGACATCCATGCAGAAGGCATCAGCAAGGCCGACATGGAAAAGACCATCGGCAAGCCGGTCGAGACCGTGCCGCAGATCTTCGTCGATCAGACCCACATCGGTGGCTTCACCGAGTTCAACCAGTACGTGCAGGACGAAGCTCTTATGCCGCAGGCCTGATCGCCGCCATCAGTCGTTTCACTGCTGAAGCCCTCGCCATTGGCGGGGGCTTTTTTGTGCCTGCGTCACATCCCCTCCACTCATGCCCCGCTCACAGCAACACGCTGCGCACAAGGTCGCATCCAGCGCGTCTTGACGCTTGCGACAAAAGGAGGGGCCAGCGACAATCGCTGCCTCCTCCGCCCGTGTATGCACAAGGACACGCACATGAACATGTTGATGGAAGGCGCCGTGCTGCTGGGATGCGCGGTGGTTGCCGTGCCACTCTTCCAGCGTCTGGGCCTCGGTTCCATCCTGGGCTATCTGGCCATCGGGGTGCTGCTGGGTCCGTCGTTGATCGGCTTCATCTCGGAGCCTGGCGAAGTGTTGCACTTCGCCGAATTCGGGGTCGTCATGCTGCTGTTCATGATCGGTCTGGAACTGGAGCCCAAGCGCCTGTGGGACATGCGCCTCAAGCTTGCGGGCCTGGGCAGCGCCCAGATGCTGTTGTGCGGTGCCTTGCTCACCCCCGTCGGCCTGTGGCTGGGGCTGGAATTGCCCGCAGCAGTGTTGCTGGGCCTGATTCTGGCGCTGTCCTCGACCGCCTTCGCGCTGCAGGTATTGAGCGAGAATCAGCAGCTGGCGACGCCGCACGGCCAATCGACCTTCGCCATCCTGCTGTTCCAGGACCTGGCGGTGATTCCGCTGCTGGCCCTGATGCCGCTGTTCGCTGACAACTTCGATGCCTCCACCGGCACCAACTGGATCGGCATCGCCGAGGGCATTGGCATGATCGCGGCGGTCATCATCGTCGGGCGCTTTGTCGTGCCGCGCCTGCTCAAGATGGTCGCGCGCAGCGAGATCCACGAGATCTTCACCGCCGCGGCCTTGTTCGTGGTGATCAGCACGGCGCTGCTGATGGAGTGGGTGGGGCTGTCCATGGCCCTGGGTGCCTTCCTGGCCGGGGTGCTGCTCGCCGATACCGTCTACCGCCACGAGCTGGAAGCCAACATCGAGCCCTTCAAGGGGCTGCTGCTGGGGCTGTTCTTCATGGCCGTAGGCATGTCGGTTGACGTCTCGCTGGTGATGGAGCGGCCGCTGACCGTCCTGGCGCTGACGCTGGCACTGATGTTCGGCAAGGTCATCGTCATCACGCTGGTCGGACGCGTTGCACGCCTCAAGATGGCCGAGGCCCTGCCGCTGGCCGCGGTCCTGTCACAGGGTGGTGAGTTCGACTTCGTGCTGCTGACCGCCGGCATGGCCGCCGGCATCTTCGATCAGACCCTCACCAGCCTGGTGATCAGTGCGGTGACCTTGTCGATGGCTGCCACGCCCTTCCTCTATCGCTATGCCCGCCACCTCGGCGCCACCAGCGAAGCCAAGCGCCCCTATGATGAGGACTTCGGTGAGGAGACGCCCCAGGTGTTGATCGCCGGCTTCGGTCGTTTCGGCCAGATCAGCGCGCGCATGCTCAAGAGCCAGGGCATCAACTTCACCGCGCTGGACCCCAATATCACCCAGGTCGAGTTCGTGCGTCAGTTCGGGTCGCGCATCTTCTACGCCGATGCCAGCCGCGCCGAATTGCTGCGGGCGGCGGGTGCCGAGCAGGCCAGGATCATGCTGGTGGCGGTCGATGATGCCGAGACCTCGACCGGCATCGTGCGCATGGTGCGCCATCAATTCCCGCACCTGAAGCTGTTCGTGCGTGCCCGTAACCGCCACCATGCCTGGGAGCTGATGGAATTGGGCGTGGAGCACGTGATTCGTGACACCTATGCCAGCAGCCTGGAGATGGGCGGAGAATTGCTGGTAGCGATGGGCTACCCCAATGCTCGCGCGACGGAAGTGGCGCGCGCCTTCCGGGAAATGGATGACAACATGCTCAAGCAGAACTATGAGCACCGCCACGACCAGAAAGCGCTCGTCAACAGCGAGCAGGCCGCCATGATCGAGCTCAAGCGTCTGTTCCAGAACAATCAGGATTGATGCCTGCACGACTCGCCAGAGCGCTCAGTCGCGCCGGAAAGGACACAAGGGCCGCCCCTGCCGGGGCGGCCCTTGTCGTTGATGCATTCGGCAAGGCATTGCGTGCAGATCCGCTGCGCGAGAGACAGGCAGGATGGCGGCCCGAAGCCTGCTCAGCCCTGCAAGCGGCGGGATGTCAGGCGCGCCCGCCACTGCGGGCCGAACAGATAGGCGCACAACCCGATCACGATCAGCAAGGCCCCGGCGAGCACACGGCTGGAGATCAGCTCATCATTGAGCACCGCGCCCAGGCTCATGGCGAAGATGGGAGTGATCAAGGTCGCCAGCGCCACCGTACTGGCCGACAGGCGTGACAGCACGAAGTAGTAGCACAGGTAGCCGATCAGCGAGCCGAAGATGCCGAGATAGAGGATGGCAGCCATCGGGCGTCCCTCCGGCAGGGCTTGCGGCACGCCATCGACGAGCAGCGCACACACCAGATAGAGCGGCAGAGAGACCAGCAGCGCACCCTCCGTCTGCACCAGCGGATGAAGCCCTGCCCGCTCGCGTTGCACCAGTACCCCCGAGGCGGCAAAGCAGTTGACGGCCAGCAGCATGGTCAGGACCCCCTTCCAGCTGCCCGGCGGTAACGCGAGGGAATCCGAGACCGCGACGGCCAGTCCACTCAGTGCCAACGCAAACCCCATCCACTGCAACTTGTCAAGTGGGGCACTTTTCAACCACCAGCGTGCATAAAGCCCTGATAGCAAGGGTGCCAGCCCAAACAGTAACGACATGATACCGCTTGGTAACCAGGCCGCAGAGAGGTAGGCGAAGTACATGCCACCCCAGATACCCAGAGCGGCTGCCGAGTAGCTGCGCAATGCCCCACGTGAAAGGTCCATTTTCAGCCCCATCATGCGTAACAACGGGTAACCAAGGCATGCGGCAATTAACATTCTGCCCATCGCCGACCAGGCAGGCAGCCAGCCCGAAGCGCTCCACGAGATGGCCAGCGGTGTCGTCGACCACACCATGAGAACCACGCAATACGCCACCACCACTGGCATTTTTACTCTCCGATCAAGAAACGCGAAAAAACGGATAATGGCGTTGAATGACCCTTTGCACGACTACCTATAATCGCTCCAGCACTGAGGTCATAGGGGCCGTTCAAGGAGGCATCATGCAACGCAAGGAATTCCAACAGCAGCTATGGCTGGACTTCGTCCACCGCCATCCCGACATCGGGGCGCTGGATATCTGGCCAGACAGCATCAACCCTGAATATCTGATGTTCCTGACGCTGAACCAGGGGCCCTTCAGAAGCGAGAAGCTGTTGCCCAGTCTGTATCACCAGGGCTATCGCCGCGTGAAACAGTACGCCATGGCCGACCGCGGCCTGCTGGTCGATCTGCTGCTTCCCCCGGATGGTGGCGCTGCTGTCATGCTGGCGGAACTGCAGGCCAACAGCCTGCCGCCGATGCATCGCGACCTGCTCAAGCGCCTGATCAGGCAGAGTCATCGTGATGACTGCAAGGGTCAGAACCTGCTCGCGCCCTGCCGTCCGTGGGACATGCCGGACTGGCCGACCTTCGAGCGCCTGCTCGAGGCCAACCCGCTGGCTGCCTGGCTCTCCGTGATGGGGCCGCGCCTGCACCATGTCGGCTTCAATGCCGAAGAGCTTGGCGAAACGCTGGAAGCGGTCTGCGAGGGCATGCTGGCCTACGGCATGGCACCACAGACCGGGCGTCATCATGCGGTACTGCCCATCAATCCCAAGCTGCAATATCACTACTACCCGGCCCACGCCCAGCGCATGGTGTTCGCGGACGGTGACGAGCATATGGTGGTGCTGGGTGGCATCGCCCTGCTGGCGACCGCACCGGTGACGACTCAGCTAGAAGGAAAACAGCGTCCCGCAGAACAACTGCTGCCGGAACATACGCTGTGCCAGCTCAGCGCGTGATGGTCTGCTGGCAGCACTGCGCAATGAGATGAGTCGCATTCAGCCCCCTACGCATGCGCAGGGGGCTCTTCTGTGCAGAAGATGGCATGCCCTTTCATGCCATACCCTCCACGCCCCTTCTGCCATCACTCTTCATGGCAACACCCCATGGTGTCATCGCCGCATGACTCGCCGCTTACCCCCCGCCATGCCTGCGCCTTGTGCCTGAGGCTCTAAACCTAACGTCGCAGACAGGTTATCAACAGAAGCTGTGGAAAAAGCTGTGAAGAATCTCTGTACATCTGGGTATCGCCATCGAGATCAGGCGAGCGCAGACAGATTGATCAAAAAATGATCAGCCGACCAGGAACAGCGCCAATTCCTCTCCCGATAGCGCATCCGGCAGTGCGTCCAAAAGTAGCTCAGACGGCCACTGTGGCAGCGACTGCGGCAGCGGCTGTGGCCGTAGTGAACGCCCTCCAGCGACCCAACATCAGCCCAGAGATGACAGCGCCAATGTCACTGGCGTGTTCGTGATCTGCCCGCCCAGCCAGTACGCCCCCAGATAGCCCACGCTGTAGGCCAGCAACAATGCCGGGAAGAAGCGCAGATAACTCATGAAACTCACCTCACGCACCTTGGAAAGCGCGATCACCCCGGCGGCGGAGCCAATCACCAGCAGCGAGCCACCCACGCCTGCGGCATAGGTCAGCGCCAGCCACTCTGCATCATTCATGCTGACATCCGCCTTGAGCACTGCGGCGGTCAGCGGCACGTTGTCCACCAGTGCCGAGAGCAGCCCGACCAGATAATTGGCCTGCATCGCCGGCATCAAGGCATAGAGCTGTGCCAGGCCTTCCAGCAGACGAGCTTCCTTGAGCGCCCCGACCATCAGCAGGATGCCGAGGAAGAATAGCAATGTATCGAATTCGATAATACGAATGTAATCAAGTATACGGCGCTCTTCGCTGTCGCTGCGCCGTTCAGCGACATGTCCAAGCAGGAACATCAGCGACATCCCGAACAGGAAAGTCAGCAGCGGCGGCACGCCAAACAGCACGTTGAGCCCGAGGGTCGACAGGATGGTGGCCAGAAACAGCCAGGCGACCAGACGATCAAGACGCCGGGTCTCGCGCGGCTCGCGCACCAGATTCACCTCACCTCCCAGCCCGGGCAGCAGTAGCGTCGCCAGCAGCATAACGCTGAGGAAGGACGGCAGCGCCAGCAGCATCAGCTCGCTGATGCGCACCTTGCCCGCCAGGAAGATCATCAGCGTGGTCACATCCCCGGTGATCAGCGCCACGCCGCCGGAGTTGACGGCGAATACCGCCAGCACCGCAAAGCGCAGCGTCTTCTTCGGCGCCAGGCCCAGCGACAGCACCAGGGTCAGCGATACCAGCGTCGCGGTGATGTTGTCGGCCAGCGATGAAAAGGCGAAGGCAAAGAGCCCCGTCAGATACAGCAGCCCGCGCTCCCCGATGCGTTTGGGCAGCAGGCGGTAGATCAGATTGGCGATCAGCCCCTTGGCATTGAGAAAGGCCACGAAGGTCATCGCAGCCATCAGAAACAGCCACAAGGTGGCGATCTCGAGCAGGTTCTCGTTCAAGGCCTCGGGGACATCCTCCACCGCCAGGGCCGCGGGACCGAAGATGAACAGCAGCAACCAGCTGAAGGTGCCCAGCAACAAGGTCGTCTTGGCCTTGTTGAGATGGATCACATCCTCGATGGCAATCAACACGAAGGCGGCCAGCGCCAGCCCGATCAACAGTCCCTGCAACCACATGCCACTCTCGCTCCCTGAGATATCGCCGCGAAGCGGCGGCGATGATTGACGGTGCCCGGCGTGACTTCAGCGTGAACCCTGCCACGACCTCTCCCTTGCACCGACCAGTCACACGACCGGCGATGCATCTCACCACAGCTGCGTGCGCCCCGCCATTCGACCTGAGGGGGGCGTTCGCTTCGTGCAACGCAGGGTTGCCATCCCTCACGCAAGCGGGGTGGGCATCCACTCCTGGGTGAATTACGATGGCGCCACCTGATGAAGGAGTCATGCATGTCGAGTATCAGAGGTGTCATCAGCCTTGTCTTTCTGATCATCAATACCCTGTGCTGGGCGCTGCCGCTGTATCTGCTGGCCGCACTCAAGCTGATCACGCCATCGCGCCGCCTGCAGTTGCACATGCTGGAGGGGCTCAACCGTCTCGCCATGGGCTGGATCGGCACCAACAACCTGTGGATTCGCCACGTGCTGCGCCCGCGCTGGGACATCCAAGTGCCGCAATCGCTGCGCGATGGGGCTGCCCGGCGTCGCTGGTGGCTGGTGATCGCCAATCATCGCAGCTGGACTGACATCTTCGTTCTCCAGTACGCCCTGCACCGCCGTACGCCGATGCCCAAGTTCTTCCTCAAACAGGAGCTCATCTGGGTACCGGTGATCGGCCTTGCCTGGTGGGCATTGGAATTCCCGTTCATGCGCCGTTACAGCCAGCAGAAACTGGCCAGCAACCCACGGCTTGCCGAACGTGATCGTGAAGCGACACGACGCATGTGCGAGCGCTCGCGTCAGGCGCCGATGGCGATCTTCAACTTCGTGGAAGGCACTCGCTTCACGCCCGCCAAGCACAACCAGCAGCAGAGCCCTTTCCAGCACCTGCTCAAGCCGCGTGCTGGCGGCAGTGCCCAGGTGATCAACACGCTTGGCGATCGACTTTCCGGTATTCTGGATGCCACTCTCGATTACCGACATGCCGATGCCAGTTTCTGGCAGTTCCTGTGCGGTCACGGGGGCGACATCACGCTCGTCATCACTCAGCGGCCCCTGGAGCCCTGGATGCTCGACGGCAACTATCATGCGGACGCCGCCTATCGCGAGCGCTTCCAGCAATGGCTCAATCAGGTCTGGAAGGACAAGGATGCCCGACTGTCACGTGCAGGGAATGACATTGATGAACACTGAATGTGGCCTGGATGCCGCGGGCTTCACGGCACGAGCGCAGGCCGAACCCGACGTAAACCGTCCACTTCTGCAGCGTGCCGGCCTCACGTTGCGCTGGCTGGCGCTGATCTGCCTCAGCCTGTGGCTGAGCGGCTGCGCGACCAGCAGCTACTCCGGCTCGCCGGCCGGCCAGTGGGTCACCATCCAGAAGGGCGATACCCTGGGGCAGATCGCTCGCGATGCCGACATTCCCCTGCTGCGCCTCACGCGCTTCAATCCGGGCGTCAAGATTCGTGACCTCAAGGTCGGTCAGCGCATCCTGGTGCCCACCGCGCGCGAGCGGGCGCCCTCCGGCGGCCCGTATCGCTATCAGCTGCGCCCCGGCGATACCTACTCCAAGATCGGACGCTATTTCGGCGCCAGCCCGCAGCGCATTCAGGCCGCCAACCCCGGCAAGGACCCCAATGATCTCGACGTCGGCATGCTGATCTCGGTGCCGCTCAACGGTGGCCCGAGCCGCAGCGCCCCGGCCGCGCGCGCCAGCGGTGGCAGCCTGGTCGCCCGCCCGGACCCCGGCCCGCTGCAGAAGCCGGGCCAGTCGTGGCGCTGGCCTGCCGCCGGCAGCGTGACACGTGAATTCGGCACCAACGGCAATGGCCAGCTGGCGCCCATGCAGATTCGTACCGCCGCCAGCGGCATCGCCAGTGCGCCGGCGCGGGGCGAAGTGCGCTTCGCCGACGCCATGCGCCAACTGGGCAACGTGGTCATCCTGCACCATTCCGGCAACCTGCAGAGCGTGCTGGCCCAGTGCGGCGAGATTCTGGTCAAGGTGGGCCAGCAGGTCACTCCGGGCACGCCGCTTTGTCGCGTCGCACGCGGCAACAACGGTCAGCATGAATTGCTGTTCGACGTACGCCACGGGGGCAAGCCGATCGACCCGCGCGAAATTCTCGAGAAGCGCTGAAGCTGCGTTGCATCGCGGCGCCAGCCCGGCATGGCGCCACCTCCAGTCCCCGCCAGTTGACGATAGCGCCGGTGGCTGTCGTCCTTGCTTGACGATTCATGAGACAACCCTCATACCTCTGAGTTGTGAGGGGTTGAAGGTGTGTCATCGCTTCGTCACCTGCTTGTTATGCCGCCGTCACTCCCTCTCTCGATAATGACTACAATAGTCATCTAGGGAGACGTCATGGAGCGCATTGCCTTCGTCAGTGAAACCTGGCATCCGGAGATCAATGGCGTGGCTCATACCTTGAGTCATCTGTGCGATCAACTCATCGCGCGCGGCTGTGAGCTCCAACTCATTCGTCCCGCCACCCGAGATGGCAGCCTGGAGCCGCGTGTCCAGCAGGAGCTTCAGGTACGCGGCTTCCGCCTGCCAGGGTATGACAGCGTGCAGGTCGGCGTGCCGGCGCCGCAGCGCCTGATGCGCATGTGGCGCGAGCATCGCCCCTGTGTCGTCTATATCGCCACCGAAGGCCCGCTGGGCATCAGCGCACTGATGGTCGCCCGCCGTCTGGGCCTGCCGGTGGTCGCGGGCTTTCATACCAATTTCGATCAATACAGCACCCACTACCGGCTCAAGGCGCTACGCCCGCTGGTGCGGCGCGGCCTGCGCCGCTTCCACAATGCGGCCAACATGACGCTGGTACCGACGCGCACCCAGGCAGACAGCCTGATGCAGCAAGGCTTCGAGCATGTGCAGGTGGTGGGGCGCGGCCTGGATTGCGAGTGCTTCTCGCCCCGTCATCGCAGCGAAGCATTGCGCAAGTCATGGGGCGTCAGCTCACAGCAACCCGTCGCGCTGCACGTCGGGCGCCTGGCCGCCGAGAAGAACATCGATCTGCTGATCCGTACCTATGAGGCCATGCTGGCCGTGCAACCGGACCTTGCCCTGGTGCTGGTGGGAGACGGTCCGCTGCGCGAGCGCCTGGAACAGCGCCTGCCCGAGGCGATCTTCGCCGGCTTCCAGACCGGCGAGGCGCTGGCCGCCCATTACGCCAGCGCCGACCTGTTCATCTTCCCGTCACTGTCGGAGACCTTCGGCAACGTGGTGCTGGAAGCCATGGCCAGCGGACTGGCCGTGATCGCCTTCGATTACGCGGCGGCCGCCGAGGTGATCCGCGACGATCACCAGGGCCTGCTGGCGCCCTGCAGCCAGCCGGAGCGCTTCATCGAACAGGCGGTGGAGGCCTGCCAGCGGCCGGCCCGCATCGCCAGACTGGGACGTGCCGCCCGCGTGCGCGTCGAACCATTGGGCTGGAGCCGCATCGCCGAGGGCTTTCTGACCTGCCTGCGTCACGCCGAGGAGAAGCCCGATGCACGATCGCAGCCTTCCCGTCTTTGAGCGACTGGACCTTCTGGAGTGGCGCCTGTGCCGCCAGGTCGCGCGCCTGGCGCTGTTCCGGCCGATACTCACCCTGTTTCGTATCGTCTCGCGGCTGGGCGACTGGCCGGCGTGGGCGCTGCTGACGCTGAGCCTGCCGCTGCACCATGCCATGGGCGGCTGGCTGTTTCTGGAATTCGGCCTGGCGGCCGGCGCCGGGGCACTGCTCTACCGCGCACTCAAGACGCGACTATGTCGGGAACGCCCGTTCATCACCTTCAATACCATCAACTGCACCATGCCACCGCTGGACCGCTACAGCTTTCCCAGCGGTCACACCCTGCATGCTGCCCTCTTCGCCAGCCTGACCGCTCAGCAGCTGCCGGAGATTGCCATTCTCGTCACGCCTCTGGCACTGCTGGTCGCGCTTTCCCGAGTGATCCTCGGTCTGCATTACGTCAGTGATGTGCTGGCCGGCGCGCTGCTGGGGCTGGGCCTTGCCGAGGTGGCCATCCTGACCTTCGAGACATTGCTGACGACCTGACGCTTGTGAGGCTCGCGTCAGCCCCGGGTCGGCGCGAATCGAGAGCCACTTGCCCAACCTGACGCGGCTCTGGCACTCTCGCCGCATGACGACTCCTTCTGCTGGCGATGATCTCTTCGCCGCCCTCTCGACCTCTGATTCCACGTCCGCGGCTGATGGAGCTGCGCACCAGACGGCGGCGGATGGCTCGGCCCTGGCAGCTCGCCCGCGCGAGCTGCCCGAGGACTGGCTTGCCCTCGCGCACGGCTGGTACCGCCACCCTCTGCACCCGCTCTATCTCAAGCCGCGCGCCCTGACGCCGCTGCAGGCCGATCAAGCCCTCGTCACGCTGGAGGGCGATCTCGACTGGCAGCGCCCCAGCCTGAGCGTGCATGGCAAGACACACCCGATTCCACGCCGCCAGGTGTGGATGGGCGATGTCGGTGCCCGCTATCGCTACTCCGGCAGCCTGTTCGAACCCAATCCTTGGCACATGACCGCCTGGCAACTGGGCGAGCTTTCACGTCATGCCATCAATCATGAGCTCAGCCCGCAACGCGATGATCTGGGGCGCAGCGAGTCCGTGATCCCGGAGCATTTCAACAGCCTGCTGGCCAATCGCTACGCCGACGGCGCCGACCGCATGGGCTGGCACAGCGACAACGAGCCGGAGCTGGGCACTCGCCCGATCGTGCTCGCCATTTCATTGGGACGAGAACGCCCCCTGCGCTTCAAGGGCCATCCGCGCAGTCCCTATGCCGACACGCCGGCGTTCAATCTGTGGCTGCCACATGGCTCGCTGCTGGTGATGGGCCGTGGCTGTCAGGATCGCCTCCATCATGCGCTGCCGCCGCGCAAGCTCGACGGGCTGCGCATCAGCCTGACCTATCGCCAGCTGCTGACGCCCTCCCGGTGAGGTCGGCTTTCTTGTGCATTCTGCTTTCTCTCTTCTCGCTCTCCTCTTGCCTTCTTGCTGCCCTCTTCCTGCGCTAACGCCTTCTTTGTTGTCGCTCCCTGTGTCACTGCGCCCCGGACTCAATCCGCCGCCGGGTAACGCGCGCGCAGGGTCTCCAGCATCGCCTGTACCGCCACCGACAGTTCATGACGGCCGCGACGGATCACGCCGACCCGCTGCTGAACCTCGGGGCCTGTCAGCGGCAGGCACTGACAGCCCAGCGCGCTCATCTGCGCCGCGCTCATCGCCGGTACCGCACTGACACCCAGACCCTCCGCCACCATGCGCCCGCAGGTGACCAGCTGGTGGGTCTCGAAGGCGACATGCAGCGCCATGCCCGCATCCTCAAGACGTTTCTCGAGCATGCGACGCACCCCCGAGGGCCGCTGCAGCGTGATGAAGTCTTCCTTGAGCAGCCGTGACCACTCGATGGAGGTCGGCGCCTCTGCCAGCAAGGCGTGGCCGGGGGGAATGATCGCCACATAGCGGTCTTCGAACAGCAGCTCGAACACCAGGTCCTGGCGTACGCCGGGGTCGAAGCAGATCCCCAGCTCGACGCGACCATCGGTGACCCGCTCGACCACCTCTTCGGCGATGACGTCATTCACTTCGATGGTGATCTCCGGATATTGGCGGCGAAAATCGGCAAGCACCCCGGGCAGCAGATTGCCGGCGAAGGTCGGCATCGCGGCCAGGGCCACGCGGCCGCGCCCGAGGCTGAAGCGCTGGCGCATCTCATCCTCGGCATGTTCCCAGTCCGACAGCAGACGCCTGGCCAGCGGGAAGAAGGCGCGCCCTTCCGGCGTCAGGCTGACCTGTCGGGTCGAGCGCTGAAACAGGCGCCCCCCCAGCGACTCCTCCAGATTCTTCACCGCCAACGACAGGGCCGGCTGCGAGAGATGTACCAGCGTGCCCGCCTCGGCGAAGGACAACGTGCGCGCCACGGCCACGAAGGCCTTCAGCTGTTTGAGAGTCATGTCGTGTCCTGTCCCGGGGTTGTTTCAAGAGATGTTACAAGAAGTGATGTGGCGCAGTTCGTTGGCTGTCGCTCGCAGAGCAGGCGCTCGCAGGGCATCTAGGCCATTGGTCATAGATGACAGCCACGAAGCTCTCACCTGGCTGAGCGCACAGCTCAGGCCGTTCCGCCCCGCTACCGCATCAGCCCCGCCAGCATGGGGTCTGGCAGGCTTTTTCCTCGCGAGCAGGCTCGATAAGTCGCGAATCAATTCTTATCAAAAACTGATCAATGGATAGAAAAAACAAACTTATTAAATATATACAGACTCAGGATTGTCGGCAATGATGAAGACATCCCGACGACAACAGCTTGGATACTCAAGGAGATTCGCATGGCAGGATTCAACAAGGTGGTGACCAGCTACGCGGAGGCCATGGCAGGCCTCGAAGATGGCATGACGGTAATCGCCGGTGGCTTCGGCCTGTGTGGTATCCCGGAGAACCTTATTGCTGAGATCAAGCGCCTCGGCGCCAAGAACCTCACCGTGGTTTCCAACAACTGCGGCGTCGATGGCTTCGGGCTCGGCGTCCTGCTGGAAGACCGTCAGATCAAGACAATGATCGCCTCCTACGTCGGCGAGAACGCACTGTTCGAGAAGCAGCTGCTCGACGGTGACCTGGAAGTGATCCTCACTCCCCAGGGCACGCTGGCCGAGAAGATGCGTGCTGCCGGCGCCGGTATCCCCGCCTTCTTCACCGCCACCGGTTACGGCACACCGATCGGCGAAGGCAAGGAAGTGCGCGAGTTCGATGGCCGCCATTACATTCTGGAAGAGTCCATCAAGGGCGACTTCGCCATCGTCAAGGCCTGGAAGGCAGACCGCTATGGCAACGTCGTCTACCGCCACACCGCGCGCAACTTCAACCCGCTGGCCGCCACCGCCGGAAAGATCACCGTGGTAGAAGTCGAAGAGCTGGTCGAGCCGGGTGAACTGGACCCCGCCGACATCCACACGCCCGGCATCTATGTGGATCGCGTCATCAAGGGCAACTTCGAGAAGCGCATCGAGAAACGCACCGTCCGCTCGCGTTGAGCCCAGGGCTCCGCCGGCATGAATCGCTGTCATCAGGGCGACAGGCCCGTCGGCGAACTTTCTCGACCGCCTTCACGACAAGGCACAGTGCCTCATGGCTGATGGCACCCAAGACAAGGAAACAATCATGGCTTTGACACGCGAACAGATGGCCCAGCGAGTGGCTCAGGAAATCCAGGACGGCTCCTACGTCAATCTGGGGATCGGCATCCCGACACTGGTGGCCAACTATATCCCCGACGGTATCGAGGTGATGCTGCAGTCCGAAAATGGCCTGCTCGGCATGGGCCGCTACCCCTATGAAGACGAAGTCGACGCCGACATGATCAATGCCGGCAAGGAAACCGTGACGACCATCGATGGCGCTGCCATCTTCGATTCGGCCGAATCGTTCGCCATGATCCGTGGCGGCCACGTCGACCTCACGGTGCTCGGCGCCTTCGAGGTGGACGTGAACGGCAATATCGCCAGCTGGATGATTCCGGGCAAGCTGGTCAAGGGCATGGGCGGCGCCATGGACCTGGTCGCCGGTGCCGAGAACATCATCTGCACCATGACCCACGCCTCCAAGCACGGCGAATCCAAGCTGCTCAGCCAGTGCGAACTGCCGCTGACCGGCGCCGGCTGCATCCGTCGCGTGCTGACAGACCTCGCCTTCCTCGAGATCAAGGAAGGTGCCTTCCACCTGCTGGAGCGCGCGCCAGGCGTGAGCGTCGAGGAAATCAAGCGTCTGACCGCAGGCAAGCTGGTCGTCCCGGAACACGTGCCGGAAATGCAGCTGGATGCCTGAGGCACTTTCTGCCTCCGACCACTGGCCACCCTCGCGCCGCCTTTGGCCTTCGAGCCACTTTTGACTCACGAAACAATTGCGCTCGAGGGTGACGAATCACGGCCCCGGCATCCCACGGATTTTTGCCGACCCTTTTGAGGAAAATCTCTCATGATGTGATGGGCGCATCACATCCTCTCTCCGAGAGCCTTGATGGCTTCGACGCCATCCGCCGGCAGCGCTGCCATCGCTGCCGGCTTTTTTGTGTCTATCGCCCGTCGTACGGGGCTTTGCGCCATTCAAGCTCCTGCACAGGCAAAGCCGCACCATGGTCTTTTTCCTACAGGCGTCATCGCTCATACCAAGATAACGGGATAAAAAAACAAGCGAGCTCCCCGCCCTTGATGTGGCGAAATTCTCAGCACTATTGGCACGGATTTGCGGGCGAATTCTGCACACGATCATTAGGCAAAAGGATAAGTTTTTGATATTTCATTTGACCTTGCCGCCCGAGCAGCGCAGTATTGCTCTCGTTGGTTAGCAAGTCGAATATCGTCAGTCGTGATCGAAGCACTTCGGTACCTGGTGTATATCCTCCTTGTTTTACCCACGTTTATCGGGTAACTCCCGGCAATATCATCAGTAAGGAATTACGATCATGGCAACTGGCACAGTCAAGTGGTTCAACGACACCAAAGGTTTCGGCTTCATTTCTCCGGACGACAACGGTGACGACCTGTTCGCACACTTCTCCGAAATCCAGGCTGAAGGCTTCAAGTCTCTGCAAGACGGTCAGAAGGTTTCCTTCGACGTCACCCAGGGCAAGAAAGGCCTCCAGGCCGCCAACATCAAGATCGTTGACTGATCATGATCTGGCTGGAAGAGGCTAACCCCTCCTCCGACAGAAAAGCCCGCTTCGGCGGGCTTTTCTGCGTCTGGCGTTCGCGCACGACGCGGGGCATCGCCCCCTCCCACATGCCCGTCTGCTAGACATGAAAAAGGGACTGCCTGGGCAGTCCCTTTTTCATGTCTGGTCAAAGTGCGTCCAGCAGCGGGTGATCGTCACGCCTCGTTGGCAATTCCGCTGACTGTGTCTCATCTGGCCACGGCGTGCTCAACCCCGATAGTAGCGCTGCTCGACGAACGGCATCTTCGTCACCGTCATCGGCAGGCGCTTGCCACGCACATCGGCAAACACTTCGGTCTCGAGTGCGCTGTGAGCGATGCTCACATAGCCCATCGCCACCGGCTTGCCATAGGTCGGCCCGAAGCTGCCGGAGGTCACCACACCGATACGATTGTCCTGGGCATCATAGAGCTCAGCCCCTTCGCGGATAGGCGCACGCCCGTGCGCGACCAGCCCTACCCGCTTGCGGGTGTGATCCTTGTTGGCGATCTGGGTCAGGATGACATCGGCCCCCGGGAAGCCGCCTTCACGCTCGCCACCCTGACGACGCACCTTGCCCAACGCCCAGATCAGGCTGCCTTCCACCGGTGAGGTGGTGGTATCGAGATCGTGACCGTACAGGCACAGCCCCGCCTCGAGACGCAGTGAATCCCGCGCGCCAAGCCCGATGAACTCCACCTCTTCCATCGCCAGCAACAGCCGCGCGAAGCGCACTGCGTCGGCATCGGGCACGGAGATCTCGAAGCCATCCTCGCCGGTGTAGCCACTGCGACTGACCCAACACTCGATACCCTCGATGGTGACATGGGCATGATGCATGAAGGTCAGCTCGCAGGCCTCGGGCGACAGACGCTGCATCACCGCATGAGCCATCGGCCCCTGCAGTGCGAGCAGCGCCCGATCTTCCAGCACCTCAAGCTCGATATCCATCGGCAGTCCTACCCGCAGATGTGCGATGTCCTGATCCTTGCAGGCAGCGTTCACCACCACGTAGAGGTGTTCACCGCCATTGACGATCATCAGGTCGTCCAGGATACCGCCGGTGTCGGAGGTCAGCAGGCCATAGCGCTGCATGCCCACCGGCAGGTCGATGATATCCGTCGGCACCAATGCCTCCAGCGCCGCCTGCACATTCTCGCCCCGCAGGATCAACTGCCCCATGTGCGAGACATCGAACAGCCCTGCCTTGGCGCGCGTGTGTTCATGCTCCTTCTTGACGCCAAGCGGGTACTGCACGGGCATGGAATAGCCGGCGAACTCGACCATCCTGGCCCCCTGCTCGACATGCAGGTCATGAAGGGCGGTCTGCTTGAGACCCGTCACTGCGGCGGAATCGGACATCGTCATTCTCCTGGTTGGCTTGCGATGACTCTCAGAGATGGCACACGAACGGCACACGCTCTCTGGAGGCTTGTTGTCATGGACACTGCTCACAAGAGCACCGTCGACTTGAACAGGGCGCCCTGCGCCTGCACCGCCCAGGTCAGGTGGCCCGGGCGATGCACAAGGCAGTCAGTGGCACGGTAGGGCCAGGCGAGTCATCAGCGTCGTTCAGCGATCTTCGCCAGCCAGCACTTCCTTGCCATCAAAATAATCACGCGTCAGCTTGAAGACCACCGGCGACAGCAGCGCCAGGCCGATCAGGTTCGGGATCGCCATCAACGCATTGAAGGTGTCCGCCATCAGCCAGATCAGGTCGAGCTTGGCCATCGCACCCAACGGAATTGCGATCACGAACACGATGCGATACAGCATGATGGCACGCGTACCGAACAGGTACTGGAAGCACTTCTCACCATAGAAGGACCAGCCAAGGATGGTGGTGAAGGCGAAGACCGCCAGCGCGATGGCCACCAGGTGGTTGCCCACACCCGGCAGCGCCTGATCGAAGGACATCGAGGTCAGGGCCGCGCCGGTCTCCCCGGAAGACCACAGGCCAGAGGTGATGATCGCCAGCGCCGTGATGGTGCAGATGATGATGGTGTCGATGAAGGTCCCCAGCATCGCGACCAGACCCTGGCGTACCGGGTTCTTGGTCTGCGCCGCCGCGTGGGCGATGGGCGCACTGCCCAGACCCGCTTCATTGGAGAAGATACCGCGCGCCACACCGAAGCGGATGGCGGCCATCACTGCTGCCCCGGCAAAGCCGCCGGTAGCCGCGACCGGATTGAAGGCATAGGTGAAGATGAGGCCGAAGGCATGACCGATCTGGTCGGCGTTGATCACCAGGATGATGATGCCGGCCAGGAAGTAGGCGATGGCCATGAACGGCACCAGCTTGCCGGCCACGCTGGAGATGCGCTTGATGCCACCGAGAATCACGGCGCCAGCCAGCACCATCATCACCACACCGGAGACCCAGTGCGGAATGGCGAAGGATGTTTCCAGCGCATCCGCGACCGAGTTGGACTGCACGGTGTTGCCGATACCGAAGGCCGCGAAGCAACCGAAGAAGGCGAAGGCACCGCCCAGCCAGCCCCACTTGGCACCCAGACCGTTGCGGATGTAGTACATCGGGCCACCGACATGGTTGCCGGTGTCATCGACTTCACGATAACGCACTGCACACACGGCCTCGGCGTACTTGGTCGCCATGCCGACCAGCGCGGTGATCCACATCCAGAAGATCGCCCCCGGGCCACCCAGCGCGATGGCGGTTGCCACGCCCGCGATGTTGCCGGTACCGATGGTCGCCGACAGCGACGTCATCAGGGCATTGAAAGGAGAAATCTCGCCGTCGCCATCCTTGCCCGGCGCACGACCATTCCACAACAGCTTGAAGCCGGTACCCAACTTGCGGATCGGCATGCCCTTTAGGCCTGCCTGAAGATAGAAGCCGACCCCGAGCAGCAGGATCAGCATCAATGGACCCCAGACGACGCCATTGATGGCACTAAAGACGGAACTGATCATTTCCACGCAGATTTCCTCCGCTGAATTGTTGTTATCACACGATGCGCAGTGACTCGTGGCGGTGCCATCCCCAGGTGGGTGATCGACCCGCGACGAGCCTCCCACGGCATTTTCACCGTTGGGACAGCCCACATTAGCGGAAGCTATCTCACTTCACTAGCCTAACAGGGCTTTACGCTGGCAGGTGAGGCAATCATTGCGTAAAAAGTACGATGAGACTGCGCCAACTCGCATGTTTCATCGCCTCATCGTG
The DNA here is from genome assembly GCF_030264805.1 of Cobetia sp. LC6. NCBI lineage: Bacteria > Pseudomonadati > Pseudomonadota > Gammaproteobacteria > Oceanospirillales > Halomonadaceae > Cobetia > Cobetia sp. LC6. The sequence goes on along the minus strand of NZ_JASSPL010000001.1, from coordinate 608,851 downwards.
TCTTCTGGCAGCAGATCCTTCGCCCGGTGATCTCGAGACTGTCGAAAAAGGTCTCACAACAAACCGAACCGAATGACGAGCTAGATGCAGAGCCGCATGCCCGGCGCGGTCACGCTCAGGTGAACCTCGTTCAGCGTCTCCAGCGCTCTCATCAGGTTCGCTTTGCTTGAACGCATCAGGCATTGACAGCCGAGTCTTCACGACACAACATGGAAACAAGTTTCCGATAAGAAACTGCCGGCACCATAACGCGAGTTTGAGCGCCTCGCAACAGTGACCCGGACATCCTCGCCCACTGGCGCGACCCATCTCCCGCACTGCTGCGAGGTACTTAACCTCTCACGAGGTGTCACGGCGCACTAGCAAGGCGCCGGGCGGCCCGGCCAACGATGCATAGCAATGGGCCAGGCAGGCCCATGATGGCGGGCTTCATGAGTGAACCACGCAAGACACTGGACGCCCGAGGAGTGACAGACCACGATAGAGGGACGGCCGTCAGCAGCACACGCCCAAAGTCGTAGCATCACGCGGCAGTCTGCCACTGCCACACGCTGGGACCTTGGGGCATAATGACGTACCGATTCCCTGAATCAGAAAATCTTTTCACATAGGAAAACACTCATGAGCAATATTCCCGCCACGCTGAAGTACACCGAGAGTCACGAGTGGGTTCAGGACAACGGCGATGGCACCGTGACCATCGGGATCACCGACCACGCCCAGGAGGCGCTTGGCGATGTCGTCTTCGTCGAACTGCCGGAAGTCGGCCGTGAGCTGGCACTGGAAGAAGAGTTCGGGGTCATCGAGTCCGTCAAGGCGGCCTCCGATCTGTACGCACCGCTGGCCGGTGAAGTCATCGCCGTCAACGAGAGCCTCGAAGACGCGCCGGAATCCGTCAACGAGAGCCCCTATGACGATGCCTGGATTCTGAAGATGAAGGTCGCTGACAGCGCCGAACTCGAAAAGCTGCTCGACGCTGATGCCTATTCTCAGCTGGTCGAAAGCGAAGCCTGATCGCCGTCAACCTCCTGTCCAGGCCGCAGTCACTCAGGGCAGGAGGTTTCAGCGCGTATCCGTGCTCGCATAAGTCACACTCGCGCACAGCCACCTTCGTGATTGCGCTACCCCGTTTCGATGGCACGACACCCCTGACACGACCGCCCTTGCAGGTCGCGCGGGGAGTGAAGCAACTGCAGCATGCTCGGCAGTGATGTCGATGCCCCCATGATTCCCGACGCCCTGCCCGCAGCCTCCTCGCTGGCACGGTGATGTTCCTCCCGCGGACTGCCCTCTGCAGTCCCCGTTGCAGCACAGGATTTCTTGCATGGCTCACGAGACGCTTACCCTGGCCCAGTTGGCCGGACACGACGATTTCATCTCCCGCCACAATGGGCCGACCGATGCCAATGTGACGCGCATGTTGGCGACGCTGGGCGAAGAGAGCATCGCCACGCTCATCGACCGCACGGTGCCCACCGCCATTCGTCTGGGCCGTGAGCTGGATCTCGAAGGGCCACGCACGGAATCCGAAGCACTGGACTACCTGAAGCGCCTCGCGCGTCAGAACAAGGTGTTCAAGACCTATATCGGCCAGGGTTACCACAACACCCACCTGCCGGCAGTCATCCAGCGCAACGTGCTGGAAAATCCGGGCTGGTACACCGCCTACACGCCGTATCAGCCGGAAATTGCCCAGGGCCGTCTCGAAGGACTGCTCAACTTCCAGCAGGCAGTGATGGACCTGACCGGCATGGAGCTGGCCAACGCCAGCCTGCTGGACGAAGCCACCGCCGCTGCAGAGGCCATGGCGCTGTGTCAGCGCGGCAACAAGAAGAGCAAGAGCAAGCGCTTCTTCATCGCCGATGATGTCCTGCCGCAGACCCTGGACGTCATGCGCACCCGCGCCGACTACTTCGGCTTCGAGCTGGTCATCGATGCCGCAGAGAACGTCGGCGAGCACGACATCTTCGGCGCCCTCTTCCAGTACCCGGGCAACACCGGCCAGGTGCGAGACCTCGCGCCGCTGCTGGACGCCGCGCGCGCCAATGGCGCGATGACCGTGGTGGCCGCCGACCTGCTGAGCCTGGTGCTGCTCAAGTCGCCGGGCAGCCTCGGTGCCGATATCGTCGTCGGTACCTCCCAGCGTTTCGGCGTGCCGATGGGCTTCGGCGGCCCGCACGCGGCCTTCTTCGCCACCACCGACAAGCTCAAGCGCTCCATCCCGGGCCGTATCATCGGCGTCTCCAAGGACTCACGCGGCAACCCGGCACTGCGCATGGCGATGCAGACTCGCGAGCAGCACATCCGCCGCGAGAAGGCGACTTCCAACATCTGTACCGCCCAGGCGCTGCTGGCCAACATCGCCGGCTTCTACGCCGTCTATCACGGTGCCGAGGGCCTCAAGCGCATCGCTACCCGCGTGCATCGCCTGACCAGCATTCTCGCCGAGGGCGTCAGCCGTTGCGGCATGGCACTGGCCCACGACAGCTGGTTTGACGCCATCACCGTGACCGGCGTGGATGAGGGCAAGATCCACGGTCGCGAACTGACCCACGAGATCAACCTGCGCCACCATGGCGACGGCCGCATCACCATCAACCTCGACGAGACCACCACCGCCGCTGACGTCGGCGTGCTGTTCGACGTGCTGCTCGGCGAAGAGCACGGCCTGTCCGTCGCCGCGCTGGACCAGGACCTGCTGGCCAAGGGCGCAAGCGCGATTCCGGCGGCCTGCCAGCGTGACAGCGACTTCCTGACTCACCCGACCTTCAGCCGCTACCACTCGGAAACCGAGATGCTGCGCTATCTGAAGCGTCTGGAGAACAAGGACCTGTCGCTGACCCACGCGATGATCCCGCTGGGCAGCTGCACCATGAAGCTGAACGCCACCACCGAGATGATCCCGGTCACCTGGCCCGAATTCGCCAACGTCCACCCCTTCGCACCGTCGGATCAGGTGGTCGGTTACAAGCAGATGATCGATGAGCTGTCGGCCTTCCTGGTCGAGATCACCGGCTACGACGCCATTTCCATGCAGCCGAATTCCGGCGCGCAGGGGGAATACGCTGGGCTGGTCGCGATCCGTCGCTACCAGGCCTCCATCGGCGAAGGCGCACGCGATATCTGCCTGATCCCAAGCTCCGCTCACGGCACCAACCCGGCTTCGGCCGCAATGGCCGCGATGAAGGTGGTGGTGGTCGAGTGTGACGCCAACGGCAACATCGACATCAAAGACCTGCGTGCCAAGGCCGAGCAGCACAGCGACAAGCTGTCCGCGATCATGATCACCTACCCGTCCACCCACGGCGTGTTCGAGGAAACCGTGCGCGAAGCCTGTCAGGTCGTTCACGACCACGGCGGCCAGGTCTACATCGACGGTGCCAACATGAACGCCCAGGTCGGCATCTGCCGCCCGGGGGACTTCGGCGGCGATGTCTCGCACCTCAACCTGCACAAGACCTTCTGCATTCCCCACGGTGGCGGTGGCCCGGGCATGGGCCCGATCGGCATCAAGGCCCACTTGGCGCCGTTCGTCTCCAACCACGTGGTCACCCCGCTGGAAGGCGTGAAACCGGAGTGCACCGCCGTCTCGGCCGCCGCCTTCGGTTCCGCGGCGATCCTGCCGATCTCATGGGCCTACATCAAGATGATGGGCGCGCAGGGGCTGCGTGAAGCCACCGAGCTTGCGATCCTCAACGCCAACTACATCGCCACGCGTCTCGATGGGCACTATCCGGTGCTCTACCGCGGCAAGAACGGCACCGTGGCGCATGAGTGCATCATCGATATCCGCCCGCTGAAGGCCGCTTCCGGCATCAGCGAGGAGGACATCGCCAAGCGTCTGATCGACTACGGCTTCCACGCGCCGACCATGTCGTTCCCGGTGGCGGGCACCCTGATGGTCGAGCCCACCGAGTCGGAGTCGCTCTACGAGATCGACCGTTTCTGTGAGGCGCTGATCGCGATCCGCGCCGAGATCGCCCGTGTCGAGCAAGGCGAGTGGACACTGGAAGACAACCCGCTGGTGCACGCGCCGCACACCCAGGCCGACCTGATGGACGCCGAGTGGACGCGCAGCTACTCCCGCGAGATCGGCGCCTTCCCCAGCGAGCACGTCAAGGCCGCCAAGCAGTGGCCGGCGGTCAACCGGGTCGACAACGTGCACGGCGATCGTCAGTTGATCTGCTCCTGCCCGAGCATCGATCTCTACCGTGATTGAGAGCGGCGATTGAGGGCCGTGACTGAGAGCGGTAATGGAAGGCCGTAACGGCAAGCCAGCCATGAGGCAGTGATGAAACGCTGTCGCTGATCGCTCTGGCACAAGAACGCCCCTGCCGGGAAACCGGCAGGGGCGTTGTCGTTGCTGCTGTCTTTCACGAGACTGCTCGAAGGCGCAGTGTCGCGCCAGTCGCGTTTACTCCTTCCAGCTCTTGAGCAGCTCGTCGTAGGCGATGGTCTCGCCCTTGGGCTTCTCGTTGTCCAGCTTGGCCTTCGGCGCACCCGGCTGGGCGAACCAGTACTCCGCATCACGCTCCTCGTTGAGCTTCGGACCACAGTTGTCCATCACCTTGGCGCGCTCGAGACGCTCGAGAATGCGGTCCTGTGCCTTGGCCAGGCCATCGAGGGCTTCCTGTGGCGTGGCTTCGCCACTGGCGGCCTGGGAGATGTACTGCCACCACAGCTGAGCAAGCTTGGGATAGTCCGGCACGTTGGTCCCGGTCGGCGACCACTGCACTCGCGCCGGGCTGCGATAGAACTCGACCAGACCGCCCAGCTTCGGCGCGGCATCGGTCATCGCCTGGGACTGGATATCCGACTCGCGGATCGGCGTCAGCCCTTCCAGGGTCTTCTTGAGCGAGACGGTCTTGGCAGTGACGAACTGCGCGTACAGCCAGGCCGCGTGACGATTCTTCTCCGGCGTGGAATCGAAGAAGGTCCAGGCGCCCACGTCCTGATAGCCAAGCTTCATGCCCTCTTCCCAGTACGGGCCATGCGGCGACGGCGCCATGCGCCACTTCGGGGTGCCATCGTCGTTGACCACCGGCAGGCCATCCCGCGTCATGTCGGCGGTAAAGGCGGTGTACCAGAAGATCTGCTGGGCGATGTTGCCCTGGGACGGCACCGGACCGGACTCGGAGAAGGTCATGCCCTGGGCTTCCGGCGGTGCGTACTTGCCCAGCCAGTCGACATACTTGGTGGTGGCATAGACGGCCGCCGGGCCGTTGGCCGCGCCGCCACGTGTCACCGAGGAGCCCACCGGCTGACATTCCTCGACACGAATGCCCCACTCGTCCACCGGCAGGCCATTGGGCAGGCCCTTGTCGCCGGCACCCGCCATGGAGAACCAGGCATCGGTGAAGCGCCAGCCGAGTGACGGGTCCTTCTTGCCGTAATCCATGTGGCCGTAGACGCGCTCACCGTCGATTTCCTTGACGTCATTGGTGAAGAAATCGGCGATGTCCTCATAGGCCGACCAGTTGACCGGCACCCCCAGCTCGTAGCCGTACTTGTCCTTGAACTGCTTCTTCAGGTCTTCGCGCTCGAACCAGTCGGCACGGAACCAGTAAAGGTTGGCGAACTGCTGGTCCGGCAGCTGATAGAGCTTGTCATCCGGGCCGGTGGTGAAATCCAGCCCGATGAAGTCGTCCAGATCCAGCGTCGGCGAGGTGAAGGCCTTGCCGTCGCCTTCCATCATGTCGCTGATCGGCACGACCTTGCCATAGCGGAAGTGCGTGCCGATCAAGTCGGAATCATTGACGTAGCCATCGTAGATATTGCGCCCGGATTGCATCTGGGTCTGCAGTTTCTCGATGACGTCGCCTTCCTGAATCAAGTCGTGGGTCAGCTTGATGCCGGTGATCTCGCTGAAGGCCTTGGCCAGCACCTTTGACTCATATTCATGGGTGGTCAGGGTTTCCGAGGCCACCTTGATTTCCATGCCGCGCAGCGGTTCAGCGGCCTTGATGAACCACTCGAGTTCGGACATCTGCTCGTCCTTGCTCAGCGTGGAGGGTGAGAACTCCTGATCGATCCACTTCCTTGCCGCATCCTGATACTGATCGGCCGTGGCCTGGCTGGAGAGGCCGGCGAGCCCCGCCGCCGTGGCGAAGGCGATGGCGTAACGCAGGCGTGCGGGTCGAATGATGTGCTGACTCATGGGATGTCCCTTCATTGGCGTTATTGTTGTGTCGCGTCTTCCAACAACCACTTCCGTCAATCACGTGTCGCGCGGCGCGATTCGCCGCCTTGCTTGCTCTCGGTGCTGCTCGTCCTCCTGCCGTTCCAATCTGCTGTCGTTGGCTGCTGCTCTGTTGTCCTCGTTGCACTGCGGCCCTGCTGCTCGATGGGCCGAGCGGCTGGCTATCACTCTTGCGTCTCATGCAACAGCTCGCGTTGGGCGCGGTAGAGCGAGGCAGGCTTCACGGCCTCGCCCGGTGACTCGACGCGTGCCTGCAAGGCATCCATCGGCGGCAAGGGGTCATACTCGGTCACGCCCTTGGCATTCATCACCCGGGCATAGTCATGACGATTGGCGATGCCCAGCGCATGCCCGGTCGCCCCGACGACCGTCGGCATGATCACCTTGCCGAAATGAGAATCGGCGCGCATGAAGGGCCAGGCAGCATGTGGCTTGCCGGTATTGACCGAATTCCACAGCACCAGCCCGCGCAGATGATTGGGCTGATGGCCGACACTGGCGCCCCAACGGTCGCGCACATGACCACCGCGCTTTTGATCGAACACGTTGTCGCGCGATTGCTGACCATGCAGTTCGATACCACTGTCACCGGCGTGCTCCAGTTCAAGGTAGACGTTATGGGTCGCGTAGCGGGCCACTCCCGGTGCATGCCAGGCATGACTTTGGTCGACTACCTGGCGAGCCAGTACCTGATTGCTGTCACTGATCGTCATCGCGATATGCCCGGGCTTGCCGGTCATCGTCACGTCTTCGAGTGTCAGCTGTGAGCTGTGGCGCACCTTCACCCCCTGATTGAAACTGTCGAGCCGTACGTCACGCACCCAGCCATCCGTGATGCCATCCAGGTCCAGAAGGCCGAAGCCGCTGTCATCCTCGGCGCTGCGGTGATGCTTGAAGTGCCCACGCCAGTTGCCCTTGAGCGTGATGCCCTGCACCCCGACTTCCCGCGCCGGGTGCAGACGAGCGATGCGCCACTGCTCACCGGGAAAGCGCTCATGCACCACCGGCAGCGAGAGCGTGAGGCGGTGGCCGTCACGTGCCACCACGCGGTAGCGCGCCCGCTTGAACACTCCATCACGCTCGATCAACCAGCGTGACTCGCCGGTGCTGGCGTCCTTTTCCATCTGATAGGGCGCCAGGGCACGGGCCACTGCCTCAGGCCGCTTGTCGATGCTCTCAAGCAGCACCTCATCGCCTGGCGCGAGCGCTGCGTCATCTGATTCATCCGTCTCATCCGCCAGCGTGATCGTGTCCTGCGTATCCGCCGGCTGCCGGTGACTCGTCGGCGTGACGGCTTGCCATGCTTCCTGCTTGCCACCCTCGGCCAGATTGCCCAGATGGAGCAGCCAGGGAGTGCTCCAGTACCAGCTGGCGTGCAACGGCAGCATCGGCCGGGTCTGCCTGAGGTGCGTGACATCACTGCCCGCGCCCATCAAGGTCCAGTGACTGCCTGCCAGACTCAAACCCTGCATCTTGAGCAGTGCCTCGCGCAGCGCCTGCTGGCGTTCTGAGTCCGCCACCGCGGCTTTCAGTGCCACCAGGCGGGCGTAAAACCAGTCGCGTTCGGCCGCCCCATACACCACGTACTCCCCCGCCGGGAAATACAGCACGCCGCGGCGCGCGGGGCGGTCGGCGTCATCACTGCCCTGGCGCTGCCAGTCACGCATGGCGGCATGCGCCTTGAGAATGGCGCGGCGATCACTCAGGGTGTCACTGCCATCCGCGCCGTAGGCCGTGACATCGAATCGGCGCAGCGCGCCTTTTTCGCTCTCGTCTGGCGTGACCTTTTCTGCCTCGCCCTTTCCTGGCGCTTCACCAGCATCATGTGGCTCAAGCGCAAGTGCCGGCAGTGCCTCGCCCTGATGGTAGCCGGCGCGGGAAACATCAGGCAGTGGCAGTGGCTTGCGCGCCTCGGCTGGGCGGGTCTGATTGGCCTGCCACTGGAGCTGATACTGCTGCCACAATGTTGATTGCCCTGCATCTTCCGTTTCGCCATTCCCGACCTGCTGATCAGGCGTCGTGGCGTCCAAGGTGGCGAGCGGTGTACCGGCCCACCAACCGAGGACGACAACGCAGACAATGCTCAGCCCTGTCACGCCCGTCCAGAGTCGACGGCGGTTCTTGCGGCCCGGCGAGGGAGAATCGCCATTCAAGGCCCCTTTTGAGGCACTATCTGCAGACGAGCGATGCGGTGAGCGAGATGACGACATGCAACGAGATTCCAGAGCGGCGAATGTCACTGGCGGATGCCAGTCAGAACCGCTTGGGACTCCCCTCAGGCTGTCCAGTTCCGTGTTGCCACCGGGCGACGCTGCCTGTCGTCAGCGCTCTCCTCTCCACATCTCCCCGCATGTCATCCCCACTTCATCAACACCAGCATCCAGACGACACACACGATGCTGATGATCCACAACACCTGGTCGGTAAAGCCCAACCACAGCAGATGCAGCCAGCCACTGGAGAGCAGGCCGATGAACAGTCTGTCGCCCCGCGTGGTCGCGATGGGCAGAAAGCCCTGACGACTCAACGTCGGGGTCACGAACTGCCAGGCGGTCATGCCCAGCAGCAGGATGCCGATACCGGCAAAGAAGAGTGACGTGGGCAGTGTCCAGGCCATCCATTCCATCATCATGTCCTCTTGTGAGCCGCCAGCAGAGACTTGCTGACGGTAATGACAGCGGCGCTCGACCTGGTGCCGATCATACCCGGCCCAGGGCGAAGCCCTTGGCGACATGGTTGCGCACGAAGTAGATCACCAGTATGCCGGGAATCAGCGTCAGGGCACCGGCGGCGGCCAGCACGCCCCAGTCGATGCCCGAGGCCGAGACCGTTCGCGTCATTACCGCCGCTATCGGTTTCGCCTCCGTCGAGGTCAGGGTTCGCGCCAGCAACAGCTCCACCCACGAGAACATGAAGCAGAAGAAGGCGGTCACCCCGATTCCCGGGCGAATCATCGGAATGAACAACGTCAGGAAGAAGCGCGGGAAGCTGTAGCCGTCGATATAGGCCGTCTCGTCGATCTCCTTGGGCACGCCGGACATGAAGCCCTCCAGAATCCAGACCGCCAGCGGCACGTTGAACAGACAGTGCGCGAGCGCCACCGCCAGCGGGGTATCGAACAGTCCCACCGAGGAATAGAGCTGAAAGAACGGCAGCAGGAAGACCGCCGGCGGCGCCATGCGATTGGTCAAGAGCCAGAAGAACAGATGCTTGTCGCCCAGGAAGCGATAGCGCGAGAAGGCATAGGCCGCCGGCAGCGCCACCGCCAGCGAGATGAGCATGTTGAGCACCACGTAGCTCATCGAGTTGAGATAGCCCATGTACCAGCTGGGGTCAGTGAAGATCACTCGATAGTTGTCGAAGGTGAAGTTCTCGGGCCACAGGGTCAGGCCGCCGAGAATCTCCTGATTCGACTTGAAGGACATGATCAGCAGCCAGTAGATCGGCACCAGCAGAAACAGCAGATAGATCGTCATTACCAGACGCTTGCGTGTGGTCATCACTCGTCTCCTCAGGCGTCGTCACTGTCCTGATGGGTCATGGCGGTATAGAACAGCCATGAGACCAGCAGGATGATGAGGAAGTAGATCAGCGAGAAGGCAGCGGCACGTCCGAGATCGAACTGGCCGATCGCCATCTGGGTCAAGGTCTGGGACAGGAAGGTGGTGGTGGTACCCGGCCCGCCACCAGTGAGCACGAAGGGCTCGGTATAGATCATGAAGCTGTCCATGAAGCGCAACATGATGCCGATCAACAGCACGCTCTTGAGCTTGGGCAGCTGGATGTAGCGGAACACGGCCCAGGGCGAGGCACGGTCGATGCGCGCGGCCTGGTAATAGACATCGGGAATGGCACGCAGCCCCGAATAGCACAGCAGCGCCACCAGCGACGTCCAGTGCCAGACATCCATCACCAGCACCGTCACCCAGGCGTCGGCCGGATTGGAGGCGTAGTTGTAGTCGATGCCCAGCTGGCCCAGCGCCCAGCCATAGAGGCCGATGTCCTCACGACCGATGATCTGCCAGATGGTGCCGACCACATTCCAGGGAATCAGCAGCGGCAAGGCCAGCAGAATCATGCACAGCGAGACCATGAAGCCCTTGCGCGGCATCGAGAGCGCCACGGCGATCCCCAGCGGAATCTCGATGGCCAGCACCGCGAAGGAATAGACGAACTGCCGGATCAGCGAGTCGTGCAGGCGCTCGTCACGCAGGATCTCGCGATACCATTCGGTGCCGACGAAGAATCGCGTGGAGGGATCGAAGATGTCCTGTACCGAGTAGTTGACCACCGTCATCATCGGGACGATGGCCGAGAATGCCACCACGATGACTACCGGCAGCACCAGCCACCAAGCACGATTGTTGTGTGTGCGTTGCATCAGGCATTCCCTCCCGGCTGCTCTCCACTTTCCCCTCTGACAGAGCCGCCACTCTCCCCCCTGGCAAAGCTTTCTGCCTCACCACTGTCGGACGCACCGGCCTGTGACAGATCCAGCAGATGCTCATCGAGATAGAAGCGCTGCCAGCGGGCCGGCAGGCGCAGACGCACGCGGCCTTCCGGCAGCGGCGCATCTTCCTCGATACGCGCCTTGAACAGGCAGCCGCCGCCGATGTCGAGGTCCACCACCTTGTAGGTCCCCAGGTCCTGCACCAGCGTGACCTGACCACTCAGCCAATGCTCGCGGGTGTCGGGAACCACCGCCGCCGATGAGCTGTCGCTGGCCTCGAGCTCGACGAACTCCGGCCGGATGCCCAGCTTCAGCTCGCCCTTGCGCTCCGCCAGTGTCGCCAGCAGCGCTTGTGGAAGATGCAGCAGGGGTGCGCCCTCCCCCGTGCCGAGCCGCACGCCCTGCGATTCCAGCGTGATACTCGCCAGGTTCATGCCCGGCGAGCCGATGAAGTAGCCCACGAAGGTGTGAGCAGGGTCCTCGAACAGCTCGCGCGGGGTGCCGAACTGCACGATGCGGCCTTCATACATCACCGCGATCTTGTCGGCGAAGGTCGAGGCCTCCAGCTGATCATGGGTGACGTAGACCATGGTGATGTTGAACTGCTCATGGATCTGCTTGAGCTTGCGGCGCAGCTTCCACTTGAGGTGGGGGTCGATGACCGTCAGTGGTTCATCGAACAGGATGGCGGCCACGTCATCGCGCACCAGGCCACGGCCCATCGAGACCTTCTGCTTCTCATCGGCCGTCAGGTTGCTGGCACGTCGCGTGAGCAGGTCTTCCAGCTCCAGCACCTGAGCGATCTCACGCACCCGGGACTGCACCTTGTGCTCCGGCTGGCGCTGATTGCGCAGCGGGAAGGCCAGATTGTCGAAGACCGTCATGGTGTCGTAGACCACCGGGAACTGGAACACCTGGGCGATGTTGCGCTCTTCCGGCGGCAGCCGATTGACCACTCGATCATCGAAGCGCACCTCGCCCTCGGAGGGGGCCAGCAGCCCGGAGATGATGTTGAGCAGCGTGCTCTTGCCACAACCCGACGGGCCGAGCAGTGCATAGGCGCCGCCCTGCTGCCAGACATGATTCATGCGCCGGATGGCGTAATCACTGTCCGCGGAGGGCGCCGCCAGGTAGCTGTGCGCCAGATCATTGAGGTGTATTTCCGCCATCAGGCCAGCCCTCCGCCAGTCGTGGTGGGTCGCTCGGGCGAACGGATCAGTGCCCCATCGCCACGCTGTCCCGCACCGTCACCGCCATCGGCGGCGTAGACGAACAGCTTGTGGGCGGGGGCATAGACGCGGATGGCGTCATCCACGGCGAAGTCGTGAATGCCGGCCAGATGCAGGACCAGCGAGTGGTCGGCATTGCTGACATGCAGGAAGGTCTCGGAGCCGGAGATCTCGGCGATATCCACCGTGACAGCGAACTCCAGATCATCATCGGCCAGCGGCGCCAGCCCCAGGTGGCTGGGGCGGATACCGAAGCGATAGGCCCCGCTCTCGATCCCCGCCAGTGGCGCGGGTAGCACGAAACGGCTGCCCTGCTCGCCGGCACTGGCCGCGCCGGAGAACGCCAGCTCACGCCCGCGCACCTCGGCCTCGAACAGATTGATCTGCGGCTCGGAGTAGAGCTTCGCCGCCTCGACACTCAGCGGATGATGGTAGACAGCCTCGGTAGGCCCGGACTGCAGCACTCGCCCTTCATGCATCAGCGTGGTGGTGCCGCCGAGCGCCAGCGCCTCGCCGGGCTCGGTGGTGGCGTAGACGGCAATGGTGTTGCGGGTCGCGAACAGGCTGCGCATCTCGTGGCGCAATTCTTCGCGCAGCTTGTAGTCGAGATTGACCAGCGGTTCATCGAACAGCACCAGGTCGGCGTCCTTGACCAGCGCCCGCGCCATGGCCGTGCGCTGCTGCTGGCCACCGGACAGCTCCGCCGGCTGACGCGCAAGGAACTGCTCGATATGCAGCATCTCGGCAATCTCGTGTACGCGGCGGCGGATTTCCTCAGGCGCCATGCGCGCCAGCTTCAAAGGCGAGGCGATATTGTCGTAGACGCTCAGGCTCGGGTAGTTGATGAACTGCTGATAGACCATCGAGATGTTGCGCTCGCGCACCGGACGGCCGGTCACGTCCTCGCCGTTCATCACGATGCGTCCGTCACTGGGCACATCGAGACCCGCCATCAGGCGCATCAGCGACGTCTTTCCGGACAGGGTGCGTCCCAGCAGCACATTGAAGGAGCCGGGCTCGAAGGTCAGATCCACCCTGTCGATATGGGTCTCGCGGCCAACCCGGCGGGTGACCGCCTCAAGGCTCAAGGACATGGCGCTGTCTCGTCTGGTGAAAGTCATCGGGGCAAGGACACGGCCAACCACTGCCGAGTGTTCACGCCCACCTGGTGACCCTCCTCAAGCGAACCCTATGCCAGCCGCGCGCAGACACCTGCCCACAGACACCCTCCATCGACCACCGGAGGTCGCCAGATCCCTCTCTTTTGTCGATCATTCAGTGACTTGCCAGATGCGACCAAGGCAGGGGCAGACCATGGTCTAGCCCGTCATCCGCCGCGTCTGCCGCTACTCTGGTGAACAATGTCTGAACACCAAAGTTCTCGGAACTGAACACTCACCACGCACAAGTGAACATTGCCGTGAACACTCCCCCCAGACCGATAAAAGCACCGACAACAGCACCGAAAACAGCACCAATAACAACAGAGGCCTGAAAGGCCCGCCGCACAAGGGACATCGCATGCCACTACCTCAAGCCGCCAAGCACTCAGCGCGCCACGCTGCCCACAACTCGGCCAAGCATCCAGCCCGCCACGCGGAGGATCAGGCGCTCGATCCAGGCGCCGCCTCCGCAACGCCTGCGGCGGCTCTCTCCTCTGCGCTTCCCTCTTCTCCCTCTTCTTTCCCCTCGGCGCTGCCGGCCGCAACCCTCAGGTGCCCGCCGGAGGAGCTCGTCTGGCGTCAGCGTCAGGCCGCCAGCCTGATGGAGACGGTGGCATCAGCAGTCACCGGTCATACTCTCAACCTGCTCGATCACTGGCAGGCGTGTCTGGTGCTGACCGACCGCGACGGCGTGGTGCTGGCAAGCTACGGCCATCAACAGCTGCTGGGCAATGATGCCCCCCTGTTGCACCCCGGCGCGCGCTGGCGTGAGGAGTCATTGGGCCACAACGCCATCGCCGAGACCCTGAATGCACCGCGCGCCAATCGTCTGGCGCGCATCGCGCTCGAGGCGCATGACGCCGAATGTCTCAAGGGGCTGGCCAGCGCCAGTGCCGCTCTGCTGGCACCCGCCAGCTGGAGTGCCAGTCGCGGCCTGACGCCCGGCGCCTGCGAGGGGTGCCTGGGACTGATCTGCGATCCCTACCGTGTGCGCCGATACAGCCTTGGCATGCTCGGCGTACTGGCGGATGACATCGAGCAACGCCGTCTGGGCGAGGCGCACGGGCACGACCATCACCTGTTGCGCCTGCATCTCAACTGCTCGCAGCTGGATTCGCCCAGCGCGGCCCTGCTGGCCATCACGCCGCAAGGTCAGGTCGCGGCTGCCAGTCGCCGGGGACTGCAGCTGCTGGCGGCTCACCTTGAACTCACGCCCGCCCCCGACAGCGCAGCCAACGCCCCCGACAGCGCGGCCAATGCAGTGGACAGCGATAGCTGCGCCACTCGCGACGACATCCACCTGCTGCTGGGCCAACCGCTGGCACGCTGGCAGCTGGACTGGGCACCGCTGGCCCAGCTCGCCGATGCGCAGTGTGTGACGCTCACCCAGCACCCACGCTTCACTGGCTACACCCTGCGCGCAGTCCTGCCCAGGCCACGGGTCGTGGCCCGCGCACCGGCTGAGCCCCCGGAAAGCCAGACACCGGCCGAGACCACCACTCGCGAGGCAGCGTGCCACCCGAGCCTTGCGCGCCTGCATCATGGCGATGCCGGCTGGGCCAGGGTCTGCGAACTGCTGGCGCGGCTGGTGAACGCACGCCTGCCGCTGCTGCTGCAGGGCGAGACCGGCGTCGGCAAGGAGGAAGTGGTCAAGGCGCTGCATCAGGCCAGTCATCGCGCCCATCAACCGCTGGTCGCCATCAACTGCGCCGCCTTGCCTGATGAGCTGGTCGAGGCCGAGCTGTTCGGCTATCGGCGCGGCGCCTTTACCGGTGCCGACCCCGCCGGACGCGAAGGCCGCCTGCTCGAGGCCAATGGCGGGCGCCTGTTTCTGGATGAGATCGGCGACATGCCGCTGCATGTGCAGGCGCGCCTGCTGCGCGTGTTGCAGGAGCGTGAAGTCACCCCACTGGGTGGCGGCAAGCCGCAGCGGGTCGATTTCGAACTGGTCGCCGCCACCCATCAGCCCCTCAGTGAGCTGGTCAAGGCCGGGCGCTTCCGGGCAGATCTCTACTATCGCCTGTGTGGCGCCACCATCGCCTTGCCGCCGCTGAGGGAGCGTCACGACATCGCCGGACTGAGTCGTGCCCTGCTGACACGGCTGTGCCGGGAGCAGCGACGTGAGCCGCCGCGCATCACGCCCGCCTTCCTCGATCGCCTCACCCGTCATGACTGGCCCGGCAACGTGCGCGAGCTGGACAACGTGCTGCGTCTGGCGCTGGCACTGTGCGATGGGTCAGCCCTGGAGCCGTGCCATGTGATGCTGGCGGGCGACTGTCTCGCATCACAGAACGACTGCCTCGCGGTAGAAGACGACTGTCCCGCAGCAGAGAGCGAGATTGCTCACCATCCCTCGCAACCGAGCCGCCTGTCCTCGCTGCCGGATCTTTCCAGTGTCGAGGAGCTGCAGAGCGCGCTGGATGCGCTGGGCGGCAACGTCTCGCGTCTCGCGCGGGAACTGGGCATAAGCCGCACCACGCTCTACAAGCGACTCGGCGCGGCCTGACGCAGCAGGCTTTTCCTCAAGCCCTGTCTCCAAGACCTATCTTCAAGTCCTATCTCCAAGCCCTATCTCCAAGCCCGACACTGAAACGCCCGCGCCCCCGCAGACAGACTCTGCGGGGGCGCGGGCGTTTCTTGCGACTCCTGTTTCTCACCGCTATCAATCGCCCGGCACTCAAGAGCAGAGGGCTGAAGGCTGAGGACAGAGATCAGCTCGGCGTCAGGCCGCGCAGTCGTTCATTGCGACGGCGAATCAGCTCCAGTGTCGTCAGCAGCAGGACCGAAACCAGCACCAGCAGCGTGGCCACCGCCAGGATCGTCGGGCTGATCTCCTCGCGGATACCGGACCACATCTGGATCGGGATGGTGGTCTGCGCCGGCCCGGCGATGAACAGCACCACCACCACCTCATCAAACGAGGTGATGAAGGCGAACAGAGCACCGGACACCACCCCCGGCGTCACCAGCGGCAGGATGATGCGGAAGAAGGTACGGCTCGGACTGGCCCCCAGCGAGTGTGCCGCACGTGTCAGCGAGTGATCGAAGCCGGACAGTGTCGCCGTCACCGTGATCACCACGAAGGGAATGCCCAGCGCCGTGTGCGCCAGGATCACGCCCAGATAGGTCTGGGTCAGCCCCAGTTTCGAGAAGAAGAAGAACATCGCCGCGGCGCTGATGATCAACGGCACGATCATTGGCGAGATCAGGATCGCCATGATGGTATTGCGAAACGGCATGAAGCGACTGGAAAGCCCCAGTGCGGCAAGCGTGCCCAGTACCGTGGCCAGCACCGTCGCGCACACCGCCACGATGATGCTGTTCTTGATCGAGCGCATCCACTCATCCGAGGTGAAGAACTCCTGATACCAGCGTAACGAGTAGCCATCGGGGTCCAGAGACAGCATCTTCTCCGAGAAGGTGAAGTAGGGTTCGGCATTGAACGAGAGCGGAATGATCACCAGGATCGGCCCGATCAGGAACAGGAAGATCAGCGCGCAGAGCACGCAGAACACCCAGTGCCAGATCCGCTCACCACGAGTTGCATAGGAAGGTATGGCCATCTGTCACCCCAGTTTGACCTTGTCCACACCGATCAGACGGTTGTAGACGAGATAGAAGAGGATCACCACGACCAGCAGAATCGAGCCAATGGCCGCTGCCAGCCCCCAGTTGAGCGAGGTCTGCATGTGATAGGCGATGAAGTTGGTGATGAAGCGGCCCGACTGCCCGCCCACCAGTGCCGGCGTGATGTAGTAGCCGATGGAGAGGATGAAGACCAGAATCGAGCCCGCCCCGATGCCCGGCAGGGTCTGCGGGAAGTAGACGCGCCGGAAGGCGGTGATCGGCCCGGCGCCCAGCGAGCGCGCCGCATGCATGTAGCTGGGCGGGATGGTCTTCATCACCGAGTACAGCGGCAGGATCATGAACGGCAGCAGGATGTGGGTCATCGCGATGATGGTGCCGGTCTTGTTGTAGATCATCTGGATACGCGCCTCCTCGGCGAGCATCCCGACACCCACCAGCATGTCATTGAGCACCCCCTGCTGCTGCAGGATCGCGATCCAGGTGGTGGTTCGCACCAGCAGCGAGGTCCAGAACGGCAGCAGCACCAGGATCATCAGCAGATTGCCGCGACTGGCCGGCAGGGTCGCCAGCAGCCAGGCCACCGGATAGGCCAGCAACAGACACAGCCCGGTGATCGCCGCGCTCATCCAGAAGGTGCGGATGAACAGCGAGACGTGGATCTGCAGATACTCCGGTTTCTCGACGATCTCCCCTGTCGGTGAGAACTGGCGATCCACCGCCGCCAGATAGTAGGAAGCGGTGAGAGGCGACGATTCGCGCTTGATCAGACGCCAGATATCCGGGTCCTCCCAATCCTCATCGGCCTTGATCAGCGCGGCCTTGTAAGGGGCCTCCATGCGGCCGGCACGGCGGGCGCTTTTCATGAACAGCGACCGCATGCCGGACTTTTCGTAGTTGAGACGCGAGGCGACGCGCCCGAGATTGCGCGCCTTGAGTCCCGCGGCCAGATCCTGCGCCAGGGCGGCGTAGGCGGCCTCTTCCGGCAACCCTTCGCCGTTCCAGTCGACCAGCACCTCGCTGGTGCGTGGCAGATAGGTGGAGACTTCCGGGTTGTCGACACTGCGTGACAGCATGTCGAAGATGGGCATGACGAATGCCAGCCCGATGAAGACCAGCAACGGTGCCACCAGCAGCAACGCCTTGATGCGGCTGCGGCGGATGGCGCGATTGAGGCTCTGTTTCAACGGCACGCCATCGGCAGTGGTCAGCGCCGCGCCGGGGGCGCCATTGGGGTCATGTGCTGCGCTTCCGGACGTGGCCGGGGCGGAGGAATCGCTCATCCTGCACTCCTTGATCGGCTATCCGAGGATGCCTGGGCCGCCAGCCGGCTTCCGCGTGACAGTGACGGAAGCCAACCTGGCGGAATCGAGCATGGCCGAGGGGCCATCAGGCATGATCAAAAAGGCCCCGGCGCGCGGGTGTGCGCCACCGGGGCCAGCGGGTCAGCGCAGGGGTCAGCGCGCCAGCCAGGCGTTGAAGCGCTGGCTCAGCTCATCGAGGTTGTCGGCCCAGAATTCGTCATCCTTGGGGATGGCGGTCTCGAAGTTGGGGCCATAGGTGGGCATGTGCGGTTTCATGTCGATGCCGGTGTCCGCATGGGTCGAGACCAGTGCCGCGGAGGAGGTACGCGCCGGGCCGTAGGAGATGTACTTGGCCTGATCCGCCAGACGCTGGGTATCGGTGGCAAACATCAGGTAATCCTTGACCTTGTCGAGCTTGCCGGTCGGCACCACCCAACCATCCAGCTCGAAGACCTGGGCATCCCAGACGATGGAGAATGGCTGCTTCTCGTTGACCTCGGCATCGAAGATGCGTCCGTTGTAGGCCGAGGCGAAGGCCACTTCCTTGTCCGCCAGCAGCTGCGGCGGCTGTGCGCCCTCTTCCCACCAGATCACGCTGTCCTTGATGGTATCGAGCTTGGCGAAGGCACGTTCGATGCCTTCCTCGGAATCCAGCATCTCGTAGACATCTTCCGGGGCCACGCCATCGGCCACCAGCGCCCACTCCATGTTGTTGATCGGCTTCTTCTGCAGGGCACGCTTGCCAGGGAATTCCTCGAGATTGAAGACGTCATCGATGGAATCCGGCTGCTTGTCCTCGGGGAACATCTCGGTATTGAAGGCCACGATGTTGGAGTAGACGATCTGCGGCACGAAGCACTCGCTGAGCGAATTCTCGATGAAGTCCTCGCTGGCCGGCGTGCCATCCGGCGCTGCCGCGAACAGGGTGTCCGGGTCCAGCGGCTCGATCAGGCCTTCCGAACAGGCGATCAAGGCATCACTGGGCAGCATGTCGACCAGGTCCCAGGTGACGTTGCCGGCCTGGACCTGCGCACGCAGACCGGAAAGCGCATTGGATGACTTGTCGATATTGACGACGGTGTCACCGCTCTTCTCTTCCCAGGGCTCGTGATAGGCCTTGTTCTGGCTGTCGGTATAGGCGCCGCCCCATGAGACGATATTGAGCGTCTCGGCCTGGGCCGCACCGGCGCTCATGCCGGCCGCTGCCACGGCAACCGCCAGCAGACTGCGCAGCGGCATGCCCGGGCGCGAGGTAGTGAATGACGCGGTGAACTGATTGATGACTGACATGGATGAATCTCCCTGATTTCTTGTTGTTGTGCTGCACTCTTGTCGCGAAACCTGCTCTTGCTCTGCTGAGGAAGCGTGCTTCACCTTCCTTGCTGTCTTGTCTTTACTCGCCTGTCCTTTCTCGCCTGTGCTTTTCTAGTCTGTCCTTAACTGGCCTGTTCTGACCTTTCCTGGCCTCAGGCATCCAGCGCCCGGCAGTCGCAGGCGTCCCATCCCACCTGCAATGTCTGCCCGGGCCGCAAGGGCGGATAGCCCTCGGCGTTGGGTGTCTTGATGATGAATTCGTCACTGCCACACACCGCCACGCGCGTGCGCAGATGATCTCCAAGATAGATCACCTCGAGCACCTCGGCGGAGAAGACATTGTCGGGAGGGCTTGGCGTGCCCGCGGCGCCTGGCTCTTCCGCCGACAGCAGGCGCACCCGCTCCGGGCGCAGTGACAGCTGGGTGCGCTCGCCGACCTCATTGACGGCCACCTTGAGTGCCCGTACCTGTTCGCCGCTGTCGAGGGTCACAGTGCAATGCTCCCCCTGAGCGTCGAGCTGCGATACCTGGCCGTTGAGGCGATTGTTCTCGCCGATGAAATAGGCGACGAAGGCATTCTCCGGCGCTTCATACAGCGCCTCGGGGGTTGCCAGCTGCTGGACGATGCCGTCATTGAAGACCGCGATGCGGTCCGACATGGTCAGCGCTTCCGTCTGATCGTGGGTCACGTAGAGCATGGTGACGCCGAGTCGCTGGTGGATGCGCTTGATCTCGAGCTGCATCTCCTCGCGCAGGTTCTTGTCCAGTGCCCCCAGCGGCTCATCCATCAGCACCAGCTCCGGCTCGAAGACCAGCGCACGTGCCAGGGCGACCCGCTGCTGCTGCCCACCGGAGAGCTGCCCCGGGCGGCGATCGCCGAATTCGCCGAGTCGCACCATGTCCAGCGCGTTGGCTACCTTGGTCGAGATTTCCTCCTTGCTCATGCCGCGCACTTCCAGCGGGAAGGCCAGGTTCTCGGCCACGCTCATGTGCGGAAACAGCGCATAGTTCTGGAAGACCATACCGATACCGCGCTTGTGCGGTGGCAAGTCATTGATGGGAGTTCCGTCGAGGAGGATGTCGCCGTGGGTCGGCGTTTCGAAGCCTGCCATCATCATCAGGCAGGTGGTCTTGCCGGAACCGGACGGCCCCAGCAGGGTGACGAATTCGCCGCGCTGGACTTCAAGATTGAAGCCCTTGACCACCAGCGTTTCGCCGTCATAGCTCTTTTGTACATCATTGAAGATCGCGAAGCAGGAGCTGGTCTCCTGCGGCGCGTCGGGGTCAGCAGTCGTGACCATGCGGGGTATCCATACGTGTTGTTGTTATCGTGGAGCAAGTGATCGAACAGGCTTCATTGGCCCTGATCGCTGCCCTCAGTCCCATTTGACCCTACGGTGACAGTCGAGAGGCGACAAGCGCCGCGCTCGCTGAAAAGCGTTGAAATCAGGCTATGCGAAAGTCTAAATATTGAACTACCGCCGCCAGCCATTCGCCGAGGGCCCTCGACAAGCCCCGCCGCTGAATCACCGACGCCACATGGCGCCTCCCCGGTGAGCGCCCACTGAAAAGCCCCCGCTGCACACAAGGCAGCGGAGGCTTTGGGTCTTTCAACTCTGGGTTGCCCGAGGTGGACAGCCATATCAGAGCATCGGGAGCTCAGCGGCGGTCAGAACTTGGTAATGACCCATACCGCGTGGATGATCCCCGGCAGGAAACCGAAGCAGGTCAGGATGATGTTGATCCAGAAATGCTTGTTGGCGACACCCACCTGCATGAGAACGCCCAGCGGCGGCAGGATGATGGCCAGAATGATGCGAATGATATCCATGAGTTGCTCCTTGCGATTGTGACAACCGTGACTCCACGGAGGTCATGAATGTTCGATGCTCGTGTTGATCAGCGTCCTTCTTGATCACTGTCCTTCTTGATCAGTGTCTTCTATAACAGCTCCCGTCTTGAAGACTGACGGTCTTGATCACTGTTTTTCTTTATCAGCGTCGGCCTTGTCGACGTCATCGTCGTGCGCAGAGGCCGATCCACCGGCGCGGGCCTGACGATCGATCTTCTGGGACAGCTTCTCGGAGTCCGCCGCCAGCTGCTCGTGGTAGCGCTCCCAGTCTTCCCAGTCATGCGGCGTCCCGGTGCGTGGCCGATGGCTGCCGGACTCACGTGCACGTGCCCAGGCATGTTCTTCCAGACTCTGAGGCTTGTCCTCCTCCTTGTCCTTGTCGCCGTCCAGGCCGTGCTTCGCCATGTACTCTCGTGCGTTCATCTATTGCCTCGCTTGCCAGACTCGACGCCTGACGATGCTGTGACGTACCCACTACCTATGGCTGACAGGGTCAAATATCAAGTCTGTATAACTATTTCCGGCAAAAAAGCCGCTTGCCGGCCAGCACGTTCCTGCCGAAAACAAGGCCATGCGCCAGCCCACGCCTGACTGGCAGCATGATCATCAAGAAAAGCTATCGCCTCGCTTGATGCAATCAAATTCACCCGCGAGAGGCTTGCCCCTAGACTGGCTCCAGTTTCGCAAGGCACTGATTTCTCATGCACTCGACAGCATCATCGAGCCTCAGTCGCCTGCCATTCCTTTTAGATACGTCTCATCGAGACCGGAGCCAATTCCATGCAACTCGAATCACACGAAGGCCAGCAGGTCCCGAACGTCAGCTTCAAGATCCGTCGCGACGGCCGTCTGGTCGAGCGCACCAGCGAGGAGATCTTCTCGGGCCGCAACGTGGTGGTCTTCGCCCTGCCGGGGGCCTTCACCCCGACCTGTTCCTCCACTCACCTGCCGCGCTACAACGAGCTGGCCGATCGCTTCTATGCTGTCGGCGTCGACGAGATCGTCTGCCTGTCCGTCAATGACGCCTTCGTCATGGAATCCTGGGGCGAGCATCAGGAAGCCGAGAACCTGAGTCTGATCGCCGACGGCAACGGCGACTTCGCCGCCGGCATGGGTATGCTGGTCGACAAGAGCGACATCGGTTTCGGCAAGCGCAGCTGGCGCTATTCCATGCTGGTACGCAACGGCGTGGTCGAGAAACAGTTCATCGAGCCGCAGAAGCCGGGCGACCCCTTTGAAGTCTCCGACGCCGATACCATGCTCGATTATCTGGACCCCGACGCCGGTCGTCCCAGCTTCGCTACCCTGTTCAGCAAGCCGGGCTGCCCGTACTGCGCACGTGCGAAGCAGATGCTCGACGAAGCGCGCATCAGCTACGAAGTCATCGAAGTCGGCACCCGCGGCGTGACCTCACGCACCCTGCGCGCCATGACCGGCCAGGCCACCGTGCCGCAGGTCTGGATCGACGGCGAGCATGTCGGCGGCAGCGATGAAGTCGCCCGCTACTTCGGCAGCCTGACCAGCGCTTGAACGCCACACGCTGACAGGCCCCGATAACTTTCTCTTTTCATCACGCGCGGGCCACGCCCGCGCCTGAGACCCCATTGTCAGGTGCGCTGCTGGCGCGCCTTGAGGAGTACGACGTGAACGAACGCCAGGTTGAAGTCGCCATCATCGGTGCAGGCAGTGCCGGTCTGGGTGCCTATCGCGCCGCCAAGGCACACACCGATTCCGTGGTCATGATCGAAGGTGGCCCCTACGGCACCACCTGTGCCCGTGTCGGCTGCATGCCGTCCAAGCTTTTGATCAGTGCGGCAGAAGCCGCGCATCACGCCCGTGACACCGCACCGTTCGGCATCAATGTCGAAGGCGAGGTCAAGGTGGATGGCCGCGCCGTGATGGACCGCGTCAAGCGTGAGCGCGACCGCTTCGTCGGCTTCGTGGTCGAGTCCGTGGAAGGCATTCCCTCCCACGACAAGCTGCGCGGCAATGCGCGTTTCGAGACCGCCAACAGCCTGATCATCGGCGACAACGAGACCCGCGTCACCTTCGAGCGTGTCGTGATCGCCACCGGCTCACGCCCCAGCTATCCGGGCTTCTTTGAGAATGCCGGTGACCGCCTGATCATCAACGACAGCGTCTTCGACTGGGACGACCTGCCGGAATCCGTCGCCGTCTTCGGCCCGGGCGTCATCGGGTTGGAACTGGGCCAGGCGCTCACGCGTCTCGGCGTGCGCATTCGCATGTTCGGTGTCGGCGGCGCCATCGGCCCGCTGCGTGACGAGAAGCTGCGTGCCAATGCCGATCGCGTCTTCAACGAGGAGTTCTATCTCGACCCGGACGCCAAGGTCGAGAAGATCGAACGCGTCGAGGACGAGAACGGCACCGGTGTCGAGATCACCTTCATCGAGCGTGGCAGCGAAGCGCGCCTCACCGAGCGCTTCGACTACCTGCTCGCGGCCACCGGCCGTCGCCCGAACGTCGACCGCCTCAATATCGAGGCGCTGGGCCTGAAGCTGGACGAGCGCGGTGTGCCGATCTTCAATCGTCACACCCTGCAGACTCGTCTGAGCGACGACACGCCGAGCCATGTCTTCATCGCCGGCGACGCCAACAACGACCTGCCGCTGCTGCACGAAGCCTCCGATGAGGGCCGTATCGCCGGTGACAACGCCGGTCGCTTCCCCGACGTGCGTGCCGGGCAGCGCAAGAGCACCATCGCTGTCGTGTTCAGTGATCCGCAGATGGCCACCATCGGCCTCTCGACCGCCGAGATCGAGCAGCGCTACGGTGCCTGCGACTGCTACGCGGTGGGCGAAGTCGACTTCACCGGCCAGGGTCGCTCCCGCGTGATGCGCATGAACAAGGGCATGCTGCGCGTCTATGGCGAGCAAGGCACCGGCCTGCTGCTGGGCGCCGAGATCTTCGGCCCGCGTGCCGAGCACCTCGCCCACCTGCTGGCCTGGTCCCATCAGCAACGCATGACCATCGAGCAGATGCTGGAAATGCCCTTCTATCATCCGGTGATCGAGGAAGGTCTGCGCACTGCGCTGCGTGACCTCAACGCCAATCTGCAGCTGGGCCCGGCCATCGTCGAGCGCTGCATGGAGTGCGGTCCGGGTGACTGATACACCCTCAAGGCAACGGGACGCGCAGCTCACGCAGTGATGCCCTATGCTCTGAACAGAGGTTGAATGTCGCCGGCAGTCACGAGAGTGGCTGCCGGCATTCATCGCACGGCTCCCTCACCGGAGAGTCGAAGAGCAGTGACGCAGGAGATCTGCCCATGAAAGCCACCCAGCTCAAGGTGCCCTCGACCATTCGCGACATCATGTCCCGCGACTGTTATCGCGTGAAGGCACGCACCAGCATTCTCGAACTCGCCCAGGGCCTGACCCACCACCGTCTGCCCGGTGTGCCGGTCGTGGATGATCTGGACCGTCTGATCGGCTTCATCTCCGAGCAGGACATCCTCGGCAAGCTGCTCGACAGTGCCTATCACTGCGGCCAGCATGCCCAGGTCGGTGATCTGATGCGTCACGAAGTCCTGAGCGTCGGCCCGAACGACAGCATCACGGATCTGGCGCAGCACATGAATGGTCAGCGCCCCAAGGTCTATCCGGTGGTCGAACAGGGCCGCCTGATCGGCATGGTCACCCGCCGCGATGTCCTGAGTGCTCTGCTGGTGATGCAGAACGGCTGTTGAGACAGTTCGCCAATCAAGAAACTGCCTGGCGCCAGGCCTTGTGCACAGAGCCCCCAGCGGTCATCGCCGCTGGGGGCTCTGTGCGTGATGAAGAGAAAACCAAGAGCGTCTTCAGCACGCTTCAACCAGCAGACCAAATCCTCGAAGATTACCCAATGGCTAATCCATCTCCGCCGCCAGCCTGACGCTCATCAATAGTCGAGCAGCAACCCGAGGCGATGATATTCGCTGGAGGGCGCTGTGCCGTGCTCTGCCACCAAGGCCTCTGGTCATGGTGAAAGTCGCTGAAAGTCTGGGAGAATCCGAAAGCCCCAGCGAAAACCGGCAAAAGCCCACGTATTTCAGGCATAAAAAATCCGCCAGGAAAACCGTGGCGGACCAAAGAACAGTTAAAGCCAGACATAACATCGCGATAACATCATGTCCTTGCTTACTATGACTGCGCCTTTTGCATTTCTATCCCGACGGTTGCCAAAAAATCCGGTCTTTTTTGTCACTGACCTTTACGGAATGTGAAAGCTGGGCTACGTGCGTTGCCAGTGGAAGACGCGCTAACCTGTGACCTGACCTGATCGCAGGATCGAACCGCCACAAGGACACCGCATGTCTGCCACACCCCATGACCTCCACGCCCTGGCGCTGCGTCACCCGGAAATCACCAGCCTGATGGCCGGCCGCGAAATCGGCTGGCTCAACCCTGAACGCGTCGCGACCGCCAAGGCGCTCGCCTCACCAGCGCTGCAGACGAGTGGCGTGGAAGCCCAGGACATCGAGGATGCCGACGCACGCCTGATGCGTTTCGCTCCCTGGATTGCCGAAGCCTTCCCCGAGACCGCCGCGGCGTCAGGGCGCATCGAATCGCCGCTGGTGGCAGCGCCCGGCTTGCAGCAGGCGCTGAGCGGCATAGCCTCGACCGCATCTCCCCTCAACTCAACCGAATCCTCGCTGCCCGGACGCCTGATGATCAAGTGCGACAACGCCCTGCCCATCTCGGGTTCGATCAAGGCGCGCGGCGGCATCCACGAGGTGCTCAAGCATGCCGAGCGTCTGGCCATGGACGCAGGGCTGCTGCGTCAGGACGACGACTACCGCGTTTTCCAGCGTGATGAGATACGTGCCCTGCTGGCCGGCCAACAGGTCGTGGTGGGCTCTACCGGCAATCTGGGGCTCAGCATCGGCATCATGAGCGCGCGGCTCGGCTTTCGCGTCACCGTGCACATGTCGGCAGATGCCAAGCAATGGAAGAAGGACCTGCTGCGCGCGCGGGGCGCGGAGGTCGTGGAGCACAGCGGGGATTATGGCAAGGCTGTCGCCGCTGGGCGCCAGGAAGCGCAGCAGCCCAACGCCCACTTCATCGATGACGAAAGCTCGCGGGACCTGTTCGTGGGTTATGCCACGGCGGCCAGCCGCCTCGCGGAACAGCTCTCCGCGCAGGGCATCCCGGTGGATGCCCGCCATCCGCTCTGCGTCTATCTGCCCTGCGGCGTCGGCGGCGGTCCGGGCGGCGTGGCCTACGGCCTCAAGCAGGTCTTCGGTGACGCCGTGCACTGCTTCTTCGCTGAACCGGTCAACTCCCCCTGCATGCTGCTGGGCATGTTGACCGGCGAACATGATGGCATCGCGGTGGAGGATATCGGGCTGGACAATCGCACCTGCGCCGATGGCCTGGCGGTGGGTCGCGCCTCGGCCTTCGTCGGGCGCGTGATGGCGCCCTTGCTCAGCGGCATCCATACCGTGCGTGATGAGCATCTGCTCGAACTGCTCGCGCTGGCGCATGACAGCGAAGGCCTCATGCTTGAGCCCTCCGCGCTGGCTGGCGTGCCCGGTATTCATCACGTGCTGTGCAATGACGCCCCCGCCTGGCAAGCGTGGCGGGCGGCCAACGGACTGGATGACGGCGAGGTACAGGCCAATACCACCCATGTCGTCTGGGCTACCGGCGGCAGCATGGTGCCCGAGGCGATCTGGCAGGCCGACTATCAGCGCGGCAAGGCGTTGCTCTCCCAGGTCAGCACAAGCCGGTGAGAGTGAGCCATCAGGCGATGAAGGCCTGCCACAGCCACACGCCGGTCAGCGCAAGCCCGATCACTCCCAGCGGGCGCGAATAGCGCTGCCAGAGCGCCAGCGCCTGATCCTCGACCAGTGCCACCAGGGCTGCCAGTCCGAAATAGCGCACCCCGCGCCCGACCAGTGCCGCCAGCAGGAACAACGCGACCGGATAACCGCTGGCACCGGCGACCAGCATGGCACTCTGGAAGGGAATCGGCACGATGCCGATCAGCATGATGGCAAGGAACCCCTGCTCGCTGAAGCGCTGCTGGAAGGATTCGAAGGCCTGCTGCCCGCCGAAGAAGCCGATCAACCCATCACCCCACGCCGCCAGCGCGTAGGCCCCGAGATAGAAGCCCAGCAATGCCGCGGTCAGGTTGCCGGCGAGCGCCACCGCGGCCACGCGCCAACGGCGCTCGGGGTGGCGCAGCATCCACGGAATCAGAACGACCTCGATGGGAATCGGAATCAACAGGGTTTCCAGCATCGAGGCGATGAACAGCCACAGCATGGCGTGGCGGGAGTGATTGAGGCGGTCGAGCCAGTCACTCGCGGAAGAGAGTTTCCACATGAAGGCAGCACGTTGTCCTGGACGATGAGCTGACCACTTTGCCTTGAGTCCGTCCCGCTTGCCAGCCTGCTCGACCACCAGCGCACACCTGAGCCAGAACCCTGACGCGCTACTCGAAACCTTCCAGACGCATGGCCGAACGCACCAGACGCTCGTCCTCCTCCTCCAGCTCGCGCAGGTTGTCGCGAATGCTGTGCAGGTGCTCCAGCGCCGCCTTCTCCGCCGCCTCCGGCTGCTGGTCCATCACCGCCCGGTAGATGGCCGTGTGCTGGGCATTGATCTGACCGCGGGGAATCGGGCGATGGTAGAGATTGCGCAGCGAGGCGAACACCGAGCTGAGCAGCAGGTCATTGATGCCCTTGAGCGTATGCACCAGCACCGGGTTGTGGGACGCCTCACAGATGGCGTGGTGGAAGGCATGATCGTGACGTGCCAGCTGCTGGGCATCCGGCAGCGCCTCATCGCCCGGCGCTGAGGACTCAAAATCAGGCGGATACTCGCGCACGCAGGCCGCCATCGCCTCGTAATGACGCCGGATCAGCACCCTATCCGCCGGCGTGCCGCGCTGGGCGGCCAGTCGCGCCGACTGCCCTTCCAGCAAAGCCCGCACTTCCAGCAGGTCATACAGGGTGCGCGGCTGATCTCGAAACAGGTGCATCAGCGGGCTGATATCGCCGCTCGGCAACAGCGCCGCGACGCTCGAGCCCTTGCCATGGCGCGTCTCGATGATGCCCTTGCCACGCAACAGCCTGAGCCCTTCGCGCAGCGAGGCCCGCGAGATGCCCAGCCGCTCACATAGCCGGCGCTCCGAGGGGATCATCTGCCCGGGCTTGAGCACGCCGTCCAGAATCAATTGCTCCAGACGCGCCGCCGCCTGATCCGCGGCGCGGGGGTCAGCTCCTGACTCGGCGATGGTTCGCAGCATCCTGCCCCTCCCCTTTTGCTCGACCTTTGTGTGCTGGGCCTTGATCAACCTGCGCGTAGCGCTTGATCAACCCGCTCGTGGCGCTTGATCGACCCGCTGGCAGCGCCTGGCGATTCTCGACTGGTCAGACCTGTCGATCGAGTGACGCAAAGCCGCCTGATGACAGCAGAAGTGAGGCCAGTAAAGCGTGGTTTTCCTTGCGCAAACACTAGACGAATGTCTGGTCAGACCACTGATGTGAAGCATGGACAAGGCCGGGGAGGCAGGCCAGATTGTGTGCAGATCAGGTGCGGCGGAATCGACAGGCGACTCGCTCGAACCCCGCACCAGCCGACAGCACCAGCAGTCAGTAACGACAGACAGCACCACGAGACAGCAGCCGCGCAGACCCCAACCTCCCGGGAGGCAGTGCATGAATATCCTCTATGACCCGACGCTGGATGGACCGCTGGCCCAGCACGACAAGGGCCAGGTGCTGGCGCATCTCACCACCCTGCTGCCGGACCTGACGCTGCTGCACCGCGAAGAGGACCTGCATCCCTTCGAATGTGATGGCCTGTCCGCCTATCGCGTCATGCCGATGCTGGTCGCCCTGCCGGAGCGGGTCGAGCAGGTCGCCGCCCTGCTGCGTGAATGTCATGCGCTGGGCGTGCCGGTGGTGACACGTGGCGCCGGCACCGGGCTGTCCGGCGGCGCCTTGCCGCTGGCGCAAGGCGTGCTGCTGGTGATGTCGCGCATGGCGCGGATTCTCGAGATCGACCCCGACGCCCGCACCGCACGCCTGCAGCCCGGGGTGCGCAATCTCGCCATTTCCGAGGCCGCCGCGCCCTTCGGACTCTACTACGCGCCGGACCCCTCCTCGCAGATCGCCTGCTCCATCGGCGGCAACGTGGCCGAGAATGCCGGTGGCGTGCACTGCCTCAAGTACGGCCTCACCGTTCACAACCTGCTCAAGCTCGAGATGCTGACCATCGAAGGCGAGGCGATGACGATCGGCGCCGACAGCCTCGACTCGCCCGGCCTGGACATGCTGGCGCTGATGACCGGCTCCGAAGGCATGCTGGGGGTGGTCACGGAAGTCACGGTGCGCCTGCTGCCCAGGCCCGAGACCGCCAAGGTGCTGATGGCGAGCTTCGCCGATATCGACAAGGCCGGCCGCGCGGTGGGCGACATCATCGCCTGCGGCATCATCCCCGGCGGGCTCGAGATGATGGACAACCTGGCGATCCGCGCCGCCGAGGACTTCATCCACGCAGGCTATCCGGTCGAGGCCGCCGCCATTCTGCTCTGCGAACTGGATGGCGCCGAGGCCGATGTCGTCGATGACTGCGCACGGGTCCGAGAGGTGCTGGAGCGCGCCGGCGCCACCGAGATCCGCCAGGCACAGGACGAGGCCGAACGCGCGCGCTTCTGGGCCGGGCGCAAGAATGCATTCCCCGCCGTGGGCCGCATGTCGCCGGACTATTACTGCATGGATGGCACCATTCCACGCCGCGAGCTGCCCGCCGTGCTGAACGGCATCGCGGAGCTCTCGCGCCAATCGGGGCTCGCGGTGGCCAATGTCTTCCATGCCGGTGACGGCAACATGCACCCACTGATCCTGTTCGATGCCAACCAGCCCGGCGAGCTGGAACTGGCCGAGGAGGTCGGCGGCAAGATTCTCGAACTGTGCGTGGCCGCCGGCGGCAGCATCACCGGCGAACATGGCGTGGGCCGCGAGAAGATCAATCAGATGTGCGCCCAGTTCAACCACGAGGAGATCAGCGTCTTCCATGCCGTGAAGGCCGCCTTCGACCCCGCTGGGCTGCTCAACCCCGGCAAGAACATTCCGACGCTGGCGCGCTGCGCCGAATTCGGGGCCATGCATGTGCATGACAACCAGTTGCCGCATCCCGATCTGCCGCGTTTCTAGACAGCTGCCACGTTGCCGGACAGCCGCCGCGTGGCTGGATGGTTTCTCTGTCATGGACAGCTCTCAAATCCACTGCCGCCTGACCTTTCGCTACCTGACGTTCGCCACTTCATCGCCACTTTAATAGAGACATGCCATGCCAGAGCCAGATGATTCGCTCCAGGATCAGGTGCCAAGCCATGCCGAGTGCGCTACGCCTGCCGCCAGCCAGCACCCGCAGCAGCAGGACGCCAGTGAGACACTCCGTGAACAGGTCCGCGCTGCCCATGAGGCGAAGCGCCCGCTACGCATCGCCGGCAGTGGCAGCAAGGCCTTCCTGGGCCGCGAAGTGGCCGCCGAGGAAGTGCTCAACATGCGCGCGCATCATGGCATCACCCACTACGACCCCGTGGAGCTGATGGTCTCGGTGCGCGCCGGCACCCCGCTGGCGACGCTTGAGGCCGTACTCGCCGAGCAAGGTCAGCACCTGAGCTGCGAGCCGCCCCACTTCGGCCCCGCGGCGACCGTCGGCGGCACGCTCGCCTCGGGACTCAGCGGCCCACGCCGCCCCTGGAGCGGCAGTCTGCGCGATCTGGTGCTTGGCACGCGCATCATCAGTGCCGACGGCAAGGCGCTGCGTTTCGGTGGTGAAGTGATGAAGAACGTGGCGGGCTATGACCTGTCGCGCCTGATGTGCGGCGCTCAGGGCACGCTGGGCGTGATCAGCGAAGTCTCGCTCAAGGTGATGCCGCGTCCGGTGGCAAGCGAATCGCTGTGTCTGGAGCTCAGCCTCGCCGAGGCGCTGACTCGCCTGAATGCCTGGGGCCGCACGCCGCTGCCGATCACGGCGACCAGCTGGCATGACGGCCACCTCACCCTGCGCCTGGAAGGAGGCGAGCGTTCGGTCCAGGCCGGTTGCGAGCAGCTGGGCGGCGAGGCCCTGACGACGGATCAGGCGACGGCGCACTGGACTGAGCTGCGTGAGCAGCGCCTGCCCTTCTTCAGCGCGCGCGCACCGCATCAGGCACTGTGGCGACTGTCGCTGCCGTTGGCGCTGGACCACCTCGAGTGGCAAGCCGCCGTCAGCGAACTGCTGGGCCCTCTGGATGATGCCGACTTGCTGTGTGACTGGGCGGGTGCCCAGCGCTGGCTTGCAAGCGATGCCCCGGCCCAGCGCATCCGCGCGCTGGCCAGTCGACTGGGCGGCCACGCCATCTGCTATACCCCGGGTACCGTCGCCGCCGAGGACAGCCCGCTGATGCCGCTGGCCGCCCCCAATGCCCGCTATCACCTTCAGCTCAAGCAGCAGCTGGACCCCCACGGCATCCTCAATCCCGGTCGCCTGTATGCCGAAATGTGACTCACGCCACGACAGGAGACGCACCTGAATGCAGACCCACTTCAGTGACGCCGCGCTTGCCAGACCGCATATCCAGCGGGCCGACAAGGTCCTGCGCAGCTGCGTGCATTGCGGCTTCTGCAATGCCACCTGCCCCACCTATCAGCTGCTGGGCGATGAGCGCGACGGGCCGCGCGGGCGCATCTATCTGATCAAGCAGCTGCTGGAGAGCGACCCCGAAAGCCCGGACGCAAGCACCCGCCAGCAGGCCAGCGAGATCACCCGCGAGACCCAGCGGCATCTGGATCGCTGCCTGAGCTGTCGCAGCTGCGAGACCACCTGCCCGTCGGGCGTGCAGTATCACACCCTGCTCGATATCGGCCGTCAGGAACTGGAGCGTCGCGTCGGCCGCCCGTGGCGAGAGCGCCTGCTGCGCAGTGGCCTGCGCCATGCGCTGGTCGATCCCGCGCGCTTCAAGGCCCTGCTGGCACTTGGCGTGCGCTTTCGCCCTCTCGCGCCTGGCGCGCTGGCTGACAAGATCCCGCTGGCTCGCGAGCGTCAAGCCAAGCGCCCGGCCGCCCCCGTCACCGCGACGCCTTCTGATCAGGCGCTTTCGCGCCAAGGGCTTTCTCAGCAAGGGTTTTCGCGCCAGGTGCTGATGCTGGAAGGCTGCGTGCAACCGGGCCTGGCCCCCAACATCAATGCCGCCACCGCCCGCGTGCTGGCGCGCTTCGGCATCGGCGTCACGCCGATTCACGAGGCCGGCTGCTGCGGCGCCATCGACTATCACCTCAACGCCCAGCAGGCCGGTCGCGCGCGCATGCGTGCCAACATCGATGCCTGGTGGCCGGCCATCGAGGCCGGTGCGGAAGCGATCGTGCAGACCGCCAGTGGCTGCGGGGCCTTCGTCAAGGAATATGGCGAGATGCTGGCCGATGACCCGGACTATGCTGAGCGCGCCGCACGCGTAAGCACCCTGGCCCGCGATATCGTCGAAGTGCTGGGCGAGGAGATCGCGCGCCGAGATCGACAGAGTCTCGCGGCCGCGCCCGACCAACAGCCGCTGGCCTTCCATTGCCCCTGCACCCTGCAACATGCCCAGGGTCTGGGCGGCGAGGTGGAGAAGATCCTGACGCAACTGGGCTTCACACTGGCGCCTGTCATGGAGGGCCATCTGTGCTGCGGGTCCGCCGGCACCTACTCGATCACGCAACCGGAGTTGTCACGCCAGCTGCGAGACCGCAAGCTTGAGGCGCTGGAGGCCAACGGGCCTGCGCGCATCGCCACCGCCAACATCGGCTGCCAGACGCATCTGCAGAGCGCCGGACGCACGCCGGTGAGTCACTGGATCGAACTGGTGGATGATGCCCTGCCCGAGACGCTCCCGCAGGAATGAAGCGTCACTATCTGTTTCAGTATCTGTTTCACTATCTGTTTCACTATCTCTTTCACTGTCCTTTTCCCTCACCACTGCCAAGGAAGACCGATGATCACTCGCCACGTACTGACCCTCGCTGACGTCAATCAGATGCTGGACGCCGCCCAGAAGGAAGCCGAGGCCAATGGCTGGGCCGTCTCCATCGCCGTTGCCGACGATGGCGGCCACCCGCTGGGCCTGCGTCGCCTAGACGACACCCCGGCGATGACCGGCTACTTCGCCCAGGAGAAAGCCAAGAGCGCCGCCCTGGGTCGCCGCGAGACCCAGCTGTTCGAGGACTCCATCAACGGTGGACGCACCGCCTTCCTGTCAGCGCCGCAGCTTGAGGGCATGCTGGGCGGCGGCGTGCCGGTGATGGTCGAAGGCCAGATCGCCGGCAGCATCGGTGTGTCCGGCGTCAAGCCGGAGCAGGATGCCCAGATCGCCAAGGCCGGGGTCGCCGCACTGGGCCTCTGAGGCCCCGTCAGTCTAGATAAAAAAGAAGCGAATATAACAACGCCGCGCCCGCTAGGGTGCGGCGTTGTTTTGTCATATGCCCCACGTGCGCCTGTATCTTTCGGTCACGCACCGCGAGGCGCCATGGCGGCTTCCACCGCCGCCATGAAGGCGCGCAGCTTGCCCGACTGCGGCAGGCGCTGGGGATAGAGCATGTAGATGCTGTTGGGCTCGCCCTCCTCGTGCGCCAGCAGACGCACCAGACGGCCTTCGGCCAGCTCACGGTCAACCAGATAATGGGCAACCCGGATGATGCCGGCATGACCCAGTGCCTGCTGCTTGAGCAGGCGGTGATCATTGATGGCCACTCCCCCCGCGAGACTGACCTCACCACTGGCCAGCGGCCAGCCGGACTGCCCTGACCAGACATGGCAGCGATGATCGCCAAGCGCCGCGGCCGTGTGCGGCGTGCCATGCGCGGCAAGATACTCGGGCGAGGCGCAGCAACAGTGGACGTAATCGAGCAGGCGACGCGCGATCATGTTGTCCGGTGGCGTGCGCGTGGCGCGAAATGCCACATCAAATGGCTCGCGGGTCAGGTCATGACTCTCGTAACTGACGTCCAGACGCAGCTCGACTGCCGGATGACGGGCCTGAAAGGCATTGCAGACCTCGACCAGATAACGCTCGGCGAACAGCACCGGTGCCGTGATACGCAACACGCCGCTGTAGCCCTGACGCTCCGACTCGCTCGTCTGCTCCAGGTCATGTTCAAGCTCCCGCTCCAGTGCCAGCAGCTCGCCGTATACCGACTGCATGCGCTTTCGAATGCGCTCGCCCTCCTCGGTGAGACGGACCGCCCGCGTGGTGCGGATCAGCAAGGGCGCCCCGATGTCCTGCTCCAGTCGCCGCACCTGCTCGGAAAGATGAGCACGCGACACGCCCAGCGCCTTTGCCGCCCGGGTGAAGCTGAGGGTTTCCGCCACCTGAGCGAACAACATCAGTCGCTCCACCTGCTTGTGATGTCGCATCCTGCCTGCTCCTCATGCCAGCCATCCGGAATTTGAGCGATCGAGCCTGCCACATAATTGTACGCTCTGGCGAACAATCTATTCGTTGGCATGTGCTTATCAGACCTGCAGACGCGACCTAGACTGAAGGCGTCATTCGATGTCACTTCACCTCTGCGACATCGACGCCTCCACTCGCGAAAGGACTCCGCCATGCGCTATACCCCGGCTGAAGATCGCTATGAACGCATGCACTACCAGCGCTGCGGCAAGAGCGGCCTCAAGCTGCCCCGCCTGTCACTGGGGCTCTGGCACAACTTCGGCAACAACGCCCACGAAGGCAATGCGCGCGCCATCTGCCAGACCGCCTTCGATCTGGGCATCACCCACTTCGATCTGGCCAACAACTACGGGCCGCCGCCGGGCAGCGCCGAGGAAATGTTCGGACGCATGCTCAAGCGCGACTTCGCCGGCTATCGCGATGAGATGGTGATCTCCACCAAGGCGGGCTATCACATGTGGCCTGGCCCCTACGGCGAATGGGGCAGCCGCAAGTACCTGCTCTCGAGCCTGGACCAGAGCCTCAAGCGCATGGATCTCGATTACGTCGACATCTTCTATTCGCACCGCTTCGATCCGGACACGCCGCTGGAAGAGACGATGGGGGCGCTTGACAGCGCCGTGCGTTCCGGCAAGGCACTCTATGCGGGC
This sequence comes from Cobetia sp. LC6, assembly GCF_030264805.1. Classification (NCBI taxonomy): domain Bacteria; kingdom Pseudomonadati; phylum Pseudomonadota; class Gammaproteobacteria; order Oceanospirillales; family Halomonadaceae; genus Cobetia; species Cobetia sp. LC6. The sequence continues at coordinate 573,680 of NZ_JASSPL010000001.1, read as the reverse complement.
ATTTCCTCCTACAATGCCCAGCGCACCCGCGAAGCCGCCGCCATCCTGCGCGAGCTGGGCACGCCGTGCATCATCCATCAGCCCAGCTATTCGATGATCAATCGCTGGATCGAGGAAGACGGCCTGCTCGACACCCTCGATGACGAAGGCATCGGCTCCATCGTGTTCTCACCGCTGGCCCAGGGCGTGCTGACCAACAAGTATCTGGGCGGCGTGCCACAGGATAGCCGCCTGGCGCGCGGTGGAGCGATCAAGGAAGATCACCTCACCGAGGACAATCTGGAGCGGGTGCGCGCCCTCAACGCCATCGCCGAGCGTCGTGGCCAATCACTGGCCCAGATGGCCCTCGCCTGGGCGCTGCGCGGCAACCGTGTCACCACCGCACTGATCGGCGCCAGCCGCCCGGAACAGGTCAGCGATTGCGTCAAGGCGCTGGATCATCTCGACTTCACCCAGGCCGAGCTCGACGAGATCGACCGCTACGCCGTCGATGGCGGCGTCAATCTATGGGCGCGTTCGTCCAATGCCTGAGCTAGCGCCTGAGCCACGACTGAAGCAGTGAAGGACCTGAAACACATCGCCCCCACCGAGTGAGTCTCGACGGGGGCGATGTGCTTTGGCGTGACGTGCTCATGATATGAGTTCAGCCGCCGGCGGGAATGCCGTGCTCGCTGGCCAGCAGCGTACGATAGTCGGCGTAGCCCTTGCGGTAGGTGGCCACGCCTTCGGCCTGGGGATGGGCGAGAGTCGCATGATCCAGCGCGACCAGCCGCTCACACAGTTGCTCAAGCGTCTCGCTGGGGCGACCCTTCCCTGCATCGCCTGACTGGCCCAGACACCAGCCCGCCTGAATGGCGGCGCCTAATGCTGCGGCCTCGGTCACCTGCGGGCAGACCACCTCGAGGCCGAGAATGTCGGCCAGCATCTGACGCCACAGCGGGCTTTTGGCGCCACCGCCCACCAGACGGATCTGGCGCGCTTCATTGGCCAGCGGCCCCATGCACTCCAGTGCGTAACGCAGGCCGTAGCTTGCGCCTTCCATGGTCGCGCGACAAAGGTTGGCCGGGGTGGCATTGCGACTGTCCAGACCATGGAAACTGGCCTGGGCACGCGGCAGCATCGGCACGCGTTCGCCATTGAAGAACGGCAGCACCTGCACACCCTCGGCTCCGCGCGGGGCGCTTGCCACCTGAGCGGAGAAGGTGGCGATGTCGAAACCGAAAATCTCGCGCACTCGGGTGGTGGCCGACGTCACATTCATGGTGCACACCAGTGGCAGCCAGCCACCATCGCTGGCGCTGAAGCTGGCCACCTGAGGATCACAGCCCACCGGATAGTCCGCCGACCAGGCGCATACCGTGCCGGAGGTGCCCATGCTGAGCGTCACCCGCCCCGGAGCGATATTGCCGGTGCCGATGGCGCTCATCATGTTGTCACCGCCGCCGCTGGAGACGATGACGTCGTCACGCAGCCCGAAGCGCGCGGCGACCTCGGAGCGAATGCGCCCGGCCGGCTCGTGGGACTCGATCAATCGGGGCAGCACGCGCCGGGCGTCAAGCTCCGGGGCGATCTGCGCGAAGACATCCTGATGCCAGCAGCGCCGACGGGTATCGAAATAGCCGGTGCCCGAGGCATCGCTGTATTCGGCGACGCGCTCACCGGTCAGCCAGAAGTTGAGATAGTCATGCGGCAGCAAGATGCTGGCGATGCGCTGGTAGCGCTCGGGATGCTGCTCACGCAGCCAGGCGAGCTTGGAGGCGGTGTAGCCGGTCTGCAGCACCAGGCCGAGCGTCTCCAGGCAGCCCGCCTCACCTCCCAGCGCCTCGACCAGCGCGGCATTGTGCTCGCTGGTCTCGGTGTCACACCACAGCTTGGCCGGATGGAGCGGCACGCCGGCCTCATCCAGCACCACCATGCCATGCTGCTGGCCGGACACCCCGATCGCCGCGATGCGCTGCGGGTCCAGCCGCGAGATGGCCAGTGCATCATCGAAGGCGCCCTCAAGCGCCGCCACCCAGTCCTGCGGGGCCTGCTCGCGGCGCCCGTTGGCGCCTTCCTGCAGCGCATGACTGCGCTGGCCCTGGGCCACGATGCTCCCGCAGGCCGGATCGACGATCACCACCTTGGTACTCTGGGTCCCGCAATCAACACCTACCCACATGCGGCTCTCCCTGCCATCCATCATTCAGCTGCCCTCCCCATCGGGGCCGATGGGGGTATTCGCGAGACGCCAACGCCAGTCGGCGTTGAGCGAGTCCTGCTTGATCAGGTGCGCGTTGAGCATGTCCTTGTGATGGGTACGCTCATGGGCACCACGGGCATCCTGGCCCATCTCGCGCCAGCGGTGCAGCAGGCGCGGCACCAGCACCTCATCCTCGATATCCAGGAAGATGCTGATGTCGAACAGGCCGAGCAACGTATCCCAGGGCGCGTGGCGCAGCAGCAGATAGTTGCCCTCGACCAGCACGATGCGGTGGTGATTCTCGACCACGCGGCCACCGGCACGTGCCAGGTCCAGCGGGCGATCGAAGACCGGCACGGCGACCGGGCCATCATTGGCGCGCACCCTGACGAGATCATGATAGAGCCCGCGCGCATCGAAGGTTTCCGGTGCGCCCTTGACGTAGAGCAGGCCCTGGGGCGCCAGCACGGCGTTGTCGTAGTGGTAGCCATCCATCGGCACCACCACGGCGATGCCGGGTTCCAGCGCATTGAGGGTCTCGCACAGGGATTCCGACAGGGTCGACTTGCCCGCCGCAGGCGGACCGGCGAGGGCCACGATGGTACGTGTGCGCTGACTGGAGGCGTGTTCCGCCAGCACACGGCTGGCCATGTCGTCCAACGAGGGCGACATGTGGGCCAGGCGGGAATCGGATAAAGATGTCACGTGACTACCTCATTCATGGATGCGCACCCTTGCAGCAGGACGGAAGGCGTCTCTCATCCTTAGCTCATCCAGTTGCCACCGTCGACATTGAGTGTCTGGGCGACGACGAAATCGCTGTCTTCACAGGCCAGAAATACCGCGGCACCGGCGTGGTCGTCCGGCAGCCCCATGCGCCCATAGGGCACCGCCTCACCGACCAGGCGCTTCTTCTCGCCCAGTGGACGCTGTTCATGGTGGGCGAACAGCGCATCGACCTGATCCCACATCGGCGTATCCACCACGCCCGGCGCGATGCCATTGACATTGATGCCATGGCGGATGAGATCAAGCCCGCAGGACTGGGTGAGGCTGATCACGGCGGCCTTGGAGGCACAATAGGCGCTGACCAGCGCCTCGCCGCGTCGTCCGGCCTGCGAGGCCATGTTGATGATCTTGCCGCCCTGACCACGCTCGACCATCGTCCTGGCCACCGCCTGCAGAGTGAAGAACAGGCCTTCGACATTGACCGCCAGCTGGTGGCGCAGCATGCCCTCGCTGACCTCCAGCACCGGCGCCATGGCGAAGACGGCGGCATTGTTGACCAGGATATCGATCGGCCCCAGCTGTGCCTGCACGCATTCCAGCATGCTCTGGCGTGAGACGCTCGACGTCACGTCCAGCGTCACTGCCAGCACTCGTGCCTGCGGCCCGGCCTGCTCGCGCAGCTGCTGGGCGGCACGCTCCGCCGCCTCACCGTTGATGTCCGCCAGTGCCACATAAGCGCCTTCGGCGACATAGCGGGTGGCGATGGCCAGGCCGATACCGCCCGCACCGCCGGTGACCACCGCCACCTTGCCGGCGAGCCGGGCGCTGCGTGGCGAGGTCAGCGGTTCACCGCTGGCCGACTCAGATAGCGTCTGCATGGTGTCACCCCCTGACGGTGCTCATGTGGCGCTCAGGTCGCTGGCCTGACCGATACGCAGCTGACTGATCAAAGCGCTGACCTCATCCATGCTCGCACGGCTCTGCCAGGCACCCGCCTCCTGCTGACGCTGGGCGTGGCCCGGCGGAATATGCCCGGCGCCGGTGAAGCCGATCACACGCAGACCGGCCGCGACCGCCGCGCTGACGCCGGCGAGGCTATCCTCGACCACCACGCATTCCTCGACATCACGTCCCAGCTGACGCAGCGCCAGCTGATAGACATCCGGTGCGGGCTTGGGTCGCGCGACCTGCTCGGCCGTGAAGAGCGGCACCGAGCCCAGCCAGTGATCCAGGCCGGTGGCGGCCAGCGAGGCGCGCACGCGGCGCTCGGCACTGTTGGAAACGATCGCCACGGCCACGCCATTCGCCAACAGCCTTCCAAGCAGTTCCGCCATGCCGGTGATGGGCGCAAGTTCCTTCGCCAGACGTGATTCGATGGCGTGATCGATGCGCTCCATTGCCTGCGGTGGCAGGGTGTGAGTACTCATGGCCTCCAGATGGCCCAGGATGGCCTCGGTGGTCATGCCCAGCGCCGCACGCAGCTCGGCCTCGGTGTCGAGGTCCGGCAGCCATTCCCCCAGCTGGCGCGACAGCTCCTCCTCAGCCAGCACTTCGCTGTCCACCAGCACGCCGTCACAATCGAAGATCACCTGCTGCAAGGGGGTACTCATCTCATCATCCTCTCTGGCTTCCAGGTTCGCGGCTGCCCGGTTCATGCGCGGGCTTCCTGTGCGGCGCTGGCACTGGACAGGGAATTGTCCTGACGCGTCAGGCTGGTCAGCGGGTGACGGTTGAGATTCTGCAGCGCCAGCCCTTCACGGGTGAAGAGGTGTGCGCGCTCGACATCGAAGCCGTAGCGGATGCTGTCACCCACCCGGCTGTTGACGTCGCCATCCGCCATCAGGATCCAGCCGCTGTCGGACTGCTCGTCGGACCTGAGGCCGCCGATCGGCACATCGCCGGAGCCATCCGGAGTCGCCAGATAGAGTGACGTCACCCCGCCCAGACGCTCGATGACCTGAACCTGACCCGTGAACGGGCCTTGCTCATCGAGCATCAGATGCTCGGGGCGCACGCCCAGCGTCAGGGTGTCGCCGACGTTGACCGAGGCGCCATCTTCAGTCTGGCTCGCCACCGGAATCAGGCGCTCGCTGCCGTCGGGCAGGCGCACCGTGACGCCCTCGCCGGCCACGCCAGTGACGGTGATGTCGAGGAAGTTCATCTTCGGCGAGCCGATGAATCCGGCCACGAAGCGGTTGCGCGGGTGATGGTAGAGCTCCATCGGCGAGCCGACCTGCTCGACCACGCCGCCCTGCAGCACGACGATCTTGTCGGCCATGGTCATGGCTTCGACCTGGTCGTGGGTCACGTAGATCATGGTCGCCTTGAGCTCGGCATGCAGGCGCGCCAGCTCGATGCGCATCTGTACACGCAGCGCGGCGTCCAGGTTGGAGAGCGGCTCATCGAACAGGAAGATGCTCGGGTTGCGCACGATGGCACGACCGATGGCGACACGCTGACGCTGCCCCCCGGAGAGTGCCTTGGGCTTGCGGTCCAGCAGTGGTCCGAGCTGCAGCACCTCGGCGGCAGCATTGACCTTCTCGGCGCGCTCTTCCTTGGAGACACCGGCGAGCTTGAGGCTGAAGCCCATGTTCTCGCCCACCGTCATGTGCGGATAGAGCGCGTAGCTCTGGAACACCATCGCCAAGCCGCGCTCGGCCGGGCCGATATCGTTCATGCGCTTGCCATCGATCAGGATGTCACCGGAGGTCGCGTTCTCGAGACCGGCGATCATGCGCATCAGCGTGGACTTGCCGCAACCGGACGGGCCGACGAAGACCACGAATTCCTGGTCCTTCACTTCCAGATCGACTCCCTTGATGACCTGGGTGGTGGAGGCGCTGGCGCCGCTGCCGGAGGTGAATTCCTTGACGATGTTCTTGAGCGTGAGTGTGGACATGGGAAGTTTCCTTATCCGCACCTGCCCGAGGGCAGGTGATGGCAAATTTGGGTGGCATGGCAAGGGTGCAACATGCGTATGGCTCTCGGCCGCCTGCGCTGATCTGCTGTCAGGCAATGTTCATCAACCAATGATGTTCATCAACCAATGTTGCGCAGGCGGCGTACCTCTCCGTGAGTGACGCGTCTTGCGTGTCTCTGACTGGCGCGGGTTACTTGACGGCGCCGAAGGTCAGGCCGCGTACCATCTGCTTCTGGGTCATCCAGCCGAAGATCAGGATCGGCGCGATGGCAAGCGTGGAAGCCGCGGACAGCTTGGCCCAGAACAGTCCTTCCGGACTGGAGAAGGACGCGATGTAAGCGGTCAGCGGTGCGGCGTTGGAGGTGGTCAGGTTCAGGCTCCAGAACGCCTCGTTCCAACTCAGGATCACGCACAGCAGACCGGTGGAAGCGATGCCCGGCAGGGTCAGCGGCAGCAGCAGGTGGAAGATCTCCTGCAGGGTGCTGGCGCCATCCATGCGCCCGGCTTCGAGGATGTCCTTGGGGATGTCCTTGAAGAAGGTGTAGAGCATCCAGACCACGATCGGCAGGTTCATCAGCATGTAGATGATGATCAGGCCGGTGCGGCTATCCAGCAGCCCCAGATCGCGGAAGATCAGGTAGACCGGCAGCAGCACGCCCACGGACGGCAGCATCTTGGTCGACAGCATCCACAGCAGTGTCCCTTGGGTACGCTTGGTGGGCAGAAACGCCATCGAGTAGGCGGACGGAATCGCGATCAGCAGCGCCAGCAGCGTTGCCCCGAGCGAGATCACCACACTGTTCATGGCGTACTTGAAGTAGTCCGCGCGTGCCTGGATCTCGATATAGCCCTCGACGCTGGGCGTGAAGAACAGGCTCGGCGGCGTGGCGATCGCCTCGGCCTCGGTCTTGAAGCTGGTGAGGATCATCCAGAAGATCGGGAAGAACATCACCAGCGCGATGGTCCAGGCCACCAGGGTCAGGACAAGCTTCTTGTTGATCACGCTGCGGCGCGCGCGACTGGCGCTGACGGCAGCGCTGGCGGCGGCCACGGAATTGGAAGTTGAAGTCGACATCATTGAGTCTCCCTGTGCTGAGCGCTTGTCATCAGTTCTCGAGATTCTTGGCGACGGTACGCACCAGGAAGAAGGCCACGATATTGGCCAGGATGATGGCGATCACGCCACCGGCGGAGGCACCACCCACATCGAAGTCCAGCAGAGCGCGGATGTAGATCAGGTACGCCAGGTTGGTCGAGGCAAGACCCGGGCCACCTGAGGTGGTGACGAAGATCTCGGCGAAGATGGTCAGCAGGAAGATCATCTCGATCATCACCACCACGCTGATGGCGCGCTTGAGGTGCGGCAGGGTGATGTAGAAGAAGATCGCTACCGGCCCTGCCCCGTCCATGCGCGCCGCCTCGACCTGGTCATCATCGAGTGACTGGATGGCGGTCAGCAGGATCAACACCGCGAACGGCAGCCACTGCCAGGTGACGATGATCACGATGGAGGTCAGCGGCAGGCTGGCGAACCAGTCGATGGCCGGCAGACCGAACAGCCCGGCGACCCAGGCCAGAATGCCGTTGACCGGGTGCATCATCATGTTCTTCCACACCAGGGCACTCACGGTGGGCATGATGAAGAACGGCGCGATCACGAACAGGCGCGCGACGCCGCGGCCGAAGAATTCCTGCTGGAGCAATACCGCCAGCAGCGTGCCGCCGACCACGGTGGCGACCAGCACCCAGCCCACCAGCAGCAGGGTATTGCCCATGGCGGTCCACAGGGACGGATCGGTCAGCAGGTAGTAATAGTTGTCGACGCCGGCGAAACCGGACACCGACGGCATCATCAGGTTGTAACGCTGGAAGGAGAACCACAGGGTCATGACCAGTGGTACCAGCATCCACATCAACAACAGGCTTACGGCTGGGGCTTGCAGCGACAGGGTTCGCAATCCCCCGACGGTGCGTCCGGATGCTCTCGTGCGCATGGTGAGTCCTTCGATACGGTGAGGAAGTCAGGCAATGCGGTGGGCTTCAGGCCGAGGCTGTCCGTGCCACGCCGCGAGGGCGTTGCAGGAGTCTCGAGAGGAAGGGGTACCGCGGGCGCCGGACGGGGCTCCCGCCGTGCTTCGAGTCAATCTCTGTTGAGGCTCAAGGCAAGGCGGAAGGCCGTTGCAACATCATTCAGATCAAACCCGTCCATGTCAGATCAGATCCGTCGGGATCAGATCCGCCGGGCTCAGATCAATAACCTGACTGACGCATGGTGCGCTCGGTGGAACGCTGGGCGGAGGACAGTGCCTGCTCGACCGACATCTGGCCGGCCAGCGCCGCGGCGATCATCTGACCCACCTGGGTGCCGATGGACTGGAATTCCGGAATGGTCACCATCTGCACGCCGACATAGGGCACCGGCTCCAGGGTCGGATCGGTCGGGTCGGCACTGGTGATGGCGTCCATCACGAAGCCAGCGAAGGGTGCGGCGTCCTTGTAGGACTGGTTCTCGTAGGTGGAGACACGGGTGCCCGGCGGAATGCTGGCCCAGCCTTCACGCTCGCCGACCAGGTTCACGTATTCCTGGGAAGTGGCCCAGGTGATGAAGGTCTGGGCGGCATCCTTGGACTTGGAGGATTCCGGAATCGCCAGCGCCCAGGACCACAGCCAATGCGAGCCCTTCTCCGTCTTGGCGATCGGTGCCGGCGCGAAGCCCAGCTTGTCGGCCACGGAAGATTCCTTCGGGTTGTAGAGCTTGCCGGCCGCCGAGGTAGCGTCGACCCACATGCCGCACTTGCCGCTGGAGAACAGCGCCAGGTTCTCGTTGAAGCCGTTGGAGGTCGCGCCCGGCGGGCCGTACTTGCCCATCATGTCGACGTAGAAGTTGATGGCCTCGCTCCAGGCCGGGGAATCCAGCTGCGGCTCCCACTCCTCATTGAACCAGCGACCGCCGAAGCTGTTGACCATGGTGCCCAGCACCGCCATGTTCTCGCCCCAGCCCGGCTTGCCGCGCAGGCAGATGCCGTAGACGCCTTCATCCGCGGAGTTGAGCTTGGCAGCCCAGTCATTGACCTGGCTCCAGGTCGGCTGCTCGGGCATCTCGATACCGGCCTGCTCGAAGAGGTCCTTGCGGTAGTAGAGCATGGAGCTTTCGCCATAGAACGGCAGCGCGTAGAGGCCCTTCTTCTCGCCTTCTGTCACGCTCAGACCATCACGCACCGGCTTGATCAGGTCATCGACCTGATAGTCTTCCGGCAGGTTGTCGAGCTTGGTCAGCCAGCCATGCTTGGCCCAGATGGGCACTTCATAGGTGCCGATGGTCATGACATCGAACTGGCCTCCCTGGGTCGCCACATCGGTGGTCAGACGCTGACGCAGCACGTTCTCTTCCAGTACCACCCAGTCGAGGGTGATGTCCGGATGCGCCTTCTCGAATTCGCTGGTCAGGCTCTGCATGACCACCATGTCGGCGTTGTTGACGGTCGCGACGGTGATGGTCTCGGCGCTGACCTGGGCGCTGAGCGGCGCCAGGGCAGCGACACTGGCGAGCGAGAGCAGATGGCGGCGGGGCTTGGTGATGTGAGGTAGGCGCATGAGGGCACTCCATCGGGGCGTTATTGGCATTGTTCTTTTCGAGGGCAACGGCGCCTTGGGCACCGTTGCCTTCCCATCAACCGGCTTGGTGAACGGATGTCCTGGCGGGACATCGCGACGCAAACACGTTCGATCAAAACGTCACTCAGTGAACAAATGATCGGATCAGACCTGTGAAAAAGCAAACCCTGAAGCGCTATACCTTGGGCTATACAACCTTGGGATCTGATCCTTTGGGTGTAGGCCACAAGGCGGCATGGCCACTGAGCTTGCGTGCAATTCAGCATAGACAGACATTAGCGTTAAACGAAACAACGCTGGCCACGATTGCCGGCCCAATTCTCTATCAAGAAGGCGAACAAACGCGCTGGATTGTCAGACAAGAGAAGGCGGCGTTCGCCCTGAAAGTCGTGACTCCGACGCAAGGGTGAGAGAACGAAAGAAGAATAGATAACGAACCAGGAGAAGGATGAGAGCAAAGCAAAAGAAAAAACGCAGGTATCGCGGAGAAATAGCAAAGGAATGGCGAAGGAATAGCGAAAGAGTGACGAAGAAATAACGGAGCAATAGCGCCGAATAGGTGACGGAAACGCCTGGGCATCGAGCGGGCATCACGCGAGCAATGACAATGCTGAACCCTGACCACGATAACGACACCGTGAACGGCACCAGGAGCAAGGCCTGGGGCCATTCGCCCCGCCCTGCTCCCGACGACTCGCTCGGCGCCTTGTGCGGACTGTATACGGGAGTCTGTCATCGGGAGACGGTCGTCAAGCGCAAGCCATCAGCAGAAAACCATCAGGCTGCAGACTTCTCAATGAAACCATACGAAGACAGCAGTTCTCTGCTCACTCCTTGAGGGCCGCGCAGACACGCTGGGCGGCCACCTCATCGATGATCAGCCCTTGCAGCCAACCACCGCGCAACGCACTCAGAATGGCCGGCACCTTGTCGTGCCCACCCGCCAGTCCGATCAGCGGCTGCGCCTTGAGCGAGGTCAGCGGCACACTGGTGATGCGCTGCGCCAGCGGGCAATCGATCAGCCGGCCATGGGTGTCCAGCGGCCACCCCATCAACTCCCCCACTGCCCCGACTTCCATCAACTCATCGCGTTCCGCGGCGCTGATGAACTGATCCTGGAACAGCGTCGCCTGGGCATCGAGACGCCCGATGCCGATCATGCCCACATCAGCCTCACAAGCGACCTTGAATACCGCCTTGACCAGATTCTGACTCAGCAGCGACTCCTTCTCCTCGATGCTGGCCGCCACCACGGGCGCGGGCAGCAGGAAGCGATCAGCGCCGATCTTGTCCGCCAGCAGCATCACGCCGTCATAGCGGTTGGAAGAGCCATCCAACGCCACATTGCCGACCAGTGACACGATACGATGCTGAGGACGCTCGCTGCGACTCAGTGCTTCCACCGCCGCGCGTACCGCACGCCCGGTACTCAGCGAGATGGTCTGCGGCTGCTGGCGACCGAGATAGAACGCCAGGCGTTCGGCACCCGCCACCGCCAGATATTCCGCGATGCATTCCGGTGACTGGGTGTCAGAGGGCACCACATCACAGAAGCTCAGCCCGAAGTGCTCCACCAGCGTATCCGACAGCGCCATGCTGCTGGCCACGGGGTGATCGATGGAGATCTTGACCAGCCGCTCCTGACGCGCCAACGACAGCAGGCGCTGCACGCCGGGGCGCGACACCCCCAGCTGAACCGCGATGTCGTCCTGGGTCCGTCCACCGACATATGACAACCATGCAGCCCGCGCAGCCTGCTCCAGTCGCTGTTCAAACTTGTCCATGCGCTTTCTTCCACACTGTCGATTGAGTCCAACACTTTCCACGCCACCGCCACCGAGCACAAGTGCCACGCGCCAACCCGCGCACGAAACGACAACGCCCCGCCGATGAAGGCGAGGCGTTGCAGAGGCGCTTTTCTCGCGCCGAGGCATCAGCTGACTGAGGCCGGTGTACCGCGGAGGACTACATGAACCAGCGTGCGCCATACCCCCACAGCAGCACGGTGACCGCCAGCAGGCCCTCGAGAACCAGTACCCCGATTCCCAGAGTCGACCCGGTGACGAGGAAGCCTTCCTTGTTGGAGATGTCGAGCAGTGGCGGGATGCCCAGATACAGCAGGTATGCGCTATAACACAGGCCAATGGTCCCCGCGAGGATGCACACCCAGATGACAGGATAGAGCGCAACCAGCCCCGCGAGGAACATCGGCGTGGCGACATAGCCCGCGAAGATGATGCAACGCCGGCGACTGGGGTGCCCCGAGAAACGCTTCGAGAGCATGTGAATGACAGTGCCCATGAAGCCGATCGCTGTCAGTATGGCGATATAGAACGCGATACCGGCGAAGAAGGCATCCAGTGGCTCCAGAAGAATGGCGTGGCCTTCCGTCAGGCTCCAGCCGAACTGCGTGGTCCCGATATAGGCGCAGATGACAGGCACCAGCGCCATGAGCAGCACATGATGTGCGTAGAGGTGGGTGATGGATTCGTGTTCCTTGCGGATGGTCTGCCATTCCCGTTGCGGATGCGCCATCAAGCCCCATACGTGGGTCAGCATGTGGTCTACCTCCCGTTGACAGTCGTCGACAATCCGGCCATGCGGTCCCGGCGCGGAGTCCGTGTCAGGGCAGTTGCACAGCCATGATTTGAGCGTAGACCACATTGCGCCAAGTGGCAGTTCAACGCCCGTTGCCCCTTCCGAATCGTGCCGGTGCAGGCGTGAAACAGGCCAACCAGGGAAGCGTTGACCGGGACAGCGGCAGCACGCCCTGCACTTTTGAGAGATACTTGATTTACCCCCTATGGATGGATGACGACGAATGCCAATCGGACAGCGTAGCGGCATGAAGGCAGTGCTTGTCATGCAGGGAGCGCTCGACATGAAGAGAATGTTCGGTATCAAGAGAACGCTCGGCGTGAGCCTGGCACTGAGCCTTGCAACCCTGAACACGCCAGCTCAGGCGGAGCCAGTCGAGCTGACCATGAGCCGCGAATACGGCCCCCAGACCATGATGGGCCAGCGCGCCCAGCAGTTCGTCGATCAGGTGGCAGCGCTCAGCGGGGGCGAGCTCAAGATCACCTTCGGAGAAGGCCCGCTGAGTCGGCTGCGTTCGGTGAATCACCTCGAGGCCATCAACGCCGACATCATCCAGCTGGCCGACTCCCACAGCGGCGCGCTGGCTGCCGAGATGCCGCTGTTCGGCCTCAGCTCGCTGCCGACCCTGGTCGATGACCCGCATCAGGCGCGCGAACTCTACCGTCTGGCGCGCCCCAGCTATGAAGCGCTACTGGAAGAGCATGACCAGATTCTGCTCTATGCCCTGCCCTGGCCGCCCAGCGGGCTGTGGTCGCGCAAGCCGATCACCACACGCGATGACCTCCGGGGCGTCCCCGTGCGGGCCTACGACCGCAATACCCAGCGCGTGCTGCTCAACCTTGGCGCCATCGCCACCGTGCTCGGCTGGGAGCCGATGCAGCAGCAACTAGCCGAAGGCCGTATCGAGGCGGTGATGACCTCGGCCCTGGGCGGCCTGACGGCGGAGCTCAACCACACGCTGAATCACTACACCGCACTGCAATACGCCATGCCGCTCAATATCGTTCACATGAGCCGGTCACGCTATGAGGCGCTCGACGACACCCAGCGCGAGGCCCTTCTCGCCGCCGCGACCCAGATTGAAGACACCAGCTGGAACGCCATCGCCAGCGTCCTGGAGCAGACCCATGCCCAGCTGGAAGAGGCCGGCGTGAAGGTCAGCAACCCTCTCTCGCCCGAACTCAAGCGCTCACTGGCACGCGCCAGTGTCAGCGTGATCGAGAGCTGGCGCGGCAAGGTTTCCCCCGAGGGAAGCGAACTGTTGGACCGCTATCTCGTACAACGCGACACCCTCTGAGCCAGACGCGCGCACGCTCCACCAGCCGCGGCCATGACGGCCACCTTCGATGGCAATGCTGCAAGACCGTGGAGACACGATTCATCTGAGCATAAACGCAGACATGCACTACCCTAGCGGGCAAAGGCCAAAGACAAAAAGAAAGGATTCCCCATGACGTCTTCCTCACGTATTGCCGCCCTGTTGTCCGCCTGGCTGGCAGCGGCAGGCCTGATCGGCGCACTCAGCGCGCACGCTCAGACGACCCTCAGCATGAGCAGCGATTACCAGCCCGACACGATGATGGGCCAACGCGCTGTCGAATTCAGCCAGCAGGTCGCCAGCCAGTCCGAAGGTGACCTGACGCTGACGCTGCGCTCGGACATTCGCTCCGCCAGCCACCTGCAGGCCACCACCGGCGGTGTCATCGACATCGCCGCGACACTCAGTGGCGCGCTCGCCGAGGAAGCCCCCTTCTTCGGCATCTCCTCGCTGCCGGCGATCGCCTACGATCTCGATGAAGCTCACCGCCTGTACGTGATCGCGAAGCCACGCTACGAGGAACTGCTCGCCGAGTACAACCAGATCCTGCTGTATGCCCTGCCGTGGACACCCAGCGGTCTGTGGTCGAAAGCGCCCATCGCTGACGGTGATGACCTGAAGGACATGCCGATCCGTACCTACGACCGCAACACGCAGCGTGTGCTGCTCAATCTGGGCGCGGCGCCCCAGGTCATGAGCTGGGGAGAGCTCAAACCCCTGCTGCCCGGTGGCAGCATCCACGGCGCGCTGACCTCCGCGATGGGCGGCGTCAGTGCGGAGCTCTACCGCTACATGCCCCATTTCACCACGCTCAACTACGCGATGCCGCTCAATATCATCCACATGAATCGCGATAGCTTCGACGACCTGACAGAGGCGCAGCAGCAGGCGTTGATCGATGCCGCGCATGCCGCCGAATCTGCCGGCTGGATGGCCACCCACAGCGTGCTGGACCAGGCCTACGCCACCCTGCAGGAGAACGGCGCGAAGCTGATCACTCCTGCCCCGCCTGAGCTGCAGGATGCCCTCGAGGAGGCCAGCCAGCATGTGGTGGAAAGCTGGAAGCAGAAGGTCACCAGTGAAGATCGCGAATTGCTGAGCAGGTATCTCGAATCACGGCCTGAGCGCTGAGCCTGATAGCACTGATGATCGACAGACTCCAGACACGACAACGGCACCCTCGGGTGCCGTTGTCGTCTGCGTGCGCTTCACGACTTGTGCAGTAGAGCGGGGCTCTGCTCAACGATGCGACGCCGCCCATGCCGCGCCGAGGCTCATCGACGACAGAGCCATCAGTACCAATGACGGCGCCGCCCCGCCCGCCACCGTCGCGAACGAGCGGCGTCGCCCGTGGCGCAGGCCGTGATCCATGCACAGCAACGCAAACGGTCCGGGAAAGGTGATCAAGAACGAATTCCATGCGCATGCGTGCCGCATGGAATCCTAGACACAAAAAAGCCTCCCATTCGGGAGGCTTTTTTGAAGAATCTGGAGCGGGTGAAGGGAATCGAACCCTCGTCTTAAGCTTGGGAAGCTTCTGCTCTACCATTGAGCTACACCCGCAGGGCGGTGCATTGCGCACGCCAGAACTGCATTGTACTCAACGACTTAGCGCGGTCAAGCAACATCTGATAGAGCGGTTGCTGCAGGCGCCGTCGCACTGGCGATGTTGGTGGCCAAGCCGTTGATTGCATTCACTATTCAAGCGCCGGTGATAATCCTCAGGCAGCGCAGCTATCGAGTTGCGCCAGCAGCACGTCACGGCGGGCATCACTCATGCCGAGGCCTTCGGCACGCTGCGGAAAGGCGGCGTCGATGGCGTTGCGGCACAGGGTGAGCCACTGCGCCTCGCTGAGATCCAGCGCTTGCTGCACGGCTAGGAAGTTGTCGAGCATGCCACCGCCGAAATAGGCCGGGTCATCCGAGTTGAGGGTGATGTTGAGGCCCGCCTCGATCAGCTTCGGCAGCGGGTGGTCCTCCATGCGCTCCACCACCTTGAGCGCGACATTGGACAGCGGGCACACCGTCAGCGGGATACGCCGCTCGGCCAGCTCCGCGACCAGGGCGGCATCTTCCAGGCAGCGCACACCGTGGTCGATACGCTCTACCCCCAGCACCTCAAGCGCCGTGCGGATGTACGCAGCCGGGCCTTCCTCACCTGCGTGAGCGACACGATGCCAGCCGCGCTCTCCCGCAAGCGTGAAGACTTCGGTGAACTTCTCTGGCGGATTGCCGATCTCGGCGCTATCCAGGCCGACACCCACGAAGCGTGACTCGAAGGGGATCAGCGCATCGAACAACTCGCGGGCAGACGCCGCGGAGTGACAGCGCAGGAAGCTCGGTACCAGCGCCGAGGTGATATCGAACTCCTTCACCGCCTCACGGCAGGCACGCTCCAGCCCCGCGAACTGGGTTTCCAGACTCACGCCACGCGCCAGGTGCGCCTGCGGATCGAAGAACAACTCCAGATGCTTGACGCCATCGGCGCTCGCACGGCGGAAGTAGTCCTGCGCCAGACGATAGAAATGTGACTCGTCATTCAGAACACCCATGCCCTGGTAATAGAGCGCGAGGAAGGCAGGCAGATCCGCGAAGTCATAGGCCGCCTCGACCTCCTCCAGGGTGGCGTAGGGCAATGTGATGCCCTGCTCCGCCGCCAGCTCGAACATCAATGCCGGCGTCAGCGAGCCTTCGATGTGCAGGTGCAGCTCCACCTTGGGCAGGCGGGCGAGAAAGTCGTGCATGCGCGGGGTAAGGGTCATGGCCCGTCTCCTCAATGAAAGGCGGCGGCTGGAAGATCGCGGAGCGCTCACCACAGCCTGATGGCGCAATTCTAGCAATCCCGAGACCACCTTGAGGAGAGACGGCGCGGGAAATGCGATTTCTCTGCGCGATGCCCGCCTGCCGTGACTTTTCGCGACTCGCCGAAATAGGCTATTTTCGTTCATTCGCACTCTCGCAAGCTCACCACAACAGTCATGAGCGTGCGACAGCCAGCAACGCCCAGCCCCATGCCGCGCTGACTGACATAACCATAACGATCGACGCTGAACACCAAGGACACGATTGCCATGCACGCCACATCCCCTGCCCGCCATCCCTTCTCACGCAGAAAGCATGCTCGACAGCGTGCTGGCGCTCTGCCCGCTGCGCTCCTGCTCAGCCTTGGCCTGCTGGTGCCCTTGAGCGCCAACGCCACCCAAGAGGAACATAACGAACAGACTGGCTTCGCCCCGCAGGGCAAGACGGAGTGCATCGCGCCGGCCAAGCCCGGCGGCGGCTGGGATTTCACCTGTCGCAGCGTGGCCCGCCTGCTGGATGAGCAGAACCTGATCCCCGCCGGTATGCAGACGCTGAACGTGCCCGGCGCCAGCGGAGGCGTCGCCTTCGCGCATGTGAAATCCAAGCGCCATGATGATGAGCAGGTCATCGTCGCCGCCTCGAGCGCGACCACCACCCGTCTGGGCCAGCATGCCTATCAGGACGGCAAGGTCGACGACGTGCGCTGGTTGATGACCCTCGGCGCCGACTACGGCGTGATTGCCGTGGCCGAGGACTCGCCCTATCACTCGCTGACCGAGCTGCTGGCCGCCATGCAGGCAGACCCCAAGGCGGTGCGCTTCGCCGGTGGCGATGTCGCGGGTGGCTTCGATCACCTCAAGGTGCTGATGGCGGCGCGTGAAGCGGGCATCGACAACCTGCGCGCCCTGCCGTACCTCGCCTACGACTCAGGCTCCGTCGCCATCACCCAGGTGATGGGCGGCCACCTGGAGGCCTTCACCGGCGACATGACCGAGGCCCGCGGTTTCGCCGAATCCGGCCACCTGCGCCTACTGGCAGTGTTCAGTGAAGAGCGTCTGCCCGGTCAGTACAGCGACATTCCCACCGCGCGTGAGCAGGGGATCGATGTGGTCGCACCCAACTGGCGCGGCTTCTACCTGCCGGGCGGCGCATCGGATGCCGCCTTCGCCTGGTGGGAGCAGACTCTCAACCGCATGGCCGAGACGCCCGAGTGGCAGCAGGTGATGCAGGACAACGGCCTGATGCCGTTCCACAAGTCCGGCAAGGCGTTGGATCGCTTCATCACCCAGCAGGTCAGCGATGTCGAGCAGATGTCGCAGGAGCTGGGCCTGCAGTGATCCACTGAAGCACTGAGGTAGTGGCTCCCTGAGGTCCTTGAGCCCTGAGCGCTGCGCTCGCCTGGCAAACGCTCAAGACTGGCAAAAGCTCATGGCAGCCCCAAAAAAGCCGCCACACCGTTTGCCGGGGTGGCGGCTTTTGGCGACTGACTGGTTTGCTCCAGCAATCTCAGGGCATGGACGGCCACGGCCCCTTGGGCGGCTGATGTTCGGAGTCAAACTGAGAGGGCAATTGCGGGTCGCGCTCTTCATGCGGCGCAGAATCTCCCTCTGAATCTGTCTGTGACCGAGGCACTGTTTCCGGCGCTGCTCCTGTCTCAGTTGTCAGTTCCGCTCTCGGCAACAGCTCGGACAACCGCTCCGTCTCGAACGCGATTTCCGTGTCTACGCCAGCCTCGAGCAGCGGCTCTGCCACGTACTCGTGACTCAGCTCCACCAGTTCCGCCTCCTCCAGCGGCGCGACGTTGGCCTCGAAGGCCTCATCCAGCGCCTCTTCCAATGCCTCCTCGAAGGCTTCCTGCAACGCGACCTCAAAGGCCTCTTCCTGCGCCGCCGCCTCGGCGGCCTCAGAGGCCAGCTGCTCATCCTCGGCGTGTTCATGTGCCCACTCCACCGCCACCTCGACCGCCATCGGTGACGCCGTCGGCAGGATGTTGAGGTAACTGTCGGTCTCCTCGACCGGCACCATCTCGCGCTGGGTGATCTGATAGAGCGCATACAGCGAGATGGCCACGAAGGTGGTCGCCAGCACCAGCCAGAAGGCGTAGGGGTCCATCACCTCCATCGCGCCACCTGCCGCCAGCGGCCCGACGATGGCGCCCAGCCCGAAGGCGAACACCAGCCCGCCGGAGGCACCCGGCATCTCCTCGGCCGACAGCGAATCATTGGTGAAGGCCAGCAGCAGCGCGTAAAGCGGTGTCGTCACGCCGCCGGCAAGGAAGGCCGAGGCGATCAGCGGCCACAACGCATCGCCCGCCATCCAGCCGAACAGACACGAGCCTGCCCCGGCAGCGGACAGGCCGCAGATGAGCACGCGGCGGTCCATGCGGTCCGACAGCCAGCCGATCGGGGTCTGCAACACCAGCGCGCCGGCGAACAGCATGGCGATGAACAGGGCGATATGTGAGCCCGACAAGCCCACCTGGGTGCCGAATACCGCGCCCATCCCCGACTGGGTCGCATAGACACTGCCGAGCAGGAAGATGCCGATGGCACCCAGCGGTGACGCCTTGAACAGTGTCGCGAATGACATCGCCCGCGACACCTCGACCGCCGGTGCCACGGCCGCCGACAGCAGAATCGGCCCGAAGGAGATCGACACCAGGATGGAGGCACAGATGAACAGCACCGAGGTCGCGGCGTCGCCCAGCGTCAACAGGCCCTGCGCACCGATGATGCCCAGCGTCTGCGCCATCATGTAGGCCGACAGCACCTTGCCGCGTGTCTCGTTGCTGGCGGCCGCATTCAGCCAGCTTTCCGCCGTGACATAGATGCCCGACATGCAGAAGCCGATCAGCAGGCGCAGCAGGGTCCAGGCCCAGGGTTCGGTCAGCAGTGGCAAGGCGATCAAGGCCGCCGAGATGAAGCTGCCGAGTGCTGCGAACACCCGCACATGCCCGACCCGCTGGATCAGCACCGGGGTGTAGCGCGCGCCGGAAAGGAAACCCACGAAATAGCCCGAGGTGACGATCGCCAGCTCCGCCGAGGAGAAGCCCTCGATGCCGCCACGCAGACCGATCAGCGTGAAGTGCATGCCATTGCCAAGCATGATCAGCACGATACCCAGCAACAATGCCCACACACTGCCCAACACCTTGGCCATGAGCCTTCCCCCTCCCCTGTCCCCTTGCACGATTGCCGCTGGCACCCGGACAGCACGCAGTCTGGCCACCGGCTACACGCTAGACCAGAGCCCAAGGGCCACGCTTCTGCTGCAACGCCGCATAACGTTTCAAACACGACAGGCAAGCCATGGCGCCCGTGGGCGGATAGCTCACGCACCCAGCGCGAGCGCCTCGCTCGGGCCTGCCGGGAGAGGTGCGAAGGAGGCATGCAAGAGCAGCAAGAGAAGCGCAACGAGAGAGAAGTGAGTAGAGAAAAAAGAGAGGGGCGAGAGAGGAGCAACAGAGCGTCGTAAACCGCCAGATTCCGACACGCCATCCGGGCGGATCATCCACGAAAATGCACCGCAATGGTGCGCGAATACGCCTTTCGACCAAGGTCGGTGCGACGAATGGGTATCTTGCGAGCCAGCGGGCAGCAGTCTAATTTCACCACACAGAATAAAGTTTCGCCTTACAGAATTGTAAGGTTGCTGTCAGGTTCGCGGCTGCAGGGCGAGTTTCTCGCTCGACCGCTGCCAGCACCTGACCCACGACATGTGCCGCTACCACAATCCAATAACACCAGAGGTCGCCATGACACGTCATATGACACTCAAACTCCTGACAGCTGCGGTGGTCACCGCCATGTCCGCCCAGGCCTTCGCCTTCGAACCGAAAGGCAAGGTTGACTGCATCGCGCCGGCTGATCCGGGCGGCGGCTGGGACTTCACCTGCCGCAGCGTCGGCAAGATCCTGTCTGAGCTCGATTTCGTGCCGGGCAACGTGCAGACCATCAACATGGCGGGTGCCGGTGGCGGGGTCGCCTTCGCGCACACCGTCTCCAAGCGTGCCGGTGACGAGCAGCTGCTGGTGGCCGCCTCCACCGCGACCACCACCCGTCTGGCTCAGGGCCAGTTCCCGGGCATGAATCAGGATCAGGTCGAGTGGATCGGCGCACTGGGCGCGGACTACGGCGCCATCGCCGTCTCCAAGGACTCACCGTACGACACCCTGAGCGAGGTGATGGACGCGCTGAAGAAAGACCCGAAATCCGTCAAGTTCGCCGGCGGCAGTGCCGCAGGTGGCTGGGATCACCTCAAGGTGCTGATCGCCGCCCAGGCAGCCGATGTCGAGAACCTGCCCAAGGTCTCCTACCTGTCCTACAACAACGGCGGCGAAGCCATCACCCAGGTCGTCGGCGGCCACGTGCAGGCCTTCACCGGTGATATCTCCGAGATTCAGGGCTTCATGGAATCCGGCGACCTGAAAGTGCTGGCCGTGCTCTCCGAAGAGCGCCTGCCGGGCAAGCTGGCTGACGTGCCGACCGCTCGCGAACAGGGCATCGATGCCGTCGCCCCCAACTGGCGCGGCTTCTACATCCCGGCCGGTGTCAGCGACGATGCCGAGCAGTACTGGACCACCACGCTGGACAGCGTCTATGAAAGCGAAGAATGGAAAGACGTGATGACCAAGAGCGGCCTGATGCCGTTCCATAAATCGGGTGCCGAGTTTGATGCCTTCGTGAAGGCACAGATCCAGGACATCCAGACCCTTTCCAAGGACATTGGGCTGATTCGCTGATGAATGACCGCATCTTTGGTCTGCTGATGCTCACCCTGGCCGTCGCGTACGGCTGGGGTGCCCAGCAGTTCCCGGAACCCTTCGGCGGGGCCGAGTCCATCGGGCCCGAAACCTTCCCCACGGTGCTCTCGATCGTGCTGGCGCTGAGTAGCCTGTATCTGATCGTGCGCCCCGATCCGGACCAGCAATGGCCGTGGAGCCGCACCGGCGCCGAGATGGTGCTGGCCATCGTCATCCTGTGCCTCTACACCGCGCTGCTTGAGCCGCTGGGCTTCATCGTCACGACCACCGCTGCGGTCGGCACCCTGTGCTGGCGCATGGGCTCCAGGCCGGTTCGCGCTTACGTGACAGGTCTGCTCGGCGGCATCGTCGTCTTCGCCCTGTTCAACTTCGTGCTTGAGCTACCACTGCCGCTGGGCATCCTGGAGGTGGCGTAATGGAAAGTCTTGGCTTCTTGATGCAGGGCTTCGGCATCGCCCTGCAGCCAGAGAATCTTATGTTCGCCGTGCTGGGGGCCTTCCTGGGCACCCTGATCGGCGCACTGCCGGGCCTGGGCCCGGCCAACGGTGTGGCCATCCTGATTCCGCTGGCCTTCACCCTGGGCCTGAGCCCGGAAACCTCACTGATCCTGCTGACCTCGGTCTACGCCGGTGCCATGTACGGCGGGCGCATCTCCTCGATCCTGCTCAACATCCCGGGCGATGAGCCGGCGATGATGACCTGTCTCGATGGCTATCCGATGGCCCAGAAAGGCAAGGCCGCCGAAGCGATGGCCATCTCGGCGATCGCCTCCTTCATCGGCAGCCTGATCGCCACCATCGGCCTGATCATGATGGCGCCGTGGCTGGCCAGCTTCGCGCTGACCTTCGGTCCGGCGGAGTACTTCGCCCTGTTCGTGCTGGCCTTCGCCACCCTGGGCGGCATCACCGGCAAGAATCCGGTCAAGACGCTGATGGCCGCGGCCATCGGCCTGATGATCGCCACCGTCGGCATCGATGGCTCCACCGGCACCCAGCGCTACACCTTCGATGTGCTGGAGCTGTTCGAAGGCATCGACTTCATCATCGCCATCGTCGGTCTGTTCGCCATCTCGGAGCTGCTGTTCTTCATCGAACAGCACGCCGGTGAAGGCAAGCCGATGATCGCCATGAACAAGATGACCCTGAAGCTGAAGGACGTCATCGCCATCCTGCCGACATCCTTCCGCGGGGGCGTGCTGGGCTTCATCTCCGGGGTATTGCCGGGCGCCGGTGCGTCGCTGGGCAGCTTCATCAGCTACACGCTGGAGAAGAAGATCCTCGGCAAGAAAGGCAACTTCGGCGAAGGTGACTCGCGCGGCGTGGCCGCCCCGGAAGCCGGCAACAACGGTGCCGCCTCAGGCGCACTGGTGCCGATGCTGACGCTGGGCGTGCCGGGTTCCGGTACCACCGCGGTACTGCTGGCGATGCTGATCTCGCTCAACATCACCCCGGGCCCGCTGATGTTCACCCAGCACGGCGACATCGTGTGGGGCGTGATCGCGGCGCTGCTGATCGGTAACGTCATCCTGCTGCTGATGAACATCCCGATGGTCGGCATCTTCGTCAAGCTGCTGTCCGTGCCGCCCAAGTACCTGCTGCCGGTGGTGACCATGGTCGCCTTCGTGGGTATCTACTCCATCAGCCACTCGACCTTCGACCTGTACTTCATGGTCGCCTTCGGGGTCGCCGGCTACTTCCTGCGCAAGCTGGATATCCCGCTGGTACCGGTCATCCTCGGCATGCTGCTGGGGCCAGAGATGGAGAAGAACCTGCGTCACGCCATGCAGCTGTCTGACGGCGACTGGACCATCCTGATCGGCAGCCCCCTGGCCGTGACCCTGTGGTGCATCGCCATCGCCGGTCTGCTGCTGCCAGTGATCGTCGGCCCCATCCTGCGTCGCCGCATGAGCGCCGCCAAGGCCGCCACCGACGCCTGATCCAGGGCAGGGCCCGCGCCTCTCATGAGGTGACACGCCCTGAACGACAACGCCCTGAATGACAGCGCTCTGAAATGACAACGCCCCCGCCGGCAAGACCGGCGGGGGCGTTGTCATTTCAGCACCTCAAGAAAGCTGTCACTGGCGAGTCGCGTATCAGTCGCCCTGCTGCCACTGCGCGAGCAGGCGGTGGGCCTGGGCAGGCGTCAGGCGCGCCGTCGGGCCACTGAGCACGATGACCTCAGCCGGTGCCCCCCCCTCGTCGTGATGCTGGGCGACGCTGACCGCCAGCGCCGCCACCGACAGGCCGGCCGCTTCGCCGGTCTCGATCTCGCCACTGTCGACACACTGCTGCAGCAGGGCGGACAGCGCCTCATCGACCAGCTCGCCTTCCTCCAGCTGATGACGCAGCGGCCACTGGCTGACATGCGCGTACTGGCACATCGCCTGACGCGGGCGTGTCACGCCCTTCACCGGTCGCGCCTCGGCCAGCGGGCCATGCTCAACCAGCATCAGGCTGGCCGTCTCGCCACTGATGGCATTCAGCGCCGCCAACCAACCCCGCAACTGAGCCTCGCGGGCCGGCAGCGCCGGTGCCAGCTGGGCAAAACGCCCAAGCGCCGCGCCGATGGAGTAGATACCGTGGCTGTCACGCGCCACATAGCCGAAGTGCTCAAGCGAGCCCATCAGCCGCAGAATCGTGCTCTTGTAGAAACCACTGGCCTGCGCCAGCTCGTTGAGCGTCAGTCGAGGGGTCGCGGGGGTAAAGGCTTCCAGCAGCGTCAAGGCACGCTCGACCGCTTCCACACGTTGATTGGCCATGCGGCGGGACTCCCACGGCAGATGAAGAACGAGGCTGACAGGCGGCTTGCGCCATGCCGCCTCACAGGACTTGAATCATGCCATAACGTTCTGACAGACAGAACATGACGCGCCTGTCGCATTGACGATACTGGCCGTGCAGCGTGGTAGAATGGTGAGCTACGACACTATTTCCGGTTACGTCCGCACAAGGTTCGCTCATGTCCATCTTCATCATCACCTTCGTGGTCTGCCTGATCGTCACCGTCGGCACCGTGGCCATGCTGATGATGTCGCGTACGCCGCGTTTTCGCACCGACTACAGCGACATCGCCCGCGTGCTGGACCAGGCGATCAGCGGCGAGATCAACGAGAACGAATGGCACAGCGTGATCGGCTATCCGATTCGCCATGATGAGTATCTGGAGAGTCTGCGTCGCCGCTGCCAGGGCATCTTCGACAACCATGCCAGGCCGTGGCAACTGGCCCAGGGCGGTGCGCTGTTCTCGCGCGCCGGCCGTGAAGAGCTCAACGTGCTGCTGGGCCACCTGCGTGCCCGCACCGGTGTCGCGGAGACTCGCGCCTGATGGCCGCCAGCGAGATGCGCCTGATTCCGCTCTCCAACCTGCGCGAGCACCACGATCACAGCTACCACCAGCTGGTGATCGGCCTCGATGGCCTGGCCGAGTTCGAGATCGAGGGCCAGGGCGGCGAGATTCGCCCGCTGACCGGCTGCATCGTGCCGGCCGATCATGTCCACTACTACGCGGGCATCGGCGAGAATCGCCAGCTGATTCTCGACCTGCCCGATGATGCGCCCTACCTGACCGGCCATCACCGTGAACTCAAGCGTCTGTTCGAGCGTCCACGCTTCTTCACGCTGGACACCCGCCTGCGCGGCTATCTCGAATTCATGCTCGCGGAAGTCAACGACTACCAGCAGGCGCCGGGTGACCTGCTCGCCGCCACCTTCCTCGCCTGCCTCAACACGCGCATCGAAGAGCCGATGAGCGCCCTGAGCACCAGTGGCCGCCAGCTGGATCTGGTCGCGCTCAACCGCTTCATCGACGCCAATCTCGGCCAGCGCCTGAGCGTGGCGGATCTTGCCCGCCAGTCGCATCTCTCCGAGCAGCATTTCAGCGAGCGTTTCCGTGTACTGACCGGCCTCTCGCCCTATCAGTACCTGCTGCGCCGTCGTCTGGAGGAGGCACGCCAGCTACTGGGCACCAGCGAGCTTTCCCTGTCCCAGATCGCGGATCGCTGCGGCTTTGCCAACCAGAGCGCCCTTTCCCATGCCTTCCGCAAGCATCTCGGCTTCCCGCCTTCGGCTCTGCGCAAAGCCTGATCGAGTTGGCAGAAGCCGATGAGGCATGCGCATCCCCGGGTATCTGACATGCCCTTGCTTCCCTCATTCACGGCCGTGTTTCTGACACGCCGCTCTTCATTCCTCCCCCTCGCTGGAAGTACGTCGCCTGGGGCACGCACGTCGTTCAACGCCACTCCCACCGTCAGCCGCAAACCAGTTCACCTCCAGACCTCTACCACCTTGGTATAACAAGATCGCGTCATTTCGCGGCACATCCTTCGACAAAGGTCGGAGAAGAGCGTCACTTTTCTGACATGCCCGTGAATTTGACATGCGCAGCCGAGAAATTGGAAAGACCCGCCCCCCTGCGCCACCCTACATTCTCAGTCATACATCCAGACGTGCCGCTGTCGCGCTTTCTGATGCGTTCTGCATCACTCCCGGCGCTGTGACTCGGCAATCCCATTCGGCGCTTCGACGCCCAGCAGCAAGGGGTTCGCACCATGACCACCTCCACTTCCTCCGATCAGTCCAGTGCAGTGAATGCCGCGATCGCCTCGGCCACGTCCACAGCCGCCCAGTCCTCGAACAACTCGTCCACGAATACTGCCAAGCAAGGGGTTCTCAAGGGCAATGTGCTCAAGGACAACATCCTGCGCAGTGACCAGATGCTGGCCGCCAGCACCTGGCAGCAGTCTCCGGAGGCGCTGTTCGCGCGCGTCAGTGACCACTATCTGGTCGATGAAAGTGCCTACGTCAGCGAGCTGGTCGGCCTGCTGAATGCCGAAGAGCAGGATGTCAAGCGCATCGGCGACAAGACGGCAGAGCTGGTGCGCGAGATTCGCACCATGGACACCGCTGTCGATTCCATCGACGAGCTGCTGCAGCAGTACAGCCTCGACACCCAGGAAGGTGTGCTGCTGATGTGCCTGGCCGAGGCGCTGCTGCGCATTCCGGACAAGGAAACCGCCGATGCGCTGATCGAGGACAAGCTCGGCGTGGCCGACTGGAAGTCCCACCTGGGCCAGAGCGAGTCCTGGTTCGTCAACGCCTCCACCTGGGGCCTTCTGATGACCGGCAACGTCATCAAGATGGATCTGCCCAAGGGTGACGGCAAGCCGGCCACCTTCATCAACCGCATGGTCAATCGTCTCGGCGAGCCGGTCATCCGCCGCGCCATGTACCAGGCGATGAAGGTGATGGGCAAGCAGTTCGTGCTGGGCCGCGACATCAAGGAAGCGCTCAAGCGCTCCCAGCCGCTGTTCGACAAGGGCTACACCTATTCCTACGACATGCTGGGTGAAGCGGCCTGCACCCGCGACGACGCCAAGGGCTACTTCGACGACTACGCACGTGCCATCCGCACCGTCGGCGAAACCTCACGCAAGCTGAAGGAAGCCACGCCGTCACCGTCCGTCTCCATCAAGCTGTCCGCCCTGCATCCGCGCTATGAATTCGGCCGTCGTGAGCAGGTGCTGGAAGAGCTGGTGGCAAGCGTGCGTGAACTGGCCGGTATCGCCCGCGAGCTGAACGTCGCCATCACCATCGATGCCGAGGAAGTCGATCGCCTCGAGATCTCGCTGGAAGTGTTCCGCGCCGTCTACGAGAGCGACACCTGCCGCGGCTGGGGCAAGTTCGGCCTCGTCGTGCAGGCCTACTCGACGCGGGCCCTGCCGACCCTGCAGTACCTCAACCGCATCGCCGACCTGCAAGGCGACGAGATCCCGCTGCGTCTGGTCAAGGGCGCTTACTGGGACAGCGAGATCAAGGAATCCCAGGAACTGGGTGTCGAAGGCTATCCGGTGTTCACCCGCAAGGCCTCCACCGACGTCAGCTACCTGGTCTGCGTGCGCTTCCTGCTGTCCGAGAACACCCGTGGGCGCATCTACCCGCAGTTCGCCACCCACAATGCCCACACCATCAGCACCATTCTGGATGTGGCCAACGCCGGCGAGACACGTCAGTTCGAATTCCAGCGCCTGCACGGCATGGGCGAAGCCCTGTATGAAGCCGCGCTCAAGCGCGCGCCCAAGGGGACCTGGTGCCGTATCTATGCGCCGGTCGGCGCACACAAGGACCTGCTCCCGTACCTGGTGCGTCGTCTGCTGGAGAACGGAGCCAACTCCTCGTTCGTTCACCAGTTGGTCGACCCGCGCGTGCCGGTCGAGAGCCTGTGCACCCACCCGGTGGTCACGCTCAATCAGTACAGGACCTATCACAACCCACGCATCGCGCTGCCGCCGAACATCTATGGCGCAGACCGCCTAAATTCACGGGGCATCAATCTGAACATCAATAGCCAGTACCAGCCGCTGATCGACGAGATGGCCACGCACATGGACACCACCTATGACGTGCGTCCGCAGCTGGCCTTCGATGTCCAGGTCAATGCCGAGCGCCGCCAGGCCGTCACCTGCCCGTTCGACCGTCGTGACACCCTGGGCCACGTGCAGTGGACCAGCGCCGAGGAAGCTTCCAGGGCCATCGACGCCGCCTGGGCTGCCTTCCCGCGCTGGGAGCAGACGCCGGTCGAGGAACGCGCCGCGATTCTCGAGCGCTTCGGTGACCTGATGGAAACCCACACCGCCGAGCTGATGACCCTGTGCTCCCGCGAGGGTGGCAAGCTGTTGACCGACGGCATCGCCGAGATCCGTGAAGCGGTCGACTTCTGCCGCTACTACGCCAACCGTGCGCGTGCCGACTTCGCCGAACCGACCGAGCTGCAGGGGCCGACCGGCGAGCACAACCAGATCATGCTCGGCGGCAAGGGCGTCTTCGCCTGCATCAGCCCGTGGAACTTCCCGGTCGCGATCTTCTGCGGCCAGATGGTCGCCGCCGCCGTCACCGGCAACACCGTGGTCGCCAAGCCCGCCGAGCAGACCTCGCTGGTCGCTCACCGCGTGGTCGAGCTGCTGCGCGAAGCCGGCATGCCGCGCGATGTCGTCCAGCTGCTGCCGGGTGATGGCCCGACCGTGGGCAGCGTGCTGTCCAGCGACCCGCGCATCACTGGCGTGTGCTTCACCGGCTCCACCCAGACCGCGCAGATCATCAACCGCTCGCTGGCCGCGCGGGAAAACGCTCCGCTGCCGTCACTGATCGCCGAGACCGGTGGCCTCAACGCCATGATCGTCGACTCCACCGCCCTGCCGGAGCAGGTCGTCAATGACGTGGTGCAGTCCGCCTTCCAGAGTGCCGGTCAGCGCTGTTCCGCCCTGCGTGTGCTCTACGTGCAGGAAGACGTCGCCGAGCGCGTCATCAGCCTGCTAAAGGGCGCGATGGACGAGCTGAAGATCGGCGATCCGCGTGACCTGGGCACCGACGTCGGCCCGGTCATCGACGAGGAAGCGCGTGCCGGTCTGCTCAAGCACATCGAGGAATATCGCAGCCAGGGCCGTGTGATCGCCGAAGCCGCCGTCGACAAGGCCACCACCGAGCACGGCACCTTCGTCGCGCCGGTCGCCCTGCGCATCGACGGCATCGATAGCCTGGAAAGCGAGCAGTTCGGCCCGGTTCTGCACATCGCGACCTGGAAAGGCGGCGAAGTGGACAAGGTCATCGACACCATCAATGGTCTCGGTTACGGCCTGACCTTCGGTGTGCATTCGCGAAACGAAAGTTTTGCTAATGCCGTTGCACAGAAAATTCGTGTTGGTAATGTCTACGTCAACAGGAATATCATCGGTGCCGTGGTAGGTGTACAGCCGTTTGGTGGTCAGGGCTTCTCTGGTACTGGCCCGAAAGCCGGCGGCCCGCACTACCTGCACCGCTTCGCTACCGAGAAGACCCGTACCGTCAACACCACGGCTCTCGGCGGCAACGCGTCTCTTCTCGCCATGGGCGACGAATGACCGACGCTGCCTGCTCTCGCGGCAGCAGCAGAGGTCACGCCTGGCGGAAGACTGCATGCTGGACGTGCATGAGGTAGCCAGGTGACAGGGCATCAGGACGATGCCCAGTGGATGACGGCGAGCACGCCAGGCCGTCATCTGCCCCGGACACCGACGGGACGCCCACGGACATGAATCGCCAGCGACTGGCCCCTCATGTTCGTGCCCTGCGGTGTCCGTTGCCGTTTTCCCTTTTGACTCGACGGCAATATGCGGGGACGGACGATCGTCAGAAGATTCGTTTATGCGCTAGTCTGAACGTACAAGATTGGCAGGAACTTGCGAGAGCCGCCGCGACATGGCCCTCGAAGGACGTTCGATGCATGACGCAGGACTCCCGGCGACGGTCTGACAGGAACCGTCACTGGCAGTGAATCATCACGACGCTCGCCGTCCGACAACAATAAATGCAAAGGATTTACTCCACGATGGTCGATAACAGCCCCACCATACTCATCACGTTCGCTATCTATCTGGCGGTGATGCTCGGCATTGGCCTGCTGGCCTACAAGCGCACCTCCAACATGTCGGATTACATCCTGGGTGGCCGCTCATTGGGCCCCTGGACGTCCGCCATTTCCGCCGGTGCGTCTGACATGTCCGGCTGGCTGCTGCTGGGCCTGCCCGGTGCTGCCTACCTCAGCGGCCTGTCCGCTGCCTGGATCGGCATCGGTCTGCTGGCCGGTACCTGGCTCAACTGGCTGATCGTCGCCAAGCGCCTGCGTATCTACAGCTTCATCGCCAGCGACTCGCTGACCCTGCCGGATTACTTCGAGAAGCGCTTCCGTGACAACTCCAAGATGTTGCGCGTCATCTCGGCCGTCTTCATCCTGCTGTTCTTCCTCTTCTACACCAGCTCCGGTCTGGTGGCAGGTGGCAAGCTGTTCGAGACCGTCTTCGGCCTCGACTACACCATCGCCGTGACCGTCGGTACCATCGCCATCGTGTCCTACACCTTCTTCGGCGGCTTCCTCGCCGTGTCGTGGACTGACCTGATCCAGGGTCTGATGATGGCCGCCGCCCTGATCGTGGTGCCCATCGTGGCACTCACCGACATGGGTGGCGTGGCAGAAGCGACCTCGCGCATCACCGCCGAGAACCCGCTGCTGCTGGAATGGTTCCGTGACGCCTCCACCGGCGAAGCGCTGACGCTGGTCGGCATCGTCTCCTCACTGGCGTGGGGCCTGGGCTACTTCGGTCAGCCGCATATCCTGGCGCGTTTCGCGGCCATCCGCAGCGAGAAGGACATCGGCGCGGCACGTACCATCGCCGTGGTCTGGTCTGCGCTGGGTCTGTTCGCGGCCATCTGCATCGGCCTGCTGGGTCTCGTCTACGTGCCGAAGGACCTGGCCGACAGCGAGAAGATCTTCATGGTCATGGTGAACTTCATCTTCCACCCGGCGGTTGCCGGCGTGCTGCTGGCCGCCATCCTGGCTGCCGTGATGTCCACCGCTGACTCCCAGCTGCTGGTGTCGTCCTCTGCCCTGGCCGATGACTTCTACAAGGCGCTGTTCAAGAAGGATGCGACCCAGTCCGAGCTGGTGTGGGTCGGTCGCTTCGCGGTGGTCGGTATCGCCATCATCGCCTGGATCCTGGCGCTGGATCCGAACTCCAGCGTGCTGGGTCTGGTGTCCTACGCCTGGGCCGGCTTCGGTGCCGCCTTCGGTCCGGCTCTGATCATGTCGCTGTACTGGCGTCGCATGAACCGCTTCGGCGCGCTGGCCGGCATCATCGTCGGTGGCGTGACCGTGGTGGTCTGGAAGCAGCTTTCCGGTGGCATCTTCGATCTCTACGAGATCGTGCCGGGCGTCATCTTCGCCTACATCGCCATCTACGTGGTCAGCATCATGAGCGCAGCACCGGCTGATGAGATCACCACGGAATTCGACAAGGTCGAGAACCACGCCTGATCGAGGTGTGACAGGACACTGTCGAAGCCTGTATTGCCGTTCACATCGGCAACACGACAACGCCGCCCCTCGGGGCGGCGTTGTCGTTCATGGCCACTTGTCATGACTGACTCTCGCTTTCATGGATCCCTCTTGTGAGCCCCTTGCATGTCCTGGTTACATGACTGACTCGCATGGCCTAATCACATTGACGAGGCTTGCGAAAATCGATCACCCAGACGCCCTCCTGCAGTGACAGCGCTGGCGATTGCACTCGAGACTGCACGTGCGACAGAAGTTGAGATTGAGCGGATGAAGGGGCTGAGGTCTGACTGGTGGGCTGATCAGAGGACTGACTGGCAGCATCGCCAGGCGCACAGGACGAATGCGCTTGCAGGCGTGCCTTGAGCGCCTCATCGCGCAGCAAGGTCACCGCGCTGGCGCCCGCCAGGCGCAGCCGCACCACGGCCCAGTAGTTGTCGGGCGTGAAGGCGGCAACCAGATTCTGGCCCACGGCCGCCACCTGCTGGCGAGCGACCCGCGCCAGCGGCGCCACTGGCGCCTCGCCCAGCACCAGTACCGGCAAGGCATCGCGCGGTTGGTAGCGCTCGGCGTCGCGGGGCGAGTCCAGCGGCAGGCCCTGCTCCCGCGCCTGAGCCACCAGCGTGCGAGCCAGCTGCGTTTCATGAGCCTGCTGGGCGGCCAGCGCATTGCTCCAGGCGGCGAAGATCACCACATGGCGCACCAGCAACAGGCAGGCGACGATCAACAGGCACTGCTTCAAAGGGCACTGCATCAGCCGCCGCCAGCCAGGTGACTTGCGCTGCGTGGTGGCCGCTTCCGTCATGCTCGGCGTTGCGCTTGCTTCCGTGCTCGCTCTCACACTCTCACTCGTACTCTGAGCCAGCATCAGGGCGCCACCCAGCAGCGGCCCCCAGGCGATCAGAGTGCGCGAATGCAATACCGGCTCGGCCAGCAACAGCATCGGCCCCCATAGAGCAGGAACCAGCAGCAGCGCCCACAGGGCCCAGCTCATGCGCTGCAGCGATAGCTGGCGCGCCGAGCGAGACCTGAGCTCGGGCGCGCCAGCGGTTTCATGTCGCACAGGCGCGCCGCGAGGCAGGAGTCGCAACAGCGCCGCCCCGGCCAGCAGCGCCAGACTGAGCAACAACGTGACCTGCCCCAGCCCCTCACGCAGTTCACCCAGCGCCACGCTCAGGTTGTGCTCGAGCCCCGCCAGCAAGGCCTGCGGGTCGGCGAAGGGCAGCATCTGGCCATGCTGCTGACTGTACTCGCCCGCCACCAGCAGCCGCGTGATGGGCAGATAGAGCAGCAAGGCCACGGCGGCCAACGCCCCACGCTGCAACAGCATCCGCCAGCGCGACCACAGTGACGTGCTGGCAGCGCCCGCGAACAGGGCTTCGAGCAGGCTCAGCACCAGAAAGGCATTCAAAGCCGGTTGATAGCAGCACAGCGCCAGCAACAACAGCAGCAAGGCACTCAGCGGTGGCTGCCAGGCCTGCCACAGGCCCCGCCCTTCGCCCCGCCCTTCGCCCCGCCCTTCGCCTCCCCCTCCGGCTTGCTCTCCCTCTCCCCCGCTTTTCCCTCCAGGGCGCAGCAACAGACTGGCCAGTACTGCACTGGCCAGCGCCACGCTCATCGGCAGGCTATCGAAGGCGTAACTGAAATTCTGCAGGATGAAGGGCGTCAACCAGATCAGCGCATTGCCCACGACGCAGCCCGTCAGCGAGAGCCCCGGCAGCCATCGCCACCAGGCCAGCGCCATGCCCGACGCCAGCCCCCAGGCCGCCAGTTGTGGCAAGGGCGCGACATTGACCAGCACATCGCCGAAGCCCAGCAGACGCATGATGCCCTCGGCGGCCGGGCGCGCATTGAGCATCCAGCCGTAATAGCCATCCAGCGCGCGGCTCATGTCATCCAGATACAGCTCGCGCGTGGCAATCAATGGCACAAGCCCGAGGCCGATCACCACGAGGCTGGCAAGCAGAATGCGCCACGCCTGACGCCGCCGGGCATCAGCGGCATCATACGCTTGGGACAACGACTGCGACCTTGTCATGCACTGGACTCCCGATCAGAACGACACCCAGGACGGATGACCTCGAGAGTACCTGACTCGGGGCGCGATGGAATGCCCCGACGAAAGCCCATGAAAAACGCCACCCGAGGGTGGCGTTGTCGACCTGCATGGGTGATGCGCAAGTTACTCGGCCGGCGTACTGGCCTGATGGAAGTGCACATCGCGCTGCGGATAGGGAATGCTGATGCCGCGCTCATCGAAGGTCAGCTTGATGCGTTCGGTCATGTCCCACTTCAGCGCCCAGTAGTCGGCCGCACTGCACCACATGCGGAAGTTGAAGTTGACCGAGCTGTCGGCCAGCTCTGACACGGCGATCAGGTGGGACGGCTCCTTCATGATGCGCTCGTCACCGGCGACCAGCTCCTCGAGCACCGCCTTGACCTGACGGATGTCATCGTCATAGCTGACACCGACCACCAGGTCCAGACGACGCGTCGGCAGCGCCGAATAGTTGGTGATGGTGTTGGACATGACGCTGGAATTCGGCACGGTGACCTTGCGGTTGTCCGGCGTCACGAGGCGGGTCTGCAGCATGGTGATCTGATCGACGCTACCGGAGGTGCCGGCGGCTTCGACGTAATCGCCCTTCTTGAACGGCCGCAGCGTGACCAGCAGGAAGCCGGAGGCCAGATTGGACAGCGAGCTCTGCAGCGCCAGACCGATCGCCAGACCCGCCGCACCCAGCGCGGCGATCATGGAGGTGGTATCGACACCGAGCTGATCCAGAGCGGTCAGCAGCACCATGACCACCAGGATGGCGTAGGCGATCTGCCCGACGAAACCGGCCGCCGCCTCGTCCATGCTCTTGCGGTGCAGCAGCGAGGTCGCCCACCGGGTCAGACGCTTGGCGACCCACATGCCGAAGACCAGCACGGCCAGCGCCGACAGCAGGGTTCCGCCCCATTGCAGCCCCATCTCGAACAGCTGACTGGTATCCATGGGAATGGCATTCAAAAATTCCACGACAACTCCTTGAGCATCCCTTGCGTGGCAGTCAGCAGACCACCGGGTGCTTTATCGTTATAGGGCACGAGGCGCGCGCCGGGGACGCACCGACACTCGGCCGAACGGATCATTGGGTATTCACGCGCGCACAATTTACCTGACTATCGGCGTCACGTCAGTGCTCTTGCAGCTGAAGCAGCGTGCCCTGACAGGCCATTCATCCATTCAGGGCTGTGCCCGAGCGGGTGTCAGTCCCAGCGGTGAGCGCAGCGTCAGCGCGTCCAGACGCAGGCCCACGGGAAACTTGTTGGCATCCAGCCCCACATCGCGCGGCGCAATGGGCGGCGGCCCCTTGAGGGTCAGGCTGAAGCTGCCATCGCTCGCGATCAGCGCGGCGGGCACCTCGACCTCGAAGCGCTCATAATCACCGCCCACCGGCCAGCGCGTGACGGTCTGCTCTTTGATCATGACTTCCACCGGCAGCGCGGTGGCCGAATCCGAGAAGCGTGACAGCTCAAGCGCCACGACCACCGCCTGTGAACCTGCCGGCGAGACCTCGGGCGCCACCCGCAGACGCAAGGTGACCTCCGCCAGCCGCGCACTGACCGGCACGTCTGGCTGAGGCGAGTAGAAACCGGCCCACAGCACACCGCAATTGCCCAGCGGCTCGCCCTTGCGGACGGAGTAGCGCTCACCAAGCGTCAGTACCGGCACCTCGCCCATCGGCCGGTAACAGGTGGTGGCATGCTCGATGAAGTAGCGCCGATAGTGATCATCGACCCTGGGCGTGCGCGCCAGCCACAGAATGGCGAGTTCGAAGGCCAGCACCACCACGGTGGCCAGCAGCCACCAGACCCGCTGGCTGCGACGCGGCCGTGGCGCGCCATACAGCGCATCAGACGAGCCAGAAGACGGCGTCATACCAGTTCTCCACCAGCCAGAGATTAGCGAGCGCACCCAGCATGACAAGACCCCAGGCCAGCGTGCGTGGCAGCCGCACGAGCAGGTCATGGAGGGCCAGCACGAACACCGGCATGCCGATCATGTAGCGCGGAATGGCGTCCAGCCCGGTCGCCAGCGGTATGAACAGCGTGAAGCCCGCCAGCCCCGTCTCCAGCCAGCGCCGCTGCAGGCCCAGCCAGCCGATCAGGCCGACACCGACCAGTGCCATGCTCGCCTGCCACGCCGGGCGCAGCGTCTCCGGCGCGCTCTGCCAGTAGCTCAGCCCTTCAATGAGGTTGGTCAGAGGGTTGCCCATCTCACGGCCCCAGGAAATCTGCACATGGCTGAAGGCCAGCGCGTCACCCATCCGGAGATAGAGCAGCGCCATGAACAGAAACAACCCCAGGGGCCCCACCATGCCGATCAGCAGCCAATCGGGCCGCCGCCACAGCTCGGCGAAGGCCCGCAGGCGCAGGCGCGCCACAAGCTCGATTCCCATCGCGATGACCCAGAACACCCCGGTGGCACGGGTCATCGACAACAGCAGCGTCCAGAGCATCACGCGGCCGGTGCGCTGGCAGCGCCAGTCGATCAATGACGCCAGACACAGCAGCCAGAACAGTGACTCGGAATAGAGCGCGCTGAAATAGAAGCTGTACGGCATGCTGGCCGCCAGCCACACGAACAGCAGCAACGGCGCGCCGGGACGCGTGATGGCCAGATAACGACAGCCCAGCCCCAGCGCCACGGCCAGCAAGGCATTGCTCAGCAGTACGCCCATCAGTTCGGGGTCGAGCTGACCGCCCAGCGTCACCAGCCACAGCAGTGCCGGATAGAGCGGGAAGAAGGCCCAGTTGGCGGCGTCGCCATCACTCATGCCGCGCGCCTCGACATCGTAGCCGCGCGTCATGATGCCCTTGAACCAGCTGCCGTCGAACTGCGCCATGGCGTGCAGATAGCCGTGATCGCCCCACAGCGCGATGGCGATCCAGACGGCGCGTGTCACCAGCAATGCCAGCAGGATATGCCCCCAGGGAATGTGCACGGCCTGCGCCCGCGCGAGTGCCTCGGCAGGGGGCGGCGTCTCGGCCGCCAATGTCTTGAGGCGCTCCCCCAGCATCGAGCGCGGCCCTGCGGTGACGCTGTCATTCATGCATGGTCTTCCTTGAAGGCCCACAGCCGTGAGGCCAGATAGGTCACGATAGGCACCGAGAGCGTGGCGATCGCAATGGCGACGAAGCCCGAAAGGTCCAGCCCCTGCATCAGCAGTGCCAACAGGCCATTGTTGAGCGCGAAGCCGCCCGCCGCGACCAGTCCGAAGCGCCAGGCACTGCCCTGGCGCTTGAAGGTCAGCCGGCGATGGCCGACCAGCGAGACCTGGAAGGCGACGCAGAAGGCAATGATATTGGCGATGAATTCATTGAGCTGCGGCCACAGGAACAGTAGCAAGGCAGCGACCCCCAGATGCACGCCCGTCGCGACCAGCCCGACCAGCCCGAAGCGGGTCGCGGTGCCCGCCTCCTCCCTGGCGCGGGCAGTGACTGGCTTTTCGGACTCGCTGACGCCTTCACGATCAGCGCTCAAGTGATTCACCTCGCGCCGCGTCGCGTGGCCCACCGCGCACGACGCGCGCAGTGCTCAGGCCGCTGTCGAGGCCCCTGTCCGGTGACACGCTGCCCGGCGGGCTGTCGTGCAGGCTGTCATGGTCGATCAGGTAAAGCGGACGCTGCTTGGTTTCCATGAACAGGCGACCGAGGTATTCGCCCAGCACGCCGATCGAGATCAACTGCATGCCGCCGAAGAACAGGATCGCGACCATCAGTGAGGCATAGCCCGGCGCATCGGCGCCGAACAGCACCGTCTTGCTGATGATCACCAGGATATAGAGGAAGGAAAGAGCGGCGACGACACTGCCGATATAGGTCCAGACCCGCAGCGGCCAGGTCGAGAAGCTCACCACGCCGTCGAGGGCGAAGTTCCACAGCTTCCAGTAGTTGAACTTGGTAGTACCGGCCGTGCGCGACGGGCGCTGGTAGGTGACGCCCACCGAGCGGTAGCCGGGCCACGAGAACAGGCCCTTCATGAAGCGGTTGCGCTCGGGCAGGCGCCGCAGCGCCTCGACGACACGGCGGTCCAGCAGGCGGAAGTCGCCTGCATCGCGCGGTATCTCGGTGAAGGTCAGGCGGTTGAAGACGCGGTAGAACCAGCCTGCCGTCTTGCGCTTGGTGGCGGTGTCCTCATGGCGCGCGGCGCGCACGCCATAGACCATGTCGTAGCCGGCCTGCCATTGACTGATGAACTCGAGGATCACCTCCGGCGGGTCCTGCAGATCGACATCCATCGGCACGATGGCATCACCACGCGCCTGCTCGATGCCCGCGGACATGGCCGCTTCCTTGCCGAAGTTGCGTGTCAGGCTCAGGTAGCGCACGCGGGCATCGCCGGCCGCCGCGGCCTCCAGACACGCCCGGGTGCCGTCGGTTGAGCCATCATCGACGAACAGCACTTCAAGATGCGGCACCTGCGAGCCCAGTGTCTTCTCGATGGCCTCCAGAAAGAGGCCGATGGTCTCCTCCTCGTTCATCACCGGCACCACCAATGACAGGACCCAGTCACCGGAAAGGCGGCGCGACATGTCGCGGGGAATATGCCCCGACGAGATCGAGGACTGCCTGCCAGACGTCTGGCCGCAGGATGCATCAGCTGAGGACCGCATGGTATTTCCTCCATCGAGAGCCCCGTCATTCATGCACGCTAGGGCATCATCATCTGACAAGGTGAGAATG
Source organism: Cobetia sp. LC6 (assembly GCF_030264805.1). Taxonomy (NCBI): domain Bacteria; kingdom Pseudomonadati; phylum Pseudomonadota; class Gammaproteobacteria; order Oceanospirillales; family Halomonadaceae; genus Cobetia; species Cobetia sp. LC6. The sequence continues at coordinate 536,161 of NZ_JASSPL010000001.1, read as the reverse complement.
AAGAGGCCACAGGCGCTGCACCAGCGCCTTACCAGACACTCTCGCTCTCGATCGGTGCCTCTCCTCCCTCCGCTCCATTACCTCTTGGGGCCGAGGGCGACGAATACAACGCAGCGTCAATGCTGGCGGTGGCCAGCGCGAACGGATCTGCCGACTGCAAGAATCCGTGAAAAGCCCCCGCACAGCGCCAGACATCGGCAAGGGCCTGCAAGAGCCACGAGCGATCACGAGGGCCTGCGCGGGGCAATGAGCGCGATGCCACCTCGCTGCGTTATAGAGCCTGCGGCCTCGACAAGTAAAGCCTGAATCACTCAAGGACTCGCAAGCCATGCCCTTGAGCCATGCCTTTAGCCCTAAACAAACACGGCCGCTCCAGGGAGCGGCCGTGTTTGTTGATGTAATGAATAGAGCCTGCGCAATCGCGTTACTGGCTGGACGCGAGGGTCACCAGCGTGATGAGCAAAAGACACCAGCTCAGCGGCGCCCCCAGCAGCCAGGCGCGGGTCGCATGGCGCGGTACCAGGCCGACACCATGCGTGAAGCCGGCTCCCAGCCCCCACAGCGCGACCAGCAACATCAGATAGCGCGGCCCTGTCTGCATCGAGGCAATCGCATCCGGCCCCAGCAGCATCCAGATGGCCACCATGGCAGACAGCAGCAGCGAGGCCAGATGGGCAGGTCGAGTTCGGCACCAGGCCGGTGGTCGTGAGGCGTACCAGGGTCGTGACATCGAGCTCTCCTTGATCGGAACGGTCAGCGGCGCAGAAGTAACGTTGGGGGGCCGCCTCACTCAATCATCGTCAAAGGTGTGGGTCTGCTCAAGCCACAATGCATTGATGATGCCCGCGAAGCAGGCCAGCAACACACCGAGAATCCAGGCGAAATACCACATGGTGTCGTCTCCTGGCGAGGGCACTGCCCTCGCCTGTTGATAGCAAATGGGAGCAATTGGCTCAGCTAGCTCAACTCAACTCAACTCAACTCAATACAGACTGTGACCGTCCTGCTCGATATGCGCGACGGTGACACGTCGCCACATCTTCACGTAGCACCAGGTGGTGTAGAGGATGATGGTCGGCACCATCACCAGACCCGCCACGGTGACGATGGAGAGCGTCAGCTCGCTGGAAACGGAATCCCACAGCGTCAGGCTGGCCTCGCTCATGCGCGAGGACGGCACGATGAACGGGAACATGCTGATGCCCGCGGTGGCGACCACACCCCCTACCCCGACGGAGCTTGCCGTGAAGGCCGCGCCGCCCTTGCGCCGGGCCGACAGCACCATCGCGGCCAGCACACCGACCACCGCGCTGAGCGGTGCCAGCAGCGTCAACGGCTCACGCGCGTAGACATCCAGCCAGCTGCCCGGCCCGACCTGCTTGTCGAGCAGCTTCAGGGCCGAGGCGGTATCGCCCATCTGATCGATGCTGTAGCCCATGCCGGACAGCCACACCCACAGGCCGCCCAGCGCGAACAGCCCCAGCGTCAAAAGGCCCAGCGGCTGCACCAGACGCGCGCTGCGTGCGGCGACGGTCTCATCGGCACGCGCCACCAGCCAGGTACCGCCATGCAGCATCACCATCACCACGGACAGCGCGGCGCACAGCAGCGCGAAGGGGTTGAACAGGCCCAGGTAGCTACCGGCGTAGCTGGCACGCATGAACTGATCGACTTCCAGCGGCACGCCCTGCAGCAGGTTGCCGAAGATCAGCCCGAAGAAGGCGGTGGGAATCAGGCTGCCGGCGACGATGCCGCGGTCCCACCAGCCACGCCACTGGGTGTTCTCGAGCTTGGAGCGATAGTCAAAGCCCAGCGGGCGGAAGAACAGCGAGAACAGGATGGTCAGCATCGCGAAATAGAAGCTGGAGAACACGGCGCCGTAGACCACCGGCCACACCGCGAACACCGCGCCAATGGCGGTGACCAGCCATACCTGATTGCCATCCCAATGCGGGGCCAGGGTATTGATCACCACGCGGCGTTCGCTGTCATTGCGGCTGACCAGCGGCATCAGCATCGCCGCGCCCATGTCCATGCCATCGGTGATGACGAAGCCGATCAGCAGCAGCCCTACCGCCACCCACCAGAACAGCTTGAGGATCTCGTAATCCCACATGATCCGTTACTCCTTGAATGACAGCGAAGGATTGAGTGACATGCCGTCATCTTCGGACATGGCGCCATGGTGGATGCCGCCGCGCTCGAAGTGATAGCGACCGGTGTGCAGGGAAGACGGCCCCTTGCGTGCGAAGTGGAACATCAGCCACATCTCGATGACGAAGAACAGGCTGTAGAAGGCCAGGAAGCCACCGATGGACCACCACAGATCGGACTCATCCAGACTCGAGGCCGCCATGAAGGTCGGCAGAATCTCCCCCACCGCCCACGGCTGACGCCCGAATTCGGCCACGAACCAGCCGGTTTCCACGGCGATGAACGGCAGCGGGATCGACAGTAGGCAGATCCACAGGAAGGGCCGCACGTCGAAGCGCTGCTTGGCGGTCATCCACACCGCCGCGATGAAGATCACCAGCATCGCCATGCCGCAGGCGACCATGATGCGGAACGAGAAGAACATCGGCGCGACCGGCGGAATCGAGTCGGCGGCGGCCTTGTCGATCATCTCCGGCGTGGCATCGGAGGGCGTCTCGACGTAGCGCTTGAGCAGCATGCCGTAGCCGAGATCATCCTTGACCGCATCGAAGGCCTTGCGGGTCGCGATGTCGTCCTGGCCATCACGCAGCTGCTGGAGCAGGTCATAGGCCTGCATGCCGTTGAGGATGCGTCCGCGGTGCTCCTCGGTCAGCTCCTTGATGCCGGGAATCTCGGTATCCAGCGAGCGCGTGCCGATCAGGCCCATCACATAGGGAATATGGATGCCGTAATCGGTGTGCTGGGTTTCCTCGTTGGGCAGTCCGATCAGCGTGAAGGACGCCGGCGCCGGCTCGGTTTCCCACATCGCCTCGATGGCGGCCATCTTGGCCTTCTGGACATCCCCGACCTCGTAGCCGGACTCATCGCCCAGCACGATCACCGAAGCCACCGAGAACAGACCGAAGGCGGCGGCGATGGCGAAGCTGCGCTTGGCGAAGCCCAGATCACGCCCCTTGAGCAGATAGAAGGCGCTGATGCCGAGCACAAACATGGCGCCGGTCACATAGCCTGCCGACACGGTATGCACGAACTTGGCCTGGGCGACCGGGTTGAAGATGACATCCGCGAAGCTGGTCAGCTCCATGCGCATGGTCTCGAAATTGAAGGCCGCACCGACCGGATTCTGCATCCAGCCGTTGGCGATCAGGATCCACAGCGCCGAGAAGTTGGAGCCGAAGGCGACAAGCCAGGTCACCATCAGGTGCTGACGCTTGGTCAGGCGGTCCCAGCCGAAGAAGAACAGGCCGACGAAGGTGGACTCGAGGAAGAAGGCCACCAGGCCCTCGATGGCCAGCGGCGCACCGAAGATGTCGCCGACGTAATGCGAGTAGTAGGCCCAGTTGGTGCCGAACTGGAATTCCATCGTCAGGCCCGTGGCCACGCCAAGGGCGAAGTTGATACCGAACAGCTTGCCCCAGAACTTGGTCATGTCCTGGTAGACCTGCTTGCCGGTCATGACATACAGGGATTCCATGATGGCCAGCAGAAAGGCCATGCCGATGGTCAATGGTACGAACAGGAAGTGGTAGAGCGCGGTCATGCCGAACTGGAACCGCGACAGCTCCACGACGGTATCGGAGATCATGTCTTAACCCCTTTGCGATAAGGCGGACGGTCAGGCGCCGTCCCTGCATGCGCTTGCCATCGACGTCGGGCGGACACATCAGGCCGACTGTCGCCGGCAAGCACACAGGCACTGGCACCGTGGCACCAAGACCTTGGTCGGCATTGTCTACCCTCCCGCGCCAGCCTCCAGATGTCAGGTTGTCGCACTCACCGAGCGAATGTCGCACCCGCCACCTCCGCCAAGTGCCTGTCGTCACAGGACAACTCCGCTGCAAGCCGCATGGATGCTGGAGCGACGGGCATCGCTGGCCTGGCGCTAACTCAACGCTGACTCCTCGCACCCCTGCGCGCGCTGCGACCATCGACCACACTGCGACGTTCAACCACGCTGCGACCGTCTGGCGCACCCAAGCAGCGCCAGCGCCACGCAGAAAGCCATCACGCCTTCACGCCATTGCCGCAGTGGGAAGGAGAGTTTTGTGCCACAGGCCTGTCACTTCCCCAGCAGGCTAACTATCATGGCCAGTCATCGCAGCGCTCACCGACAAGGATTGCCAGTGCACGCTTACCGCCCATCACCCGAGACCGTGATTCCTACCTGACATGACGCATCGCTCCCCCGTTCATCCCTCTGCTGGTCATACCGCCACTACCAGCCCCAGCGCCACGGCGCCGCGCGGCCACGGCGATTACTGCGAAGCCGGGCTTGCCCGCCTGCTGGAGCAGCACGACCTCAATAGCTTCGATGCCCTGTGGCAAGTGGCAGCCCACGACGTCGACGCGCCGAATCGTGAACGCGGCGGCGTCTCGACGGTCTCGCTGCTGACACTCGAGGATGAGGACGGCAACAGCCATCGCCTCTACCTCAAGCGCCAGACCAACCATCTGGGCCGCAGCCTGGCGCGACCGCTGGGCGAACCGACCTTCTCTCGCGAATGGCGTGCCATCCGTCACTATCACGCGCTGGGGATACCGGCAGTGGACGCCGGCTGGTACGGCGAGCGGCGCGCAGGCCGGGAATGGCGCGCCATCCTGATCACCTTCGATCTCGCCGGGCGCGATGATCTGGATCACTGGCATCAACGCTGGGCGGAACTCGATACCGGCATGCGCTCTCAGGTCATCACCGCCAGCGCTCGCCTGGTTCGCGAGATCCATCAGGCTGGCCTGATGCATGGCTGTCTGTTCCCCAAGCACATCTTCCTGAGCCGCCCGCCGAGTGAGTCGCCGGACAGCACCTGGCAGATGGACGCCGTCATCATCGATCTCGAGAAGACGCGCCGCTTCGTGCTGCGCCGCCACGAGTGCCTGCGCGATCTCTACGTGCTGTGGCGCCGCCTGAAGGGCTGGCAGCATGATGAATGGCGACAATTTCTTGCCGTCTATCGCGATGCGGATGCGCAGAGCGCCGAGGTCAGTCAGTGGCTGGAACAGCTGGAAGCACGCGCCGCACGCAAGCGTCGCTGAGCCTTAAGAGGCCGGCAAAGATCCTTGACGTAGTGATCACTAACCTTGCGCACGGCATGCGACCAAGGTCTTGGTCACCTTGCGCGAGGATGAATGGGAATGTCGCTCAAATGCGTCATCTCAAGTCTCACTCGTGAGACATTAAACTTCCCTGAAATAATCGGTAACATCTGCTAACAGGACGCCCAACAAGTTTTCAAACATCGTTCTAAAAAAATACTTGCCAAACAGAACGCTGTTTTTTATAGTTTTCAGCGTCCCCTGATCGACGCAGCCACGCAGAGCACACGGCCCACGCCGTAGGGTAGCGAGGCACTGCTGACAGGCAGCTCACGAAGCCAAGCTTCAAGGAGAACTACATATGAAAGCTATCAAGATCCTGACCGCTACTGTTATCGCCGGCACCATGGCAATGGGCGCACAATCCGCCATGGCATATGGCAAGGGTGATACCTTCCTGCGCGGTGGCGTTGCCAAGGTCGACGGCAAGAGCAACAACGGCAACGGTCTGATCGCCAAGGACGAATCTGGCTTCGCCGGTTCCGTGGGCTACATGTTCCACGACAACCTGGCCATCGCCCTGCAGTCCACTGAAGAATTCAGCACTGACTGGGAAAACAGCGCCGGTGGTTTCGATGAGATGCCGATCAACCTGATGCTGCAGTACTACCCGCTGGGCGGTACTGAAGCCCGCGTCCAGCCGTACGCTGGTGTCGGCCTGAACTACACCCACTTCTCCGGTGAGTCTGCCGGTGGCCAGAGCATGGACATCGACGACAGCTACGGCGCCGCTGCCGAGCTGGGTGTGGACCTCAAGATCACCGAAGCCTGGGCCGTCAATGGCTACGCCCGTTATGCTGACGTCAAGGCCGATACCAAGATCGCCGGTCAGGACGTGAACGACACCGAGCTGGATCCGGTCACTGTCGGTGCCGGTGTCACCTACCGCTTCTAAGTCCTTGCACGAGGCGTGAACATGCCTCCAGCGAGTACTCGGCAAGCCGTGTGGTGCCGCATCATTCCCTAAAGCGCCAGCAATGGACCTCGGCAACATCGAGCCGTCCAGGCGCCGGATGGGCATCACACACGAACGCCGCAGACCTCAGGGTCTGCGGCGTTTTCGTTGTGGGCAATCAACGGCTACATGGCCAATCTTGAGCGGCGCCGCGCAGAAATTGACCTGGATCAACCAGGCTCCTGCCCAGGCAAGAACGTCCGTAAACTCTTGCCCCAGATCAAATTTCTCGAAATTCGGCTACCTAGAATGAAGGCATTGTTTCCCGCCACCCTTCAGGAGCCATCATGCCCGACGTCGTCACTCGCTCAGCCTCCCTCCCCGCGCACCTGACTTCACGTAGCCCGCGCTCTGCAGCACGCCCGTGGCAGCTTCTGGCACTGGCAGGCCTCACCGGCCTCGCGACTCTCTGTGCCACACCGGCCATGGCCGCCGACTCGCTGAATGCCAGCTCTCATAGCTCTCTCAACTCTCCCAGCTCTCTCAACTACGGCGCCGGGCAGTTCTGGACGCGTGCAGGTGTCGCCAAGGTCTCGCCGAAGAGTGACAACGGTCGCATCGATGCCATCGGTGCCGACGTGGATGTCGATGATGACAGCGCCTTTGCCTTCACTCTCGGCTATCGCTTCACCGACATCTTCGGTATCGAGCTGCTGGCGGCGCAGGATTTCGACCACGATATCTCGCTCAATGGCCAGAAAGCCGGTTCCGTCGACCACCTGCCGCCGACCCTGACACTGCAGTACTACCCGCTTGGCGGGCGTGAATCGCGCATCCAGCCGTACATCGGCGCGGGCGTCAATTACACCCACTTCTCCGATGAAACCCTCGACGATGGCACCAAGCTCGAGATGGATGACAGCTGGGGCGCGGCCGCACAGATCGGCGTCGATCTGGTGATCAACGAGCACTGGGCGGCCAACGTCGCCGCCTGGTATCTGGATATCGATTCCGATGTCACCGTGGCGGGCAGCGTCAACGACAAGGTCGAGATCGATCCCATCGTGACCATGGCCGGGATCAGCTATCGCTTCTGATCAGCCACTTCCTGGCTAGCGCTTCTGACGGGCCAGAGACGACAACGCCCCGCCAGCCCATCTCGGGCCGGCGGGGCGTTGTGCGTTGTGCGTTGTGCGTTGCACCTGGTGTACTGTGCGTTGTGAGTTGTGCGCTCGGCACGCCTCAGCGCGGGGCGGCTTGCCCACTGTTCGTTGCCGAAGCATTGGAAGTTGCTGAAACTGTTGAGGTTGAGGTCGTTGAGGGAGTTGAAGGCGAAGGCGGCGTGACGTCCTCCGCCGGCGCCTTGCTCACCTTGCCCGGACGCGGGCGGTCCAGTACCAGCCCCAGCACCACCAGTGCGGCGCCCGCCACCATCAGCGCGGTCCACTGCTCATCGAACAGCCACCATGCCATCAGCGCGGCACACGGCGGCACCAGGAAGAAGGTGCGCGCGACCTGATGGGCCTCGCCACGCTCCAGCATCAGCATCAGCAGCCAGATGGCACCGACCGAGATGGCGATCACCAGCCAGGCCATGGTCAGCAGCAGACGCGGCGTGGGGTCAAAGGCAAAGCTGCCGACACTGGTCGCGGCGACGACGAACACCGCGCCCGCACCGAGATACTGGAACATCAGCCCCTCGACCAACCCCATGCGCCCGGAGACCCGCTTCTGCCACAGCGTCGAGCTGGACACGCCGATCAGTGCCACCAGGCACCAGACGAGCCCGATCAGCGGCCACTCCAAGGTGCCCGCGCCGTCCCTGGCCAGCCCTACCCCCAGCACCAGACTGACGCCGATGGCGCCACAGCCAAGCCCCGCCCACTGCCTGGCCCCGAGACGCACGCCGAACAACGGCAGCGACAACGCCGCCGTCACCAGTGGATGCAGGCTGACCAGCAGCGCCGTCAGACCCGCCGGCAGCCCCGCCTTGACCGCCGCGAACACGCCGCCCAGATAGGCGCCGTGCAACAGCATGCCGATGCCCATCTGCGCCAGACGGTCATTGCGCCGGCCCCACTGACGCGGCTTGCGGCGCAGCCACAGAATCAACCCCAGCACCGGCAGCACCAGCAGGCTGCGCACCAGCAGCAAGGTGAAGGGTTCAGCGTCCAGGGTACCGAAGCGCGCGGCGATGAAGCCGCTGGCGAACAGAAACACGAAGCAAAGTGGCATCCACATCACGCAGACTCCAGCGAGAGAAATGACAAGCGGGCGGCCCATAGGCAGGTGCAGAACGTGCACCGACGGGGCCACGACATGAGCCTTCAGCTTGCCGCGAACCCTCAAGGGGGCACAAGATACAGATAATCACCAATTCAAGGGGTACAGACAGGCATGTCATGCGCCGAGCACGCTTCGTCCGCCAGCCGCCCTTCGCTTGCCGACGACGCCATCAACTCAACCACCAGCTCAATCGCCAGCTCAGGCGCCACAGCCGCGACGCTGCCGCGCTATCAGCAGCTGGTCGAGCGACTCAAGGCCCAGATGGCGACGGGCAAACTGAGCGCAGGACAGCGCCTGCCTTCGCTCAGGCGGCAGGCGGCACAGTCGGGGCTCGGCCTCAACAGCGTGATTCGTGCCTATGGCGAGCTGGAGTCGGCGGGCCTGATCATCGCCGAACCGCGTGCCGGCTATCGGGTCGCACCATCGACGCAGGCTGCACATGATGCGAACGACCTCAATGCCGGCTCACAGACCAGCTCGGCTTCATCCCGTCATCCCGGCGAGACGCAGCACGGGCAGCGGGAGTCACATCACAAACCGCGTGCCATCACCACCCTCACCATCAGCGACCCGGCCTGGCAGGCGATGGCGAATGCCAGTGATCCGCGCCTGGCGCCGCTGGGTGCCGCTCACCCGGAGCTGGACGCCCCCGCCGTGCGACGCCTGTATCGTCTGGCGCGCACTCAGCTCGGGGCGCATGCCCAGCACCCCAGCGCCTATGCCCTGCCGCCAGGCTCGAGCGCGCTGCGCACTGCCATCGCTAAGCACCTCAGCCACCACGGCCATCCCTGTGACAGCGATGCCCTGTTGATCAGCCAAGGAGCGCAGCATGGCATGTCACTGCTGCTCGGCCAGTTGCGCGCCGCCAAGGGCCGCTGTCGGGTCGGCGTCGAAGCGCCGGGCTATTTCGGCATCGTGGCCGCCATCGAAGCCCAGGGCCATCAGGCGATTGCCATCCCTGCCCATGCACACCAGGGACTGGATATCGAGGCACTCGAACGTCTGCTCGAACGCCATGATGCCGAGACGCCCGCCCTGACGCTGGATGCCCTGATCGTGACCGCGGATGGCCACAATCCCCTGGGCGGACAACTGAGCACGCCAGATCGCCACCGCCTGCTGACATTGGCGGCCCGCCACGCCATCCTGATAGTCGAGAACACCACCTTTGCCGAGCTGAGCTTCGATACCCGCCATCCATGGCTGGCCGACCTCGCCCACCGCCATGCCGACAGGCCGATGCCTGCGCTGATCAGCCTCGGATCATTTTCCAAGACGCTGGACCCCCGCACCCGCTGCGGCTGGCTGTGGCTGTCACGATCCGAGCAGGAGTCACCACTGGGGCTGCAGGCGATGATTCGGACGCGCTGGGCCAATGGAATGGGCGACATGCCGTGGATGCATGCCGCCCTGAGCGAACTGATCACCAGCGGGGATTACGGCCGCCATGTGCAGCGCATGCGACGCTGCTATGCCAAGCGCCTGGAGCGTCTGCGCGCGCACCTGAGCGCAGCGCTGGGCGACAGCGTCTGGCTGCCGCCACCAAGCGGCGGCTATCTGCAATGGTGTGGCCTGCCAAGCCTTGAGGCGCACCAGCTGGAGCAGTTGCATCAGGAACTGCTGAACGCAGGCATCGCCACCCTTCCCGGCAGCCTGTTCAATGTCGAACAATCCGGCCTGCGTCTGAATGCAGCCCAGCTCGGCGAGGAAGCGACGCAGAACGCTGCACGACCCTCTGACGAGATTCCCCGCCAGCAGGGCATACTGGCGCGCCTCACCACTCACCTGCAAAAAGCCCTCGCACAGGGCGAGGGCTGATTGAGATGCGATGTCTGGATTTCCTTATGGCGCAGTCTTTCAGGCCATGCGCAGCGCCTGCTCGCGGCGACGCGCCCACACCTGATTGATCACCAGTGCCGCCACGATGACCACCCCACCCAGCGCCAGACGTACCAGGTCGGCGTCGCGGTTCCAGATCAGCAGATTGACCAGCAGGCCCGCCGGCACCAGCGCGTTGTTCATGATCGCCAGCGTGCCGGCATCCACCCGCGTCGCGCCCTTGTTCCACAGGAAGTAGCCCAGCCCCGAGGCCACGATGCCCAGCCAGCCAAGCACCACGAAGTGCACCGGCTGCGACGGCAGCTTGTCGGTACTGCCGAACAGCAGGAACATCACGATCACCAGTGCCAGCGCACCGAGATAGAACCAGCCGAACACATGGCGATGGGCGACATCCGCAGGCAGCTGCGGAGCGACCTGACGATAGGCCACCTGTCCGATGGCGAAGCACAGGTTGGCACCCTGCACGACCGCAAAGCCGAGCCAGAAGCCGTCACTGACCCCGTCGTAGCGAATGATCGCCGCACCCAGCACCGCAATCGCGGCGGTCAGCAGGTAGAATGGCGACAAGCGCTTGTTCATCAGGTCATCGAGCAAGGTGATGTAGATGGGCGTGAAGATGGTGAACAGCAGCACTTCCGGCACGGGCAGCAGCAGGAAGGAGCGATAGAAGAAGATGTACATCAGGCCGAGCTGGATCGCGCCGATGGCCATCAACTGGAAGCGCAGGCGTCCGCTGATCGCCCGCGGGCGCAGGAACGGCGCGAAGATCAGGCACGCCAGCGCGATACGCGTCAGTACGGCCAGATAGCTATCGACCTGACCGGACAGATAGACGCCGATCAAGGAAAACGAGAAGGCCCAGAGGGCCGTGACACCAATCAGGTAGGACATGACGAGTAAACCCGGTAGCCAGAAGAAGTTGACACCAATTGTAACCCTCTATGCGCTGCTCGCGCAGATCCGCCGGCTGGATTTTTCGTCACGCTCCGGCCCGGCCTCGCACAATGCCTGGTCTGGCCAGGGTAGCGGCGAGGTGACGGTCACCCGCGAAGCCGCTGCTCCCCCTCGCGATGAGTCACGACAAACGGCTCAGCAAGAGGCGGAGAGCGTGGTATTTCTCGAGCAGGGCCAGTTCCAGCTCGAGGGCCAGTCATCCAGCGTCAACTTCCACAACCGCTATCGCTGGCAGCTGGCCGCGGATGGCGCCGCGCTGTCGCTGAGTCATGAACGACGTGGCCGCGATGCCGCCGTCTTCCTGTTCGACCTGGTGGCCGACAGCGCTCGAGGCGAAGACCACTTCGTCAGTCGTGAAGCGCATCTGTGTATCGATGATCTCTACGCCGCCACGCTGGTCATCGTGCGCGATGAGGCGGGCAATGCCCTGGGCTTTGATCTCGACTGGCGCATCACCGGCCCGCGCAAGGATGAACACCTCGCCTACCGCTATCGCTGCTGAGCGCGACCAGCACTGGCAAAGACCGCTGACGGCGCATGACGGGACCGCTGGCAGCACGTGAAAACGCCGCTGACAGATCACTCCGTCGGCGGCGTTTTGTTCTGGCAGTCGATACTGACAGTCGATCCTGGCGACCGATCAGGCCAGCAGACGCGCCTTGAACCACTCACCGATCGCCTCGATTTCCTCGAGACACACGGCGTGCGCCATCGGCCAGGTCTGCCATTCCAGCGGATGACCCAGCGCACGCGCACTCTCGGCGCCCGCCTCGCCCAGTGCCAGGGGCACGATATCGTCGTGGGTACCGTGATGGACACTGATGGCCAGGCCCTGATTGGCGGCGCTCGGCGCAATGGTCGCGCTGGTCGCGAAATAGGTCGAAAGCGCCAGCAGGCCGCCCAGCGGGCGCTCGCAGCTCAACGCCGCCTCATAGACCACCGCGCCGCCCTGGGAGAAGCCGGCCAGAATGATGCGCTCACTGGCGATGCCCTGGACGATCTGCTCCTCGATCAAGGCATGCACGTAGGCCGCGGATTCACGCAGCTGCACCTCATCGACACGCCGCCCGAGATTCATCTCGAGAATGTCGTACCAGGCCGGCATGCGCATGCCGCCATTGACGGTCACGGCCAGTTCGCGCGCATGCGGGAAGACGAAACGCACGCCGTGATTCTCGGGCAGACCCAACGCAGGCACCACGGGCACGAAATCACTGCCGTCAGCACCCAGGCCATGCAGCCAGATCACGCAGGCATCCGCCTGGGCGCTCGGCTCGATGATCTGAGGGGCACGGTGGCCATGCTGCTGTGATGCGTCACTCATATTCAGCTCCGGTCGGAAAGAAGGGGAATACCGCCCAGCCTACCATTGACGCCATCATCTGCCATGCGATGAGGCTGGCAATCTCACCATGTACAGGAAAATTCACCTGTCACTCGACGCCCGCCAGCCTCACCAATGCCGCTGACGCCATGATGACAGGATATCTTCAGCACCCGTCGATCAAGGATTCTGTCAATCAAGGGTTCTGATGCTATTGCAGAATGTCGGCCAGTTCGTTCACATCCTTCACGACATGATCCGGCTGCTTTGACAGCGGGAACAGGGCCTTGCCCGGGCGGGCGATGAACGTGGTCTGCAAGCCCGCCTCCTTGGCGCCCGCGACGTCCCAGCCATGTGCCGCGACCATCATGGCTTCCTCGGGCTCGACATCAAGCTTGTCCAGCACCCATTCATAGGAACGCAGGTCCGGCTTGTAGATCTGGATATCTTCAATGCTGTAGCGCGCATCGAAATACGGCAGCAATCCCGCGTTCTCGAACTGCGCCTGGACACCCTTGTTGGACGAGTTGGTCAGGCTGACGATCTTGTAGCCTTCAGCCTTCAACCTGGCCAGACCTTCCTTGACATCAGGATGAGGCGGGAGCGTCATCAACGGGGTGATGATGGCCTTCTTCGCCTGCTCATCCGTCAGTTCGACATCATTGTTCTGCGCGACCACCCGCAACGAAGCGACACCGATCTGCCCGAAATCGTGGTAATCCCGGGTCACGGTAGACACCAGAGAATAATGCAGCATGGTCGAGAACCACAGGGGCAGCAGGTCTTCTCTTCCCCCCAGTGCCTCACCGACGGAACTGCGCATCGAGGCAAGATCCAGTAGCGTTTCATTGACATCGAAGATCAGCACCTTGGGCTTTTCGACGACATCACCCGCCATCACACTCCCTGACATCAAACCAACACCCAACACCAATGAACCTGCCACTTTCTTGAGTTTTCCGCGCACCATCATGGGCCTCCACTTGAGTAATATCATGGCATCCTGTCGCGGAATATCCGACATGCAGGCCAGCAACCAACAACGTTTAATCACCATGATGCCTCATGACACTCATACTGTGAACTGCCGATGAATCCATACGAACTTCCTGGAAAACCCTCAGCATATTGCGGTCATCAAGCAAGACGACATGCACAGAGTCGATCAGCCACTTGCTGCGCCCTTCTAGAATCCGGGCATAAAAAAAACCCGCCATGGTGGCGGGCAATGAATGTCGGGACAGCGACACCCAGGACAGGAAAGCGTTTGAGCAAGGGTTTTGCCACCGGGTCGTTCAAGACGGGCTGGTGGAGGGGCCCAAAGCCCTTGCTCAAGCGTTCTGCTCACTATCCAAGTGTCTCTACGTCTGGGATATTTCCTTTCGCTTTCCCTGAATTTCGGCAGTCACCGGCTTGCGCATCAGTGCTCACGCCTTCGATCGTCGCTGCAAAGTGATTCAAGCAGCGGTAATCAAATCACAGCGCTTCAATTGTTTCGCAATGACAACTTGTGGCATGAAGTCATGTGAAGCGAGTCATGTGAACCGTCATCCTCGAAAGCTCAGCGATGGTCGGCGTCGATATCGACTGCACCATGCACATCACTATCGGCAAATACATTGCCACGGCTGGTGATCAGAATGTCAGGATTCGCGGCGTAGCGCTTTTCACTCTTCTGATAATCACGCACTTCACTGTGAATGCCGTGAGATAGAGCGCCATTGAAACGCGCATTGCTGCTGTCATCAGTGCTGATATCGGCACTGGCCAGACCGCTGGTGGCGAGGGCAAACGCTGCCAGGCCGTGAGTCATGAATGACTTGATCATCTTTCTATCCTCCGTTCATTTTCACTATCGAGTTGCCATGAAGTGACACATCATTGATCACTTCAAGTACTGCGCATATCCAGGTGGATTATTTGTCGGAGTCGATACCCGACATCACCCACGCAAACAATTATTGAACCCCATCAACAAGCACTACCCACAAGGCTGCGGCTTACGATGACGCGACATTCAGGCTTCCCCATGAAGGGGATCTTCTACGTCATCGTACGAGGCACGGGGCGTCTCTGTGCGGGATGCCCCTCGACAATTACCGGCCATTCCAGGAAGGATCAGACTGTGATTTCACTTCGCAACGGGATGTCAGCTGGCGATCAGCACCAGCGACACTGCTGTGCAACTGGCTTGATCACGCTCTTGATTCTTCAGGCCCTTCATGTCTCCAGGCCTTTATATCTTCAAGCTTACAGCTTCTGTTCCAGAGACTGTTCATGACGACACTTGCTGCGGAGACGCTTGAGTCAGTTGCTGCAATGCATGGTCACGAATCAGAACGGAGCTCAGACAATTTGAATCAGACGCTTTCGCTCAGCGCATGCTGAACGCGAGTCGCGGAAACGCTCTTGCCAGCATCGTTGGCGAATTGCTGGGAGTCGGACGCCAGCGTCTCGCGCTGACCTTCGATCACGGCATCGTTCAAGGAGCTTTCGACACGGCCCGCAGCAACGCTCATGCCGGTATCGGCAAAGGTGACTTGCTTGGCGGCGGCGGACTGGGCCTGGCCGTGGATATTGGATTCGCTGAGCGCAGAACGCACCTGAAGGTCAGCGACGCTGTCTGCAAAGGCAGCACCGGTGGCAGCAACGGAAAGCGCGGTGGCGGCGATGAGGGTATTGAGCATTTTCATGAAATATCTCCAGTGAAATCTTTGTTCAGGTCAACAGGGTCAACTGGGCTAACAAGGTCAGCCAGGTCGCAAGCAGAGTCCTTGTTCGCTGCCGTCAGTGTGAAGGCGCGATACATCAGGCGTTGTCGTTCAGGGCATGCTCGACACGTGACGCGGCAACACTCTTGCCGGAATCATTGACGAACTGCTGGACGTCGCGAGTGACCTGCGCCTGCTGGCCCTTGATGGTCTGGCTGTTCAGCGCCTGCTCGACGCGGCTGGCCGCAACGCTCTTGCCTGCATCGGTGATGGTCTGCTGCTGAGTGGCTGCCTGCTGAGCCTGACCGTGGATCACGGATTCGCTGATGTTGGCGCGAACCTGCTGGTCGGCAACGCTATCGGCATTGGCGACGCCAGTGGCGGTCACGGACAGGGCAACGGCGGCGATAAAGGCATTGAGGGTTTTCATGAGATGACTCCAGAAAAAGTGAATAGCGAATAGAGAAAAGGGAGAACACTGCTGCTGTGGTCCTGAGGCCATGAATCAGGACCTGCAGACTCAGGCGTTGTCGTTCAGCGCATCTTCAAAGCGTGATGCCGCGACACTCTTGCCGTTGTCGTTGCTCAGGCTCTGGCCGCGGGAGACGGCGTGCGTCTGTTCACCCTTGATGGTGTCGGCGTTCAGGGACTTCTCGACACGGTTGGCAGCGGCACTCATGCCGGACTCGGCAGCATTCAGCTGCGTCGCGGCGGGCTGCGCCTGGCCGTGGATGACCTGTTCGCTCAGTGCGGCACGCACCTGGGCATCGGCAACGCTTTCATCAGCGGTGGCAACGCCGGTGGCAGCAATGGAAATGGCAGCGGCGGCGATCAGGGAAGTCAGGGTTTTCATGATGATTCTCCAGAAATGGGTAAAGTCGAATGTCAGGTGAGGCGCTGTTCGGGGGTCACTGAGTTGTCAGCGTGACCCACTCTGCTTCAGGCGTTGTCGCTGATGTGCTGCTGAACGCGGCTAGCGGCGACGCTCTTGCCTTGATCATTGACGGTGGCGTTGGCCTGGGACACGTCAGCGGTCTCAATGCCGCGGATGTGGTCAGCATTGAGCGCCTGCTCAACGCGACCGGCAGCAACGCTCATGCCCGTTTCGGAGAAGCTCTGCTGGCTGGTGGCAGCCGGCTGAGTCTGGCCCATGATCTGCTGGCTGCTGATGGCGTTCTGGACGCGCACGGCGGCGGGGCTATCGTCGGCTGCGAATACGGAGGTGCTGGCAGTGGCGATGGCGACGGTAGCGATCAGAGTCTTGAGGGAAATGTTTTTCATGGTGTATCTCCTGGTCCTGGTGCGGATGCTTCCGCTTTGAGTCGTTGTCAGTCAGTGATGGAGTGGTTTGCTGACCCCTGTCCGGGCCCTGGCCTTCACTGACTATGGTGCGTGCTGCGTTTCGATGATTAACAGACTAATGTTTATGCTGCGTTCAAACTAGCCGTGCAACTGGAAGCTCACTGTTTCTCTTTGAGCAACGCTACTCGAAACGAACGGCCTTCCCCCAGCACTTTCCCCTCCTGCCCTTCCCATTGCCTATAAAGCTATTGCAGCGGTTCTGAAAAGGTTATGTACAATATGGAGAGTGCAAGAATTCCTTGTTTGCGTGCTGGCCCATCCCCTTGCGCGGCGCTTCGTCCTGGCAGATCACTATCGACGTTGGTTGAGGAAGACAGTGACTTACCCACCACCTTGGTCGAACATGCTGCACGCTGCAGGGTGTGTCTTGCTGTGCTGATGAGTTATACGTCGCCACAGCAGAACTGGATGCCACAAAAACAGTAAAATGCGTATTTTTCTTTTTTCTTTGGCTGAGACGCCTGAAAACAGCGTCCAGCAGCAAGAAATTGTGCACATCAACCTTTACGAATATTTATTGACCGATTGTTCAGGGTGTGGATCTTGCCCCTCACACCGTCAGTCGGTGACGCCTTGCCCACTGATGTCGAGTCGATTCATGTCGCTCGACAACCAAGAGCTCGAAGTCAATACCGCCTCATCGGCCCTGCATATTTGCTGCAACGTTGATGGAGGGCATTGTGAACCTCGCGAGCCGCGAGATATATCCACGCGCCGGAACAGGATTGGTTCCTCCAGCGAATCAATTCAGCGCTATTCCAACCCAGACTGAAGCCCCTCACCTACCCACGCCAAGTAACCTCAACGTTTTCAATCGCTTAGGCGACCCACACAACGATGTCAAAACGATGACAGCCCGGGGACGGTCGTCGCATTACCGGCGACGGACAGCAGAACGTGTTGGAAGCCCCTCAAGAAAGCGGCGAGAAAGTGTCGTGTGAGCAGCGCAAGGCTGGCGCAAAGGCTGGCGTAATAACTGGCGTGAAGAGTGGCAAGTGAGGAAAAGGAGCGAGAAGACAGAGGGAGAGAAGAAGCGCCAGCAGGACACCACGACCGGCAAGCAGCACTCGGCTCGGTTCCGCACAGGGCCAGCCCCGAACGAGATCGCGCATTATCGACCGTCATGCGACGTGGGATACACTGCCGTCATGCCTATCGAGCCCGAAGCCCCGCCCCATGCATCGCCCCCTCTTGCCCAATGGGGCGACTCCCCCTGTGCGACCGGCTGCGACCTGCGCCGCGACTGCGCGCGCTACAGTCACCCGCGCGTCAGGGATATCGCCTGGCTTCTGAATGCCCCGGACCTCTTGCAGCTTGCGCGTTATCCGCGCCCGTCCCTGGCGGCACTCGGGCTGGAGGATGACCGCGTCCGCCACCGCTGGCTGATGACACTGGAGCAGGCACCCCACGTGCTCGAGGCCGCCGTGAATGAGCGCCGCCACTACCGCCTGGGCCACTACCACGAGCTGCTCTGGCAATTCGTGCTGGCACACGCACCCGGCAGTCGCCTGCTGGCCAACAACCTCAGGATTTCCCGGGGCAAGATCACGCTGGGCGAGCTGGACATGCTCTATCTGGCGGCGCGAGACACGTTGCCCACGCACCTTGAGGTCGCGATCAAGTTCTATCTCGGCCTGCCCGAAGGCCCTGAAGCGGCCGACAGCCCGGCACGCTGGATAGGCCCCGGCGGCGCCGACAGCCTCGCCATCAAGTATCAGCGCAGCCTTGAGCATCAATTGCCCCTCGCCTATACCGAGCGCGGACAGCAGACGATCCGCCAGGCACTTGCCAGACAATCGCTGGCCAGACAGGCAGGCGCGAGCGAGACGAATCCACCGCCGGTAGAAGCCCCAATTGCCCCGCTGCTGGCGGGGCAGCAACTGGCTTTGCCCGGCTGCCTGTTTCGCCCCTGGCAGCCAGACAAGGCGCCCGCCGACTGGCTGCCCCCGCCCCGCCATTGCCACCCCGAGAGTGCGCGCCAGGCCGGCTGGTGGATGAGCGTCAGCCAGTTTGCCGCCTTCTGTCAGACCCTCGAGGCCTCCCCGATGCATGGCGGCCCGCTGCTGGGCTGCGTCAGAGAAAAACCTGCCTGGCTGGCCGCCCCGCCCGTGGCGTCGCTACAACCATGGCATGAACTGGACCGCTGGCTGCGCGATCACTTCGAGCTCCCCGGCGCCGCTGATGAACTCAGGCCGGACGAACCGGTTCAGCAGCACAGTAGCCAGCGCACGCATCAACACCCCCGCCAGCTGTGGCTGGAGCGTAGCGTGGCGGCGCCTGACGGCGAGCCAATCACCGCCAGCTCGCCCCACCAGCAATGGCGGATCTTCGTGGTACCGGACGACTGGCCGAGCTTCATTCCACTACCGCCCCCACCACCTGCCGCACAATGAGACTGCCGCGAGGCTTGCTGGTGGCTTTGTCTTGCTACGTGAAATCAACGATAATGCGCCGCGTCAGATCAGGGTGGCGACAATCCGTCAGCCTGATCTCGCCATTCGGCCCGCGCGCAACACTACCCCGCTGCTCCCGGGTCTGCTGGTGACCCACCCCTGTCGCTAGCCAACGGCTTCTCGGCACGTCATTTCTGCCTGACCGACCACCTCATCGGTCACCTGATGACGCCTGCTGCAACGCATCTGCTGAATCCGTAGGACGTCATAGTGAAAACACGACTTTCCAGCCTCGATATCGTGGCGCTGGGCTTCATGACCTTTGCCCTCTTTCTGGGCGCAGGCAACATCATCTTCCCGCCTCAGGTGGGTCAGGGCGCGGGGGCCGAATTCTGGCCTGCGGCACTGGGCTTTCTGGCCACCGGTGTCGGCATGCCGCTGGCCGGTATCGTCGCGGTGGCCGTGATCGGCGGTGGTCTCGACAAGATCACCTCGCCGTTGCCCAAATGGGCGGCCGCGGCCTTCGGGGTCGCCATCTACCTGTCCATCGGGCCGATGTTCGCGATTCCGCGCACCGGCACCGTGGCCTTCGAGATGGGCATGCGCCCCTTCATCGACATGTCAGCAAAGAGCGGCCTGGCCCTGCATTCGGTGCTGTTCTTCGGCATCGCCACGCTGATCGCGCTGAGCCCGGGCAAGTTGATGGATGTGGTCGGCAAGTGGCTGACGCCACTGCTGATCGCGCTGCTGGCGCTGATTGCGCTGTTTACCATCATCGACCCGCAGGGGCCGCTGGGACCGGTGAGCCCCGAGTGGGCCGAGGCGCCATTCATGACCGGCTTCCAGCAGGGCTACCTGACCATGGATGCGCTGGCCTCGATGGTGTTCGGCATCCTGATCGTCTCGGCGATCAAGGCACGCGGCATCACCGCGACCGCTGACGTGACCCGCTACACCCTGTGGGCCGGCGCCATCGCCGCCATCTGTCTGGCTGCCGTCTATCTGCCGCTGACCTACATGGGCGCCACCAGCCATGCGCTGGTCAGTGAAGCCGCCAAGGGCGAACTGATCCCGGTCTACGTCGAGGCACTGTTCGGCGATGCCGGCAAGCTGATCCTGGCGCTGGTCATCACCCTGGCGTGCCTGACCACCGCAGTGGGCCTGTTGACCTCCTGCGGCGAGTTCTTCCATCGTCTGTTGCCGAGCGTGCCCTACCGCCTGCTGGTGATCGTGATGGCCGTGGCTTCGGCGTTGATCGCCAACCTGGGCCTCTCGACCCTGATCAGCGTCTCGATTCCGGTACTGGTGACGCTCTATCCGCTGGTGCTGGTGCTGACGCTGCTGTCCTACCTGCGTCCGCGCCTGCACGATGCACCGCGCGTATTCGCCTGGACCTTGGGCCTGACGCTGCTGGTCAGCCTGCTGGATGGCTTCGAAGCCAGCGGCATAGACTCGCTGATGGCCATCTCGCACCGCATCGAGCCGCTGCTGCCGCTGGCCTCGGTGAACCTGGGCTGGCTGGCACCGGCACTGGCGGGGCTGATCATCGGCATGCTGGCCAGCCGTCGTGACCAGACGAATCTGGACCCGGCACTGGCCGCGCAGGACTGAGGCTCACGCCAATCAGTCACGCAGCATGTCCAGAAACACGAAAACCCGCCTCTCCAAGGAGAGGCGGGCTTTTTGTTGCCACACGGCAGGTGACAGACAATCGGTGACAGGCCCCCCGTCCGCCAGCAGGCGACCGTCAGCGCGGCGTACTGCGCGACAGGCCCAGCTGAGCCAGGGTGGCGTCATCCAGCGCTTGCACGGCCTCGACGCCGCTCAGCGCCGTGAAGTAGTCCGGCGTCAGAAAGTCACGCCCGCCTAGCAGGTGCTCCAGATACTCGTGTGCCGGCTTGAGGCCCTCGGCGGTGCGCTCGGGCAGCGCCACATACACCCAGGCGTTGATCACGCCTTCATGGGTGACGATGGGATGAAGGGAACGCTCATATTCATGCGGGTGGCCTTCGAAGGGGTCCATCAGCGTGATCTGCTCGGACTCGAGCAGCTCGTACAGCACGCCTTCGACGCGCTCGCCCGGCGCAGGCTGTACGTTGGCATGCGCGATACCCTCGACCCGGGAGGCCTTGTCGAAACTCAGGCGATGCTCTTCCAGCCAACCATGCACGGCCCGTCGCGTCTCGCCGATGCGTGCCACGACACGCGCCGGATTCATGTTGCTGCCGTAGGCGAAGTAATAGGCCATGCAAGCTCCTGAAGGGGTCGCGTGGCGTAATGCGAGGGCATCACGCCAGCATAAGGGGCACAGTGGGAGGTGTCGGGAAGAGGAGGCTCAGTACGAGGCGAGCTTCCTGCTCGGCAATCAGTACGTCGCGATCAATGCGTCGTGACCAGCGTGTCGATCTCGCGAACCACTTCCGTCATCGCCACGCGGCGCTCGGGGCGGGCATCCTTCAGCCAGGCCTCGATGGCCGGTGCCACTTCACACTTGATGGGGAACGGCGCACGGGCATCGCACAGCGCTTCCAGACGGGCGATGAACACGAAGCGCAGCCACTGGCCCATGTCCATGCTATCGACACAGAATGGCTCCACACTCATGAGGGCCTGCGGGGAAGGCGTGTCCATGCGCCACAGGTCTGCAGCCTTCATGGTCGCTTCCAGACGTACCAGCAGCGCGCGCAGCTCGTCGTAGGGATTGCCGGCGATCTCGCCGTCATGGGGTTGCTCAGTCGGATTCATGCGACCTCCGTCAAATCGTGCAGGGTTCGTTCACGCTATTATCCCGATGTTGCTCACGGAAGGCCAGGAGGCCGCATGGCAGACACGCTGTTCAATGATGTGATGATATTGTTGGGGGCCTCGGTGGTGGCCGCGGCGCTGTTCCGCCGTCTGCATCTGCCGCCGGTGCTGGCCTATCTGGCGGTCGGCTTTATGGTCGGCCCTCATCTGGCGGGCTGGATCGGTCGCCCGGAAGAACTCGCCTTCCTGTCGGAATTCGGGCTGGTATTTCTGCTCTTCTCGCTTGGCCTCGAATTCTCGGTGCCGCGCATGCGCGCCCTCAAGACCACGGTGTTCGGGCTGGGCGCCTGTCAGGTGGCGGTATGCAGCGGCCTGTTCTGGGCGCTGGGCTCGGCGCTTGGTCTGTCGCCGGCGGCGGCACTGGTCGCGGCCGGCGCGCTGGGGCTTTCCTCCACCGCCATCGTCACGCGGGAACTGGCGCGCTGGAATGAACTGGACAGCCCCCACGGCCACGCCGCCGTGGGCGTGCTGCTGTTCCAGGATCTCGCTGCCCTGCTGTTCCTGATCCTGATTCCAGCCATGGCCGGTGATGGCAGCCAGCTGCTCAGTGACCTGGGCCTGATGCTCATCAAGGGGCTCGGGCTGGTGGTGGTGATGCTGATGATCGGCAAGTGGGTGCTGCCGTTGGTGTTCCAGGAAATTTCTCGCGCGCGCTCGGAAGAGCTGTTCGTGCTCACTGTGCTGCTGGTGGCGCTCTTCTCCGCCTGGCTGACCCACAGCCTGCATCTGTCGATGGCGCTGGGCGCCTTCCTGGCCGGGATGATGCTCGGCGAGAGCCATTTCCGCCATCAGATCGAGGCCGACATCCGGCCCTTCCGCGACATCCTGCTGGGGCTGTTCTTCGTCTCGGTGGGCATGTTGCTGGACCCGCAGGTGTTGCTGGCGCAGTGGTACTGGGTCGTCATCGGCGTGGCCTGCCTGCTGGCGACCAAGGCACTGCTGATCACCGGGCTGGCGCGCCTCTCTGGCCGGCCGCTGGACAGCGCGCTGCGCACTGGCCTGGTGCTGTCCCAGGGCGGCGAATTCGGCTTCGCGCTGCTGGCCCTGGCCAGCCAGCAACGCCTGATGGACAACGAGACCGTGGGCCTGGTGGTAGCGATCATCATCGGTTCGCTGGTGGTCACGCCGAGCCTGATTCGTCACAACCAGCAACTGACGCGCCGCCTGTGCCGCTCCACCACGCCCACCCAGGAGAACCCGCACACCACCGCGGAGCTGAGCGCCGCCACCGCCCCGCTCAGCGGCCATGTCATCGTGTGCGGCTTCGGGCGTGTCGGCCAGACGGTGGGGAGATTCCTCACGCAGGAGAAGCTTGAGTGGATCGCCATCGATGCCGACCCCATCCGCGTCCACGAGGCCGCCAGCGCCGGTGAGCCGGTGGTGTTCGGTGACGCGCAGCGTCTGGAAATCCTGCGCGCTCTGGGCATCGAACGTGCCCGGCAGGTGGTGATCACCGTGAATCAGCTCTCGCATGCGCTGGCCATTCTGCGTGCCATCCAGCCGCTGGAACTCGAAAACCTCAAGGTGCTGGTGCGCACCCAGGATGACGCGGACCTCGAGACCTACAAGGCCGCCGGGGCCACCGAGGTGATTCCCGAGGTGCTCGAAGGCTCGCTGATGCTGGTCTCGCACGTGCTGGTCAATCTCGAGGTGCCCTTCCGACGGGTGGCGCGCTCGATCCAGAATGCGCGTGAGGCGCGCTACAGCATGCTGCATGGCTATTTCCATGGTCAGCAGTCCCAGCTGACCGACAAACGCGGCAACCCGCTGCTGCGGCGTCATCCGCTGACGCTGACCGCCGATGCCTGGGCCTGTGGCCGGCGGCTGGACGACATCGCCCTGCCGGAAGTGTGTGGCATTCTCGTCTCACGCGTGGTGCGTGCCAGTGGCGAGAACCTGGAAGAGCCCACCGGCGACCTGATGCTGGCGTGTGGCGATACACTGGTATTATCGGGATTGGCTGATCATATTGAAGAGGCGGAAACCCGCCTGCTGACCGGTTGAGAGGCCTTGCGCGGCAGGCGACACCCAAGACTCCGCCGCTTTCTGCCCTGCCGCCAGCAACCGAGCTTGCGTGCGGGAGGAAGAACGTCACAGAGAGTCAGCTCGGATGTACATGCTGATGAGCACACTGAAGGGATCGACATGTCAGGGGGCACGGCCCTGCATGGGAGATAGCACCCATCACCAGAAGGGAATACACATGGAAAGCGCAGGCGTACACAACTACATGGAGCAGCTGGTGCTCGACCAGCTGCGCTTGCACCCCGATAGCCACGCCATGGATGTCGACAGCCGCGAAGACGTGGCCTGCATCGCGCTCAATCAGCTGGCGCCCCGCTATATCCGCCACGACGTCGACATGGCGTTCTACATGGCGCCCGCCGAGCAGGAGCTGCTGGAAGAGCGCGTCTCGATGGCGCTTCAGGAAGCCTTCGACAAGGTGCGCGCGATGCCCCGCCACGGCTAGCCACGACTTGCGCCCCTATGACCCTATGACCCTATGACCCTATGAGCCTATGAAAGGTCGCCCTGAAACGCGCCCGGCAACACCAGTAGCGGGTCAATGATCACCGCCAGAGAAACGACAACGGCCACCGCGACGATCTCGCGGTGGCCGTTGTGTCTGTCGCAGGTACTGCCCGGGGCGTTACATCACGTGACCTGAGGGTCATGACCTCAACCGAGCAATATCAGATTCCCTCGGCGCACTGTGGCGGCACCTCATCCAGCACCTTGCGCAGGAAGGCACGCGTGCGGTCATCCTTCGGCGCACTGAACAGCTGGCTCGGCGGCCCCTGTTCGACGATACGGCCGCCTTCCATGAAGATGACGCGGTCGGCGACTTCCCGCGCGAACTGCATCTCGTGGGTGACCACGATCATGGTCTGGCGCTCGACCGCCAGCTGCTTCATCAGCTCCAGCACCTCATCGACCCATTCCGGGTCCAGCGCCGAGGTCGGCTCATCGAACAGGATCACCTCGGCCTGGGCCGCCATGGCGCGCCCGATGCCGATACGCTGTTGCTGACCGCCGGAAAGAGCCGCCGGGAAGGCGTCCGCCTTCTCGCTCATGCCGATACGCTCGAGAATCTCGCGCGCCCGCTGGTGCGCCTTGGCCTTGGGCCAGCCATTGACGACGATCAGGCCCTCGGCAATGTTCTCGAGCGCCGTCTTGTTGGCGAACAGCGCATAGTTCTGGAACACGAAGGCACTGCTGCGACGCAGGCCGAGAATGTCGTGACGACTGGCGCGCGCAGCCTCGACCTTGCGCTCACCGATCTGGATCTCGCCACCATCGGGCTGCTCGAGGAAGTTGATGCAGCGCAGCAGGGTGGACTTGCCGGTACCCGACGGGCCGATGACGACGATGATCTCACCCTGCTTCACTTCCAGAGTGATGCCATCGAGTACGGCCTGCCCGCCGAATTTCTTGACCAGGTTTCTGACTGCAATCATCGCTGATAGGCCTTGTTGAGTCGTTTCTCCATCCAGCGCTGCACGAAGGACAGCCCTTCCACCATCACCCAGTAGACGATGGCCACCATGATGAAGGATTCAAAGTACAGGAAGCTGCTGGCCGCTTCCTTCTGGGTCGCGCCCATCAACTCGGTCACCCCCAGCGTGAAGGCCAGCGACGTGGACTTGATCATGTCCACGAAGTAGTTCATCAGCGTGGGGGCCGCCACACGGGCCGCCTGAGGCAGCACGATGCGCCGCATCAGCTGGGCATTGGTCATGCCGATCGAGAGCGCCGCTTCGGTCTGGCTGCGATCGACCCCGACGATGGCGGCACGGATGGATTCGGCCATGTAGGCCGAGAAGTGCAGCGTCAGGCCGAGAATCGTCGCGGTGACGCCATCGATCTGGGTCAGGAACGCCATCACCTGCGGCAGGCCGTAGTAGAACAGGAACAACTGCACCAGCAGCGGCGTGCCACGGAAGAAGGAGATGAACACGATGGTCAGCGCATTCAGCACCGGCACCTTGAGCACCCGCACTACCGCCAACAGCGAAGCCAGCACCAGCGCGGCCACCATGCCGATACAGGCCATCTTAAGGGTCAGTGGCAGGTATTTGAGCATGACCGGCAACAGGCCAAGCATGTAATCGATATTGAGAGTATCCATTCGTTATCCGGACAGGCTGGGGGGCTTGGCTGAGGGTCTGGAAAGACACCCGTCGACATGACGACAACGGGGTGACGGTCAAGCCGTCACCCCGTTTGCACATGACATCCTTGCATGCGCCCTTGTATCAGGGCGCAGCGGGCAATGTTCAAGGCGTGGTGATGTCGATGCCGAACCACTTGTTGGAAATCTCGGCCAGGCGGCCATTTTCCTTGAGCTCGGTCAGCGCGGCATCCACCTCGTCACGCTTGGCCTCGCCTTCGGCGTCCTTGCGGAACGGCAGTGCGTTCTCGAGGCGCGAGAACGGCTTGCCAGCCAGTTCCAGCGGCAGCGGCGTCTTCTGGATCACCTGGCTTGCGCTGACGCGGTCCATCACGAAGGCATCGACACGGCCCAGGGCGGTGTCCTGCTCGATGTTGGACTCATAGGTCTTGATATCGATCTGGTCGGCGTACGGCAGCTCTTTCATCAGCGCTTCGTAGTTGGAGCCCAGGTTGACCGCCACGCTGTGGCCCTTGAGGGACTCGACACCGGTGATCTCGTCATTGCCGCGACGCTTGACCACCTGGGCTCCGTCATAGACGTAGGGCTGGGTAAAGGCGAACTTGTCCTTGCGCGCATCGGTGATGGTGATCTGGTTGGCCACGGTGTCGATGCGGCCGGCTTCCAGCGAGCCGATCAGCCCGGAGAAGCTCATGGTCACGAATTCGATATCGTCGCCGGTGATCTCGCCGACGGCGTTGAGGACATCCACTTCAAACCCCTGCAGCTTGTCCTGCTTGACGAAGGTGAACGGGAAATAGCCGCCCGACATGCCGACCTTGAGGGTGTCAGCCTGTGCCGCCAGGCTGCCCAGAGTGGTCGCGCCCAGCGCGGCAGCCATCACGGCGCCCTTGAGAGCGGTAGAAGAGAAGACAGCTGCGAGCGAACGTGATTGGCGCATCGGGATTCCTCATGGATCGCAAGACTGGGCCAATGGCGCTGGACGGTCGCTGACATACGGCTGAACGCGGATGTCGATTCGACAGAACAGGCATAAGCACAGCCTTTTATATGTGATTTGGTTGTATAGGATAACGGGGCTGACCCGCATTCCCAATCATTTCATCCCTTAAGGACATAACCATAAGGAATAAGACAGCAATTCTGTCAATGGCCGCGATTCTAGCACGCCTGTCTTGGCGGGCCAGTGACGTCGTCTGGGCTAGCTGCAGCGCTGGATGTCAGCCTGACGACAAGCGGATGACAGTTATTCACGCCATCCGTGGACGATGCTGTGGATAACCCGTCTCGGTCACGCTGCAAGCCGCGCCAGCCGTGGGATGACGAAAATTGATCAAAAATTCATCAACCTGCAAAACGCGCAGCGGGGCTTGAGGAGCCGCGTCATCTGTCAAGCCATCACGGGCCGAAAGAGCGGCCATAATAGAAACAGGTCGCTCTCTTCCCTCTGGCCACCATCACACGCCAGCGGGTGGCATGACAGCCGGTGAATCGCTAAAGTCGCTGCCATTCCAGACATGCTCAGGCACATGTCACGCGCCGGCAGCTGTCACTCAACGACACGTGCCACGCCTGGCAATGATGCTCGACAAGACTCTTTTTTCCGTTCTCCACCACGCCCAGCCAGGACGTGGCGGAGACATAGCCGTGGTGAGCCTCATGACTCCTCTCTCTTCCTTGAGCAACTTCTTCACACGCACCGGCGCCGAGCTGCACCTTTATCACCTGGGTCGCACCCTGGCCCCGCTCAGCCTTGAGCAACTGGAAGCCTTCGAGACCGAACAGCAGCCGTGGGAGCAACCCTTCAAGGGCCAGGCACGCCTGGCATGCGTATTCCGCCCGGCCGGGCTCGACGATCCGCTGGTGTGGTTTCTGGCCCTGCCGCTGGATGAGGAAGGTCGTCTGTCTCCCGCGCAACGCGACGCCTTCCTCGAGCGCTTGATCACGACGCTGGGTCAGACGGCGCTGACCGTCGGCCGGCCTGATCTCCAGCAGGCCGAGGCAGGCAAGATCGACAACCTGATGCAGGACAATCCGCTGGCCTTCACGCCGGACGACAGCCTGCGCGCCATGCTGCACGCCCGCGCCAGCCTCGATTGCGACCGCCCTGCCAGCCAGTACTACGAGCTCGCCGAGCAGTATCTCACCGCCCAGCTACCGCTCGATGACTGGCCGTCACTCGGTCTGCAGGGCATCGCCGACGTGCTGACACGGCGCGGCGAGTTGTCCAGCGAGCTTGCCGCTGCCTTCGTGCAGCGTCTGGCTGACCTGCCGGACACCCCGCTGCGCGCCATCGCGCTGTGTCTGGAGCAGGCGCCGCCCGCCCATGCCCAGCTGGCTGGCCCGCTGCCCCAGGAATACGAGGCCGAGCTGCTCACCGCCTTGATCGCGCGTGGCCAGGCCGCTCGTGATCTAGGTGATCTGGAGACACTGTGCGCCTGCCTGCGGGCCGCCGGCGCCAGCCCTCGGCCTGCGGCGGCGGAGTGGATCGATGCCTTGCTGGCAGACGAAGGGGCCGTCAATGTCGACGTGCTGGTCGCGATCGCTGCTCGCGGCTACGCCCATCTGGAAGATGCCGAACGTCTGCCGGCCTTCCTGACCCGCCTGGCCAGTTGCCCGCAGGCCAACTTCGCCGCCTTGGCACGCGACCTCGCCCTGATTCCGCGTCTGCGCCTGCCTGTGCTGATGACGCTGCGCAATGCAAGCGCGGACAGCCCGCTGGGTCAGGCGCTTGCCGCCCTGACCCGCCAGGCCGATACCGGCAACCCTGCCCCGCGTCATTGACGCCGGGCATGCCCGCAGGTGACAGTACTTGAGATCATGCGCATAACCCACGACACTCGAACAGACACTTGATCGGACACTAGCTCAAGGCATGGAATCGTGGCTGATCGGCACCGGTGAACAGGGAACGCGGCGACGCGCCAGTTGCACGCCGTCACCTGCGCCTGTGGCCGCGGGGGACTTGCCCAGCGCCCTCAAGCGAGGCGTCTGGCGGCGATGAAAGCGCGCCATGTCCGCGTGCCATGACCGCGCGCCCGGGGCGTTTTGCCGGGCGCTGTCCGCGCCACCGTCATACCCCACTGCGTGACGCGAAAAAATAGGCTTCAGCAAGGATTGCTGTCAGTACGTTAAGTGACTATGCTGCGCGCCCGCCTGGCCATTACCCCGCCAGGCCGGCAACGCACATTACGCTGTGCCGCGCCTGCCCGGTGTCTTCATGCCGTGAGCCGCTGCCCGCTTCGCTCACGTCCTCTGATTCAGGATGAAACATGTCGCATCACAAGAACACTTCGCGT
Organism: Cobetia sp. LC6; assembly: GCF_030264805.1. Classification (NCBI taxonomy): domain Bacteria; kingdom Pseudomonadati; phylum Pseudomonadota; class Gammaproteobacteria; order Oceanospirillales; family Halomonadaceae; genus Cobetia; species Cobetia sp. LC6. The sequence continues at coordinate 506,911 of NZ_JASSPL010000001.1, read as the reverse complement.
CATCATATCGACAAGGCACCGCCCCTCGATCTCAAGACACTGAATCATGACCTGCTGGGCTTTCGCCCGCGTGGCGTGGTGGGTCGGCGTGAGCTGATCGAACTGCCGGAGCTCAAGCTGCACCTCAATGCCAAGATCGACACCGGTGCACATTCCAGTGCGCTGCATGCCGAGAGCATCGAGGTCTTCGAACACAACGATGATCTGTGGGTTCGCTTCATCACACGGACCGGCGGTAGCGACTCCCCGCCGCATACGGTCGAGACGCCGGTGCATGATCGCCGCCGCGTGCGCTCATCCAATGGTCAGGCCGAATGGCGCTATGCAATCCGCTCGCGCATGAAGCTGGCCGAGCTCGACTACGATATCGACATGACGCTGGTGGACCGCTCCCAGATGCGTCATCCCATTCTGCTGGGGCGCCGTGCCCTGCGTCGCCTGCTGGTCGCACCGGGCGCCGCCTATCTGCACGGCGAACCCTGACGGCACCAGCCAGGCGCGCGGCGACATGCTTCGGCACCCCGCCTCAAGACGCTGACGCCGCTGCCATCTGCATCGCGTGACGCCTCGAGACGGCAAAGGCCTCACCGGCGAATACCACGCCTCCTGACGGGCATCACGTCAGTCGCCTTCTGATTCATTCCTATCTCTGTCTGGCCCATTCGGCTCCGGAGGATTTCATGCATATCGGTATCCTGTCGCGTAACTCACGCCTCTACTCCACCCGACGCCTGATCGAGGCCGCCGAGGCACGTGGCCACACCGCACGCGTGGTGGACACGCTGCGTTGCTACATGAACATCGCCTCGCACCGCCCGTCCATCCATTACAAGGGCGCCGAGATCGAGCACTTCGATGCTGTCGTGCCGCGCATCGGTGCCTCCGTCACCTTCTATGGCTGCGCCGTGCTGCGTCAGTTCGAGATGATGGGCACCTACGTCGTCAATGATTCCGTGGCCATCTCCCGCTCACGCGACAAGCTGCGCTCCCTGCAGCTGCTGTCACGCAAGGGCCTGGGCCTGCCGGTCACCGGCTTCGCGCATTCGCCGGATGACATCCCCGACCTGATCACCATGGTCAAGGGCGCGCCGCTGGTCATCAAGCTGCTGGAAGGCACCCAGGGCATCGGCGTGGTACTCGCCGAGACCAACCAGGCCGCCGAGAGCGTGATCCAGGCATTCATGGGCATGAAAGCCAACATCATGGTGCAGGAATACATCAAGGAAGCGCGTGGCGCCGACATCCGCTGCCTGGTGGTGGGTGACAAGGTGGTGGCGTCCATGAAGCGTCAGGCGGCCGATGGCGAGTTCCGCTCCAACCTGCACCGTGGCGGCACCGCGAGCGAGATCCGCATCACGCCGGAAGAGCGCTCCACCGCCATTCGCGCCGCCAAGGCCATGGGTCTGTCCGTCGCCGGTGTCGACCTGCTGCGCGCCAATCATGGTCCGGTAATCATGGAGGTGAACTCCTCGCCGGGCCTGCAGGGTATCGAGAGTGCCACCGGCAAGGACATCGCCGGCCTGATCATCGATCACATCGCCAAGTCCGCCGCGCCGGCCAAGAAGATTCCGCCCAAACCCAAGGGCTGAGGGCTGAGGGCTGAGGGCTTGAACCTCAGGGCACTGCGCGCAACGCTTCCCGAGGGTGCAGGTCGCCATGACGGCACCCTCGGCGCATCTGTGCCAGATAGTGTTACGGACAAGGGGCTGGGCGACGAATCAGGGCAAGCACAGCGTCTGAAGGCAGCGATGATCGTCATCAGAACGTCATTGTATTGTCGTAAACTGCAGGGATTGACAGTGCGGGAATAAATATCCTGACTTTCTGGCCTCAAGGGGTAGAAAAACACTGTTTTCACCCGCACAATCTCTTCTGACGGAGGAGGTGACAGCCCATGTTTCTCGACAATCGCCAGGTGGCGATGGATAGCGTCCAGGAAGCCTTGGCAGACAGTCTTGATTATTTCGAGGATAACGCCGAACGGCTGCGTCCCGCGCTCCTGAAGGCCTTCGAGCCCTTCTATGCGAGCCGTGTCGAGCTCAAACAGGCCCTGGAAGTCGAGACACGCAAGCATCTGAGCCTGATGCCGCGCGACGCCGATGTCGAGCGCGATGACTACATGTGGCTGTGGAGTCGCCTGAAGAGCATCGTCGGCAATGACAATCAGGTGCTGATCAACGAGCTGCTCGAACAGGAACGCGTCCTGATGCAGGCCTGCTCGACCGCCTTCACGCATCCCCTGCCTGACAGCATGGAAAAGGTACTCGAAGGCATCTTCCACAACTGCCGCCATCTGATCCGCGAGCTGTACCGTCACCAGACAGGTCAGGCCGCCCGCCGCCGCGCCGGCTAGCCATATATCCGCCGCCAGGCCGTGAACGCAAGACGCCCCGCCTTCCAAAGGAAGTGCGGGGCGTCTTCGTGTTGGCCCTGTGCGTCTGGCGAAGCCGACACGCGGCTAGTTCGCATCAGATCTGACAGGCAGCCACTGGAGCAATGCCTGCTTCACCTCGGGCAGACTGGCCAGCAGGCTTGCCTGCGCCTGACGCGCGAGGGCATGCGAATCCGGCGTGACGGCAGCATTCTCTGCATCCGCCACTTCCACTCCATCCGCCACATCACGACTGGCAGTGGCCTGCTGCCCTGCCCCGGCAGCCACCGAGTCCGCCGCCGGTGACACGGGCTTGTCCGAGGAGTGAGATGATGAGGGCTGCGATGATGAGTCCGATGACAAGACCGGCGTCGGCAGCGTCTCCTGCGGCCCGAGAAAGCGCGGCTTGCGCCCCCACAGGTAAAGGTCTCCCACTGTCGCCGCACGGGCCAGCCACTCGCGCAGCATCAGCTTGAGTCCCGGCGGCTGGCGCTCGGAGATGGCCGGGCAACCCACTGCCTCCAGGCCCAGCGCATCGGCGATGAACAGCGCGCGCGGCAGGTGCCACGGCTGGGTGACCAGCACCGCCTCGTCGACACCGAACACCTTGTGCGCTCGCACGAGGGTATCGAAGGTGGAGAAGCCCGCGTAATCGAGCGTCATGAGCTCCTGCGGCACGTTGCGCGCTCGCAGGTCACGCCACATGGTCATCGGCTCATTGTAGTAACGCGTGCGGTTGTCCCCCGAGAGCAGCAGGTTGGAGACGCGGCGCAGGCGGTAGAGCTGGGCGGCGGTATCAAGGCGCGCCTGATAATGCGGATTGCTGCCCCCGCCCACCAGGCCGTGGGAGGTGCCGAACACGATCCCCACCTCACGGCTCTGGCAGGTCAGCGGTGACGTGGCAATGCGATCGTGCGTTGCCATCACGACCCAGAGGTTGAGCCCGACCACCGTCATTGCACCGGCGGCCAGCAGACCGACGATGGTCCAGCCAGTCCGCTTGATCACTCGCAGCATCTCTTCCCCACGCCCATCCCTGCCTGTCTTTCCTGCCAGTACCGCCACATCGTGCAGGCATGAGCGCCCAGCCTACCCAAGCGGCCGAGGCTCTGCCAGCACTGACTGTCCCCAGCCACGCATGCGAGTGACTCCGCTCAGTCTTCCTGAACCATCACGGCCTTGACGCTGACTGGCACCTGGGTCGCGATGTTGCCAAGCCCGGCCAGGTCACGCAGGGTGCGGATGCCATCGACCAGCGCGAACTGCTCCGCGTCGACCATCACAGGCGTGAGGGTCTGCACCAGCCAGCGATCGCCGCGCAGGCGCGTCACCTGCAGGCTCATCGGCAGGTTCTGGGTGTTGTCGTGCAACGTCAGCTGGCCTTCGACATCCACTTTCTGAGTGTCGCCCGGCTCCATCACCTTGAGGGTCGGCATGTCGAGACTCGCGGTCATCACGGCCAACGGGTAGGTGCCGGACTCGAACAGCTTCTCGCTGACGCGCTGGTCACGAATGTCGATGCCGGTACTGGCGGAGTCGAGGTCGATCTCCACCGACAGCTGACCGGCGTCATTGACGCGCGCACGCCAGGAGGTGAAAGCATCCGTCTCGACGGTGCTGGCGCCCGACTTGGCCATCTTGGTGGTCTGGAAGCTCAGCTGTGACAGATCGCCATCCAGCTTCCAGGCGGCCTGCGCGCTGGCAGCGGTGCTCAGGATCAGAGTGGCGGTCAGGGTGCGCAGCGCAGTCTGGAATCGCATTGGGGAGTCTTCCTTGAGGCAGGTGATACGGGAAACCGTCAAACGGACGTGCCGACGCGGCCCGAGGCAACTTGCCCGGACGCTCAGCAACGTGAATTGGATAGCCGGATGGACGAGAGGTTCCCGCCCATCCGGTTGCGTTTGCTGCATCTCGCCCCAGTGATACTGCGACTGACGGCCATGTCAGGCCGACGAGGGAGCCGCAGACAGCAAGGAGCGAAGCAGCAGACGACAAAGGCGTGCTGAAGATGCTCAGAACATGCCCAGCTCCAGGCGGGCATCCTCACTCATCATCTCGCGCGACCAGGCAGGCGAGAACACGATCTCGACGTGGACCTTGGAGACATCCTCGGCGCCGAGAATCTTGCGCTTGGCATCTTCGGCAATCACGTTGCCCATGCCGCAGCCCGGCGCGGTCAACGTCATCTTAAGATTGACCATCTTCTCGCCGCTGATCAGGGTGTCGATACGACAGCCATAGACCAGCCCCAGCTCGACGATGTCGACCGGGATCTCGGGGTCGAAGCAGGTGCGCAGCTGGGCCCAGACGAAGGCCTCGATATCGGCATCGCTCTGGCCGGCCGGCAGATGCGGACGCGGCATGGCGTCCAGCCCCAGCGCATCGAGGCTGAAGCTCTCGATCAGGTACATGCGACCCTCGAAGGCGACGCTGACAGTGCCGCCCTTGGCCTGCATGACTTCAACCACCGAATCCTCATGCAGGGTCACCGACTTGCCGAACGGTACCGAGATACCCTCCACGTCCCGCTGCAACGGCATCTTCTGGCCCTTGCCGAGGCTGGCCAGCTGGTCTTCAGTGTGGCTCATGCCCTCTCCTTGCCGATCCGCATGACAGGCATGCGGATCGTGAATTCTGTTGGTTCACTCAAGACGTACGGGTGACGACATCCCCTGGCAAGGGCCGATACCAATGAGGCCCGCCATGCGCGAGCCTCATTGATCAGCGCCCGTCAGGGGCACCGCAGGGGGTGCTCAGCGCACCATGGTCAGCACACGCTGCAGGGCATCGACGAACATGTCGATCTCTTCCGGCGTGTTGTAGGCCGCGAAGGAGGCCCGGCAGGTGGCATCGACACCGAAGCGACGCAGCACCGGCTGCGCGCAGTGGTGGCCGGTACGGATGGCGACCCCCAGCTGGTCGATCAGCAGACCGATATCCTGGGCGTGGGCACCATCGACCACGAAGGAGATCGCGCCCGCCTTGTCGGGCGAGTTGCCGATGATGCGCAGGCCGTCCACTTCGCGCATGCGCTCGCTGGCATGGCGCATCAGCTGCTGCTCCCAGCGCGTGATCAGCGCCATGTGGGTACAACCCAGCCAGTCGATGGCCTTGCCCAATCCGATGACCTCGGCGATGGGCGGCGTGCCGGCCTCGAACTTGTGCGGCAAGTCCGCGAACAGGGTGCCATTCTCGAACGACACCGTGCGGATCATCTCACCACCACCCTGCCACGGCGGCATCGCCTCCAGCAGCGCTTCCTTGCCGTAGAGCACACCGATGCCGGTCGGCCCGTACATCTTGTGGCCCGAGAAGACATAGAAGTCAGCATCGATCTCGCGCACATCGACCTGCTGATGCGGCACCGCCTGGGCGCCATCGACCAGAATCAACGCGTCATGAGCGTGCGCCAGCTTCGCCATCTCGGCCACCGGGTTGATGCTGCCCAGGGCGTTGGAGACCTGATTGACGCAGACCAGACGCGTCTTCTCGCCCAGCAGGTCGCGGTAGGCCGCCATGTCGAGCACACCATCGTCGTCACACGGGATGACCTTGATGACGATATCGAGGCGCTCGGCCAGAAGCTGCCACGGCACGATGTTGGCGTGATGCTCCATTACCGAGATCAGCACTTCATCGCCGGCATTCAGCCAGTTGGCCCCCCAGCTGTTGGCGACCAGGTTGATCGCCTCGGTGGTGCCACGCGTGAAGATGACTTCCCGCGTCAGGCGCGCATTGATGAAGCTGCGCACCTTCTCACGCGTGCCTTCAAAGGCCGCCGTCGCCTCATCCGCCAGGGTATGCAGACCGCGGTGGATGTTGGCATTGGTCTTGCGGTAGTAGTCGCTCATCGCGTCGATGACGGCGGTCGGCGTCTGGCTGGTGGCGGCGCTGTCCAGATAGATCAGCGGCACATCGCCATGCACGCGACGCTCGAGGATCGGGAAATCCTCACGTACCCGCACGACGTCGAGCATCAGGTTGTCGAGTGCGCTCATGCAAAGTCCTCATCACGTGCCACCGCCACGGCGCCACCGCCCAGCTCGACACTGAGATCGACCAGCTCATCGAGGTGGAAGCGTGACGGCAGGCGTCCCGCGACACTGCGCTCGATGCGCTCGGCGATGGCGTCGATGCCCAGGCCAGTCATGACTTCGTTGGCGAAGGCCAGGGTCAGAAGACCACGGGCGGTCTGCTCATCGATGCCACGGGCACGCAGCGCGAAGACGGCGGTCTCGTCGAGCTGACCGGTCGTGGTGCCGTGGGAGCACTTGACGTCGTCGGCGTAGATCTCGAGTTCCGGCTTGGTGTTGATCTCGGCGCGGTCCGAGAGCAGCAGGTTGGCGTTGTTCTGATGCGCCTCGATCTGCTGGCTGTCGCGCTTGACCAGCACGCGGCCGTTGAAGACGCCGCGGGCACGGTCGGCCAGGATGCCCTTGTAGTTCTCGTCGGAGAACGTCAGTGCCTCGTTGTGATTGACCAGCGAGTGGGTGTCGACGTGCTGGCGATCACGACCGAAGAACAGGCCATCGAGGCGTGCATGGGCGTTGTTGCCGTTCAGGTCGCAGACGATGTCGTTGCGCACCAGGCCACCACCGGTGTTCAGGTTGATGGAGCGATACTGGCTGTCACGCGGCTGCTCGACCTGCAGCGAGGCGATATGCGTCTCGCCGGTGGCAGCTTCGCCCAGCTTGTAGTGATTGAGCACGGCGCCGCGCTCCAGCATCACTTCGCTGACCATGTTGGTGAAGTTGGTCGCGCCGCTTTCACCGATGTGATGCTCGATCACGCTGGCTTCGGCGCGGCTGCCCAGCTGCACCAGCAGACGCGGGTGGCTCATGGTCACGGGTTGGCCTTCGACGGCGGCACGCGACAGGAACAGCACGTAGACCGGCTTGTCGAGCACCGTACGCGGGCCAACCTGAATCACCGCACCCTCTTCGGTGAAGGCGGAATTCAGCGCCACGAAGGGCGTGAAGTCGATGCCGGTCAGGCGGTTCAGCGAGCCGCCGATGACTTCCGGCTGATTGACGATGGCCTCAGACAGCGGCACGACACGCACGGTGTCGGGCAGGCCTGCCATATCGGAGAGTTCGGCATTGTAGAGGCCATCGACGAACACCAGACGATAGGCATCGACGTCGAGTGCCAGCTCATCCTTCACGGCCGGCGCGAGGCTTGCATCGTCGGCGAGACGATATTGCTGACGACCCAGTGCCTGGGTATCGGTGTACTTCCAGGCCTCGACCTTGCGGGTCGGCAGGCCGAGGGCTTCAAAGCGGGCGATGCCGGCCTGACGGCGGGCGGCCATCCAGCTCGGGTCGGCCGCAAAGCGAGCCTTGCGGGCAGCGAATTCGCTGGCGAAGGCTTCGCTGCCGGGGACGGACGCGGTAGCAAGTGCTGTCATTACGCGGTTTCCTCCTGCAGCCAGTCATAGCCCTGGGCTTCGAGTTCGAGGGCCAGCGACTTGTCGCCGGACTTGACGATGCGGCCATCCATCAGCACATGGATCTGGTCCGGCACGATGTGCTCGAGCAGACGCTGGTAGTGGGTGACCATCAGCACGGCGCGGTCTTCGCTGCGCAGCGAGTTGACGCCCTTGGCGACGATCTTCAGCGCATCGATGTCGAGGCCGGAGTCGATCTCGTCGAGCATGGCGAGCTTCGGTTCCAGCACCAGCATCTGCAGGATCTCGTTGCGCTTCTTCTCACCACCCGAGAAGCCTTCGTTGACGGCGCGCTGCAGGAAGCTGGCGTCCATCTGCATGAAGGCCAGTTTCTCGCGGATCAGCTTCATGAATTCCGGGGCCGGAATCTCGCCCAGGCCTTCGGCTTCACGCTTGGCATTCAGCGCCGCCTTGAGCAGGTAGACGTTCTTGACCCCCGGGATCTCCACCGGGTACTGGAAGCCCAGCAGCAGGCCAGCACGGGCGCGCTCCTCGATTTCCATCTCCAGTACATCCTCACCTTCATAGGTAATGGTGCCCGAGGTCACTTCATAGCCGTCCTTGCCGGCGATCACGGAAGACAGCGTGGACTTGCCTGCGCCGTTCGGGCCCATGATGGCGTGGACTTCACCCTTGTTGATGGTCAGATCGAGACCCTTGAGGATTTCCTTGCCTTCCACCGAAACGTGCAGATCTTTGACTACGAGCATGTTGATACCTTTTGCTGACAGGCCGCCCGCGAGCGGCCCTCAAGAATGGGGGTGAATGCGAAAGACGCGGCGATATCAGCCGACGGCGCCTTCAAGGGTGACGTTGAGCAGCGCCTCGGCCTCGACGGCGAACTCCATCGGCAGCTCCTGGAAGACGTCCTTGCAGAAGCCATTGACGATCATGTTGACCGCATCTTCCTCGCTGATGCCACGCTGACGGCAATAGAACAGCTGATCTTCGCCGATCTTGGAGGTCGTGGCCTCATGCTCGACAGTGGCCGTCGCGTTGCCGATTTCCTGATACGGGAAGGTGTGCGCGCCACAGCGGTCGCCGATCAACAGCGAGTCGCACTGGGTGAAGTTGCGCGCCCCCTTGGCCCGCGGGCCGATCTTGACCAGACCACGATAGGACTGCTCGGAATTACCGGCCGAGATACCCTTGGAGACGATGGTGGACTTGGTGCCCTCACCGATGTGGATCATCTTGGTGCCAGTGTCCGCCTGCTGACGACCATTGGTGACGGCGACGGAGTAGAACTCCCCGACACTGTCCTTGCCGCGCAGGATGCACGACGGGTACTTCCAGGTGATCGCGGAGCCGGTCTCGACCTGGGTCCAGGAGACCTTGGAGCGGTCACCACGGCAGTCGGCACGCTTGGTGACGAAGTTGTAGATGCCGCCCTTGCCGTCTTCATCACCCGGATACCAGTTCTGGACGGTGGAATACTTGATGTAGGCGTCTTCCAGCGCCACCAGCTCGACCACGGCGGCGTGCAGCTGATTGTCATCACGCTGCGGCGCGGTACAGCCTTCCAGATACGAGACCTGAGCCTGCTTCTCGCAGATGATCAGGGTGCGCTCGAACTGGCCGGTGTTGGCGGCGTTGATGCGGAAGTAGGTGGAAAGCTCCATCGGGCAGGTAACGCCTTCCGGCACGAACACGAAGGAGCCATCGGTGAAGACGGCCGCATTCAGCGCGGTGAAGAAGTTGTCCGCCTTGGGCACCACGGTACCGAGATACTGCTTGATCAGCTCCGGGTAGTCCTGGATGGCTTCCGAGATGGAGCAGAAGATGACGCCCGCCTCGGACAGCTCCTTCTTGAAGGTGGTGGTCACGGACACGGAGTCGAAGACCGCGTCGACCGCGACACCGGCCAGTGCGGCGCGCTCGTGCAGCGGAATACCCAGCTTCTCGTAGGTCTCGAGAAGTTTGGGGTCGACCTCATCCAGACTCTGCGGGCGGTCTTCCGGCTTCTTCGGGGCGCTGAAGTAGGAAATCGCCTGGTAGTCGATCTCCGGATAATCCAGGTGGGCCCAGGACGGCGCCTTCATCTTCAGCCACTGCTGATACGCATCCAGACGCCACTCCAGCATCCACTCTGGCTCACCCTTCTTGGCCGAGATGAAGCGAATCACGCTTTCATCCAGTCCCGGCGGAATGGTGTCGCTCTCGATATCGGTCACGAAGCCCTGCTTGTACTCGCGCTGTACAAGCTGCTCCATCTCCTGGCTCGCCATGCTGGTCTCCTCTCCCGGAGAGCTCCGGGTCTGTTCAGATGCCTGATCACCCCGCCCGAATCGCAGCGAAGTTCGAATGTTCGTGTTGCCACGGCGAAGTTTGTCGCGCGGCAACGAATTCAGCGTTTGCCGGCGCCGTTGGATGCCTTGGCCCTGGGGAGTGGCTCGTCATCCCCATACAGACTGATGGCCTGAATCGGCAGTTGCACCGGCATGCGCAGTGGCGCGGATGACGCCAGATGCGCCAGCGTCACGCTGCCCAGCAGCTCACTGATGGCGTACGAGACGCGCTGCCAGTTGTCGGCCACCCCGCAGGTGTTGACCAGCTCGCAATCGCCATCGGCATGACTGCATTCGGTCACGGCTACCGGGCCTTCGATGGCGCTGATGATGTCGCTGGCCGTGATCTGGCTGGCTGGGCGCGCCAGGCGATAACCGCCCAGCGCGCCGCGACGCGATTCAAGCAGACCGGCCCGCACCAGCGCCTTGAGCGTCTTGCTCACGGTGGGATGCGGCAGCTGCACGCTTTCGGCCAGATCGATCGCCGCGTGGGCCGAGTCCGGCTCGCGGGCGATGCGCGCCATCACGACAGCGGCATAATCGGTCATCTTGGAAAGCTTCAGCATGCTGGCCTCCACCACGGGAAGATTAATTGGGGACCATTTTAGTCCTGTATCAGAACGTTGTGAAGCGGGGACCCCACCGAAAACGTCGAATTGCGACCTGGGCAACCAGTTTGCCGACAAGATAGCCGCCGATCACAACAAAAATAACAATCATTCCCATTTAAAATATCTACCAGCCACGCCCGATGACCCAGGCGCCCTGTACAACAATCCCGCACGTAGCGAAAGATCGATGACGGCCACTCCGCTTCACAAGCCCTCCCTACAACGCGCCCCCTCCTTCACAACGCAAGACACCCCGCCGGGAGAATCCCGACGGGGTGTCTTGGTCACGCCATCATGCCGTCATGCAAGGCTCATCCGAGCGATGCATGATGGTCAGTCGTGGAACGGATTGCGCAGCACGATGGTCTCGTTGCGGTCCGGGCCAGTGGAGATGATGTCGATCGGCACGCCGACCTGCTCTTCCAGGAAGCTGATATAAGCGCGAGCGTTGGCCGGCAGCTTGTCGACTTCGCGCACGCCGATGGTGGAATCACTCCAGCCCGGCAGGTCCTGGTACAGCGGTTCGATGGCTTCGTAGCCTTCGGAATCCACCGGGTTGTCCAGCACGTCGCCATCCTTGCTGCGATAGCCGATGCAGACACGGATGTTCTCGAGACCATCCAGCACGTCCAGCTTGGTCAGGCAGATGCCGCTGACCGAGTTGATCTGCACGGCGTGGCGCAGAGCGACGGCATCGAACCAACCGCAACGACGCGCACGGCCGGTGGTGGCACCGAATTCGTGGCCACGCTCGGCCAGGTGACGGCCGAACTCATCGAACAGCTCGGTCGGGAACGGACCGGAGCCGACACGCGTGGTGTAGGCCTTGGTGATGCCCAGCACGTAATCGAGATACAGCGGGCCGACGCCGGAACCGGTGGCGGTGCCGCCGGCAGTGGTGTTGGAGCTGGTGACGTACGGGTAGGTACCGTGGTCGATGTCGAGCAGTGAGCCCTGAGCACCTTCGAAGAGGATGTTCTCGTTGGCCTTGCGCACGGAGTGGACCAGATCCACGGTGTCGCAGACCATCGGACGCAGCTCTTCGGCCATTTCCATGGCTTCGTCCAGCACCTGCTGGAAGTCGACCGGTGCTTCACCGTGATAGTGCTGCAGCACGAAGTTGTGGTAATCCAGCACTTCGCCCAGCTTGGAGGCGAAACGCTCACGGTGGAGCATGTCACCCAGACGCAGGCCACGACGCGCGACCTTGTCTTCGTAGGCCGGACCGATGCCGCGACCGGTAGTCCCGATCTTGGCGACGCCACGGGCCTTCTCGCGCGCCTGGTCCAGACGCACATGGTAGGACAGGATCAGCGGGCAGGCCGGCGACAGACGCAGGCGATCACGCACCGGCACGTCGTTGGCTTCAAGCTCACGGATTTCCTTGATCAGCGCTTCCGGAGACAGCACGACACCGTTGCCGATGACGCAGGTCTTGCCCGGGTGGAGGATGCCGGACGGGATCAGGTGGAGGACGGTCTTCTTGCCGTCCAGCACCAAGGTATGACCTGCGTTGTGGCCACCCTGGAAACGCACGACGGCGCTGGCGGATTCGGTCAGCAGGTCGACGACCTTGCCCTTGCCTTCATCACCCCATTGGGTGCCGAGCACGACTACATTCTTGCCCATGGTTCCTATCTCTTTCGGTGAATAACCGTCGGTGAAAACCCACTCACAAGTGCAGCTGCCCTATCGGCAGCTGCACCTCGGGGCCCAGTGGCCCCAGCTGTTCTGCTATCTGTCACTCGCTGCCATCGTTCTCGGGTCAGCCAGACTCAGTCATCCAAGTCCAGTCATCCAAGTCCAGTCATCCAGGTTCAGGCATCGAGTGTAACGACCTGCCAGCCGCCGTCGCCATTGACCAGCTCACGATTGCAACGGTGTGCATCCGCGCCTGTGGTCTGGCCCGGCAGGGCCTCGATGACACGCTCGCCAGCGGCACGCAGCTGATCGACACACTCACGCAGCGCGCTGTCGTTTAGTGCCGGCGCCCAGATGCCGTCGCAGGCCGGAGCCTGCACGACCAGCGAGGCCAGCTGCTTGAGGTCCATCGAGAAGCCGGTGGCAGGACGCGCACGACCGAAGGCTCGTCCAGTATCGTCGTAGCGACCACCCTTGGCCAGCGCCTGACCGTAACCCGGGACGTAGGCCGCGAACACCATGCCGGTGTGGTACTCGTAACCGCGCAGTTCGGCGAGGTCGAAATAGAGCGTGACCTGCGGATGACGCTCGCGGACCGCGCAGCTCAGCGCCGTCAGCTGATCCAGAGCGCTGGCGACCGCCGCCGGTGCGCCGGCGAAGGCGGTACGCGCCTGGGCCAGAATCTCGTCATCACCGTGCAGGTGCGGCAGCGCCTTGAGCATGCCCGCCACTACCTTGTCACCCACCACGCGATCGATCAATGCATCGAGAGCGGAATACTGTTTACGCTCGATGGCAGCGAACAGCTCACGCTCGTGCTCGTCATTCATGCCGGCTTCGGCGATCAAGGCACGGTAGATGCCGATATGGCCCAGTGCCAGGTGCAATTCACCGGCGCCGGCCTGCTCGAGACTGGTCAGGGCCAGATGCAGAATCTCGTGGTCGGCCTCGAGACCGGCGTGGCCGAAGAGCTCAGCCCCGACCTGCACCGGGCTGCGACCGCCCTGGTGCTTGTCCGCCTTGGTGCGCAGCACGTTGGCGCAGTAGCACAGACGCACCGGGCCTTCGCGGTGCAGGGAGTGAGCGTCCATGCGTGCCACCTGCGGGGTGACATCGGCGCTGGCGCCCATCATGCGACCGGTCATCTGGTCGGTCAGCTTGAAGGTCTGCAGATCAAGCTCGGTGCCGGTGCCGGTCAGCAGCGAATCGAGAAATTCGACGGGCGGCGGCAGCACCAGGTCATAGCCGAAGCGATGATAGAGGTCGAGCAGCGCGCGGCGCAGCGCCTCCATACGGGTTGCCTGAGGGGGCAATACCTCATCCATGCCATCCGGGAGGAGCCAGCGATCTGCGATGGTCATTGCGCTATCCTGCGAGAGATTTATGACAAGGGGTGACTCGTGACGCGAGGAAATTCACCCGGCTGACGCTCATGTCGAACGCGACGCCCGCGGGGGATTTCACAGCAGCCGACCGAGACCCGTGAAGCAAGGTCCTGCTCGACGCTTTCCTGTCGGCCTTGCGCCTGTGCATGAAAAGCGGCCACAAAAAAACCGGGCGGTGCCCGGTTGCAGGAGTCTAGCATGAATCCTTGTGGGATGAACCCCGCGAACCTCTCGAGCGACGTTCATCCGTTGCGCGGCCTCTGATGCTGCCAGAGGCCGCGCGCAACATCCCCGAAAGCAAGCCTTCGGGTTTGATGATGCTGCTTACTGGTTGCTGCCCTGCGGGTCCTTGAAGAAGCGGAAGAACTCGCTGTCCGGCTGCATGACCATCATGTTGCCATCACCCTTGAAGCTGTCGCGATAGGCCTGCAGAGAGCGGTAGAAGCGGAAGAACTCGGTATCCGCCCCGTAGGCGCCGGCATAGATGGCAGCAGCGGAGGCATCGCCTTCACCGCGCAGGGTCTGCGCCTGCTCTTCAGCCTGCGCGAGCAGGACGGAACGGCGACGATCAGCATTGGCCTGGATCTTCTCGGCCTGCTCCTGACCCTGGGCACGATACTCACGTGCCTCACGCTGACGCTCGGTCTTCATGCGCTCGTAGACCGCCTGGGAGACTTCGTCCGGCAGGTCGATACGCTTGACGCGGATATCGAGAATCGACACCCCCAGTTCCTTGCGCATCACCTCGTCGAGCTCTTCAGTGGGCTTCTTCATCAGCGCGTCACGCTGCTCGGAGATGATCTGCACCAGTTCGAGCTTGCCGAACTCGTTACGCAGACTCTCGTCGACACGCGGCGCGATCAGGCGCTCGGCCATCTGCTCGTCGCCGGAGGTCGCTTCGTAGTAGCGCTTCGGATCGACGATCTTCCACTTGACGAAGGAGTCGACGATGACGGCCTTCTTCTCGCGGGTCAGATAACGACTTGCCTGGGCATCCAGCGTCAACACGCGCGTATCGAAGGTACGGATCGTGTTGTAGACCGGCAGCTTGAAGTGCAGGCCGGGCTGGATATTGTCTTCCACCACTTCACCAAACTTGAGCTTGATGGCGCGCTGGGTCTCATCAACCGTGTAGAGGCTGTTGCTACCAAGCCAGGCCACTACGGCCAGACCGGCGACGGCCATCAGTGAGCGATTGTTGATCATTAACGACCCTCCCGACGGATGCTGTTGCTGCTGTCAGTGCTCTGGCTGCGGCTCAGGGCATCACTCGCCTGTCGGGACACACGGTCCAGCTCACTACGACTCATGCCACTGCTGTCTTCGGCGGCAGCACTGGACTTGTTGGCCAGCTTGTCCAACGGCAGGTACATGAGGGAATTGCCGTTCTCGACATCCACCAGCACCTTGTTGGTCTTGCCGAGCACTTCGCCCATGGTTTCCAGATACATGCGCTCGCGGATGATTTCCGGCGCCTTCTGGTACTCGGTCAGCAGGGACGTGAAGCGGTTGGCTTCACCCTGGGACTTCGCGACCACGGACTCCTTGTAACCCTCGGCTTCCTCGATGATGCGCTGCGCCTGACCCTGGGCTTCCGGGAGAATCGAGTTCTCGTAGGCCAGTGCCTGGTTGATCGTGCGCTGACGATCCTCACGCGCCTTGATGACGTCATCGAAGGAATCCTGGACCGCTGCCGGCGCAGAGGTGGACTCGACGTTGATGGTCTGCAGCGTCAGGCCGACACCGTAGTTGTCCAGATAGGACTGCAGGCGCGACTTGACGTTGCTGGCCAGCAATTCACGACCGGAGGTCAGGATGTCGTTCATGTCGGCACTGCCGACTTCGTGACGCAGCGCAGAGTCCATGGCGTTCTCGAGGCTGATCTCGGGCGCACGGACGTTGAGCAGGAAGTCACGCGGGTTGGACACCTGATACTGCACGGACATCTGGACTTCGACGATGTTCTCGTCCTGGGTCAGCATCGACTTGGTCTGGGAGAGCGAACGCACCTTGGTGACGTTGACCTCACGCACATCGTCGATGATCGGCGGATTCCAATGCAGGCCCGGGCCGACGATGTCGTTGTACTTGCCGAAACGCAGCACGACGCCACGCTCTGACTGATCGACCAGGTAGAAACCGGAAGCCGCCCAGATGGCGACCAGGATGACACCGATGATACCCGGCAGCGCGAAGGCATTGGTGCTGCCACCGTTGCCGCCATTGCCACCGGCACCGCCACGACGCTTGCGGCCATTGCCGAGCATGCCGTTGAGCTTGTCCTGGAATTTCTTCAGCGCTTCGTCGAGGTCGGGCGGTCCACCATTGCCACCGCCGTTACCCCCGCCCCCCTTCTTGTCCCCGTTGCGACCGCCGCCGCTCCACGGGTCATGCTGGTTGCCGCCACCCGGCTCATTCCAAGCCATACGTCGTCTCCACTCAGTCGATGTTCCGCTCGTCATTATGATGACGCCGCCCTGCCAGCTGCGACCGGTTCCGTGCCTTGAGCCTGATGGCCTCCGGCGACCGATTCTCTCGTACGGCATGGCGACGCGTCCCTTGCGGGAGAAGGCCATGGCCCTGCCCGACGGCCATCGTCCGTCGGACGGCATCCAGCCAATCCTGCTGAATGCCCGCTGCTCTGACGCGCAGGGCATGCCCTGCGCGAGGGCATCCATCGTCATTCGTGCGCGGCGATGGATGCCGGGTAGTGCTTGCCACTGCGTTGCGACAACGGTGCGATGCTGCGTGTACGCCACTTCTCATCGAGCTGCTGCGCAGCGCACCAGCGCAAGTCTCGTTACCAGACGGTATCAGGACTTGTGCGTGACCGACACGCGATGCTTTTCCGCGCGTTCGGCGGACAGTTCACGCTGCCAGGCTTCGCGGTCGTCATGTTCACCGCCGAGATAATCTTCAGGCGATTCACCAAGATGCGACAACAACTGCAGAAAATCGCGTTTCTCGAGACGAATGTCCAGCAGCGCATTGCCCTGCTCGTCATATTGCTCGTCCTTGACCGCATCCAGCTCATGCAAACCTGCCCGCAGACGGGACTTGGCAGGCCCCAGCGTCAGCTGCATGGAGATGACGTTGTCGGACAGCAACTCGGCGAAGGCCTGCATCAGCAGATCCAGCCCCTTGCCATCGCGTGCCGACAGCCACACCGCCAGCGGACGACCGAAGCCATCACGCTCGATGCGCGGTGCCATGTCGAGTCGATCGATCTTGTTCATGACCAACAGACGCGGCACATCACCGGCATCAATCTCGCTCAGGACGTGATTGACCTGCTCGGTATTGCGGTCATTCTCCGGGTCTGCAGCGTCGATGACATGTACCAGCAGATCCGCTTCCGCCGCTTCCTGGAGGGTCGCCTGGAAGGCTTCCACCAGCTTGTGCGGCAGATGACGAATGAAGCCGACGGTATCGGCCAGGACTGCCGAGCCGACATCCTCGAGCTCCAGACGACGCAGCGTCGGGTCCAGCGTCGCGAACAGCTGATCGGCGGCGTACACCTCGGAGGTGGTCAGCGCGTTGAACAGCGTCGACTTGCCAGCGTTGGTATAGCCGACCAGCGACAGACTCGGGATCTCGGCACGCGCACGGGCACGGCGGTTCTGATCGCGCTGCTTGTGCACCTTCTCGAGTCGCTTGTGGATCGACTTGATGCGGGCGCGCAACAGGCGACGGTCAGTCTCGAGCTGGGTTTCCCCCGGGCCTCGCAGACCGATACCGCCTTTCTGACGCTCAAGGTGAGTCCAACCCCGCACCAGGCGGGTGGACATGTACTCGAGCTGTGCGAGTTCCACCTGCAGCTTGCCCTCATGGGTCCGCGCACGCTGGGCAAAGATGTCGAGAATCAGACCGGTACGGTCGATGACGCGACACTTGAGCGTGGCTTCGAGGTTACGCTGCTGGGAAGGACTCAATGAATGGTTGAAAATGACCAGCTCGGCTTCGTGCACGGCCAGGGCCTCTTGCACTTCCTCAAGCTTGCCTTCTCCGATGAACGTACGGGAGTCGGGGCGGGGCCGGCTACCCTCGATGAGGGTCGCCGGCACGGCGCCTGCCGAACGTACGAGTTCGAGGAGCTCACCGGCATCCTCGCGTTCTTTTTCGTCCCGGAAATTGACATGCACCAGGACGGCCGTTTCACCGGCTTCAGGTCGTTCGAAGAACAATCAGCGCCTCTGACTTCAGCTTTCTGTGGACGGCACGCTCGGATCCTGGGCCGGCAGGCGCACATTGCGCGACGGCACCACGGTCGAGATAGCGTGCTTGTAAACCATCTGGGAGACAGTATTGCGCAGCAGGATAACGAACTGATCGAAGGATTCGATCTGGCCCTGCAGCTTGATGCCGTTGACCAGGAAGATCGAGACCGGGATACGTTCCTTGCGCAGGATGTTCAGGTACGGGTCCTGGAGTGATTGACCTTTGGACATGTGACTCTCCGTAAAAATGTCTCGTTCGAGGTAAGTATGGTTATGTTCGCCAGCGCTCCGGGTTGCCCTCTTGAGGGGGCTTCACGGGCGCGGGTCGTGACCGCTCATGTTACGCTAAGTGCAGGTCTGGCGCACGATTTTCAAGGTTTCACTGTAAGGATCTACACCCATGGAATCCACCGGGTGAATCCCCTGCCAGCTCCGCAGCCAGGTCAACTGTCGCTTGGCGAGTTGACGCGTCGCGATGATGCCGCGTTCACGCATCTCGTCCCGGCTCAGATGGCCATCGAGAAAATCCCACACCTGACGGTAGCCGACACAACGTATCGAGGGCAGGCCCGCATGCAGCTCCGGACGTGCCTTCAGCGCTTCGACCTCGGCAATGAAGCCCTGTTCCAACATCTGATCAAAACGCGTCTCGATACGTTCATGTAACACGGCTCTATCGTGGGGCGCCAGTGCGATCGCTATCGGCCGGAACGGAAGTTCCGCCTCTGGCTGCTCCGCGAGCAGCTCGCTCATCGGGCGCCCGCTGATCAGACAGACCTCCAGCGCGCGTGTCAGCCGCTGGGGGTCAGTGGCCCGAATGCGCTGTGCCGTGGCCGGATCAAGCCGCGCCAGCTGCGCATGCAGCGCCGGCAGACCCTCGGACTGGATACGCGCCTCGAGCTCCGCGCGCAGCTCGGCATCCGCTGCCGGCAGCTCCGCCACGCCTTCCAACAGACGCTTGAAGTACATCATGGTGCCGCCGACCAGCAGCGGCATCTTGCCGCGGGACTGGATCTCGGCGATATGCGCCAGCGCATCGCGACGAAACTCGGCGGCGGAATAGCTCTCCAGCGGGTCGAGAAAGTCGATCAGGCGGTGTGGCGCTCGGGCCAGCTCTGCCGCGCTCGGCTTGGCCGTGCCGATATCCATGCCGCGATAGATCAGCGCCGAATCGACACTGACCAGCTCCGCGCCCTGCTCCTCGTGCCATCGAATGGCGAGGTCGGTCTTGCCGGAGGCCGTTGGCCCCATCAACAGCACGACAGGCGGCTTGTCAGCCACCTCAGACGCGTGGTGTCGGGAATCTTCAGGGGGTTGAATCTGGGTCATGGCCTATTGTCTGGGCTGGGAGGTGAATCAGGGGTGAACCGCGACGACACGGGGCGTCATCTACTGGCCACGCAGGAACAGCTTGTCGAGCTCATGCATCGAAAGCTCGGTCCAGGTCGGCCGGCCATGATTGCATTGCCCGGAGCGCTCGGTGCGCTCCATGTCACGAAGCAGGGCATTCATTTCCGGAATCGTCAGACGGCGGTTGGCGCGCACGCTACCGCGACATGCCATGTCGGCGAGCAGTTCATTCATGTGCGCCTCCATGCGGTCGCTGCGCCCATAGCGCTCAAGATCTTCCAGCATGCCGCGCACCAGGGGCTCCACATCGGCATTGCCGAGCACGACCGGCACCTGACGCACCAGCAGCGTTTCCGGCCCGGCAGCGTCCAGCTCGACGCCCAGACGCGTGAACGCCTCGGACTCGCGCTCGAAGGTGCCCATCTCGCGCGCACTGACCGCCAGCGACACCGGCACCAGCAGCGGCTGGGCCTCCAAGTGGCCGCCACCGTGAACGTGCTGCTTCATGCGCTCATAGGTGATGCGCTCATGAGCAGCATGCATGTCGACCATCACCAACCCGCGCGAGGTCTGCGACAGGATGTAGACGCCGTGCAGCTGCGCCACGGCGTAGCCCAGCGGCGGCGTGTCATCGTCGTCACTCTGCGCCGGCAGGCCTCGCATCACCACTGCCGAACTGCCTGAGTCCGAGCCACTAGAGACAGACTGCACCGACATGCCAGGCCCTGCGTCGCTGGAAGGCGCGCCACCGGACGGCCTACCCACCTGAGGCGTGTCGACCCGCCAGCCGGGCGCAGACTCCCCGACACCGGCCTGCGCACTCCCCAGTCCTGCGCCCTGCCCTGGCCCGTCACCCTCGCGGCCACCTTCGCCCAGCGTGACACGTGGCGCACGCCGCGCCTCACGCTCGGCACTGGCGATCGCCGCCGGATCATTGGCCACGCCCGCACCGCCTGCTCCGCCACCCGGCGTGAGCAGATGATCTTCGCTGGGGTGCAGTGCCCGATAGCCGGCCATGAACTGACGCACACGCTCGGCACTCAGGCGTTCGCTGGAGCGTCCATCACCGGCAGGCGGCAGCTGCGAGGAAGGCTGCCAGGGGGCCGCAGCGCCGGCAGGCGCGCTCGGCGAGGCTGACGAGTCGCCCCCGGCCTGCGGACCGGCCGATGACGATTGCTGTTCAGTGGCGGCACTTTGCTGGGCATCCTGTTCCTGACGACCGAGACGCATGCCCTGCTGCTGCCAGCCGGGGCCCTCCTCCTTCTCCTGCCCGTCGATGCCGGTAGGCGCGGCGCTGTTGTCACCGGGGCGCACCTCGGCCAGCGCCTTGTGCAGGCTCGAGAACAGGAAGTCATGCACCAGTCGCCCGTCCCGGAAGCGCACTTCGTGCTTGGTCGGGTGAACGTTGACATCCACCACCGTCGGATCGAGCTCCAGATAGAGCACGAACACCGGATGCCGACCATGGAACAGCACATCGCGGTAGGCCTGACGAACGGCATGCGCGACGAGGCGGTCGCGCACCACGCGGCCATTGACGAAGAAGTATTGCTGATCGGCCTGGGCACGCGAGTGCGTCGGCAAGCCCACCCAGCCGGACAGGCGCAGCCCGGAGGCCGCGATATCCAGGTGCAATGCATGCTCGAGGAAGTTGCGCCCGAGCAGCGCTCCGATGCGCCGTTCCACCGTCAGGGTGTCTTCACCGGCACGCAGCTGATGCACCACCTTCTGGTTGTGGCGCAGCGTCCAGCCGATATCGTGGCGTGACAATGCCAGCCGCCGGAAGCTTTCCTCGACATGGCCGAACTCGGTCTTCTCGGTGCGCATGAACTTGCGGCGCGCCGGTGTATTGAAGAACAGATCACGCACCGCGACGCTGGTGCCACGCGGATGCGGCGCCGGGGAGACACGCGGTGCCATCTCGCGCCCTTCCGCCACCACTCGCCAACCATTGGCAGGCTCATCCGAGACATTCGAGAACAGCTCCAGCCGCGAGACCGAACTGATCGAGGCCAGAGCCTCGCCCCGGAAACCGAGGCTCGCCACGCCCTCGAGATCATCCAGGCTCTCGATCTTGCTGGTCGCATGCCGTGACAACGCCAGCGGCAGATCTTCCTCAGTGATGCCGCAGCCGTTGTCACGCACGCGAATCAGCCGCGCACCGCCGCCTTCCAGCTCCAGCTCGATGCGGGTACTGCCGGCATCGATGGCGTTCTCGACCAGCTCCTTGACCACGGAAGCCGGCCGCTCCACGACCTCACCCGCCGCGATCTGGTTGGCAAGGCGTGGATTGAGGATGCGGATCCGTCGCTCGCCAGGGCGAGCGGGTTGCATGTCGGTCAGCTCGTCAGACATCGATAGACTCCTGGATACACGAGCGAAAAACGCCGCGTCTCTGAAAACGATACTGTCCGCCGACCCAGCCACGGCAAGCAACGCATGCCGGAACTGCATCAGCGGACAGTGTCTGCGCCCCGCCAACGCATGGCGCTGTCAGGACGACTTGATGGCGTCGGGGTCAGCTGCGCGGAATCTTGAGCAGCTGGCCCACGCGCACCGTGTCGCCACTCATGTTGTTGGCCTGCTTGATGGCCGCCATGCTCACGTTGTGGCGCTGGGCCACTTCCGACAGCGTATCGCCACTCTTGACGCGATACTCACCGCCGTTGCCACCGCGTGCCTGGCTACGCTGCCATGCCAGCAGACTTGCGGGCGGCGGATTGCGCTCGAAATGGCTCTGGATTCCCGAAAAGATCGAGCGCGCCAGCTTCTCCTGATAGGGGCCGCTGTTGAGGTTGCGCTCTTCCTGGGGATTGGAGATGAAGCCCGTCTCCACCAGCAGCGAGGGGATATCCGGCGACTTGAGCACCACGAAGCCCGCCTGCTCCACCTGACGCTTGTGCAGGGAATTCATGCGCCCGAGGTTGGCCAGCACGCCGCTACCCGCCGCCAGCGAATCGTTGAGCGTCGCGGTCATGGTCAAGTCGAGCAACACGCCACGCAGCATCTCATCCTTGTCATTCAGGCTGAGATTGCCATCCACGCCCCCGATCAGGTCAGCACGGTTTTCGGTGGCGGCCAGCCAGCGTGCGGTCTCGGACGTCGCGCCGCGGCTTGAGAGCGCAAAGACCGAGCTGCCGTGCGGGCGCGGACTGTTGAAGGCATCGGCGTGAATCGAGACGAAGAAGTCTGCCTTCTGCTCACGCGCGATCTCGGTGCGCTTGCGCAGCGGAATGTAGTAATCGCTGTTGCGGGTCAGGATGGCCTTGAAGCCGGGCTGGGCATCGAACATGCGCTTGAGGCGCTTGCCGATCTTGAGCACCACATCCTTCTCTCGAGTCCCGCTGGGGCCGCTGGCGCCCGGGTCTTCCCCGCCGTGGCCAGGGTCGATCGCGATGATGATGTCACGCTTGGGATGTGCCGCCGCCTGGGTATTGACCACAGGCTCTGCCGGCTCGCCCTTCAGCTTGCGCTTGGCCGCGGCCTGTTCCTGCTCGCGGATACGGGCCTCAATGGGGTCGATGGGATTCTCGACCGCCGACTCGCCGGGGAACTCGAGATCCACCACCAGGCGATTGCCGTACTTGGCATTCGGCGCCAGCGTGAAGTCCTTGGGATTGACCGGGCGCGTCAGGTCGAGCACCACACGCAGGGCATCCCCCTGACGTCCGCTGCGGATCGACTTGATGGCGCTGCCTTCGAGATTCAGCGCGGCGAACTTGCGCTCGACCGCGGCACTGGCCACTTCGCTGCCGGCAAGGTCGATCACCAGACGGCGCGGATTGTCGAGGCCGAAGACCTTGGCCTTGGCGGCACTGTCGAGATCGAACACCAGCCGCGTGTGGTCCGGTGCGGTCCACAGGCGCAGGTTCTCGACCTTGGCGGCCAGCGCCTGCGGCGCCAACACCAGACTGGCAAGCGAGCAGACGACGCCACCCGCTAGCCATCGACGGAAGCTGCGCGCCAGACACATACGGGGGATTTTGGACGCTATTTCAGGCATCAGACAGGATGACCCAGACAGAAAGAACATGAATGAAGATAACGAATGATCGGACACTGCGCCGCCAGACATCGCAAGCGGAACGGCGTCATCATGCCTGAGAGGTTCGGCGCTCGGCCAGTGTTGCCAACCAACCCTCACCTCGCGGTGTCAGGGCAGTCAATTCGGCCTCGCGTCCTTCGTCGGCGACGAACAGCGTGATGCGCAGATCCGGCGTGGGCAGAAAGCCCTGACCACAGCTCGGCCACTCGATCAGCGCCAGGCTGTCGGCGGCGAGCAGATCGCGCCCCCCGATGAACTCGAGCTCTTCAGGGTCGGCGAGGCGGTAGAGATCGAAGTGGTTGATGTGCCACTCGCCACCCTCGGCCCGTGGCAGCACATAGGGTTCCACCAGCGTGTAGGTCGGACTCTTGACCGCGCCCTGGTGGCCATAGGCGCGCAGCACGCCGCGGGTCAGGGTCGTCTTGCCCGCCCCCAGCTCGCCCTCCAGGAATACCAGCCCGCGGCCGGCAAGGATATTTCCCAATTGAGTGCCGAAGGCAACCTGGGCGTTTTCATCAGACAGAAGTATGCGCATCTCGGGCCCGTGGATTGAGCAATAAATGCATATAGGATGCCAGATCACCTGCAAGCAGGCCACGTTCACCACGCTCCTGTACCGCCTGATCGGCGGCCAGGGCATGCACCAGCACCCCAAGCCGTGCCGCCTGCGCCATGGCACGCGTGACTCGCCGGGCCTGCGCCGCCTCATCCTGGGTGGAACGCAGCTGGCGTGCATCGAAACCGCCGTTGAGCGCCTGCGCCGCCAGACCCGCGATGATGCCACCCAGCACATCGCCCATGCCGCCACTGGCCATGCCCGGGTTACCGTAGGGGCAGAGCGCCACCGCCGGCCCCTCGAGTACCCCCTCAGGGCTCGCCACCAGACTGCCCGCGCCCTTGAGCACCACGCTGCCGCCGAAACGCTGCTGAAGCGTTCTTGCGGCTGCGATCCGGTCGTGTTCGATGTCCGCCACACTGCAATCGAGCAAACGTGCGGCCTCGCCGGGATGCGGCGTCAGCACCCAGTCGTCGCGGTGGATGATGTCGCCTTCGCTCGCGCGCCAGGCCAGCAGGCTCAGCCCATCGGCATCCACGACCAGTGGCTGACCCGCCGCCAGCACCCGCGACATGCCGCCCCAGCCCCACAGCATGCTCTCAAGACTCTCGGTACCCATGCCCGGTCCGACCAGCGTCACGCTGGCCTGAGCCAGCTGTGATTCCAGCACGGCGAAGCCATCGTGGCTGCTGCCCTCCGGGCCACTCTTGAGACCGCGCGCCATGACCTCGGGGCAGCGCGTCAGGCTGGCACTGATATGCGCGGGCGCCGTCAGCAGCGCAACCTTGCCGGCACCAGCCCGCGCCGCCGCCTCACTGGCCAGCAACACCGAGCCCCCCAGCCCCGGCCCGCCGCCGAAGACCAGCGCGCTGCCGGTATCGCCCTTGTGGGCCAGCGGCGAGCGCGGCACCAGCTCGGATTCCAGCCAGCGCGGTGTCAGGCGCTGCACGGCATCCTGGGCCAGCAATGCCGCGGTTCGCGACTGCGCGACCACCTCCGGCAACACGCGCGCCGCACCCAGGCGCGCCAGACTGACATGCCCGGCATGCAGCTCGGCGCGCCCGGTATGCAGGCCCGGCTTGTCGACCAGAAACGTCAGCGTCACATCCGCTTCCACGGCGACACCGGCGACCGCGCCCGTCGCGGCGTTCAAGCCTGAGGGCACATCCAGCGCCATGACATGCACGCCCAGCCGATGAGCGTGATTGATGCGCTCGATGGCTTCAACCACGCTGCCGCGCGGCGCATCGCGCAGACCGATGCCGGTCAGTGCATCCACCAGCAAGGGCCAACCCTTGAGCAGCGCATCCGCCGCACCCTCATCGGCCTTTGGCCATGCCAGCGTCTCGACGCCCGCCTCGCGCGCCGCGATCGCGGCCAGCTGCGCATCACCGGTCAAGGCATCCTCCGGCGTCAAGGCGATGACCCGCACCTCGAAGCCCGCCAGCAATGCAAGGCGCGCCAGCAGATAGCCATCGCCGCCATTGTTGCCGCCGCCACACAACACGCACATCCTGCGCGTCTCCGGCCAACGCTGGCGCAGCAGGTCAAACGCCGATTGCGCGGCGCGTCCCATCAGGCGCTTCTCCACCGGCGCTTCGCTCTGGCCACTGTCAGCGGCGACGGTTTCCTCCGCGAGCATCCAATGCTCCAGATCGCGCAGCGCCGCCAACGGCCACAGGCAGTTGACCGAACGCCACAGCGTCATGGTCTCCGAAGATGCCGGGGGGCAGGTCTGCTCAGAGGTCGATTCGTGCGCTGCCATGCCTACACTCCTTGTCTGGGTATTCGTTGCCTGTCTGGACGCTCATTGCCTGCCTGGATGTGCGTTGCCTGTCGTGAGGCATGGCGCTGCATGCCGCCTTCCTTTCTACCACCTTTATCTGCCGTGCACGCCCCGACAGGCAGCACGCTTGGGCTGACCGGCAAGTTGCGCTAAGGTGGCGCGCCTCTGCCCTCGATCTCGCTGGAAACCCCATGTCTGCTTCGCACTCCTCCACTGCTGCCGCATCACCTGATGACACCGGGAGCCCCGCCGCCGATGAACAGGCCATGGCGGAGCTGGCGACGCGCATCAAGACATGGGGGCGCGAGCTGGGTTTTCAGCAGATCGGCATCACCGATGTCGACCTCACGGCCCATGAGGCCTATCTGGAGCGCTGGCTGGCCAACGGCCATCACGGCGAGATGAACTTCATGGCCAAGCACGGCACCAAGCGCACTCGCCCTGAGGAGCTGGTGCCCGGGACACTGCGCGTCATCAGCGTGCGCCTCGATTACCTGCCGCCTGAGGTCGAGACCACTCAGGTGCTCAGCCAACCCGAGCGCGCCTATGTGTCACGCTACGCGCTGGGGCGTGATTACCACAAGCTGATGCGCAAGCGACTGGCCAACCTGGCCAAGCAGATCGAGAAGGAGGTCGGCAAGTTCGGCTATCGCGCCTTCGTCGACTCCGCCCCGGTGATGGAGCGTGCCTTGGCACAGAAAGCCGGCATCGGCTGGTTCGGCAAGAACGCCATGCTGATGAATCAGCAGGCCGGCTGCCTGTTCTTCCTGGGCGAACTCTACACCGACCTGCCCCTGCCGGTGGACGCGCCCTTTGAAAAGGAACACTGCGGCAGCTGCAACGCCTGCAAGGTCGCCTGCCCGACGGATGCCATCGTCGAGGACAAGGTCGTCGATGCGCGGCGCTGCATCTCGTACCTGACCATCGAGCTAGATGGCGCCATCCCCGAGGAATTCCGTCGCCCGATGGGCAACCGCATCTACGGCTGCGATGACTGTCAGCTGTTCTGCCCCTTCACACGCTTCGCCAAGGCGACCCAGGAGACTGACTTCTCGCCGCGTCATGATCTGGATCGCATCGAGCTGATCCGCCTGTTCTGCTGGGGGGAGCAGGAATTTCTCAGCAAGACGGAAGGCAGCCCGATTCGACGCATCGGCTACGAGAAGTGGCTCTCCAACATCGCCATCGGGCTGGGCAACGCGCCATGGTCGGAGCAGGTCGAGCATGTGCTGCGCGCCCGCCTGGCCTACCCCAGCGAGCCGCTGCGCGAGCATGTGCGCTGGGCGCTGAAGGAGCAGGCCATCAAGCGCGGCGCCCGCCTGGCCACCGCGCTTTGAGAGGCGTTGCCTCGTGGGCTATCGCTTTGAATGGAGGAACGATGCTTAGACGATGCCCTGCTGGGTCAGCTTGAGAAAGGTCTTGCGGTAATGCGCAAGCTCCGCCAGTGACTCACGGATATCGTCCATCGCCTGGTGGGTCGCACGCTTCTTGAAGCCGTCGAGCGCGACCGGATTCCAGCGCTTGGCCAGCTCTTTCAGGGTCGAGACATCGATGTTGCGATAGTGGAAGAATTCTTCCAGCAACGGCATCTCGTGCTGCAGGAAGCGACGGTCCTGATGCACGCTGTTTCCACACATCGGCGAAGCGCCTGCCGCCACGTGCCGGGCCAGGAACTCGAGGGTCTGGCGTTCGGCTTCGGCGGTATCTATCTGACTTTCCTTGACGCGCTTCACCAGCCCGGATTCACCATGGGTGCGCGTGTTCCACTCATCCATCGCCTCCAGCAAGCTGTCCGGCTGATGCACGGCCAGCACCGGGCCTTCGGCGATCAGATTGAGGTCGCCGTCGGTGACCAGCGTGGCCACCTCGATGATGCGCTCACGCGCCGGGTCGAGACCGGTCATTTCCAGGTCGATCCAGACGAGGCGGTCGGCCTGCGCGGTGGGATTTGCCATGGGTCACTCCTTGCTGAACAGATGATGGAATGGCGCGGGACGCCAGTCGATGACAGCAGTATCACACGCCATCCCGGGGCGTCGCACGACACCCGAGGGCGCAAAGGGTACAATCGCGCCGCAAAGGGGGGAAGACTCTCCCATCCCTGGCGAACGAACGGCGACCGGAGTCACCAGCCAAGCATGAGTAAACGCAAGCTAAGCCGCCAGCAGCAATGGCGAATCGAGAAGGTGCAGGCCGAGCGTACCAAGCGCGCCGAAAAGCGCGAGACGCAGGACCGCGACAAGCTCGACGCCGGCGAATATGGCCCGGAGCAGCATGGCCGTGTCATCGCCCACTACGGGCGCAGCCTGGAAGTCGAGAGCGAATCCGGCAGCCTGCACCGCTGCCACCTGCGCGCCAACCTCGAGACGCTGGTCACCGGTGACCGGGTCATCTGGCGCGAAGCCAGCGATGCCAGCGGCGTCGTCGTCGCGCGTGGCGCACGTACCACCGAGCTTGAACGCCCCGACATGCGCGGCGTGCTCAAGCCGGTGGCGGCCAACATCGACCAGATCCTGATCGTGTTCGCCGCCGAGCCCGCGCCGCAACCCAACCTGATCGACCGCTATCTGATCGCCGCGGAAGCCACCGGCATCACGCCGGTGCTGGTGCTCAACAAGGTCGATCTGCTGCCGGAAAGCGGCGGTGAACTGCGCGACCTGCTGGCACGCTATGAAGCACTCGGCTACGAAGTCGTTGCCTGTACCACCCGTGGCGAGTCGGGGCTTGATGCCCTCAAGGCCCAGCTCAGCGATCGCACCTCGGTCTTCGTCGGCCAGAGTGGCGTCGGCAAGTCGTCCCTGATCGGCATGCTGCTGCCCAGGGAAGAGGTTCGCGTCGGCCCGCTGTCGGCCGAATCACGCCAGGGCATGCACACCACCACCACCGCCTGGCTCTATCATATGCCGGATGGCGGTGACCTGATCGACTCGCCCGGCATCCGCGAATTCGGCCTGGTGCACCTGACTCCCGAACAGGTCACCGACGGCTTCCGCGAGTTCCACGACTATCTCGGCTATTGCCGCTTCCGCGACTGCAAGCACGAGAAGGAGCCGGGCTGCGCCCTGCTTAAGGCCGTGGACAATGGTGAGATCGGCCGCGTACGCTTCGAGAGCTACAAGAAGATTCTGCTCTCGCTGACCGAGAGCTGATCAGGCGCGATCCAGAAGCCGTCAAAAAAAGCCCCGCCAGGCAGTCACTGCCTGGCGGGGCTTTTTCATGCTCGACACTCTCGGGATGCATCACATCATCGAGACACATCACAGCCTCGAGACACATCACTGCCGCTTTCCAGGGCTAGCCTTCCAGCAACAGCAGCAGTGAGAGTGCGAACAGCACCCACATGGTCGGGCGGACCTCGCGCGCCTTGCCGACGCCGAGCTTGATGACCACGAAGCTCAGGAAGCCGAACACGATACCGTGGGTGATGGAGTAGGTCAGCGGGATCATCACCATGGCGATGAAGGCCGGAATCGCATCATCGAACTGGTGCCAATGGATCTTGCCGATCGGCTCCATCATGAACACGCCGACCAGGATCAGCGCCGGAGCAGTCGCGATGGACGGCACCAGCGACAGCAGCGGCGCCAGGAACAGGAACGGCAGGAAGCAGAGCGCCACCACCACCGCGACCAACCCGGTGCGTCCGCCCTGACTGATACCGGCCGCCGATTCGATGTAGGCATTCGCCGGACTGGTGCCCAGTGGCGCGGACACCAGCGCCGAGAAGGCATCGACCATCATCGAGCGTCGGATATTGCGCGGGTCACCATTCTCGTCCTTCAGGTTGCCTGCCTCGGCCACCGCCATGAAGGTCGAGAGCGCATCGAAGAACACCGTGAACAGGATGACGAAGATGAACGGCGCATAGGCCACCTTGAGCGAACCGAGCAGGTCCAGCGCCAGCAGGCCACTGAAATCAGGCGCGGCGAAGATACCGGTGAAGTTGACCAGTGTCGGCTGAGCGATCTCCGGCGGGAAGTAGGCGCTGCCATCCCCCCACAGACGCCCGATGGTGGTCGCCATCAGGGTCGTGACGATGATGCCGATGATCAGTGCGCCATGAATGCGCTTCGCGACCAGAATGGCGGTCAGCGCCAGCCCCAACAGGAAGACCACCAACGAAGGCGTCATCGGCGCCACACTGACCACGGTGACCGGGTTGGAGACGATCAGCTTGGCATTCACCAGACCGATCAAGGTGATGAACAGGCCGATACCACAGGCGATGGCGTAGCGGAGCTGAGCGGGAATCGCATCGATCACCAGGCGGCGCACGTTGAACATGGCCAGTACTGCGAAGATGACGCCAGCCCAGAACACGCAGCCCAGCGCGACCTCCCAGCTCATGCCGCCGCCCAGCACCATGGTGTAGGCGAACAGGGCATTGATGCCCATGCCCGGCGCGACCAGGATCGGGTTGCGCGCGTACAGCCCCATCATCAGGCTGCCGAAGAAGCTGACCAGCACGGTCGCCGTGAGGGCCGCACTGAATGGCACGCCGGCGGCTGACAGGATGCCGGGATTGACCACGATGATGTACATCGACGCCATGAAGGTGGCGATGCCCGCCAGCACTTCCGTGCGCGTCGTGGTGCCTTCGGCACGCAGTGAGAATAGGCGCTCGAGCAAGATGATGACTCCCGTTCAGGATGAAGCGATTGAGTAGCAGCTCAGCGTCGACGGGTCGCCGACACGCCGCACCAAAATGACACACATTGAGCGCCAGCACCGCACCCGAAAAGTGCAGCAGCGCCACTGGCGACAGACAGTGTATTGCCTGAGGCCGCGAAGAGGATGCCTCGAGGGCCAATGTTGCATTCGCCACCGGGCGCTGGGCTGAAACAAGATCTACTGGATCTACTGGTCTATCTCACCAGCTGACCAGAAACCCGTCCTTGAAACTGTCCGGAATCCGGAAGGCTGTCCAGGAGGTCAGGTCGTGGCGCACACTGGGCTTTCACACGTTCGCCCCAGAATGTGACGCACGGCATTATACTGAAAACATGTCGTTTCAGGGGACAAGATGGCAAGGAATCTGGCGCGACGACACTTCGCCTCACCGCAGTCACTTGATTGCATCTCTTGATCACAGTGACTTGACCACAGTGCCAGCCGACGTGCCATGATGCCGGGAGGATCACTCTCTTCGTAGAAGCAAGGATTACGCCATGTCTCACGATTCTTCACACCCTTCCCCCTCGGAAGCCGACCTGCTGCCCTTGATCGTCGAACCGCAGCAGCTCGCGGAGATGCTCGACCATCCTGATATCGTGATCGTCGACGTGCCGCTGAAAGCCGAGAGCCATGCGCGTCACGTGCCCGGCGCTCGTCTGCTCGACTTCAAGCAGCTGGTCGGCAGCAATGACGATGACATTCCCGGCGTACCGAGCCCCGAGGCGCTGTCTGAGGTGATGTCAGCCCTTGGCATCACCCGTGACAGCCATGTGGTGGCCTATGACGATGAAGGCGGCGGCTGGGCCGGACGCCTGCTATGGACCCTCGCATTGCTCGGCCATACCCGTTACAGCTACCTCAATGGTGGCCTGCACGCATGGCAAGGCGATGGCCTTCCGCTGAGTGACGCCACCAGCGACTGGAGTCCCAGCGAGTATCACGCCGCCTACATGGACACCAGCGTGATGGCGACGCGGGAGGACATTCTCGACCGGCTGGCGGCCGAGGACCCGCAGGAAAGCGTCGTGATCTGGGATGCACGCTCGGCGGAGGAATATCGCGGCGAGAAGGGCCAGAACGCCCGCCTCGGCCATATTCCGGGCGCCGTGCATTTCGAGTGGACCGAGGCCATGGACCGTGAACGCAACCTGCGCATCCGCGACTATGCGGAGCTGGTGACCGAACTGGGCGCTCGCGGCCTCAACCCCGAACAGCACATCGTGACGCACTGCCAGAGCCATCACCGCTCCGGCCTGACCTGGCTGGTGGGTCAAGCGCTTGGCTTCAGCGATGTGCGCGCCTATCCGGGCTCCTGGAAGGAATGGGGCAACCGTGACGACACGCCCATCGAACGCTGAGGGCGCTTGATCGTAGACTGGAATGCCCCTTTCGAACGCCAGCACGCCAAGCCAAGCCATGCCGGAATGACACGCATGGCCTGCCTGGCAACTGTCGCCAGGCCCACGACTGCGGCAATTCGCAGGCTTGAGCCGTTATTGGCGATGGGCTAAGGTGCAGCCCAACTGCTGGCCGCCGCTGTTGCCGGCCAACGCCCGCCCTCTCGAGGAGCGGGCTTTTCATTCCTGAAGTGCCTGCAAGGATCGCCATCGTGGATCGCGCCAAGCTGTTTTCCCTGAGCCAGTACCCACTGCCCCAGCACCTGATCTCACGCCTCATCGGCCGTGTCGCCGCCTGCACCAACCCGTGGGTCAAGAACACCTTCATCGAGCGTTTCATCAAGGCCTACGGCGTCAACATGAACGAGGCGTTCGAGGAGAATCCACGTGCCTATGCCTGCTTCAATGACTTCTTTACCCGCGCCCTGAAGGCGGACGCCCGCCCCATCGGTGAAGGCCTGGTATCACCGGCCGATGGCGTACTGTCCCAGTTCGGCAATATCGAACATGGCACCCTGGTACAGGCCAAGGGTCAGGCATTCTCGCTGACCCAGCTGCTGGGCGGCAGTGAAGAGCGCGCCGCACCCTTCCGCAACGGCCGCTTCGCCACCGTCTACCTGTCACCGAAGGACTACCATCGCGTCCATATGCCGGTGGCCGGTCGTCTGATCGAGATGGCCTACGTTCCGGGACGCCTGTTCTCGGTCAACGAAGCCACTGCCAAGCACGTACCGGGCCTCTTCGCGCGCAACGAACGCCTGGTCTGCATCTTCGAGACCGAGCATGGCCCGATGGCCATGGTGCTGGTGGGCGCGATGATCGTCGCGGCGATCAAGACCGTCTGGAGTGGTCAGGTCACGCCGCTTTCCGGTGATGTCGAGACGACCCGTTTCGATCAACTCATCGAGCTGGCGCATGGCGCCGAGATGGGCCGCTTCCAGCTCGGCTCCACCGTGGTGATGTGTTTCCCGGACAGCGTCGAGTTCGATGACGCCCTGACGCCGGGCCAGAAGGTCAGCATGGGTCAGTCACTCGGCATGCGCCCGCCTGCGACAGCACCGGCCCCGAGCGAGTCAGAAGCGCATGCGGCAGAGACAGCGCAGGACACGCCGACCGCAGACGAGAAATAACGCCAGGCCTGGCGCAGCGCGAGCACAACGTGTGCGCATAAAACTCGCACATGAAAATCGAGCATAAAAAAAGGGAAGCCCCTGGCTTCCCTTTTTAACGACAGGAGCCTGACTGCGCTCCTCGTCTTCTTGCCTTGTCCGCGATGAACGCTGCCATCGGGGTGATCACTACCTTCAGTGCCCAAACAGATCAGAGTCCTCCATGACAGGCGTCACGCTCTCACGACGCGACTGCCGGATGATGCCTCGAAGGCTCCGAGGGTTCGAGCCATCATCTGTCGCCTTCTTTCACCATGCCCGATAAAAGAAGACCCGCTGCGACCATTGCCCTGGTCCTGCCATCACCTTGCCTGCGGCTTCGCCGGCAAGCGCCAACCCTCCACGCTGACCTCTCCAGTCTAGTCAATGCACGCTCGGCAAGCGTGTCGGCAATAAACGCTGGGATTCACGCAAATCACATCAAAAGCTGCCTTTAAAGCCTACTCTCAAGCACGTGATGCCGGGAAAGCGATGACCGCCGAGATATCGCGCTCCCCCAGCGCCAGCATGATCAAACGATCCAGCCCCAGCGCCACCCCGCTCCCCGCGGGCATGCCCGCCTGCAGGGCCGCCACCAGGCGCTGGTCGGCCGCTACCTCAGGCAGGCCCCGGGCGACTCGCGCGGCATTGTCTTCGGCAAAGCGCGCCGCCTGCTCACTGGCATCGGTCAGCTCGTCATAGCCGTTGGCCAGCTCGATGCCCGCCACGTAGGCCTCGAAGCGCGATGCCACCCAATCCCCCGCGCTGTCCTGGTGCTTGCGCGCCAAGGCAGCCTGCGCAGCTGGGTACTCGGTGACCAGCTCCACGGTGGCTTGTCCCTGCGCTTCTGCGCCCTGTGCTTCTGCGCCCTGCGCCCCAGAGCCCAGGCTCGGCTCGATCACCAGGCTCATCAGCGCATCCAGGCAGGTCTCATGCGACCAGCTATCAGCCGCGACCTCACATTCGCGTGCGCAGGCGGCTCGCAGTTCCTCGAGCGTGGCCGTGAAGGGGTCCAGCGACAGCACACGGCGAAACAGCGCACGGTAAGGCGTGATGGCAGGCCTGGCCTCTGCATCTTGAGACTCACTGAGCAGCGACGGCTGGCCGGTCAGCTGTGCCCCGAGCGCCATCACGCGCCGGATCAGCTCGCAGGTCTCCATCATCATCGCCTCAAGGTTCATGCCGGGGCGGTACCACTCCAGCATGCAGAACTCGGGATTATGGCGACGGCTGACCTCGCCATCACGGAAGGCACGCGCGATCTGGAAGATCGGCCCGCTACCGGCCGCCAGCAGACGCTTCATGTGAAATTCCGGCGATGTCTGCAGCCACAGCGGCACACGCTCACGCTCACCCGGAAACTGCGCGGTCAAGGACAATGACGCGAGACCGACATCCGTCGAACCGGCCCGCCCCAGCACCGGTGTTTCCACCTCCAGCACTTCACGCTCGATGAAGAAAGCCCGCACCTCACTGATCAGACGCGCGCGCTGGACGAGTCGCTCGCGCGTGGCAGTGGGTGCCCAGTCCTCTACCAGGGCAGCGCCTGGCGCGGCAGCGGCTGAAAGAGGTGAAGCAGCGGCGGAAGAATCGGCATCAGACATGGGAAGCTCGAGGAAGGGACCAGCAGAAGACGTTGGCCAACCGGGAGGGCTGATCGACACGATCACCCTCCACGTATGACCAGCACGAAAGAGAAGCACAAATGAGCAGCACAAACGATGATGCCCCGCACGAGGCGAGGCATCAGGGTGTTCACGACGTGAGCGAAAGGGCTCAGGCGCGAGACACGTACTCGGCGCTGCGGGTATCAACCTTGAGGACTTCGCCCTGGTTGATGAACAGCGGCACACGCACCACGGCACCGGAAGACAGGGTCGCCGGCTTGGAGCCACCGTTGGCGGTGTCGCCCTTGAGGCCCGGGTCCGTCTCGACGACTTCCAGTTCGATGAAGTTCGGCGGCGTCACGGCAATCGCGTTGTCGTTCCACAGCGTGATGGTGTAGACGACCTGCTCCTTCAGCCACTTGACGTTGTCGCCCAGCGCCTTGCCATCGACAGCGTACTGCTCGAAGGAGCCATCGGTACGCATGAAGTGCCACATCTCACCGTCGGTGTAGAGGTATTCCATGTCGACTTCCATGACATCGGCGGCTTCGATGCTCTCGCCGGACTTGAAAGTACGCTCCCATACACGACCGGTCTTCAGGTTGCGCAGCTTGACGCGGTTGAAGGCCTGACCCTTGCCCGGCTTGACCAGTTCGTTATCGACGATGGCACAGGGATCATTGTCCAGCATCACTTTCAGACCGGACTTGAATTCGTTGGTAGAATAGTTGGCCATCTTGCTCGCTCTCGACTCGTTAACGGGTCTTGCCCGCCATGAATTCCAGATTGCAGTCAATTGGCTGCAATCATGACTAGAAGTGATGCGCATGATAACCCGAACCCCTGCATCCTTGCATACCATCCCGCACAACAGCCACGAAAGTCGTGCCTCAGAGGCCTTCTCGACTGCCGCTGAAACCCCGTCTGCCCCGAATGACTGGCGTGCACAGCTACGCGATGTGATCCGCTCTCCACAGGCTCTGCTGGAGCGTCTGGGGCTGGAGCGCGAGTGGCTGACGGGCGCCCGCGACGGGCATGAGCTGTTCGCGATCCGCGTGCCCGAGGCCTATGCCAGCCGCATCCGCGCCAATGACCCCGACGACCCGCTATTGCGCCAGGTGCTGCCGCTGGACGCCGAGACCGACGTGCTCGACGGCTACGTCACCGACCCGCTGGAAGAGGCCGAACATACACCACTGCCGGGGCTGATCCACAAGTACACCAACCGGGTACTGCTGATGGCCAGCGGTGGCTGCGCGATCAACTGCCGCTACTGCTTCCGCCGTCACTTCCCCTATGATGACCATCAGCCCAGCCGCGCGCAGTGGCAGGATATCCTCGACTACCTGCGCGCCGACGAGCGCATCCACGAGGTGATCCTGTCCGGTGGCGACCCGCTGGTCTCCCCCGACAAGCGCCTGGCATGGCTGGTGGAGTCACTGGACGAGATCCCGCATCTCAAGCGCCTGCGCATCCACACGCGCCTGCCGGTGGTGATTCCGGACCGCGTCAATGACGAGCTGCTCGGCTGGCTGGGCACCACACGCCTGCAGAAGGTGCTGGTCATTCACACCAACCATGCCAACGAGCTGGACGATGCCGTCGCTGCCGCCATGACTCGCCTCAAGAGCGCCGGCGTCACCCTGCTCAACCAGGGCGTCATCCTGCGCGGCGTCAATGACAGCGTGGAAGTGCAGACGGCCCTTGCCGAGCGTCTCTTCGAGTGCGGCGTACTGCCCTACTACCTGCATGCCTTCGACCCGGTGCAGGGCGCCGCCCACTTCGCGGTCAGCGATGACGAGGCCTGCAACCTGATGGAAGCGCTGCTTGAGCATCTACCCGGCTTCCTGATGCCGCGCCTGGTACGTGAAGTGCCAGGACGACGCTCCAAGACACCTCTGTCCAAGCCCCCTGTGTCCAAGCCCCCTGTGTCCAAGACCACAGTGTCCAGGACACCTCCGGGAGTCGACGCCACCACTCACCCTTCGGCGTCTTCCCCTGCGGACGACGAGCGCGAGCCATCTTCGCTCAACCTGACGGGTATCATCGCCAGTGCGTGATTGGCGCACTGGCAGCGTGAGGCAACAACAGGCGGCGTGCCGCACAAAATTTGCTACTATCGCTGGCCAATTTCATCATCGGCACACGCCCCGA
Organism: Cobetia sp. LC6; assembly: GCF_030264805.1. Lineage (NCBI taxonomy): Bacteria > Pseudomonadati > Pseudomonadota > Gammaproteobacteria > Oceanospirillales > Halomonadaceae > Cobetia > Cobetia sp. LC6. Next base: position 470,235 of record NZ_JASSPL010000001.1, on the reverse strand, counting down.
GAGGCGTGGCCACGCTCAAGGAGCCCATCACATGCCTCATCTCGTCATTGATTATGCCGACAGTCTGGCCCCCAGCCTCGACATGGACGCGATCATGGATGACCTGCATGCCGCTGCCATGCAAAGCGGCCTGTTCAAGGAAACCGACATCAAGGTGCGCGCGGAAAGCTGGCGTCACTGGCGTCTGGCCGGCAATCAGGCACCGCTGGCGCACAAGCACGGCTTCGTCAATCTGCACTGCCATCAGCTGGAAGGCCGCAGCGATGACGACAAGTCACGTCTGGCGGATATCCTGATGGAGGCCCTCAAGCCTCACTGCGAGGCAGCCCGCGAAGTCAGCGTGGAGATCGTCGAGATCACCCGCGCGACCTATCGCAAGCACAAGGCCTGAGCGCACGGATTCCTCACTGCCCCTGAGGCCATATACGAAAACGCCCCGTGGCCGAAAGCCACGGGGCGTTTTTCCTTCTCGCGATCAGCGATTCAAGCCAGTGGGCGAACTCAGGTGCCCGTCATGGCCATCGGGACGTGAAGCAGGTCATTGAGACGATGGGCGTGCTCGGCGGCCTCACGGCCCACCGACGTCAGATAGCCGCCATCCGGCAGCGTGGTCAACCCCTTGGCATGCAGACGCTCGGCGGCGGCCACCATGTCAGGGCTGGCATCGTGGCGAATCTTCAAGCCCTTGAGAGCGGCATCGTGCGGAAACAGGCACAGCAGGTGCAGTTCATCGTCATAGGGTGACGGCATGGGCAAACTCCTGACGGCGTGGCGAGTGGCATTTCAGTATGGCGTCAACTGACGAGCGACGAGTCGTCGGCGCTTCCCCTCCAGTCTAGCCCTCACACCTGAAAGCGCATTGCTGCTTTGGGACTATTCTGCGATCTGATGACCAGACGACACCGCCCCCATCGCGGCGGCGATGGAGGCGGTATCACTCACACACTGGCTTGTGACTCAGCCCGGGCGTTCAGCGGCTGAATCACGGATCAGTGCTCGAGATCCTGCTGACGATAGCCCATCAGGTAGAGCACGGCATCCAGGCCCAGAGTCGAGATCGACTGACGCGCCTGTTCACGCACCAGCGGCTTGGCACGGAAGGCGATGCCCAGCCCCGCCTCGGCCAGCATCTTGAGGTCATTGGCACCGTCACCGACGGCGATGGTCTGCTCCATGCGCAGGCCATGACGCTCGGCGATCTCGCGCAGCAGCAATGCCTTGCGCTCGGCATCGACGATCGGTTCACGCACTTCACCGGTGACCTTGCCATTGACGATCACCAGCTCATTGGCGTGGATCTCATCGAAGCCCAGTAGCTGCTGAAGATGACGCGCGAAGTAGGTGAAGCCGCCGGACAGGATCGCGGTGCGATAGCCCAGCGCCTTGAGGTTGGCCATCAGGCGCTCGACCCCATCCATCAGCGGCAGATTGGCAGCGATATCGGCCAGCACCGACTCATCCAGGCCTTCCAGCTTGCTCATGCGTTCGCGGAAGCTTTGCTTGAAGTCCAGCTCGCCCCGCATGGCCCGCTCGGTGACTTCCGAGACTTCCTCGCCGACACCGTGACGACGCGCCAGCTCGTCGATCACCTCGGTCTGGATCAGCGTCGAATCCATGTCGAAGCAGATCAGGCGACGATGACGACGCCAGATATCATCTTCCTGGATCGCGATATCGACACCGTGCAGCGCGCCCAGCGCCAGCGCCTTCTCGCGCAGGGCGTCGATGTCGGTGTCACTCTCCGGCAGGCGCAGCCAGCACTCGACACAGGCGCCTTCGGCCGGTGACTCGCCATCCAGCGGCTCACGCCCCGACAGACGATGCATCAGCTCGACGGTGATCCCGAATTCGGCTGTCAGGCCACCGACCTCGGCCAGAATGCCGGCCGGCAGGCACGGCGCCAGCAGCGTCAGAATCCAGCGCGGGCGCTCCGCCTGATGGCTCCAGCGCGCATATTCCTCAGCACCGACCTGCACGGCCTGCACATCCAGCCCCAGCTGTTCACCGGCGGCGGCCAGCGCGGCCTCCAGATCGGACTCCGCACCGAGAGCCACCAGCGCTTCCAGCGACACCAGCCCGAAGGTCACGCTCTGATTGATGTCCAGCAGTCGTGCGCCGCTGCGCGCCAGCGCCTGACCAAGCCCTGCCAGCTGTCCTGGACGAGCCGTACCGGTGGCACGGATCAAGATACGTTGTGTCATTGGAAAATCATTCCTGAGCAATGAATCATCAAGGTGTCGCCCACGGGGCATGTCGGCGTCAATGCCGACGCACCTCTGCTAACAAGCCAGGCCATCCGGCCCGGATTCAACTATCGACGGCCAGACGGTCGACCTTCTGGAAGCCCTTGGGCAGCTTGCTGCCGCGGCGGCCACGCTCGCCACGATAATAATCGAGATCCGCCCCCTTGAGCAGGGTCTTGCGCTTGCCGGCATGCACCACCAGGGTCGTGTCGGCGGGCAAGACCACCAGCGAGCGCACGAACTCCTCGCGGTTGGCGGCGCGTTCGCCCGGGATCGACAGCATCTTGTTGCCCTTGCCCTTGGACATCTCAGGCAGCTCGGAGAGCGGGAAGACAAGCAGGCGCCCTTCATTGGACACCACCGCCACTTCCAGCGCAGCCCCATCGCCCTGCGCTGACTCAGGCACTTCGGGAATCGCCACCGGCGGCAGCACCGCACAGCCGCGCGGTAGAGTCAGTGCCGCCTTGCCGGACTTGTTCTTGCCGGTCAGCTGCTCAAGCGTGGTCACGAAGCCATAGCCGCCATCGGAGGCCAGCAGGTAGCGTGCGGAAGGCGCATCGAGCAGCAGCCCGACCATCGCCGCCCCCGCCGCCGGATTCATGCGCCCGGTGATCGGCTCGCCCTGTCCGCGTGCACTGGGCAGATTGTGCGCGGCCAGGGTGTAGGCACGTCCGGTGTCATCCAGCAGCACCAGCGGCTGATTGGTCTTGCCGCGCGCCGCCAGATGGAAGCGGTCGCCGGCCTTGTAGGACAGACCCTCGGGGTCGATATCATGCCCCTTGGCGGCACGGATCCAGCCCTTCTCGGACAGCGCGACGGTGATCGGGTCGGCGCCCATCAGCTCGACTTCAGACAGCGCCTTGGCTTCGCCACGCTCGACCAGCGGTGAGCGACGTGCATCGCCGAAGTCGGTGGCGGCCTGCTCAAGCTCACTGTCGATCAGGTCCATCAGTGCCTCGTCATTGCCCAGCAGATGCTTGAGGTGCTTGCGCTCACGCTTGAGCTCGTCCTGCTCGCCACGCAGCTTCATCTCTTCAAGACGTGCCAGGTGACGCAGACGCAGCTCGAGGATCGCCTCGGCCTGACGCTCGGAGAGCTGGAAGGTCTCGATCAGGCTGGCCTTGGGGTCCTCTTCCTCGCGGATGATGCGAATGACCTCGTCGAGATTCAGGTAAGCCGTCAGCAGACCCTCGAGGATATGCAGACGATCCTCGACCTTGGCCAGACGATGCTCGAGGCGGCGACGCACGGTAGCGCGACGATAGCGCAGCCACTCGGCCAGCATCTCGTGCAGCGCCATCACCCGTGGACGCCCCTTGAGGTCGATGACGTTCATGTTGACGCGCGCGTTCTTCTCGAGGTCCGTGGTGGCGAACAGGTGCGCCATCAGGCATTCGATATCGACACGATTGGAGCGCGGCTGAATCAGCAGGCGCGTCGGGTTCTCGTGGTCGGACTCATCACGCAGATCCGCGACCATCGGCAGCTTCTTGGCCTGCATCTGGGCGGCGATCTGTTCGATCACCTTGGCGCCGGAGACCTGATACGGCAGCGCCGTGATCACGATATCGCCCTCTTCCAGCACGTAGCGGGCGCGCATCTTCACGCTGCCACGACCGGTGCGGTAGAGCTTGGCGAGGTCGGTGCGCGGCGTGATGATCTCTGCCTCGGTGGGGAAGTCCGGTGCCGGCAGGTGCTCCATCAGCTGATCGCTGTCAGAGTCCGGATGGCGCAGCAGATGGCGGGTGGCGGCCACGACTTCATGCACATTGTGCGGCGGGATGTCGGTCGCCATGCCCACCGCGATGCCGGTAGTACCGTTGAGCAGCACATTGGGCAGACGCGCCGGCAGCACCTTGGGCTCGCTCATGGTGCCATCGAAGTTGGGCACCCAGTCGACGGTGCCCTGGGAAAGCTCGGACAGCAGCACCTCGGAGTACTTCGACAGCCGCGATTCGGTGTAACGCATCGCCGCGAAGGACTTGGGGTCATCCTGACTACCCCAGTTGCCTTGGCCATCCACCAGCGGATAGCGATAGCTGAACGGCTGCGCCATCAGCACCATCGCCTCGTAACAGGCGCTGTCACCATGGGGGTGGAACTTGCCCAGCACGTCGCCGACGGTACGCGCCGACTTCTTGTACTTGGCGTTGGCCGTCAGGGACAGTTCGCGCATGGCGTAGACGATGCGGCGCTGCACCGGCTTCATGCCATCGCCGACATGCGGCAGGGCGCGGTCGAGAATCACGTACATCGAGTAGTCGAGGTACGCCTTTTCGGTGTAGTCGCGCAGGGCCAGACGTTCGACGTCACCCTCCGCGACCTGGATATCCATGCTCATGGGCGCTTGACCTTGATTACGAGCGTAAAACCGGGGAGCGTCTGACTGTGGCGCTCCCGAAAGAATGCTGTCGCGCAGCTTGTCTGGCTTTCGAAGTTAAGCTGCCCTCGCAGCCCGGTTGGCTTTCGAAGTCCAACTGGCCGTGAAAGCTCAACCGATGATCAGACCTCGATATCGGCCATGTTGCCGTAGTCCTCGAGCCAGCTCTTGCGATCACTGGCGCGCTTCTTGGCCAGCAGCATGTCGAGCATCTCGTGGGTGCCATCATCCACGCTGCGCGTCAGCTGCACCAGACGGCGGGTGTCCGGCGCCATGGTGGTTTCCCGCAGCTGCAGCGGATTCATCTCACCCAGACCCTTGAAGCGCTGCACATTGGGCGTGCCACGCTTGCTTTCGAGCTGCTTGAGGATGTGCGCCTTCTCGCTCTCGTCCAGGGCGTAGTGCACTTCCTTGCCCAGATCGATGCGGTACAGCGGCGGCATGGCGACGAAGACGCGCCCGGCATCCACCAGCGCCGGGAAGTGACGCACGAACAGCGCGCACAGCAGCGTGGCGATGTGCAGACCATCGGAGTCGGCATCCGCCAGGATGCAGACCTTGTGATAGCGCAGCTTGGTGAGGTCATCCGAGCCCGGGTCCAGGCCGATGGCGACCGCGATGTCGTGGACCTCCTGGGAAGAGTAGATGTCATGCGACTCGACTTCCCAGGTATTGAGGATCTTGCCGCGCAGCGGCAGGATCGCCTGGGTCTCGCGGTTGCGCCCCTGCTTGGCACTGCCGCCGGCGGAGTCACCCTCGACCAGGAACAGCTCGCTTTCGGCAGGGTCGGAGCTTGCGCAATCCGAGAGTTTGCCCGGCAGCGCGGGCCCGGAGGTGACCTTCTTGCGCGCGACCTTCTTGGCGCTCTTCAGGCGGCGCTGGGCCGCCGAGATCACCAGTTCCGCCAGCGCTTCGGCCTGGTCGACATGGTGGTTGAGCCACAGCGAGAAGGCGTCCTTGACCACGCCGGAGACGAAGGCGGCGACGCTGCGCGAGGACAGACGCTCCTTGGTCTGGCCGGCGAACTGCGGATCGAGCATCTTCACCGACAGCACGAAGGCGGCGCGCTCCCACAGGTCATCCGCGCTCAGCTTGACGCCACGCGGCAGCAGACTGCGGTAGTCGCAGAATTCCTTGAGCGCCTCGAGCAGACCGGAGCGCAGACCATTGACGTGAGTACCGCCCAGCGGCGTGGGAATCAGGTTGACGTAGGGCTCCTGTACCAGCTCGCCACCTTCCGGCAGCCACTGGATCGCCCAGTCGACCCCGTGCTCCTCGTCTTCGAAATGGCCGACGAACGGCGATTCCGGCAAACGCTCGAAGCCATCGGTGGCACCGAGCAGGTAATCGCGCAGGCCATCCTCGTAATGCCAGGTCGTCTCGCTGCCATCGGTCTCGATGAGCACGACCTTGAGCCCCGGACACAGCACGGCCTTGGCACGCAGCAGGTGGCGCAGACGCGGCATCGCCAGGCGCGGGCTGTCGAAGTAGCTCTCGTCCGGCCAGAAGCGCACCAGGGTGCCGGTATTGCGCTTGCCGACGGTGCCGATCCGGGTCAGTTCCTCGGCCTTCTCGCCATTCTCGAAGGCGATGCGCTGACGCAGGCCATCGCGGCACACTTCCACTTCCAGACGCGTCGACAGCGCATTGACCACCGAGACGCCCACGCCGTGCAGGCCGCCGGAGAAGCGATAGCTGTCCTGGGAGAACTTGCCCCCCGCGTGCAGCTTGGTGAGGATCAGCTCGATGCCGGTCACGCCATGCTCGGGGTGGATGTCGGTGGGCATGCCACGACCGTCATCGCCGACCTCGATACCGCCATTCTCGAGCAGGCGCACGCGGATTTCCTTCGCGTGCCCCGCCAGCGCCTCATCGACGGAGTTGTCGATGACTTCCTGCGCCAGGTGGTTGGGCCGAGAAGTGTCGGTATACATGCCGGGCCGCTTGCGGACCGGTTCGAGGCCGGAGAGGACCTCAATGGAACTGGCGCTGTACTGACTCATCGCAGCCTTGTGTCCTTGGTGTTGACGTCCGCCATCCGACTCGCCATTTCACGTGCGCGAGACGAACAACGGATTCCTGAAAAATGAGAGACCGGCGCCTGGCGTTCAGCATCAAACGCCCTGCCATGTCGTGCCAATCCGTATCGTGGCGATCCATGTCGTGGCAATCCATGTCATGCCAGGAGATGCCGTGTCCAGCCAAGTCGTGGCGGGTGGCGGCGGGTCTGGCAGAAAGCACCACACACGTGACCTGCTAGTCCGGCGCGACATGCATCGCCGCTGCGGTGGCGGGGGCCAGCCGGTGTCCGCCATGCGCCATGATCGCCGGCAGATATTCCGCCAACTGCGCAAAGCCGTGATCACCACCCGGCGTGATGATCAAGCGGCTTCCCTGATAGAGCCCTGCGGCATCATTGACATCCAATGTCTCATCGGCCGTCGCCAACAGCACCAGGGTGCGCTGCGCCGTGACAGGCTCCGCTTCCAATGCAAGCAGCCCGGGGCCGAAATCCTCGGTGACGGTAAACGTCACGCCGGTATAGGGATTGGCATGCACCGAGCCGAGCCATTCGCTGACCAGTCGCGCGGGACGCACGGCCGGATTGATCAGCACACTGCGTGGCCCCAGACGCCAGACGCTCTGGGAGGGACCAGCCGGCCCTTCGAGGCGTGCGGCCTCACGCGCGACCAGCCAGGTGGCCAGAAAACCGCCCATGGAACTGCCGATCACCATGATGGCGTCATCACAGGCGGGGTCTGCGGGGTCCAGCGCCAGGCGCTCACACAGCGTGAGATAGGCTGCGTTGACCGCCGCCTGACCCGCATCGGGCGCCGGAGGGATATCCGGCATCACGCACGGCAGGCCGAACTGCTCTGCCGCGCGCTGCATCAAGCGCGCCTTGGGCGAACAACTGGCCGAATTGAAGCCGTGCAGGTACAGCAGCCCCTTGACGGGCGCGGTGGTGTGCATCGCTGCCGTATCTGACGGAAAGAGGGAATTGGCCATCAGCACTCCCGACAACACGCCAGCCCGCGACACCGCCCCTCCCACGCTTCAAGATGGCTAGGAATCTCTCGAGCGTTCATGCGCTGGAAGCAGGGTTTTCGACGGTCCGCGTCGTGCTGTCTAGTGTAAACGATTGATTCGCTTATAGGATAGCGAGAATACTGTATAAATCAACAGAGAGCGGCGACTGGCGCCGCCACTCGTCTTGCACGGCATATCGGCATGCCCTCACACACTCTCTCACTCGCCCCCCTCACTCACATCCGCCGCGGGTTCAGCGCGGGTCCTGATCCTGTGCTGCCCACACCGCTTCGATCAGCGCGCGGCTGGAGGCATCCAGCATCTCGAAGCCTTCGCCGGTGGTCATGGTCGCTTCGGTGGCGGTGGCGATCTGCTTGCCCAGCTCCACGCCCCACTGATCGAACGGGTTGATATCCCAGATGGTGGCCTGCACGAAGACCTTCTGCTCGTAGAGCGCAATCAACGCCCCCAGCGTTTCCGGTGTCAGCGCTTCCAGCAATAGCGTGGTCGACGGCTGATTGCCACGGTAGCGCTTGTGGTTCGGCTGCGCCTCATCACCGGGGATGGCGTCATCGCCAAGCATCAATACACGTGACTGGGCAAAGCAGTTGGCCAGCGTCAGGCGGTGTTGTGCCTTGAGGTGGGCGCGCGTCTCGGCGTCCTCGACATGATCATAACGACACATCGGTGCGATGAAGTCACACTCGACCGCCTGGGTGCCCTGGTGCAGCAGCTGATAGAAGGCGTGCTGGGCGTTCGGTCCCAGCTGGCCCCACAGCACCGGACAGGTCGAGTAGTCGATCATCTCGCCATCGTTGGTCACTGACTTGCCGTTGGATTCCATCTCCAGCTGCTCGAGGTAGCTGGCGAAGTATTCCAGACGACCGTCGTAGGGCAGGATGGAGTGGGCGCGGATATCGAGGAAGTTGTTGTTCCAGATACCCGCCAGCGCCAGCAGCACCGGCAGATTGTCTTCCAGCGGCGCGGTGCGGAAGTGCTCATCCAGCTCATGCGCCCCGGCCAGCAGACGACGGAAGTTGTCCATGCCGACGTTGAGCGCGATGGGCAGGCCGATGGTGCCCCACAGCGAATAGCGGCCGCCGACCCAATCCCAGAACAGCAGCTGATGTTCCGGCGCGATGCCCCACTCGGTCATCTTCTCCGGCTTGGCGGAAGCGCCGATGAAGTGCTGACGGTTGATCAGCGCTTCCAGGCGCCCTTCCGGGTCGAGACGTGATTTCAGCCAGTCGCGCGCGGTGCGGGCATTGGATAGCGTGTCGATGGTCGAGAATGACTTGGAGGACAGGATGAACAGCGTGGTTTCCGGGCTGAAGGATTCCAGATAGTCCGCCAGCTGGGAGCCATCCATGGTCGAGGCGAAGTGCACGCCGATCTCGTGGATGTCCTTGGGGCGGCAATCGCTCAGAGCGCTGGAGACCATCAGCGGGCCGAGGTCCGAGCCACCGACCCCGAGGTTGACCACATCGGTGATCGGCTTGCCGGTGGCGCCACGCCACTGGCCACTGTGGAAGGTATCGACCATCTCGGCCAGGTGCTCGAGGCTCTCGTGGATGGCCGGCACGATATCCTCGCCATCCACCTCGAGGCTGGCGGAGCGCGGCAGACGCAGCGCGGCGTGCAGCGCCGGACGGTCTTCGGAGCGATTGACATGCTCACCGGCCAGCAGGCGCTTGATGCCCTGCTCGACGCCGGTTTCGCGCGCCAGATCCAGCAGCAGCTCCAGGGTCTCGCCCTTGAGGCGCTGCTTGGAGAGATCCAGACGCAGCCCCGCAGCGGAGCGCGTGAAGGTCGCCACTCGGTCACGCCCTTGCGCCGCATCCTCGGCAAACAGGTCCTTCAGATGCACATCGGCCATCTGCTCTTGATGATGGCGCGCGAGAGCCTGCCAAGCCTGGGTATTACGACGCGCAGAACGTGCCGCTGATTGAGTGGACATGGCCACCTCTCTCCTTGAAGTGTAATGACCGGCCCTGCATGGCCCGGCCTGAAATCGATTGATGGAGGCATCACCCGACAGCCGTGACGGGTGCGTCACGGGCGCCGAATGCGTAGAATGGCGGGCCCGACGGGGCACTCTGCCCGGCCGGTCCTCGGCCACAGGCATGTCGCCCTGGCCCACTGCCCGATGAAGCCTTGATCCATGAGTGATGCATCTTACCGTGACGCGATGTTTACGACACCCCTTGACCGTGTCGCCAGCTTCTCCTTCGACGAGCAGGTCGTCAGCTGCTTTCCGGACATGCTGCGCCGCTCGGTGCCGGGTTACGGTCAGATCATCGCCATGCTGGGCCTGATGGCCCGCGCTCACCTGCGCCCCGGCGCGCGGGTCTATGACCTGGGCTGCTCACTGGGTGCTGCCAGCATGGCGCTGGCCCGCGAGATGGCCGCCGAGGATATCGAGATCGAAGCCGTCGATCTGTCCCGACCGATGGTCGAGCGCGCCAGCCGTGAACTCGCCGAGGCCTTCCCCGACCACCGCATCAACGTCACCGAAGCCGACATTCGCACCCTCGACTATCAGCCGGCCGGCATGATCGTGGTCAATCTGACGCTGCAGTTCCTGCCGCCGGAAGACCGCGATGCCGTGATCGACAAGCTGTTCGCGGCGCTGGAACCCGGCGGCGTGTTGATCCTCTCCGAGAAGATCATCAGCGATGATCCGGTCGAGAATGCCTGGCTGATCGAACGGTATCATGACTTCAAGCGCGCCAACGGCTACTCCGATCTGGAAATCTCCCAGAAACGTGAGGCCCTCGAGGACGTGATGAAGCCCGACAGCCTGAACACGCATCACGAGCGCCTGGCGCGCGCCGGCTTCCAGCGCAGCCATACCTGGCTGCAATACCTAAATTTCGCCTCGATGGTCGCCTTCAAAGCCGCCGAATGACCGCTACGCCTGCACGGACTCGACCCAGCGCATGAGCATTTCCCCGTATGACCGCGACCTTTACCGCGCCTTCACCGCGCTTGCCTGTGAGCCAGGCGCCGTCGGCGACGGCTTCGCCCGCTGGCTGGGCGCCCTGCCCGAGCAACTGGCCACTGGCCTGGACCGCAAGCGCCATGCTGATCTGAAGGCCTGGCATGGCGCGCTGGAAAAGCTGCCCGCCCTGCCCGACGCGCGCGATGTACAGCTGGATGCCGATCGGGTCGGTGCACGCTTTCCGACTGGCCTGAGCACCGGCCAGCTGCGCCAGAGCGAAAACCTGTTGCGCGCGATGATGCCGTGGCGCAAGGGCCCCTATCAGCTCGACGAGATCCATATCGACACCGAATGGCGCTCCGACTGGAAGTGGCAGCGTCTCGCGCCGCACCTGTCGGATCTCACCCATCGCCGCGTGCTGGATGTCGGCGGCGGCAATGGCTACCACGGCTGGCGCATGGTCGGTGCAGGCGCGGCCTTCACGCTGGTGATCGACCCTTCGCCGCGCTTCTACTGCCAGTTCCATGCCGTGCGCCACTTCATCGGCGCGGACCACCCCCAGGGCCGCAACCTGCACTTCCTGCCGGTAGGCATCGAGGATGTGCCGACGAAGATGGGCGCCTTCGATACCGTATTCTCGATGGGCGTGCTCTATCACCGCCCCTCGCCGATGGACCACCTCTTCCAGCTGCGCGATACCCTGCGCCCCGGCGGCGAACTGGTGCTGGAAACCCTGGTGGTGGAAGGTGACGTGACAACGGTACTGATGCCCGGCGAGCGCTACGCCGCGATGCCCAATGTCTATTTCCTGCCCTCCTCGCAGGCGCTGGCCCACTGGTGCGAGCGCGCCGGCTTCAAGGACGTGCGCATCGTCGATGAAGCCGTGACCACCCTGGACGAGCAGCGTGCCACCGACTGGATGACCTACCACTCGCTGAGTGACTTCCTCGATCCCGCTGACCCGAGCCTGACCCGCGAAGGCCACCCGGCGCCACGGCGTGCGGTGCTGATCGCCACTCGCGCCTGAACTGGCGCTCGAGACTCGGACTTCTCATCGCCCCAGGGCCGACGGCGGCAGAAATACAAGAACGGCGATGCTCCCAGAGCATCGCCGTTCTTGTATTTCTCATATCAGACACTGCCTCGCGCCTCAGACGATTCCCAGACGCTGCGCCTGCCGGTACAGATTGCCGCGATCGACCTTGAGCCTGCGCGCCGCCTCCGCCCAGTTGCGATCACTCGCCTGCCAGACCCGCGAGATGTGCTCGCGCTGGAACGCTTCGGTGGCATCGCGCAGCCCCAGCGTCTCATCGCCGCCCTGCCAGGCGGCGCGCTGTGCAGAGCTTGCTCCTCCTGTCTGGCTCGCCCCTGCCATCAGAGCCATTGTTTCCACCTGATCCGTCCTCCCCACCTGCGCGTCCTGAATCTCCTGCGCCACACTGGTGGCCCGCCTGAGTGACACCTCAGCGTTGACCTCCAGCCCCAGCAGTTCCGGTGTGATTACCACCAGCTGGCGCCCATCGGCGCGCAGGCGAGTCGGAAGTGCACCATGCGCGAGCCGGGCATGCAGGGCGGCGCGACTCAGGCAGTGCTCCAGCTCACGCACGTTGCCGGGCCAGGGGTAGTCACATAGCAGGCGCTCCGCCGCCGGCGTCAGGCGCAGATTGGCCAGTCCGAGGCGCGTGCGGTTGTGTTCCAGAAAGGTGCCGGCCAACGCCAGCAGGTCCGCACGTCCGCGCTCACGCAGCGGCGGCACCCTGAGCGGATAGACGCTCAGGCGGTGATAGAGGTCTTCACGGAAATGCCCGGCGGCAACCTCCGCCTCGAGATCGCGATTGGTGGCCGCGATGACGCGCACATCGACCTTGACCACGCGATCGCTGCCCAGCGGCTGCAGCTCGCCTTCCTGCAGCACCCGCAGCAGCTTGGGCTGCAGCGTCAGCGGCAGCTCGCCGATCTCATCCAGCAGCAGGGTGCCGCCATCCGCCATCACGAAGTGGCCACGGTGATCATGGGTCGCGCCCGAGAAGGCGCCACGCCGATGACCGAACAGAGCACTTTCGACCAGGTCCGGCGACAAGGCGGCGCAGTTGATGCGCACCAGCGGCCGCGCAGCCCGCCGGGATGCGTCGTGCAGCCGCTGGACCACGCCCTCCTTGCCCACGCCGGTCTCGCCCTGCACCAGCACCGTCATCTCGGTATCGGCGACCGCCTCCAGCTGCGCCTCGAGCCTGGTCATCGCCGGGCCACGCTGCGGGCAGGCCACAGCACTCTGTGACGCCATGTCTGCCTGTGACACGACCATGGAAGCCGAAAGGCCTGACCTGCCGACCGTGGCCCCCGCGGCCCACTCCTGTCGCAGGGACAGCGACAGACAATGTGCGGGGAGTGACAACCAGGCTTGCAACTCCTGAAGCGGAAGTGCCAGGTCGTCCGTGCTCGCAGAGGCGCACAGCGATTCCAGCGGGGCCAGCACCCCCGGCGTCAGCGCGTCGAAAGTCATCACCCCCAGCAGGGTATCGCCCTCACGCAGCGCGATACCGGCACAGTCATGCACCAGCAGATCCGGCCCATGCACGTCCCCCAGCAAACCATCGAAGGGGTCTGGCAAGTCGCTGTCCAGCGCGAAACGATGTACCCCCGTGTGCTCGGCGATCGCCTTGAGCCGCGGGTGCTCCGCCAGCGCGAAGCGTCGCCCGCGCACCTCGGCAGGCAGGCCGTAGGTGGCCAGTGGCAACAGCTCGTCACGCTCGGGCAGGTAGCGCATCAGGGTCGCCGCCTCACCGGGCAGCTGCTGCATGATCGCGGCCAGCAGACGCGTCCATGGCAGCGCTCGCCGCTCGCCGCCCTCTTCTAGGGACAACCAGGCGGCGAGCCAGGCATTCACGGCCGCGACCGGCGTATCGTTCTGGGGCAAGTGGGCATCGGGCATGCGGTCATCCTTGCGGGTGTCGGGAGCGAGAGGGCTGAAGATTGATGTCATCATGACACGATTGATGTCATTGGAACACGTCACATGACCATGTCATTTTGACATCATGGACCCACAGAGTGCATGACGGCTGGTCTCAAGAGTTGGCACGCCCCTTGCCATGGAGAGAGGGACATCAATCAGAGGTATCGTCATGCTGACCAACGCCCAGGAAGACCTGATCGCCGCCACCGCTCCCGTCGTCGCCGAGCATCTCAATGCCATCACGGCGCGCTTCTATCCGCTGATGTTCGAGCGTTATCCCGAGGTGAAGCCGCTGTTCAACCAGACCCACCAGGCCAGCGGCGGCCAGGCCCGTGCACTGGCCGGCGCCGTACTCGCCTATGTCGGCGCGCGCCACTCGCGTAAGGCAGTGGACCGCCTGCTGGCGCCCGTGGTCAGCAAGCATGTCTCGCTCAATATCCTGCCGGAGCACTACCCTATCGTCGGCGAATGCCTGATGGCCGCCATCGGTGAGGTGCTGGGGGACGCCGTCACCCCGGAGATCGCCGATGCCTGGGGCGCCCTCTACGGGGAACTGGCCGCTGTACTGATCGCCGCCGAGCAGGGCCGCTACGACAGCTTCGCCGCCACTCGCGGCGGCTGGCAGGGGCTGCGCCGTTTTCGCATCGTGCGTACACAGGACGAGAGCCGCGAGATTCGCTCGCTGTACCTGGCGCCGGTGGAAGGCCCGATGTTCTCCTTCCTGCCGGGCCAGTACATCGGCATGCGCCTGACGACACCGCAGGGCGTGATCCATCGTCATTACAGCCTGTCCCACGCGCCGGACGAGCGCTTCTGCCGCATCTCGGTCAAGCGCGAGGCCCACGGCCAGTCCAGCCAGTACCTGCATGCGCTGAAGGCAGGTGACGAGATCGAGCTGCTGCCGCCGGCCGGCGAGCTGACCTTCGAACATGCTGCCCCGCAGAGCGCCGATGCCCCGGTGCTGTTGCTGTCGGCCGGTGTCGGCCAGACGCCGATGCTGCCGCTGCTGACGGCGGCGCTGGCGGCGGGCCGCCAGGTGATCTACCTGCATGCGGCACGCAATCCCGAGGTGCATGCCTTCGATGCCACCCTCAAGGCACTGGTCGCGCAGTATCCAAGGCAGCTGCATTATCAGGTCTGCTACGAACAGGCCGAGACGCTGCCGCCCCATGCGCAGCTAGGCATCATCGAGCGCGACTGGCTGGCGCAGCAGATCGCCGCGACCGGTGCCAGCGCCGAGTCGCTGCAGGCCTTCGTGATCGGCCCGCATGGCTTCATGCAGAACATGATCCAGCACCTCAGCCGTATCGGCGTACCGCTCAGCCAGTGTCACCACGAGCACTTCGGTCCCTCCGCCCCGCTCGCCATCGACACGGCTGTCGCCTGATGCGCCAGGTGTGAGCCGCACCATGCAAAAAGCCCCCATCGCCTTACGGCCATGGGGGCTTTTGCGTTCTCCGGCTTCATTCCAGCAGGCCGTGTTGTTATTGCGTGTCCAGCGTTGTTGTTGGTATCTCGCTGACTTCCATTCTGCTGTCGCTACAGGATGGAATCAGTTGGTGCGACCAAGCAGCTCGCGCACATCTCGCGCTTCCCAGTGCGGGAAGTGCTTGCGCACTAGCGCGTTGAGGTCGGCTTCAAACGCGGCCCAGTCGGTCTGCTGGGTAGTGGCCTGGGTGCCTGAGCGGCCCACGCCGCGAATCATGCCCGCGCCGACGGTCACGTTGCTCAGACGATCGATCACGATGAAGCTGCCGGTGCCCGGGCTTGAACGGTAGTCATCCACCGGCACCGCCTGGGTCAGCTCGAGCTGGACGCGACCGATGGCGTTCAGCGCCAGGCTGTCGCCCTCGTGATGCTCCAGCGTGTTGACGTCGTAGAGGTAGTCGATGGCACTGACCTGACCGGTCAGATCACGGGTCGCCAGCTTGATATCGTACTGACGGCCCGGCTGCAGCGGCTTCTCGTGCATCCAGACGACATCCGCTTCCAGTGCATTGGAGAGCGGCAGTTCGGCATCCGCCGCCACCAGCCAGTCGCCACGCGAGATATCGATCTCATCATCAAGCGTCAGGGTGATGGCCTGACCCGGGTAGGCGATCTCGAGATCACCATCGAAGGTGACGATACGCTCGATGGTCGAGGTCTTGCCGGACGGCAGCACCTTGACGCTGTCACCCGGGCGCACGACACCGGCCGCCAGGGTGCCGCAGTAACCGCGGAAATCGAGGTTGGGACGATTGACGTACTGCACCGGGAAGCGAAGATCGCTGAGATTCTGGTCGTGGGTCAGTTCGACGGTTTCCAGCACCTCAAGCAGTGACGGACCCGCTTCGCCATCCACGGTGTACCAGCCCAGTGCTGGACTGCGGTTGACGACGTTGTCGCCCTTGAGGGCGGACATCGGCACGAAACGGATGTCCGGCGCGTTCAGCTTGTTGGCGAATTCCTGATACTCGGCGACGATCTCATTGAAGCGCGTCTCGGAATAATCGACCAGATCCATCTTGTTGACCGCGATCACCAGGTGCTGGATGCCCAGCAGGTCGGCGATGAAGCTGTGACGACGGGTCTGGGTCTGCACGCCGTAGCGCGCGTCGATCAGGATGATAGCCAGGCTCGCGGACGAGGCGCCGGTGGCCATGTTGCGGGTGTACTGCTCGTGCCCCGGCGTGTCGGCGATGATGAACTTGCGCTTGTCGGTCGAGAAGAAGCGATAGGCGACATCGATGGTGATGCCCTGCTCACGCTCGGACTGCAGGCCATCGACCAACAGGGCCAGATCGACCTCGTCACCGGTGGTGCCGCTGGTCTTGGAGGCCTGGGTGATGGAGGCCAGCTGATCTTCATAGATCAGCTTGGAATCGAACAGCAGACGACCGATCAGGGTCGACTTGCCGTCATCAACGCTACCGCAGGTGATGAAGCGCAACAGGTCCTTGCGCTCGTGTTCTTGCAGGTAGGCTTCGATATCCGCGGAAATCTTGTCTGACGCGTGGGACACACTCTTCTCCTTGCCGCTGTCATGAGCCTGATGAGTGGCGAGCCAGTATCGCGAACCAATGTCTCGTGAGGCTGCGAGCCGACTCATCAGGCGAATTGTTCGTTCGGGTCATCAAGCACCATGTGACGGCGCTTGCAGGCAAAATGCTGGGGCGACCTTAGAAATACCCTTCGCGCTTCTTCTTCTCCATGGAGCCTGCCTGGTCGTGATCGATGGCACGCCCGGAGCGCTCACTGGTACGCGTCAGCAGCATTTCCTGGATGATTTCCGGCAGGGTCGCGGCGGTGGATTCCACGGCGCCGGTCAGCGGGTAGCAGCCCAGGGTACGGAAACGCACGGACTTCATTTCCGGCACTTCGCCTTCCTTGAGCGGCAGACGGTCGTCGTCGACCATGATGTCGAGGCCATCACGCTTCACTACCGGACGCACGGCGGAGTAGTACAGCGGCACGATCTTGATGGATTCGAGATAGATGTACTGCCAGATGTCCAGCTCGGTCCAGTTGGAGAGCGGGAAGACGCGGATGGACTCGCCCTTGTTGATCTTCGAGTTGTAGATGTTCCACAGCTCCGGACGCTGATTCTTGGGGTCCCAGCGGTGGTACTGATCACGGAAGGAGTAGACACGCTCCTTGGCCCGCGAGGCTTCCTCGTCACGACGTGCACCACCGAAGGCAGCATCGAAGCCGTGCTTGTCGAGTGCCTGCTTGAGACCGGCGGTCTTCATGATGTCGGTGTACTTGGCGCTACCGTGATCGAACGGGTTGATGCCCGCCTCGACGCCTTCCTGGTTGATGTGCTCGATCAACTCCATGCCGACTTCCGCGGCCATCTCGTCGCGGAACTTGATCATTTCCTGGAATTTCCAGGTGGTGTTGACGTGCATCAGCGGGAACGGCGGGACGCCCGGCGCGAAAGCCTTGCGCGCCAGGTGCAGCATGACGGCGGAATCCTTGCCGATGGAATACAGCATGACCGGATTGGCAAATTCCGCTGCCACTTCACGGATGATGTGGATGGATTCGGCCTCAAGCTGCTTGAGGTGGGTCTGACGTTCGGGGGTAAGCATCGCGTGCGGCAACCTCATGAGCGCTGGGAGTCGCCCCGAAAGGCGGCCCGTGACAGACAGGGCATGCCCGAAGGTCATGACGAGCCAGGAGAGCCTCACTCTCTCGTCCCACGGAGCATGCTGGATACCATTACGGTACCCGCGCCGCCTTGATAACGTCAAAGAATCAGAAACTATCTTTTAAGACCAAAAAGGCATACCTGATACCCATGGGCCTTGCACCAGACTCATCAACGCCGAGGGCATTCACGCTGACGTCCAGAACATTCATGCTGATGCTGTGGCAGCACCAGCGCCTGGGGCAAGCTTGCCCGCCCCTTCTTGCGAGCCTGGCTAGAGCGTGACCCGCTCCACCCAGGTCTCGAGATGCTCGCCATCGAGATCCACCACGCGCAAACCGGGACGCGCCGCCTCATCCACGGCGAAATCATGGCTCAGCGGAGCGAACTGATCGGAGGTGGAGGGAACGCCATAGACGGCCACACTTCCCTGCCCACACGTCTTGAGTTGCGTGAAGGCCTGATGGATATGCCCACACAGCACGGCCCGCACCTGCGGGTATGGGCGCAACGTTTCCCACAGTGCATCGCGGTCGGCAAGACCCAGCACATCCATCCAGTCCGAGCCGATCGGCAGTGGATGATGATGCATGGCCAGCAGGATCGGGCGCGGGTCCAGCTCGACGGAAAGCGCCAGTGACTGCGCAAGCTCGCTCAACTGCTCCTCGCCAAGCTCACCCCCGGCCTGCCCGGTGACGCGCGAATCCAGACACAGCAGTCGCCAGTCGCCCAGATCCAGCTCGTGATGGAAGGGACGCAGCTCCTGCATGAATTCAGGGTGATCGTGGTTGCCCGCGAACCAGAACCAGGGACAGCCCAGGCCATCGAACAGCTCTGCCGCCATGCGATAGGAGGCAGGGCTCTCGTCCTGGCTGACATCACCGGTCACCAGCAGGATATCGGGCCGCAGGCGCGAGGCATGCGCCATCACCGCCTCCAGCTGACGCCAGGGGAAGCCCAGCCGTGAACGCGCGTCAGGGTCGGCGCGCAGATGGCAATCACTTATCTGAATCAGTCGCATCGGTCTCTCGAGCAGCAGGGAAATGAACAGAACCGCGACGGCCGGGCCATCGCGGTTCTGTCAATCAAGACGGTTAATCCATCGGGTGTCAGCGCCTGTGCGCCATGCCAGCGTTGAGCGTCACGGCAATTCCGGCACGTCCGCCTGCCCGAAGGCGCGGGCATGGGTCAGCCATTCGCCGAGAAAGCGATTGAGCTGCAGCTTTTCGTCCGGCTGGTGCATGCGCGGATTCGGGTAACGATTGCGCCCTGAGAAGTGACGCTGGCGCTGAAAGTCGGTGACCTCCGCCATGCGCACGTCGTGGTAAAGGTGCACGCTCATGCGCGGCGAATCGATGATGTGGTCCAGCACGCCGGTCTGGGCGACCGTGACCATGGTGGTATAGGGCGCGCATTCGACCACCTCGAGCAGCAGCGTGCCGAAGTGGCCCTGGTTGCCCGCCAGCGGGAAGGCGAAGCTGTCACCGGCCTCGGCCTTGCCGAGGATGCGCGTGAGGCGCAGATAATTGGACCCGCACTCGGCATGGAGTGCTTTTAGGTCAGCCACATAGGCTTTCTTGACCTGCATGGGCGATCTCCTTGCGAATCTCAGAACATTGGCATGTTGTCTGTCAAAGCACGCCCGCCATCGTGCGTGGCAAGATGCGGGCACCGCGCGATAAATCAAGCGCTGCGCCAGCGCTCAGGCTGTCGACGTTCAGCCATCAGCTCTCGGCTATCGACTCCAGTTCTCGGGACTGAAGCTGAGACGAAAACCGAGACTGATACGGACACTGACGCAGACAGTGATCTGTTGCTGGCTGCCGGTTTTCAGCAAGCCTCTAGAATAGCAGCTCTGACGCACAGGTTGAGGAAGCCTGCGTGAGACACGAGGGATTGCCAAGCTTCGCCTTCACTGCCTCAGGCATGCATGACGCGCAACGAAGCACGTTCACGCAGCAGCCATTGCATGGCCATGATGGCCATCGCATTGCCCAACCGCCCTTGTTCCAGCAGCGTGAGGGCCGCCTGGAAATCGAGCACATGCACGCGGATGTCTTCATTCTCCTCGGCCAGACCATGCACGCCGCCCAGCCCACTGCTGTCACACAGACCGATGAACAGCGTGACCTCCTCGGTGCAGGCGCCGGGGCTCGGGTAGTAGCGGTACAGTTCGATCAGGTCCGTCAGCTCACATCCGGCCTCCTCGATCGCCTCGCGCCGCGCGACCTCATGGGCCTGTTCGTCCTTGTCCACCAGCCCTGCGATCGGCTCCAGACTCCAGGGCGTGCGTGCGTCTTCCAGCATGCCGGCACGAATCTGCTCGACGAAGACCACGCGGTCGTTGACCGGGTCGTAGGGCAATACGCCTACTGCATCGTGACGGACATGCACCTCGCGATGGATCACATCGCTCCAGCCACCGTTGAAACGCTGGTGGCGGAATTCGCGCTGCTCGAGGCGGAAGAAGCCGTCCTGCAACACCCTGGCCTCGACCAGTTCGACATCATCATGTGCGAAGGCCTGTTGCCCTGCGACGTGCTCTTGTTGCTCGCTCATGCATCCTCCTTGGCTGAGCAGGCATTATCCTGTCCTGCCGCGAGACTGGCCAGCCCGTCACCTGCAGACTTGCTTGGCGCGTCGTACTGAGTCAGTCATCAGCGCCATTTGAAGGCATCTGGGCGACTTCTCATCCACAGAGCGGTAAACGACACGGCCCGAGCGGGATCTCCGCTCGGACCGTGGGGCTCAAGGACTCAGTAATTCAGGGAATCGGGAATTCCTTCGAGGCTGTCAGAACAGCGCCTGACACCAGCGCTGCCGTTCACTGGCAGGGCTCACTGATGTCTCTCCAGACAGTCTCCACTTCCAACAGCCATGCAAGCGATACGGATGCCAGAGGCTCACTGCAGGCGCTTGATCAGCGCGGCGATCTCTTTCTGCAATTCCTGATCGGCCAGCTCACGATTGGGTCGTGGCGGCCCGTCCTGAGCGAGACGCGCATGCTTGAGCGCTTCCTCATCACGGCCTTCGGAAGCCAGATAATCGGCGTAATAATAATTGGTATCCATGCCTGTCGGGTTGACCTCAAGGCCCTTGCGCAGCACTTCTCCCGCCTTCTCATCATCCCCGAAGCCCACCGGCCAGCCGGGCGCCTTGTCATAGAGTGCGCCAAGCGTCACATAGGCTGAGGCATTGTCGCCCTCGGGGTCGAGCGTGATCGCCTTCTCGAGCGCGGCCTTGGCTTCCTTGGCCAGATCCAGTGCTCCCAGGCCACCGCGCGCCTTGGCCCATGAGGCCAGGATGATGCCTTCCCAGGTCAGTACATGGGCGTTGTCTGGATATTGATCCGCCAGCGCGCGCACCTCCTTGCCCAGGGCTTCCATGCCCTTTTCCTGAGCATCACCGGAGACCTGATAGTTGATCTGCGCCCAGCGCTTGGAGAGCGGGAAGACGTCATCATCGCCCGGGGCAGCATGGACTCCGGTCATGCCGGCCAGCGTGATGCCCAGCGCCATGCCCCCGGAGAGCAGTACGCGACAGCAACGGGACATGACACGGCAAGACGGGTGTGAAGATGGCAGCATGGGCATGGACAGCTCCCTGATTTTCGTTATTGTTGGCAGATTCAGCATGGGTGACGCGCAAGTGCTCCGGCGAGCACACATTGACTGTAACGAACGTTTGAATCGGCCGCCAATCACCCTTGGTCGCAGGTCTCAACGCTAGCGAACATCGCACACGACGCCTTGAGCCTTACCCACAGAACCAGCGGAGCAGACCATGCAAGGTCGTAACATGACACGCTGGCGCGACCCCAAGACGGACCCGCGCCAGGAAAAGAAGAGCAACGTGATTACCCCGCAGGGCCACGCGAAGATGAAGGGGCTGGCGGACCACTTGAGGCGCGTGAGGCGCCCTGAGCTTTCACGCAAGACGGGCGAGGCCGCCGCCATGGGGGATCGCAGCGAGAATGCGGATTACACCTACAACAAGAAGGCGCTCAATCAGACCATCGCCAGGATCGCCTATCTGGAGAAACGCCTGGATGAACTGACGGTCGTCGATCGCCTGCCCGCGGATCTGGAGCGCGTCTATTTCGCGGCCTTCGTGACGCTGGAGGACGAGCAGGGAGAGGAGATGGAGATCCGCATCGTCGGCCCTGACGAGACCGACAATCCGCGCCGCTGGATCAGCGTCGATGCGCCCCTCGCTCAGGCATTGCTGGGCAAGGGGCTGGATGACGAGGTGAGCGTGGCCGCACCGGGGGGCGAGACGACCTACATCATCACGGCCATCCGCTATCAGTCGCCGGAGGCGTAAGCGGCGAGCTGGGTATCAGTCCTCAGGGAATCAGTCCTCAGGGAATCAGGCCGCAGAGGCTCAGGTCGCAGGGAATCAGCGCGCCTTGCGCGCACGATAGACCTTGAACTGGCGCGTTTCCGCGAGCACTTCAAACTCGCCGAAGGCCGCCTGCAGCAGATCGGGATACGGCAGGAAGGCGTTGGCGACCAGCGTCAGGGTGCCGCCGGGCATCAGATGATCCGGTGCCTGACTGATCAGGCGCGCCGCCGGTCCGTAATCGATATCGCGCTCATGATGGAACGGCGGATTGGCCACGATGGTCTCGAACCGCTCCCCCTCGAACGCCGCGAAGACATCGCTGAGGCGTACGTCCGCCTCAAGCCCGTTGAGCGCCAGGCTGCGACGGGTCGCCTCCACCGCGAAGGCACTGACGTCGCCTGCCATCACGCGCGCACCGTGACGCGCCAGCCAGCAGCTGATGATGCCATCTCCCGCCCCGATATCCAGCGCACGCTTGTAGCCACGGGTCGGCAGGTTCTCCAGCAGCAGTGCGGTCCCCGGGTCCAGCTTGGCATTGCCATAGAGTCCCGGATGACTGGTCAGTCGCATCTCCAGCGCCTCGAATTCGCCCCAGCCTTCTGTCCATTGTCCAGCCACTGCCAGTGGCGATCCACTGCTGGCGGCCTGTTCGGCCGTCAACTCACGCGTAGCGGATGACCACAGCTGGCAACGGCGCGCGGTATCCTCCTTGCGCGCCGTCATTCCCAGCGCCTTGAGGATGCGCTCAGCGCGCTTGATGCCACCGTTGACCTCGCCCACCACCTTGATCGGCGTGCCAGCCGGCAACACATGACACAGCGCCACCAGCCACCACTCGCCCAGCGCGTGCGCCTTGGGCCAGAACATGATGGCGCCCGCAGCTTGCGCGATGGTGTCGTCAGCTCGCGCATCAGCGAAGGACACCGCATGGCTGACCCGGTGCCCTGCTTCCCGCGCGGCATTCACGATGCCGGTATCATGCCCCCAGACACGCCGCTGACGATCCGATGACAGCCACCAGTCATCACGCGGCGCAGCGACCCACAGCCAATCACGGAAATCACTGTCCTGACGCTCGAGCAGCTGACAGGCGGGGGTTTGAGCAGACATGAAGACTCCAACAGGGTAAGAAGATACGGACAACGGCGAGAGCGCCGGATATCGAAACAATACGGTTGTGCAGGCGCCGCCTCAGGCTGGACGCACCAGCTCATAGTGCAGATAGCGGCCCAGATAGACGAAAGGTGGCGTGCGCCAATGCTGGCATTCGAGCGCCAGCAATTTCTGCATGTCAGCCTCGCTCAGCGGGTCGCGTGAACGCAGATAGTCGTGGAAGACGCGCAGCCCGGTCAGCTCGCGCACCTCAAGCCCCGCCTCTGCGGCCCACTGACGTATCTCGCCATCGCGAAGCGGTGAGATGGGTGTCAAGCGCTTGCCGGTACCCCAGCCCGCCAGGCGCCCTTCCAGCACCTTGTCGAAATTGCCCTTGCTGACATTGGAAAACGCCAGCGCATCGCGATTGAAGACACTCAGTGACATGACACCGCCGGGCGCCAGCAACTCCGCGAGCAATGCAAACCCTTCTCGCGGATCGACCAGCCACTCCAGCACGGCGTGGCACACTACCACCGGCCACTGCTGGTCAGTCACGGCGGCGAAGCCCTGCAGATCACATCCCTCCCAGACCAATCGCCCAGCGAACGGCTCATCACTCGACAGCGCGTCGGCTTGACCTGGCATTTGCGGATCTGACATTGCCTGAGCCGCCCGGGAGGGATCAGCCGTCGAACCAGCGGACAGCCCCTGGCCTTGCGGCGCGGCAGTGCTCAGGAAGCGTTTCGCGCGCTCACGCATCTCGCCTGAGGGTTCGATCAACGTGAGATGGTGCCCACGCGTGAGCCACCAGTGGGCTGTCTGCCCGAGCCCCGCACCGATTTCCAATACCGGGGAAGGCGGCAGGTGCGAGAAACGCTCATCCATCAGGCGCTGGGTCAGCGCAAGACGAACACGGCCGCGCTCCGTGGTGTAGAAACCACGTTCGAACTTGTCGGCCAGACCGTCGAAATGACGATCAGCGGTGGCACGGCGAACGCGGGAAGCGCCAGCGCGGGACGAGGTTTTCGGCTCAGGCATGAAGAATATCTTGGCGAAGGAGAAAGAACTGACGTTGCGATGGTGCAGATAATGCCTCACTCACTCGCCAAAGGCACTTCTCGGCGCGGATGAACCGCGATGTGATGCCGCTGATGGCCTGCTGCCACGCATTTCCTCCGCCAAAGGGATCGGCGTAGAATGGCGCCTGCATCGAGGGGCCAAGGAACGGCACATGGCGAGGAAAGCGGTCATGGGGCAGAGAAAGACCGACACTTGATCGACTTGAGCAGCTAAGGCTTCAACGTGACTGACTTGTGCACATCGACTCCACTTCCGACATAGACCTCAGCCATGAAACAACGCGTTCTGCTAATCGTCCGCAAGCTCAACATCGGCGGCATCCAACGCAATACCGTCAATCTCGCCAATGTCTTGCACCGCGAAGGCCATGAGGTTCATGTACTGGTACTGAAGGGTGAACTGGAGCTCGTCCCGGATGCCGGCGTGCATCTTCATCAGGTCGACTTTGACAAGGCATTTCGCAAGACGGGCATCGGCCTGTTCTACGACCTGTTCACCCGCCTGCTGCTGACCCCCTGGATCAAGGGCTCAGGCTACGTCTGGCGAGGCTATTATGGCGGTCACTATCTGCGCCGTTTCGTCGCGCGTCTGGAGAAGGAGCACGGGCCGATCGACCGGGTCATCACGCGCGGCCAGGGCGCCTTCGAGACCTTCTGGTCGTGGCGGGACCCTCGCCTGTGGCAGGTGGCGGTGTCATGGCCCGGCGACCTGAAAGAGGGCTGGCGACAACGCTTCCTGCTGAGCCGCCTGTATAGCGGTAAACAGGTCGTGTGCAATACCGACAATGTGCGTCAGCAACTGGAAAACCTGCTGGACCATCACGGGATCAAGGCGGCGAGACTCGCGACCATCGGCAATGTCTGTGATCTGGATGCCATCGCCGCCATGGCAGAGGAAGAGGTGGAGCTCCCCCCCCGTCCCTACGTGGTGCAGGTGTGTCGCCTCTCGGATGTCAAGCGCCAGGATGTGCTGATCAAGGCATACCTCGCGTCAGGTATCGAGGAAGACCTCGTCATCGTGGGTGATGGCCCCAAGCGGGAAGCCACCGAAGCACTGATCCGCGAGCTGGGTGTCGGCGACAGGGTCCACCTGATCGGTAGCCGCCTGAACCCCTACCCATGGATGAAGCACGCCCGCCTGTTCGTGCTCAGTTCACGCAGTGAGGCCTTCGGCATCGTGCTGGTGGAGAGCATGTGCTGTGGCACGCCATGCGTGGCACCGGATGTCCCCGGCGGCATTCGCAATGTCTTGATCCATGATCAGGCGCGTCTGATCTCCGAAGACTCCATCGAGGCGCTGGCAGCCAAGATTCGTGAAGGTCTCGCCAACCCGCCGGCACTCGACTCGGATCCGGAGCTGATCGAACGCTTCCGCGATACCCGCATCATGCAGGAGTTTCTGTCCCTGCCCACTGATGCCTTGACATCAGACTCCCGCTGACACCAACGCCCTGCATTTATCGAGAGACTTTTCTGCAGGGCTTGTTCTTGCGCCTTCCCGCGACGATTGAGTGACAAGTCGAATCGGTTGAGTGACAAAGCGATCGACAGACACGACGGTACGAGGTCCAGACCGAGAACCAGGACATTGTGAATCGGGTAATCGGACAGGAAGACCAAGTGCGGCAGCTCTTGAGGCGAGCCTGAAGCCGGGCCGGATGCTGCTCACGGCAAGGGCCGAGCACGCAACGCACGGTACAGAGAAGACGATGAGGCGATGACGCAGAAGGCAGGACAGACGACGTCGTCCAGAAGGTGGGGATGCTGGCGCCCCCTGCAGGAGTCGAACCTGCGACCTGCCCCTTAGGAGGGGGCCGCTCTATCCAGCTGAGCTAAGGAGGCGTAGCGAGCGGAAGTATAAGCCATTGAAGTGGCGAGATAAACCCGACAATTGCTGCGACGCCTGCATCACGCCCCCTGTCATCAGCTACATGATTGAGGCGCAGGATCGATAACCTGAGTGCATACTCCACGTCTGATTTCGGTGCCATGCCCCCTGACAGGCTGAGACAACCTCATGAACCTGCCTCCCCTATCCTTCCGACAGCCGGGCCTCCGCGTCGCCAATCATCTCTGCCATCGGGCGCGGGCGCCCCAGCAGGTAGCCCTGAACTCGCGAGCAACCCATGCGCCGCAAGACTTCGAGTTGCTCCACCTCTTCCACGCCTTCCGCCACGACATCGAGTGACAGGGCGCGCGCCATCATCAGCATGGCACGCACGATCTCGTTGCCCGTGGCATGCGTGTCTGGCGATTCCTCTAGACACAGGTCATTGATGAAGCTGCGATCTATCTTCAGCTCCTTGAGTGGCATACGACGCAAACGCGACAGATTCGAGTAGCCAATGCCGAAATCATCAATCGAGAAGCTCAGACCCAAGGCTGCCAGCTGGTCAATCTTCTCGAGCATTGCCGCTTCATCATCCGTCGCCAGGCTCTCGGTGATTTCCATACGCAAGAGCTCAGGCGCGAAGTCATGTTGCGCCAGCAGCCTGGTGACCTGCGGCACGAACTCGCTGCTACGGAACTGTACCTGACTGACGTTGACCGCCATCGGTAGTGAATGCCCTCGGGCGGTCATGGCGGCAAGCTCGCGACAGACCTGCTCCAGCACCCAATGCCCCAGCTCGAGAATCAGCCCGGACTCCTCCGCGATGGGGATGAAGGTCGCTGGCGAGACCATCCCCAGCTGCGGATCATGCCAACGCAGCAATGCCTCGGCGCCACACAATTGCGGCTCACCACTTTCGGGCAGGGAAAATTGCGGCTGGAGGTGGACGCTCAGCCGCTGGCAAGACACGGCTTCACGCAGCGCGTGCTCCATCTGGGCGGCATCGATGATGCGCTGGCGCATCTCTGGTGCGAAGAAACACAGCCGTGCACGCCCGGCCCCCTTGCTTTCATAGAGCGCGATATCCGCTTGATGCAGGAGGTGGCTCCAGGCATCGCCCTCTTCTCTGTCGATCTCGTCGTGCTCCGCCTTGCCGGCCGGCAGCACTTGCTGAGAGCAGGCGCCATAGCCTTCCTCGTGACGCGGATAGAGCGTGATGCCCAACGAGCCGGTCAACTGATGCGTTCGTCCTTCAAGCTCCAGCGGTCCCTGCAGTCGCTCCAGCATCTGCTCCGCCACCTGGCGCGCTCGGCTAGCCGCTTCGCGCGGCCCACCGGCTCTCGGTGCCAGCAGCACGATGAACTCGTCTCCCCCGTGGCGCGCGAGGAAGTCCTGCGGGCCCAGCATCTCAGCCAGACGCGAGGCGACCTGCTTGAGCGCCAGGTCACCGGCATCGTGTCCGAGGATATCGTTGAGACGCTTGAAGTGATCGAGATCCAGGAACATCAGCGCGCCCATCTCGCCGGGTTGGGCCTGCTCCGCCAGCTCACAGAGATGACGACGCACGAGACGCCGGTTGGGCAAACCGGTCAACGAGTCGTGCATGGCCTGATGCGTCAGTTGCTGGTCACGTCGATAGCGTTCGATCGCCAGTCTGGCCACCTTGACCGCGACTTCGAGCAAGCCATGGTGAGTCGCATCGAAGACCTCGCCTGTCTCGGCATAGAAGGCAAAGCTGCCCAGGGGGTTATCGTCGCCATCGAGAATCGGCATCGACAGGCAGGCATCCAACCCCAATGCATGCGGATGCTCACGGAAGCCCTCCCAGGCAGGTTCCTGCGCGATGGAAGGCGTCATGACCGGCTTGCGCCGCCACATCGCCGTCCCACAGGTGCCCACGCCTTCCCCGATCATCAAGCCACAAGTGAACAGCATGAAGCTTGCGGGCAGACTGGGCCCCTGCCCTGCCACGATGGTGAGGCCCACATCATCCAGCAGCAGCAACGAGGAGCGCACCTGAACCGCGGCACCTTCGATGGTCAGGCACAGGTCTCGCAATGTCTTGTCCAGAGACTGGCCTGCCGCCACAGCTTCCAGCAGCTCAAGCTGGGAGTGACTCAACATCAAGGCTCGGTGCATCTGGGTAATGTCCGTCTGCAACCCCAGATACCCATCCACCCGCCCCCCGGAATCCTTGAGCGGAATGCAGCGCAGCCGCAATCGCAGTGGTTGGCCATTGCTGTCGTAATGCACCAGCTCCTCATCGCTGGGTTCGCCGCGGCGGCGCTGTTCACGCAATCGGGTGATGACCAGCAGATCGGATGCCGGCCCCATCAGGAATTCACTGGGCACCTTGCCGACCACCTGCTGCTCTCGATAGCCGAGAAGCTGCTCAAAGGCGGGATTGACCCAGCGAATGCGCCCTTCGAGGTCGTAGCAACAGACGCCGTTGCTGGTGTGATCCAGCAGCTGGTTCAGCAAGCCTTCGGCTTCCTGGCCATTGGCGGGCCGTGAAGTGCTCGGCATGGTGCCAAACGATGTGGTGTCACTCACTGGCGTATCCTCAGCAGACTCCTCTGCGATCCTGGCTGGATGACATGCCGAGCCTTGGGACTCGGCGAATTACCAGCACCAGCGTGCCTGATCCTCGGCACCAGTATGCGGCCTATGTAGCAGTGATAGTAACCCACTGCGATGCGTTGAATATGAGTCCAGCGTCATTCAATCGGCACTGGCGTTGACCATCATCCGGCTCTCGAGCGCCACACAGGCCTTTGAATCGAGCGCGATCACTCCCACAACTCTGACAGCTCAGACTTCAGATGCCTGACAGCATGATCCACACGGAAGCCTCGGGCGTAGTACACACATCACGCCATTCGCCATGGAGAGCCACTCCTTGAACGCTCTGCTGCCCTTTGTGTCAGTCGCACTCTGCATACTGTTATCGGGATGCGGCCCGCGCTACCTTGCGGCCAATGACATCCACCAGGCCCCTTACCTTGATGGATCCTCCCCCTCATCCCATCTCGTGACCCGCGACGCCACATCGCTGGCATGGGAGTCCTGGCAACCTGCGCAGGCAACCCCTCAACGCGCCATGCTGCTTGGCCTGCACAGCTACGGCGACTTCCGCCTGGCATTTTCCGATCTGGGTCCGTGGTTGGCCGGACAAGGCATCGTGACCTACGCCTATGATCAACGCGGTTTCGGGGAGTCCGGCCAGCAAGGGCGATGGCCGGAGTCCCCGTTGCTGGTCGAGGACCTGGTGGACGCCATCACGGTACTGCGCCAGCGCCACCCGAACCTCCCCTTGATCGTGGCGGGCGAAAGCATGGGCGGCTCGGTGATACTCAATGCCCTCGCCCGCCACCCGGAGCTGTCGATCGATGGCAGCCTGCTCGCTGCCCCGGGCGTCCGCGGTGGCATCCGCTGGCGCTATCTGTACAACGCAGGGCTCTGGACAGCGGCGCACCTGATCCCCGCAACCAGCGTGGAGGTACCCCGCAGGTACCCCGAAGGAGAACTTCAGCCCGTGGCCGCCAGGCGGTTGGCCGAGGATTCCCGCGTCGTGCATTCCGTGCGCCTTGATGCCTATTACGGTCTGATCCGCTTCACGGATCACGCCAGCGATGACATCGCGGCGCTTTCTGCAGACACACGGCTGCCGCACACCTTGCTGCTCCACGGTGATCGCGATGACACCGTGCCCCGTGTGGCCATCGAGCGGCTGGTCAATGACTGGCCGAGCGCCTCACGCGATACGCTCGAGATACATTACCTGCCCGAGGCACCCCACCTGCTGCTGCAATGGCACGACAGTGAGCAGGTACGTGGGCGGATAGCACACTGGTTGGCCGAGTTCCTGCCGGCGCACGCTTCACAAGAATGAAAGCAAGAGCGAGAGCGAGAACGAGGCGATGGCCGTGACACGCCGACTCATGCCGATAGCGCGTGCCCTACAAACAGCAACGCCCCGAACAGAGTTCGAGGCGTTGCTGTCTATCTATCTAATTATCGCCCCTGTGAGGAGCATGCTGACCGCTAACCAGCGATCACTGACGCGCGGTCTTCAGGGCATCAGCCAGTTCACGGGTCAGGGCGTGTACGGCCTGAGTGCCCTGCTCCGGTGTCTCGGCATTGGCCTGCAGATCGATCAAGGCAGAGCCGACCACCACGCCGTCGGAGAAACGCCCGATCCGTGCCGCCTGTTCAGCGGTACGGATACCGAAGCCGACCGCGACCGGAATATCGGTATGTTCACGAATGCGACCGACCTCGGCCTCGACCTTCTCGGCAGTCGGTGCCGCGCCGCCGGTCACGCCATTGCTGGAGACGTAGTAGAGGAAGCCCGAGGTGTTGGCCAGCACACCCGGCAGGCGCTCACTGTCAGTGGTAGGCGTAGCGAGGCGAATGAAGCTGATGCCCGCTTCGTTGGCCGGGACGCACAGCTCGTCATCGTGCTCCGGCGGCAGATCGACGACGATCAGGCCGTCGACACCGGCCTCGCTCGCCTGCTCGAGAAAACGGCTCACGCCACGACGATAGATCGGGTTGTAGTAGCCCATCAGCACGATGGGGGTGTCCTGATCGCGCTTGCGGAACTCGCTGACCATCGCCAGGGTGTGGTCCATGGTCTGGCCGGCCTTCAGGGCACGCTGGGTGGCATGCTGGATCGCCAGACCATCGGCCATCGGGTCCGTGAACGGCATGCCCAGCTCGATGACATCGGCGCCGGCGTCCGCCATGCCGAGGAAGGTCGCGAGGCTGGCATCGTAGCCGGGGTCGCCCGCAGTGATGTAGGTCACCAGCGCAGCACGATTCTCGGCGCGCACGGCAGCGAAACGACGGTCAAGACGGCGGCTGGCAGTAGTGTCGATAGCGGAAGTGCTCATCAATAGACTCCGAATTTGCTGGCCTGCAGGCATCGATGACACCTGCAGGCGAAGAAGGCATGGGGCGCTCAGACTCGATCAGCGACTGACGACTCTGACGCCGGGCAACACGTGACAGACCCGGGCTTACTCGCCGTCAGGGTTCAGGCCCAGTTCGTCGGCCAGGTGATGAGTCACGGTGGCCATGTCCTTGTCACCACGGCCGCTGAGGTTGACCACCATCAGATGGTCCTTCGGCAGGCCCGGTGCACGCTTGATGACTTCCGCCAGCGCGTGAGAGGACTCCAGCGCCGGAATGATGCCTTCCAGACGGCACAGCATCTTGAAGGCGTCCAGCGCTTCCTGGTCGGTCGCGGCGACATATTCGGCACGCTTGATGTCATGCAACCATGCGTGTTCCGGACCGATCCCCGGATAGTCGAGCCCGGCGGAGATGGAGTGCGCATCGCCGATCTGACCTTCTTCATCCTGCAGCAGGAAGGTGCGGTTGCCATGCAGTACGCCCGGCAGGCCGCCCTTGAGGCTGGCGGCATGACGCGGAGTTTCCAGGCCTTCGCCAGCGGCTTCGACACCGATGATCTCGACGCTCTCGTCATCGAGGAACGGGTGGAACAGGCCCATGGCGTTGGAGCCGCCGCCGATGCAGGCGACCAGCGAATCCGGCAGGCGCCCTTCCTTCTGCTGCAGCTGCACGCGGGTTTCCTGACCGATGATGGACTGGAAGTCCCGCACCAGCTGGGGATACGGGTGCGGGCCGGCCACGGTACCGATGATGTAGAAGGTGTCATCGACGTTGGTGACCCAGTCACGCAGCGCCTCGTTCATGGCGTCCTTCAGCGTGCCATCACCGGCGGTGACAGGCACGACCTTGGCGCCCAGCAGCTGCATGCGCTGCACGTTGGGCTGCTGACGATGGATATCGGTGGAGCCCATGTAGATCACGCAGTCCAGCCCGAAACGCGCCGCCACGGTGGCAGTCGCCACACCGTGCATGCCGGCGCCGGTCTCGGCGATGATTCGCTTCTTGCCCATGCGGCGAGCAAGCAATACCTGGCCCAGCGCATTGTTGATCTTGTGAGCCCCGGTATGCATCAGGTCTTCACGCTTGAGATAGATCTTGGCGCCGCCCAGCTGCTCGGTCAGACGCTCGGCGAAATACAGCGGGCTCTGGCGGCCGACATAGTCCGCGGACAGACCAGCCAGCTCCTCGGCGAATGCCGGATCCTGCTTGGCGGCTTCATACTCGCGCTGAAGGTGCAGGATCAACGGCATCAGCGTCTCGGCAACGAAGCGGCCGCCGAAATCACCGAAGAAACCCTTGGCATCAGGCCCTTGGCGCAGGCTGGGGGTAGCAGTCGTCTGGCTCATGCTGAACTCCTCGAAATCGTGTCAGTGGCTGGTCGCACAGAATGCGCAAGGCAATTGCGGGGCCAGCGATATGGTGATCATCCTAGCGCTGCAGGCACTGGAAGAAAAACGATAAATTCGCCAAGATGTGTGAGAAAATCTCACAGATGGTCGAGACGGTCATTGCCGCGCAGTGAACCTTTCCGTACCAATGACACGTCCAGCATTCGCCCAGCACTTGCTCAGGAGACACACCATGGAGCGCACCGAGCTACTGCCGCCCCTCAATGCCCTGCGCACCTTCGATGTGGCGGCTCGCCATGAGAGCGCCTCGCGCGCCGCAGAGGAGCTGCATGTGACCCACGGGGCCGTCAGCCGTCAGATTCGCCAGCTGGAAGACGCACTCGGCACACGCCTGTTCGATCGCGCCGGACGTGGCCTGACACTGACACAGGCCGGCCGTGAGCTGGCGACTGCGACCCGTCATCACCTTGGCGGTCTGGCACGCATGTGCGGAGCACTGGCACGCAGTGATGCGCGGGCGCCCTTCGTGCTGAGCTGCCCGGGGTCATTTCTGGCACGCTGGTTCATTCCGCGGCTGGGGGCACTCAAGGACGCCCTGCCGGAACTCGAGCTGCACCTGACCGCCAGTGAGGACAACGAAGGGCTGCGCAATGGCGTGGACGGTGTCCTGCGCTTTCAGACGCCGCCCTTTGACGACGCCGAGCATCAGGAGACGCGCGTGCTGGGCACCGAGCGCATCGGCCCTGTCCTGCGGCCCGACAGCGAGTGGCTGGGCAAGGCCTCCACCGCCCCTTCCCCCGAGGTACTGCTGGGCCTGCCCCTGTTGCATACCCGATCACGCCCGCAAGCCTGGCCGGATTGGTGCTCACGCCAGGGGCTATCCAGTGAGGGGCTTGATTACGCGCAAGGGTTCGAACACCTCAACTACCTGCTCGAGGCGACACTGGTCGGGCTGGGCGTCGGCATCGCACCGGACTATCTGGTGGAGGAAGACCTGCGCAGCAAGCGCCTCGTGGCCCCCTGGGGCTTCGTCGAGACCGAGGCATGCCTGACACTGACATTGCCGCAGGTCGGCCGCGCTCGTGCTCGCCATCCGCATGCCGAAGCGCTGGGCGAATGGCTCGCCCGGGAACTGGCGACGGCTCCGCCCCACTAGCCGCCACACTTTGTGACAGGCATAAAAAAAGCCAGTCACAAGGACTGGCTTGCCCGGCCATGTATCCAGAGGATAACGCCGGAAAGATCGTGAATCCGCTCAAGGAACCATCGCAACCTGCAACGCAGGCTGGAAGCGAGGATGGGCGAACAACCCTGCGCATTGAACGACGCAGCCATCCTCGGCAGAAATGATCGAGGAGCCATGGCAGGCTCAACTCGAAGACTTCACGTCAGGTGGCCAGTCCTTATCCGAGATGGAGGACTCGAGATGAAGAGTGACGGCCTGACGCGCTTCAACTGTCAGCATCATATCTTTTAGTCCGCGAACAAAAAAGAGCCCAAACAGCAACAGACCTTTGCTGGAGAAGCACCATCAATCGCTCGCATGACGACCGGTATCAGTGACAGCCAGGGGCTGCAGCGCCCTTGTCCGAGGCGAGCCCCCCCGAGGCGCGATTCGGCGGATTGTTGCCGCCGAGTAACAGACGCTGAATATCCGTGGCCGCCATCGGCTTGTAGAAGTAATAGCCCTGGATCAAGTCACAACGCATCTCGCGCAACAACTCCAGCTGCTGTTCGTTCTCGACCCCTTCCGCGACCACCTCCAGCCCGAGGCGATGACCGAGGAAGACCGTGGCCTCCATGATGGCGCGGTCCTTGGGCTCCTGGGCGCACTCGATCACGAAGGAGCGATCTATCTTGAGCGCCGTCACGGGCAACAACTTGAGATAGCTCATCGAGGAATAGCCGGTGCCGAAGTCATCGATGGCGATCTTGTAGCCACGGTCGTAGAGCGCCCGTAGGCTGTCGCGCACCTTGATATCGGCATCGATCAACACGTTCTCGGTCAGCTCGATACCGATGTCCCGCGGTGTCAGCCCGTATTCCTCGACATAGGCCTCAAGGCGGGTGAAGACATCTGAACTGATGGCCTGGCGTCCGGAGATGTTGATGTCGATCCGGTAGCCCTTCAGCCCCATGGCGCGCCATTCGGCCTGCTGACGACACGCCTGGCGGATGACCCAGTCTCCAAGACGCTCGATCAGATTGGTACGCTCGGCGACCTTAACGAAATCTGAGGGCGGAATATAGCCCTCGGGAGAATGCCAACGCAGCAGCGCCTCGAAGGATTCGATGCGCTCACTGCGCGCCGCCACCTGCGGCTGATAATGCAGCGACAATTCCCCACCGCCATCCTGATTCAACAGCGCCTGCAGACGTCCGGCCAGATGGTGCTGATGCAGCATCTCGTTGCGGACTTCCTGATTGAAGAACTGATAGCCATCGCGCCCGGCCAGCTTGGCACGATGCTTGGCGACATCGGCATTGCGCACCAGCTCGGCCGCCTCGCTCCCATTCTCGGGATACAGGCTGATGCCGATACTCAGACGCAGCAGCAACTGGCGCCCTTCGATCTCGAAGGGTCGCTGGAAGTCCTGGCGAATGCGCTCGACCACCGACAGTGCATCACTCTCGTAGTCCAGACGTGGCATCGCCAGCACGAATTCATCGCCACCAAAGCGCGAGAGCAGATCCTGGCTGCGCTGGAAGCCCTGCAGGCGCTTGGCCACGCTGCGGATGACACGGTCCCCCATCTCGTAACCAAGGGTGTCATTGATCTCGGTGAAATGATCGATATCGAGAAACAGCACCATCAGGGTGTCGTCATGACGCTGACATTCACTGAGCGCCTCACCGAGTTCGCTCTCGAAAGTCTGGCGATTGGGCAGCTCCGTCAGGGGGTCGAAACGCGTCATGTAATCCAGATCACGCTGGACCTTGCGCTCACCCGCCAGATCGATATCGATACAGAACATCAGCGGGTTGTCAGTGCGCTCCCCCAACATCACATGGTGGGAAAAGACAGGCACGGGGGCACCCGACTTGTGCTTGAGCTCAAGTTCACTGGAGGGAATCTCGATACCCTGAGAGACCCAGGCATGGTGTGCGTCCACCACGACATCTGCCATCGTCTCCGGGATCACCAGAGTTTCCAGGCATCGTCCACGAGCTTCCTGCTCGCTATAGCCGTATAGCCGCTCGCTGGCCTCGTTCCAGTAGATGACGCGGCGCTGGCTGTCATAGCCCTGAACGGCGACGCGCGGCAGACTTTCCAACAGCTCTCGAAAGCGCTGATCACTGACGGGAAGTCCCTTGCTGGTCGAGAGGCCAACCATACTCGTCTGCATGACCGCCTCCTGCGTATGCTGATGATGTGACACCTGACGCTTGCGAGATAGCATGATGCCCGCAGTTGCGCCAAGAATCACCATCAGTAACGCGGTTGGCCATCGACCCAGCATGCTCTGGCTCCACACCACCACCGCCATCAACGTCAGTACCACGGCAATGATGACGGGACGAGAGCACAATATTCCGGCGACCCTGCTGGCCTGGCGGAACCCTTTAGCCATGTTGAAGGATACCTCCGCTGCCGTCCTTCGCCTGTTCGCCGGACTTCGGCGGAGCAGATCAACTCGTGACGGGATGTCACTTCGAACGAGTTCTCTCACACACAGAACGAGCTCTTGTCGTCATGAGAAAAGTCTAAGGGTCTGCTGCGCGTAAACCCAGCGTCTTGCAGCGCCTCTCGATGACTATCCTCAACGCTTCATGCAGTGCCAGACGGCCTGAACATGCGTTGCGCTGCTCGTCTGCAAAGGGCGAAGAATAGCGCCAATGACTTACATAATACCAGTCGATTAGATTACTCATACCTCGATACTGGCCATGTACCCATATTGATGATACTTGCGCGAGATTAGCGTGTTACCGCCATGGTACGGGTTTGACTATCTCGTGCGCACCTTCCCATTCTCCTCGACGTTGCCAACGCAACACCTTCCATCTGCGCCCAAGCGCACAAAACGTCGAGGAATTTCATATGAACATCGCAAATCGTGGCGTACGTCAACTGGCCGACTCTTCCCGCAAGATCACCCTGGAACAGGGCGGCCTGGTGGAGCACTACCCGGCCCCCAAGACGGACACCGCCCCCTTGCGCCTACCGCTTGCCTCGCAGTACTGGCCGGAGGCAGTCCACGAGGAGCTGGCACGCCAGCATTGGAGCAAGGCTTCCATCACCTCCCAGATCGATCTCGAGGCCTGGCAGGGCTTCTTGAAGGATCTGCCGCGCGACCCCTACGTCAACACCCGCTGGAAGCGCATGTCCTGGCTGCACCTGAACGACCAGCATGAGGTCGAGACGCTGGGCGAATGTCCGATGGCACAGGGCGGCAAGTTCAATGACGCCGCCAGCATGGCTGACCGTCTGCGCTATTACGCACCGCTGGAAGAGAGCTTCACCGAGCGCGAGGATGTGCGCGCCTTCGTGAAGGCATGGGCCGACATGTGGGGTATCGGCCCGCGTGAACCGATCCTGATGCAGATCACCGGCGTGCGCGGTGATGGCACCATCGACCCTCTCCAGGGTCAGGGCATCCACGCCGATGGCTGCAAGTACCTGAGCATCTTGGTGCTCAACCGCGAGAATGTCAGCGGCGCCATCAACACCCTCTATCAGGACAAGGCGGGCAAAGAGCTGCTGACCACCACGGAGCTGGCACCGGGCGAGGTCCTGCATATCCACGATGACCAGCTGTTTCACAGTGTCAGCTCCATCACCCAGGAGAACGCCGGCGAGCACTTCGAACGCTTCATCATTATCATCAACTGCTCGTTCATCGACGAGTTCCAGAACCGCATGCTGCGTCGTCATTTCCCGGACGCCGTCCTCAACGACTGCGAGTGAGCAACGGACTGCTCGCGAGCCATCGCAGCGAGACGCATCGCAACTTGCGGCGTCGTCTCATCTGAAGCCCCGCCGCGCAGAAGCTACGATGCCGATGCCCCCCGATACGTGAAACCCTGTTCTGAGCGCCTGAGCGCCTGAGCGCCCAAGTGCCTGAGCGCCTGAGCCTCTTGGCGACAGATGCAGGAATGAAGAAGGAGAGCCACCATCAGGTGACGCACTGTCACAAGGTGCGCGCCGACGAAAACGTGCATATGCAGCACCAAGCGTCAGCCGGGCGACCGGCTGGCGCTTTTATATGCCACAGAACGCCTGCTTCGCGCTTGCCTTGGATCATGCCGCTGCCCTGTTACACGATTCTTCCTTTTTCTCTCTCTTCTCTCTACTCTCTCTACTCTCTCTACTCTCTCTACTCTCTCTTCTCTCCTTTCTTTCCTCTTCCTTCAGCACTCCCCCGCCGCCGCACTTTGCATTACTCTGGTGGCTTGCGTTTGGCGCTATCGCAGTCGTCGCGACGCGCTTGATTGCATCGTCGCTTTGGAGGCGCTGTCCTCCCCTCTATGCATCAGGAATCTCTCATGACCTTTGAAAGCGGGCTGACCTTCTTCGTTGCCATCTTCCTGTTTGGCATCACCCCCGGGCCTGGCATCCTGGCGCTGCTGGCACGCGGCATGAGTCAGGGGGGCAACGCCTGCGTGCCGATGGCCGTGGGCATGAGTCTCAGTGATGTCTGCTACATGCTGGCGGCGGTGTTCGGCCTGTCGGCGCTGGCCACGCATTGGGGCGAGGTCTTCGTGGTCATCCGTATCCTGGGCGCCGCCTACCTGCTCTATCTCGGCTACCAGTTATGGACGAGCTCACCGACGCTGGAGGAAGCTGAGATTCCCAAACTACGCGGCAACTGGTGGAAAGGCTTTCTGCAGGGCTTTCTCATCTCGGCGTCCAACCCCAAGGTCATCCTGTTCTATATCGCCTTCCTGCCCACCTTCATGGATATCACCCGGCTGTCCGGCAGCGATATCGTGATCGCCGCCGGACTCAACCTGAGCGCCTTGCTGCTGGGCGTGGTGCCGGTGGGCTATCTCGCGGGCCGTGTCCGCCGCTATCTACGCTCGGCGAAGGCGGTCAAACGCCTCAATCGCGGCGCCGGCGGTCTGATGATCGGGGCGGGTGGCTATCTGGCATTGCGCGGCTGACGCCTGAACGACGCTCCCCGTGACACGAGCACCTTGCACAAACACGAACGCCCCTGCCGATTGGCAGGGGCGTTCGTGTCGAGAGGCATGTGATTGGGTAGCAAAGCGCTGGTGCTCAGTCCACGGCGTCAGTGCACGCTGTCGGCGCTGAAGTCAGTACCAGTACCCTGCGCTTGCCGTCTTTACTGGCGGATGCCTTCGATGACCAGATACAGATCGACGGTAGCCGCATTCGGGCCGAGCTTGGACGTGTCGATGCCGTAGTCGGCGAGCTTCAGCGTGGTGGTACCTTCAAAGCCCTGACGATAGCCGCCCCACGGGTCTTCACCACCGCCGATATGATCCACGTCCAAAGTCACGGGCTGTGTCTGGCCGTGCAGCGTCAGTTCACCCTTCAGCTTGCCGGAACCATCGCCGGTGGACTCGAAACCGGTCGAGGTGAAGGTCGCCGTCGGATATTGGGAGACATCCAGGAAGTCGGCCGACTTGATATGCTTGTCGCGTTCGGCGTGGGCGCTGTCCAGGCTATCGACATCGACTTCCACCGACACCTTTGCGTCTTCCGGCTTGCCCTGATCATAGGAGAAATCACCACTGAACTCCTTGAACTGCCCCAGCACGTAGGAATAGCCCAGATGGCTGATCTTGAACTGGATGAAGGCGTGCTGGCCATCAGTATCGATCGTGTAATCGGAGGCCTGTGCCTGACCCGCCATCAGTGGCAACGACGCCGCCATGAGGCCCGCCACCAGTGACTTGCCGAGGAAGGATGTCTTGTTCATGTTGATGCTCCTTGAGAGGTTTCGTCACATCTGGCGTTCGAGCCGTACCCAACGCCTTCCTTTTCGTCAGCGCAGCGGCCGAATCATGCGCCGCAACGTGTCCTGCCCATCCAGCAGGTGATGCTTGAATGCTGCCGCCGCATGCCCCAGCGACAGGATGATCAGCGCACAGGCAGCATACCAATGCACTTCACCTGCCAGCGATGCCTGATCCTTCAGCCCCGAGATCACCGCCGGCACCTCGAAGAGATCGAATACCTTGATACCACGCCCGTCAGCGGTGGAAATGAGGTAGCCCGAGATCATCACCACCAGCATCAGCACGTAGAGCAGCACATGTCCGATCAGGGCCGCGCGCTGCTCATTGCGCGTACCATGAGCCTGCGGGGTCGTCTGGCTCCAGCGCCAGGCAAGCCGCACCAGCGTCAGTACCAGCAATATCACCCCGACCGAGCGATGCCACCACGGGCCGAGCTGATACCAGGCATCGTAATAGCCAAGCGACGTCATCCACCAGCCCAGCGCGAAGAGTCCGACGATGGCCAGCGCCGACAGCCAATGCATCACGATGACAGGCCAGCCCCAGCCCCGTCGAGAATTACGCCACATGAGGTGCTCCTGATGACAGTCTCCACCTGATCATCGATCTGACAGGTTCTTTGAGCAAGAGCTTAACCAGTGCCCGAACGGACGCCAACCCTCGCGGGCAACACCAGCGACATTTGTCCAGAGACACCCACGCCCGGCAGAACCGGGCGTGGGTGCGCAAAGGCAGACGTCAAGGGACTCAGCTCGCGAGCCGATCAAGCCCGCGCGCAAGATCACGCTTGATATCATCAAGATCTTCCAGGCCAACGGCAACACGCAGCAGGCCCTCTTCGATGCCGGCGGCCGCTTTCTGGTCATCGCTGAGGCGACCGTGCGTCGTGGTGGCCGGGTGCGTGATGGTGGTCTTCACATCGCCCAGGTTGCCGGTGATCGACAGGATGCGCGTCGCATCGACCACCGACCAGGCCGCCTCGCGGCCGCCCTTGACCACCACACCCAGCACCGCACCGAAGGCCTTCTGCTGGGCCTTGGCCAGCTCATGCTGCGGATGGCTCTCAAGCCCGGAATAATGCACCCGCTCGATGGCCGGATGTGCCTCCAGCCACTGTGCCAGCATCAGCGCGCGTGCACAGTGGGCTTCCATGCGAATGTTCAGCGTCTCCAGGCCCTTGAGGAAGACCCAGGCGTTGAAAGGACTCAGGCACGGTCCGCAGGTACGCACCACGCCATAGACCTCCTCCATCAGCGCAGAGCTTCCGACCACGGCGCCACCCAGCGTCCGGCCCTGACCATCGAGATACTTGGTGGCGGAGTGGGTGACGATATCGGCGCCCAGCGTCAGCGGGCGCTGCAGAGCCGGCGTACAGAAGCAGTTGTCGATGGCGAGCCAGGCGTCGTTCTCATGGGCCAGCGCAGCCAAAGCCTTGATATCGCCAAGCTCGGACAGCGGGTTGGATGGCGTCTCGGCGAACAGCAGCTTGGTGGCCGGCGTGATCGCCTCGCGCCAGGCGTCCAGATCCTTCAGTTCGACGAAGCGCGTGGTGATGCCCAGCTTGCCGAAGTACTTGGTGAACAGGCTGACACTCGAACCGAAGATGGAACGCGACGCGACGATTTCATCACCGGATTCCAGCAACGCCAGCACGGTGGACATGATCGCGGCCATGCCGGAACTGGTCGCCACGCAACGCTCACCGCCTTCCATCGCCGCCAGGCGCTCCTCGAAGAAGCGCACCGTCGGATTGGTGAAGCGCGAGTAGATGTTGCCGGCTTCATCACCGCCGAACTTGGCTGCGGCCTCAGCGGCGCTGCCGTAGACGAAGCTTGAGGTGGTGTAGATGGGCTCGCCGTGTTCCTGCTCGGCACCGCGCAGGTGACCGGCACGGATGGCAAGCGTCTCGAGGCCCAGCTCATCGCGGGAAAGATCGGCGCGGGAAAGATTGTCGTCGTGCATGGTGTCCAGTACCTCTACTGATGGAATCTACTGCCCTGTGAATCACGATTCAGCGCCACGCGCCGCTGTGACATGGCGCGTCTTCAGCATTTCGGGTCGCGTCGACAGCAAGAAGAAGGAAAAGCGATGCGCCAATGTTACCGGTTTTGAACGCGCAACGGGCCCCGGATTTCTCCGGAGCCCGTTGCGGTTCGCTCATCGCGTGATTGCCAGCCAAGGATGACAGGCAGCCGGATCAGTCGATATCTTCGGAATCGTTGTGCAGATCCACTACCGCGTGGGTCTCGCCAGCGCTCTTGGCGCCATCATTGCGCGAGGCACGCAGGTCGTTCAGATAGGCTTCATCGATATCGCCGGTCACGTAGACGCCGTCGAACACGGAGCAATCGAACTCATCCAGCGCCGGGTTGACTTCACGACAGGCGTCCTTCAGGTCATCGAGGTCCTGATAGAACAGACGGTCAGCGCCGATCAGGTCCGCGATCTCCTTCTCGGTACGGTCATGGGCGATCAGCTCTTCCGCCGCCGGCATGTCGATGCCGTAGACGTTGGGGTAGCGAACCGCCGGTGCTGCCGAGGCGAAGTAGACGTTCTTGGCGCCCGCTTCGCGCGCCATCTGGATGATCTCGTTGCAGGTGGTACCGCGCACGATG
The DNA here is from genome assembly GCF_030264805.1 of Cobetia sp. LC6. Classification (NCBI taxonomy): domain Bacteria; kingdom Pseudomonadati; phylum Pseudomonadota; class Gammaproteobacteria; order Oceanospirillales; family Halomonadaceae; genus Cobetia; species Cobetia sp. LC6. The sequence goes on along the minus strand of NZ_JASSPL010000001.1, from coordinate 428,396 downwards.
GAATCGTCCACCAGCAGCACGTTCTTGCCGGCAAACTCGATATCGATGGCATTGAGCTTCTGACGCACCGACTTCTTGCGCAGTGTCTGCCCCGGCATGATGAAGGTACGGCCGATATAGCGGTTCTTCATGAAGCCTTCGCGGTAAGTCACTCCCAGATGCTGGGCCAGCTCGAGGGCGGAGGTGCGCGAGGTATCGGGGATTGGAATCACGACATCGATGTCCTGCTCCGGCCATTCACGCACGATCTTGTCGGCCAGCTTCTCGCCCATGCGCATGCGGGTGCCGTAGACGTAGGCGCCATCGAGCAGGGAATCCGGACGCGCCAGGTAGACGTGTTCGAAGATGCACGGCTTGAGAACCGGATCATCCGCGCACTGCAGGGTGTGCAGCTCACGCTCCATATCGATGAATACCGCTTCGCCCGGGGCCAGGTCACGGATCAGCTCGAAGCCGGCGACGTCGAGCGCCACGGATTCGGAGGCGATCATGTATTCGACGCCCTCGGCGGAGTCACGCTTGCCGAAACACGCCGGACGGATACCGTGCGGGTCGCGGAAAGCGACCAGGCCAGTGCCGTTGATGATCGAGACCGCCGCGTAGCCGCCCTTGCAGCGACGATGCACACGACGTACGGCATCAAACACATCACCGGCACCCAGACGCATGCCCTGCTTGCCCAGCTCGTGAGCGAAGACGTTGAGCAGCACCTCGGAATCGGAGCTGGTGTTGATGTGACGCAGATCAGAGGAGAACAACTCCTGCTTGAGCTGCTCGGAGTTGGTCAGGTTGCCGTTGTGCGCCAGCGTGATGCCGTAAGGCGAGTTGACATAGAACGGCTGTGATTCCGCCTCGCTGGAGGAGCCGGCGGTCGGGTAGCGAACATGGCCGATCCCCATGTTGCCCTTGAGACGCTGCATGTGACGAGTGCGGAAGACATCACGCACCAGACCATTGCTCTTGCGCAGCAGGAAACGACCTTCGTGCCAGGTCATCATGCCCGCGGCATCCTGCCCGCGGTGCTGCAATACGGTCAGCGCGTCATACAGCGCCTGGTTGACCGAGGCGTTGGCCATCAAACCTACAATCCCGCACATCCCGTCATTACCTCACTAATACACACTTGGATAGGGAAGCGCACGCTGGCGGCTGCCGGCGCCCGTCCATATGGCAATATGAGTGCTCACACGGCGCAATTGTCAGGCCTGCCCCCCATGCAGGCAACACCTGACCGATGGGTCAACCCCTTCGACTGCCGGCATGAGGCTTCAGCAACACGTGCCGAATGCTGAAAACGACAACGCCGGGCCACGATGCCCGGCGCTGAAAAACCTGCCTGTCACTGCTCACCGCCCACATTGCGGCTTTCGGCCTCGCCAGCGGTACTGCCTCTGAGCAACGCCTCCAGCGAGGGCTGCTCCTGCGCGGAATCCTGGCGCGTGAACGACTGCAGCGCCTGCTGGCTGAGTCTGTCGCTCAACTCACGCCCTTCTCGCTGGGCGCTGTCGATCAGGCCGCTGGCCTGTTGCTTGAGCCGGGTGCCACTGGCGGAATCCGGCAGCGACACGCTCTGGCCCCAGTCACCGCTCGTATCCCACTCACGATAGCGAGCCAACGACCAGTCGCGCAGCTGCTCAAGCGTCGGCCGCAGCTGCGCGGCCTGCCAGTCGGCGCTGTCACGCAGGGGCGTCAGCCCTACCACGGCGGTGATCAATACCAGTATGACCGCCGCGCGCAATGCGCCGAACACGCCACCGAGCAGACGATTGAAACCGCCCATGCCGACCGCATGAATCAAGCGTTCCAGCAGGCGCAGCATCAGCCCCCAGATCAGCACACTCGCGATCACCACCAGCACGAACCCTACCGCGGTGCGAATGCCAGGCGAGACGATCACCTCATCGAGCAGGCCACCCACCTCGGCGCCGAACTGGCGTGCCGCTACCAGAGCCACCAGCCAGCCCGCCAGGCCCAGGGCCTCGCTGAGCAGGCCCCGCATCAGCCCCAGCAGTACCGAGATCCCGATCAAGCCCAGACATAGCCAATCGATCCAGACCAGCTCGTTCACTCACCCTCCTTGCGCCGTACCAGCAGGCCCTTGATATTGACCTGCTGCTGCAGGCGCGAGCGTGCGGACTCACCGATCTCGGAGGACTTGTACGGACCGACGAAGACAACGGTCAACTTGCTGCCACGCGGAATCCGGTATGCCGCGAAGCCCTTGCCCTGCAGCTCCTTCTGGAGACGCTCGGCGTTGGCCGGGTCACCGAAGCTGCCGACCTGCACGGCCCAGCCACCGGCGGAAGACGAAGGCGCATTCGAGGCCACCGCAGGCTTTGGCTCAGAACTGGGCGCGGGCTTGGGTTCAGCCTTGGGAGTGGGCTTGGGCTCCGGCTTGGCAGCGGGTTCCGGCTTCGGCTTTGACTGCGGCTCGCTGCTGGCCACAGAGCGGGTCGGCGACAACTGCTCGGCCTCGGCGACACGGCTTGGGGACTCGGAACCGCTGCCACTGCCAGCACCCGGGTCACTGTCACGCACCTTGCCGTTGCTATCGACGAAGGTAATCGGCACATCCGTGCCGATCTTCAGCTCACTGGGCGGCTGCGGCTCATCGACGTTGGAGCGATCGATATCCACCGGCTTGCCAAGCGTCATCACCGGACTCGGGCGCTCATCACGGGCCGGCGGCTCATCGAAGAGCATCGGGATGAAGATCACCCCCAACGCCAGCAGGATGACCGCACCGCTGATTCGCTCGCGTTTGCCATATTTCATTGTGACATCTCCCTTGCACCCGAAATCCCGGACCCGCCGCCGGCCTGCATCAGGCCTGGGCGTCGAGCCACATCAATGCTTCACCGACCGTGAAGAAGGAACCACAGACCAATACTTCTCCAGCGCTCGTCTCGCGCGCCAGCCATTCGGCTGCAGCGGTGACCGTCTCGCACTCCGCCAGCACCTCACCACCACAGTGGCGGACCACGGCGGCAAGCTCACTGGCCTGGCGACTACGCTCGCCATCCAGGGTGGCGACGACGAAGCCGTCCACCACCGGCGCCAGCGCCTGAATCACGCCAGCGGCATCCTTGTCGCCCAGCATGGCGAGCAACGCCCGCCGCGGCTGGCTGGCAGAATCCCGCGCGCAACGCAGGTCATGAGCGGCAAGACGACTGGCCAGATAACTCGCGGCATGCGGGTTATGACCGACATCCAGACACCAGTCACGCCCGTGGCGGGTCAGCCACTGCATGCGCCCCTTGAGCTTGACGCTCGCCATGGCCTGCCGCACGCATTCGGCGTTGAGCTCGATACCGGCCTCGACCAGAGCATTCAGCGCACTGGCCGCATTGTCCCGCGGCAAGCCCGGGTCTGGCAGTGAATCGAATGTCAGCGCCGGCGCCGACAGACGCTGCCATTGCCATCGCGAGGTAGCCGAATTGCTCGTACTGCCATCCAGGCTGCTGTTTGAACTGCTACCCACAAGGTCAGCCGCGGCCTGCCAGCGAAAGTCCTGCCACAGCACCTGCGGCGTGACGCCCAGTGAGCGTGCGTGCGCCGCGCAACTGGACGGCAGCACATCCGAGCCGAACACGGCCGGCTTGCCGGCGCGCAGAATACCGGCCTTCTCGAAGCCGATGTTCTCGAGATCGGTGCCAAGAAACGCGGCATGGTCCTGCGCGACCGTGATGATCATCGCGACATCACAATCGATGATGTTGACGGCGTCCAGACGCCCGCCCAGGCCGACTTCCAGAATCGCGAGCTGCGGCTGCTGCTGAGCGATCAACCACAGCCCGGCCAGTGTACAGGCCTCGAAGTAGGTCAGGCTGATCACGCCCTCGTCATCCACCGGCTCACCACTGGCTGACAGCCCGGAGTGGCGCGCGGAATCGACCTGCTCGAAGGCCGTGACCAATGCGGCATCACCGACGTCGTGGCCATTGAAGCTCAGACGCTCGTTGTAATGCAGCAGGTGCGGAGAGGTATAGGTGGCGGTGCTCAGCCCATGGGCACGCCCCAGCGCCTCGAGCATGGCAACCGTCGATCCCTTGCCGTTGGTGCCCGCCACGGTAATGATGCGGCCACCGAGTCGACGCGCGCCCGCCCCGACCAGACCGAGACGCCTGGCCACGCACAGCACTCGGGCAAGGCCCATATCGATACTGACGGGGTGCTGATGCTCGAGGCGCGTCAGCCACTCATCCAGCGAGAGGCCGCGCGGCACAGCATCATGCAGAGGAGAAAGCTGCCACGAAGCGGCATCCAGCGGAGGGAGTGAGGAAGACTGCAGCACCTCGTCGGTGCTGCAGCTTGCCGGGGCGGAGCCCTGCTCAGCCATCGCGACGTTCGCCTTGCGGCTTCTCGCTGGTAAAGGTCTCGTCGAGCACGCTGTCTACGGCGGAGCGCGGCTCGGCCGGTGCTTCGACAGGCGCATCCGCCTCGGCGGATTCTTCTTCGACGACCGCATCCGCGACCGGCAGGTTGGCGGCGTTGACCGGCATGCCCTGCAGCTTGAGCAGGATGCTGGACAAACGCTCACGCATCTCGCGGCGGTGGATGATCATGTCGACGGCGCCATGTTCGAGCAGGAACTCGGAGCGCTGGAAGCCTTCCGGCAGCTTCTCGCGCACGGTCTGCTCGATGACACGCGGACCAGCAAAGCCGATCAGAGCATTCGGCTCGGCGACATTCAGGTCACCCAGCATCGCCAGCGACGCGGAGACGCCACCGAAGACCGGGTCAGTCAGCACACTGATGTACGGCACGCCAGCCTGCTTGAGTTTTTCGAGCGCCGCGGAGGTCTTGGCCATCTGCATCAGGGAGAACAAGGCTTCCTGCATGCGAGCACCACCGGAGGCGGCGAAGCAGACCAGCGGGATGTTCTCGGCCAGCGCAAGTTCTGCTGCACGCACGAACTTCTCACCGACGATGGCGCCCATGGAGCCGCCCATGAAGCTGAACTCGAAGGCCACGGCCACGACCGGCTGACCGGAGAGAGCACCGCGCATGGCGACCAGCGCATCCTTCTCTGAGGTCTGCTTCTGGGCAGCGCTCAGGCGATCCTTGTACTTCTTGGAGTCGCGGAACTTGAGGCGATCGACCGGCTCGAGATCCGCCGCGATTTCCTCGCGGCCTTCACTGTCGAGGAACCAGGACAGACGTGCACGCGCAGTGAGACGCAGGTGATGGTCACACTTCGGGCAGACGTTGTCGTGCTTGGTCAGCTCCGGAAGGTACAGGACTGCTTCGCACTTGGGGCATTTACGCCACAGGCCGTCAGGAATGGAGGTACGCCGATCCTTGCGTTGGATACGGCTCATTGACGGCACAATCTTGTCAAGCCAGCTCATGGTGGGGAGGCTTCCGTTTTGCTGCTGTTCTGGGCACCGCTCGACGACTGTCGGCGGCCATGCGAGTTGGCACATATTCCAGAGCGTTCACGCCCCGGCAATATGGCAGGCAGCTACCATCACAGGGCAGTGCCAATGGAAAAGACCGTGCAACCCATTGGTCGTACGGCCACTTTTCCGAATTCTGGGGGTCATTGTAGCGGCTTCGCCCCCCTTGCGGGTAGTGCGAGATGCCAATTGAGCGTTGCGGCCCTCGCCGCCCGGGACGAAAGCAATGCAAGGGTCGCAACGCTTGCCGGCAAATCAGCACTGATGGCGGACTGCCTGACAGAATGCCTGCATGAGCTCGGCACTCTTCTCGCCGGGCGCGGCTTCCACACCGCCGGAGACATCGACCGCGTAAGGGGCGACCTGCGCCACCGCTGCGGCGACATTGCCTGACTCGAGACCACCGGCCAGGATGACCGGCAGCGGCAGATCGGCCGGGATGCGCGACCAGTCAAAGGTCTCGCCGGTGCCACCGGGCACGCCGGGACGATAGGCATCCAGCAGCAAGCCACGCGCGTCATGGTAGCGCGCCGCCTCCGCGGCGAGATCGAGCCCGTCACGCATGCGCAACGCCTTGATATAGGGCCGCCCTGCCGCTCGGCACTGCTCCGGCGTCTCATTGCCATGCAACTGGAGCAGATCGAGATGTGGCGCCGCTGCGGCAATCTCTTCGGCGTTGGCATCCACGAACAGGCCGACCCGCGTCACGAAGGCCGGCACGCACGCGGCAAGCTCGGCCAACCGCACCACATCAACCGCACGCTTGCTGCCCGGCCACAGTACGAAGCCCAGCGCATCGGCACCTGCCGCCACGGCGTCATGGATATCCTGCTCACGCGTCAAGCCACAGATCTTGATCCGGGTACGCTGGCTCTCTCGAGCGCTCATCTCGGTCATGGGATCGCTCCGTTCAACGTGAGGATTCATTCTGGGGGTCAGTAGTCAGCGTGTCATTCTCGGCACCTGCCGCAGGGCCGCCTGCCGCAGGAATCGCTTGCTCATGCTCGCGGCTGAGGCGCTCGGCTTCACGGGCCACGTTGCCCAGCCGGATGGCCTCCTGCTCACTGAGCTTGCCTGCCGCGCGCGCCTCTTCGGCCCCCTCGGCCTCGGCACGCGCCATGCGTGAGCGCACCATCGGGCAGTCCGGCAACGGGCGCTCGCCCGTCCACTCGCCAAGATGTGCGACCAGACCAGGCCCCAGGGGTTCCTTGGGCAGCGCATAGCGCGGCGGATAGATGACATCGACGAAGTGAAGCCCTGTCGCTGCTGCCGTCGCGCTCGAACGCGTGCGATCTCCCCCACGCATCAGCTCGACGATCCACTCGACAGGCTTCTCGCCACGCCCGATGGCCATCAAGGTGCCCGCGATATTGCGCACCATGTGATGCAGGAAGGCATTGGCCTGGATATCGATCATGACGATATGGCCATGACGACTGACTTCAATGAAGTGCACGTGGCGGCGCGGCGAACGCGACTGACAGCCTGCGGCGCGGAACGCCGAGAAATCCAGCTCGCCCACCAGATGCGCCGCCGCGGCCTGCATGTCGGCGACATTGAGCGGCTCGCGACACCAGGTGACATTGTTGCGCTCCATCACCGGCCGAAACGGCTGATTGATGATCATGTAGCGATAGCGACGGGCGATGGCGCTGAAACGCGCATGGAAATCATCGGGCACCGGCACGGCCCAATGAATCCCGATATCGGGGGGAAGGTTGACGTTACCGCCCATGCGCCAGGCCTTGCGGCTGCGACCCACGGGAGTATCGAAATGCACGACCTGACGCACGGCATGCACACCGGAATCGGTGCGGCCACTGCAATGCACGGTAATCGGCGTGGAGGCGACCTTGGACAAGGCCTTCTCGAGCGCTTCCTGCACGGAAGGGGCGTGGCTCAGACGCTGCCAGCCACAATAGCGGGTGCCATCATATTCAACGCCCAGAGCAATGCGCCCCGGGCGTTTCTCGTTATCATCCAACGGTGTAAAAAAGGGCATCAGGTCAGACCAAAGCGCTCCATCAACGCCAGCGCCTCTTCACGGACCATGTCATCACTGGCGGTAGCGAGCGGCTCAAGCAGCGCAGCCGCCTGATCATCATCGCCATCCACCAACAACTGACGGGCTTCCTCGAGCTGTTGGAATGCCTTGGTATCCTGGGCGCCAGCCCCAAACCCTGCCGACTCGACAGAGGGATAGGCATTATCCTGATCCCCAGACACGAACGCCACTTCCTCGACCTCGAATTCCGAGATATCACGCCGCGGCACCTCCACCTCTTCCAGCGTCATGCTATCCAGTGACGGCAACTCATCCATGCCATCAACTGCAGCTGACGACTTGCTGGACGCCCCATGCGGCTTCTGGCTTGCTGCATTGCTCTCGATCGCAGCGTTGTCATCCAGCTCTTCACGCAGTGAGGTGAACTCGACGGACTCGCCCTTGAGCGCACTGTCCGCCGCCTTGGATGCCGCGGTATCAGTGCCCTTCTCGCCATCAGCCTGACCTGCATCCCCCAGCGTCAATTCCGGCGCCTGGTAATCGATCACGTTGTCGCTGTTGAAGTGACTCTCACGCACGGGCGCCTTCTCGAGGTCCTCGCCCTTGAGGCCCGGCTCGAAGGCGACGCCCTGGTCGGGAGCACGCTCGTCCAGTGGTTCGCTCACGCCGTCACCGGCATGCTGTTCGCTGTCAGACAGCCCCACGGAATCTTCCGGGTCGTCAAGGGAGGCGTCAGAGCCCGTGGCGGATACATCTGCCATGCCGTGAGCCGCATCATCGGTCTTGTCGCGACTTTCAAGCGGCGTGCGAGGTGCCGCCGCCTGCTGGCTTGCCACTCCTGACAGATAGGAGACCTTGCGCCCCACCTGACTCGCGCCGCCGCCTGCGACAGCACGCAGCGCACTGCTTGAGACACTGTAGCGATCCAGCAGCGCCTGGGCCTCGAAGCGTTCTTCCTCATTACCGGCCGCCAGCACCTGCTCCCCTTCATGATGCAGGGCCTCGGCATTGCCAAGCTCGCCATGGACTCCCATCAGCTTGAGGCGCAGGTCCTGGCGTGCGGGATCCTCCACCAGACCGGCTTCCAGCAGGGCTTGTGCCTGATCGAAGCGGCCGTAGGCGATGAAGATGTCCGCCTCGCTGATCGCAGCCGCTTCCGGCTGGGAGAGCGGCTCGAGGCTACCGGAACCCCGGCGCACCGCCACATTGGCATCTTCAGACGCGGATGACTTGTGACCCGCGGCAGCAGCGGCAGTCGAGGCCGCAAAGGTATCCGAAAAGACGCGTGGCTTGTCCTGGTCGGGCTCTTCATTGCCGCGGACCGCATCGGCAAAGCTCATGTTCTCGTCGCCCCCGGAACCGGAGCGGCGGCGCAGCAACAACAGCAACAGCAGCAGCAATGCCCCTGCCGCCCCGCCGACGATGGCCAGGTTATCCTGCACCCACTGCCAGGTCGCCTGAGGCCACGGCTGCTTGGGCAACACCAGATTGCCCTCGCCGTCGCGTGGCTGACCGAGGTCCACCCCGGCGGCGATCAGGCTTTCCGGCAAGGCCAACGGCGAGATACCGCTGTTGACGAGCAGACGATTCTGTTTGGCGAGCAGCACCTTGGCCGTCTCGAGCTGCTCGGTACGTTCTGCCAGCGACGCTCGCAGCTCGCCGACTTCGTTGCGCAGCGAGGCCACTTCGCTGCGCAGATCATCACGCTCCTGCTCCAGCTGATCGAGGCGCTGCTGATTGGTCAGCAGCTGATCTTCCAGCGACTCGAGGCGATCGGACAGTTCATCGATCGCCTGTTGGCTACCCGCTGAGATCTGACCACTGGCTGCTGCCGCCTTGGGCTTGCTGCCGTCTTCATCCAGCAGCGTCAGACGCGGCTTGCCATCGGCACCCGCGCTGGCAGGCCCGCTCGGTGCAGCCGTGGCCGCAGGTGCAGCACTGGCGGAGGGTTCGTTCGATGTGCTGGCCGCAGCAGTTTTCTTGCTGGCCGGAGCCGGTACGGTCTTGCCCTGCGCGCCCGCGACCCACTGCTGATACTGCTGACGCACTTCCCTGTCGGCCTCGGTACGCGAGCGCCCCAACATGGTGCTTCGATCAGGCACCTGAAGGACGACACCCGCGCGCAGCTTGTTGATGTTGCCGCCCGGGAAGGCCGCGGGATTGGCTTCCTGGATCGCCAGCATGGCCTGACGGATGCTGACACTGGCATCCGGACGCACGCGACGCGCGATCGTCCACAGCGAGTCACCGTTGCGCACCTTGATGCTGGACGGCGGTGTGCTGGATGACGCACTGCGCGAGGAGGCCTGGCTGGGCTGGGCATTGTCGCGGAACACCACGGAACGTGTCGGCGAGGAATCATCGGTGGCCAGCGGGCGAGAACGCGCGCCGGCAGGTGTCACCAATGACGGCTGACTCGAATAGCCCGCCGGATCGAACAAAAGAGTCACCTGACGCTGAAGCTTGCCATTGGGCCATTCGACATCCAGCAGCAGGTCCACATAGGGTTCACGTACCGCGCCATTGGTAGACAGCTGAAGGTAGTAGCGCCCGCCCTGCTGCTTGACGGCAACCTTGATGTCATCACTGACATAGCTGCGATCGACGCCCGCTCGCGTAAAGGCGGCAGAATCGGCAACGCCGGCCTTGATGAGGCTGGCATCGAGGCCCGAGGTATCCGTGAGGCCGATGCGCGCGTCCAGTGGCTGATTCAGATTCGAGCGCAACCGCGGCGATTCCATGCCGACTGCCAAGGCCTGAGCACTGTAGACGGCGAACGACACCGCCAGTGCGAGAGGAAGCTTGCGTCCCATTGAGTGTCCCTTCGTATGCGGCCGAATCATCGCCCGGCCTGCGCATTATGTTACGTATACTTACACAAGATACCAGAGAGTCCGTCCCAAGAGTGCGGGAAGCCATTGGCAAAGTGGAAAAAGTTTCAACGATAGAGTGTCGGCCCACGATCGATAAAGGCCGCAGAGGCGTCATATCGCGAGTGACCAGCTCGACGATATTCCCCATTACGATACCCGTAAAAAACACCTCCCTGCCATCATGCATCAAAAGCGCCAGCCAAAATCGCAAAAAATGCGCAGCAAGGACTGAGATATCTGGTACTCGCCGTGACATCAGTGACCTATCTCTCACCTGAAATCACCGACCATCCACGACGCGACGTGCAAAAGCGAAACGCCCTCGACTCCAGAGAGCCGAGGGCGTTTTCAGTTCAGGCTCACAATGAACCCGACGACATGCCGCTACGCAGTGCGATCAGGCCGCGCGATGTTCACGCAGGATAGTCAGCATGCGCTTGAGCGGCTCTGCGGCCCCCCACAACAGCTGGTCACCGACACTGAAGGCGGACAGGTATTCGCCACCCATCGCCAGCTTGCGCAGACGGCCGACCGGCACGGTCAGGGTGCCGGTGGCAGCGGCCGGTGTCAGGTGCTTGAGGCTGTCTTCCTTGGTGTTGGCGACGACCTTGACCCAGTCGTTGTGCTTGGCCAGGCGGTCTTCGATCTCGTCCAGCGGTACGTCCTGCTTGAGCTTGACGGTGAAGGCCTGAGAGTGGGAACGCATCGCACCGATACGCACGCACAGACCATCGATCATGATCGGGTTGCCCTGGCTGTCGAGAATCTTGTTGGCCTCGACACCGGCCTTCCACTCCTCGCGGGTCTGACCGGATTCCATCGCGGAATCGATCCACGGCAGCAGCGAGCCGGCCAGCGGCGCACCGAACTGCTGGGTCGCGAAGTCATCGCCGCGCATGGTGGCGGTCACCTTGCGGTCGATATCGAGGATGGCGCTGGCCGGGTCCGCAAGCTCGGAGGCCACACTGCCATTGAGCTGGCCCATCTGGGTCAGCAGTTCACGCATGTGGCGCGCACCGCTGCCGGACGCCGCCTGGTAGCTCATGGAAGTCATCCACTCGACCATGCCAGCCTCGAACAGGCCGCCCAGACCCATCAGCATCAGGCTGACAGTGCAGTTGCCGCCGACAAAGGTGTTGGCACCGGCGCCGATCTTCTCATCGATCACGTGACGGTTGACCGGGTCCAGCACCAGCACGGCGTCCTTGTCCATGCGCAGGGTGGAGGCTGCATCGATCCAGTCGCCCTTCCAGCCGGCTTCGCGCAACGGGCCGAACACCTGCTTGGTGTAGTCGCCGCCCTGACAGGTGACGATGACATCCAGTGACTTCAGCTCATTGATGTCATTGGCATCCTTGAGCGCCGGCACCGGCGTGCCCACATCAGGACCGGCCTGACCGACCTGGGAGGTGGAGAAGAATACCGGCTCGATACCGGCGAAATCGTTGTCATCACGCATGCGCTGCATCAGCACGGAACCGACCATGCCACGCCAACCGACAAATCCGACTTTCAACATGCTTGTTCTCCTTGTTCATGCACGGCCGGAAGCAGGGAAGACACCACCGCTCCCGACACAGGAATGACCCGCAGCGAGCACAGGCAACTCACACGAGGCGAGCCTTGCCCAACGCTCCAGCCGCAGGTCCTGACATGAGAACCCGGCGACGCACGCCGAGCTCCCCCATGATCATCGCGCGAACGCCGCTGGCTTGCGGCGTTCGCGCGGGTATTGCCTCACGCCTGGGCCTTGAAGGCAGCCAGCACGGCATCGCCCATCACGGAGGTGGAGACCTTGCGGGTCCCGGCGTAGGCGATATCGGCAGTGCGCAGCCCTTCATCCAGCACCACGCCGACCGCCTTCTCGATGCGCTCGGCCCAGGCGGATTCATTGAGCGAGTAGCGCAGCATCATGGCCACCGACAGGATGGTCGCCAGCGGGTTGGCGATGCCCTGGCCCGCAATGTCCGGCGCGCTGCCGTGGCATGGTTCGTACATGCCCTGACCACCCGCATTCAGCGAGGCGGACGGCAGCATGCCGATGGAGCCGGTCAACATCGCGGCTTCATCCGACAGGATATCGCCGAACATGTTGCCGGTGACCACCACGTCGAACTGCTTGGGGGCACGCACCAGCTGCATGGCGGCGTTGTCGACGTACATGTGCGACAGCTCGACATCCGGGTAGTCGGCGGAGATGCGCTCCATCACGTCACGCCACAGCATGGTGACTTCCAACACGTTGGCCTTGTCGACGCTGCACAGCTTCTTGTTGCGCTTCTGCGCCATCTCGAAGGCAGTGCGACCGATGCGCTCGATCTCGGACTCGGAGTAGACGTAGGTGTTGTAGCCGACCTGCTGGCCATCACGCGTCTCGATGCCACGCGGCTGACCGAAGTAGATGCCGCCGGTCAGTTCACGCACGATCATGATGTCCAGCCCGGACACCACTTCCGGCTTGAGGCTGGAGGCCTCGGCCAGCTGCGGGTAGAGAATCGCCGGACGCAGATTGGCGAACAGCTCGAGCTCCTTGCGCAGCCCCAGCAGGCCGCGTTCCGGACGCAGCGAGATGTCCTCGAGCTTGTCCCACTGCGGGCCGCCGACTGCACCGAGCAGGATGGCGTCCGCTGCCTTGGCCGCCTCCAGCGTTTCCGCCGGCAGCGGGTGACCGGCCGCGTCATACCCTGCACCACCGACCTTGCCTTCGCTCAGCGTGATGTCCAGACCTTCGCTGCGGGCGGCTTCAAGGATCTTCACGGCTTCAGCAGTGATTTCCGGGCCAATGCCATCACCGGGCAGAATCAGGATATTGCGGCTCATCTGGAACTCTCCTTGGGCCGGAAGTCTTCCGGCGAGACCGACGGTTCACCGTCGGTGCTGAGACTGGGCTCGCCGCCATTCTGGACGGCGAGCCATGACGAATATGTTGCGATTTCAGGCGCTGATTGGCGCGCGGCTGGCCAGATCAGGCCGTCTTGCCATCGCGGAACAGCCACGGGCGCTCGGTGCGGTGGCACTTCTCGAAGCTGTCGATGGCGTCTTGGTCCTTGAGGGTCAGACCGATATCGTCCAGGCCTTCCATCAGGCAATGCTTGCGGAAGCTGTCGACCTCGAAGGGAATCGACTCACCGGACGGCGTGATGACCGCCTGCGCCTCGAGGTCGATATCCAGACGATACCCTTCCAACGCCTCGGCTTCCTTGAACAGACGGTCCACCGTGTCCTCGTCGAGGGTGATCAACAACAGACCGTTCTTGAACGAGTTGTTGTAGAAGATATCGGCGAAGCTCGGCGCGATGACGACGCGGAAGCCGAAGTCGGTCAGTGCCCAAGGCGCGTGTTCACGCGAGGAGCCGCAACCGAAGTTGCGACGCGCCAGCAATACGCTGGCACCCGCGTAACGCGGCTGGTTGAGCACGAAGTCCGGGTTCAGCGGACGCTTGCTGATGTCCTGACCGATATAGCCCTCATCGAGATAGCGCAGCTCATCGAAGAGGTTCGGCCCGAAGCCGGTACGCTTGATTGACTTCAGAAACTGCTTCGGGATGATCAGATCAGTATCGACGTTGGCGCGATCAAGCGGTGCCACGAGGCCCTGCTGGCGAATGAACTTTTCCATGTCGGGCCTCCTCAGGCGACTTGAGTGTTGTTGGTAGGGATGGGGGCAAAGTCACGAACATCAACGAAGTGACCCGCAATCGCGGCAGCGGCGGCCATGGCCGGGCTGACGAGGTGCGTACGCCCACCGAAGCCCTGACGGCCTTCGAAGTTGCGGTTGGAGGTGGACGCGCAATGCTCGCCACTGCCCAGCTTGTCGGCGTTCATCGCCAGACACATGGAGCAGCCCGGCTCGCGCCATTCAAAGCCCGCGGCGAGGAAGATCTCGTGCAGTCCTTCGGCTTCCGCCTGCGCCTTCACCAGGCCAGAGCCCGGCACGACCATCGCCTGCTTGAGGCTCTTGGCGACCGTGCGGCCTTCGGCCACGCGCGCCGCTTCACGCAAGTCCTCGATGCGTGAGTTGGTGCAGGAACCGATGAACACGCGGTCCAGCTTGATATCGGTTATCTTCTGCTGAGCGCTGAGGCCCATGTACTCGAGCGCACGCGTGATGCCACGCGCTTCGGTGTCATCGCTGGCGGCAGCCGGGTCCGGCACTACGCCATTGACGCTGGTGACCTGCTCCGGGCTGGTGCCCCAGGTGACCTGCGGCGCGATGTCCTCGGCCTTGAGCACCACGACCTTGTCGAATTCGGCGTCCGCATCGGAGACCAGATTGCGCCAGTCGGCGACGGCCGCTTCCCACTGCTGGGCGTTCGGCGCATAGGGACGATCGCGCAGGTAATCGATGGTGATGTCATCGACACCGACCAGACCGACCCGCGCACCGGCTTCGATGGCCATGTTGCAGATGGTCATGCGGCCTTCCATGGAGATGTCCTGGATGGCAGAGCCGCCGAATTCGATGGCGTAGCCGGTACCGCCGGCGGTGCCGATCTCGCCGATGATGGCGAGCACGACATCCTTGGCGGTGACGCCAGTGCCGAGACGCCCATCGACGCGCACCAGCATGTTCTTCATCTTGCGCTGGATCAGGCACTGGGTGGCGAGCACGTGCTCGACCTCGGAGGTGCCGATCCCGTGAGCCAATGCCGCGAAGGCACCGTGGGTCGCGGTGTGGGAATCGCCACATACCACGGTCATGCCCGGCAGGGTCGCGCCCTGCTCCGGCCCGACCACATGCACGATGCCCTGGCGCGCATCATTGATGGTGAACTGCTCGATGTTGAAGCTGTTGCAGTTGTCGTCGAGGGTCTGCACCTGAATGCGTGAAGTCTCGTCCTCGATGCCCGAGATACCGGCAGCACGCTCCTTGAGAGACGTCGGCACGTTATGATCCGGCGTTGCCAGGTTGGCATCCAGACGCCACGGCTTGCGGCCGGCCAGACGCAGCCCTTCGAATGCCTGCGGCGACGTGACTTCGTGCAGCAGGTGACGGTCGATGTAGATGAGTGCAGTACCGTCTTCGCGTTGCTTGACCAGGTGCTGATCCCACAACTTGTCATAAAGGGTCTGGCTAGCCATGTCGTGTCTCCTCGTGGCGCCTTACGGTAAGAGCGCGCTTGCTGCCTCGGGGCTCGTAACGGCCCCTTGATGAGGGTGTGTCGTCCAGTGTTGATGGCGGGGCGGTCGTGCGAGCCCGTGGATAGTGACCACTTGCTTGCAGGCTCCAGCATCGCCGCCGCGTCCTGTGCCATCAAGAGTACTCGGCGACCATGAATAAAAGCAATTCATGTTTTTCATGCTTTGGATTCCCAAAAGGAATAACATTACTCATCAGGTCTTGATCAGGAATTCATCCGCCTGGGACGGCATAGACCGCCCCGCTTGATGCGCCTCTGAATGCCTCTCTGAACGCCGTCATCACAGGATAGCTGGCCCACATGGACACACCCTCTCTGCAGGCCTTCGTCGCCGTCGCCGAAACCACCTCCTTCTCGCTGGCCGCCGAGCAGTTGCACCTCACCCAGCCGGCCGTTTCCAAGCGCATTGCCCAGCTGGAGCAACTGCATGGCGCACGGCTGTTCGATCGCATCGGACGGCGTGTCTCGCTGACGGAGGCCGGCAATATCCTGCTGCCCCGCGCCCGCGCCATCCTGGTGATGCACGATGACACCCGGCGTGCGCTGCGCAATCTGTCCGGCGAGGTAAAAGGCAGCCTGACGATGGCGACCAGCCACCATGTGGGCCTGCACCGGCTGCCGCCACTGCTCAAGGCCTTCACCATGGCCCACCCCGAGGTGCGCATGGACATGCGGTTTCTGGATTCGGAACAGGCCTATCAGGGCGTACTGGATGGGGAGCTGGAACTGGCCGTCGTCACCCTGGCACCGCATCGCGACCCCAATCTGACGGTGGTGCCGGTGTGGCTGGATGAAATGCGCTTCGTGTGCGGACGGGACCACCCGCTGGCCGGCCATAAAGCGTTGCCGCTGGCCGCCCTATCACAGCACGACGCCGTGCTGCCGGGCCACCTGACCTTCACGCGCGGCATCGTCATCGACACCTTCGCGCGTGACGGCCTCTCGGTGGAAGTCTCGATGTCCACCAACTACCTCGAAACCCTCAAGATGATGGTCGCCATCGGCCTGGGCTGGAGCGTACTGCCAGAAAGCATGATCGATGACGAGATCGAGATCCTGCCCATCGACCACCGCCCCATCGAACGCCAGCTCGGCTACCTCTATCACAACAACCGCACACTCTCGAACGCCGCCAGCGCGATGATCGAACTGCTGGAAGGCGCAAGGGACGCGGCATCGAGAAGCCTCTAGCGCGCTCGAAAGCCCCGCCTGGAAATACCGCCAGAACGCACAACGCCAGCCCCGGAGGGCTGGCGTTGTGCGTTCTGACTTACCGCTTGTGGCGCCGCGGATCAACTCTTGTCGCTATCCTTGGCTTTGCCTGACGAACCCTCCGTCTTGCTGGCCGCAGGCTTCGCATCGTCCTTCTTCGCCTCTTCCGCTGCCTGGGCGGCGGCGGCCTTGCTGGCATTGGAGGGACGGCCACGGCGCGGCTTGGGCGCTTGGCTGCTGGTAACACTCTTGGCATCTGCGCCCGTGCTGCCAGTGTCACTCTTGGCGGTAGACCCAGCAGTCTTGGCAGTGCTTCCAGTGCCCGTGCGACCTGTCGAACTGGAGGCTGGCTTGCTGGCCGCAGTGCTCTTGCTGGTGCCAGTCGTCTTGCTCGCAGTGCTCTTGCGCGTCGTCGCTGGCTTCGTGGCGCTGGAGCCGGAGGCCGCGGAAGAAGTGCTGCTGTTCGAGGTGCCGGATTCAGGCGGCTTGCTGTCAGAGGCTGACGTGCTCGCCGTCGTCTTGCTTGCAGTCGTCTTGGCCGCCGTTGACTTGGTGGCTGTGGTCGTCTTGTTGGCAGCCGTCTTGCGCGGCGTGGAAGTCTTTCTGGCCGTGTTGGTCCTGGTCGCTGAGCTACCGGCGCTGCTGGCAGCCGTGCTCTTGGCAGCAGTGCTCCTGGAGGCTGTGCCTTTGGGAGCAGCGCGCTTGCTTGCCGGTGCTGCTGAGTCAGTGGACGCTGATGCGGCCTTGGAAGCGACAGGCTTGGCGGTAGACGACTTGGCAGCAGAGGCACTGCTGGCATCATTGGCGGCCTTGCCGGTGACGGCTTCAGTCATCGCGGTCATGGCTTCTTCCAGCGGCAGCGTCACCTGCTTGAGCGCTTCATTCACGCTCTTCTCGACCGTCTGCTGGACATCACGCACGGCCTTGAGCTGCGCATCCGCCACGCTGGTGATCTCTTCCGGCACGCTCTGCCCCAGCACTTCGGGAATGGTCTGGCGCGCATAACGCCCCGGCGCCGCTTCGATCACGTCGAGCTTGCCCTCACCCGGCGTGCGTGCAGCGACTTCCGGTTCCGGCTCCACGAAGCCATTGCCGGTCATCCACGCCTGCCAGTCATTCCACCAGGAGCCTTCGTGCAGCTCGGTACCTGCGAGCCACTCATCCGGTGTTGCCGGCAGGCTGTCATTGGTGGCGTAGCCGTACTTGTTCTTGTGCGGCGGATTGACGATGCCCGCGATATGACCGGAGCCACCGAGCACGAAGCGCTTGATGGAGGCCTTGGGCAGCTGGGTGCCGTTGTAAGTGGTCTGCCACTTGGCGATGTGGTCTTCGCGCGCGGAGACCCAGTAACTCGGTGTCTCGATCTGCGAGAGATCGATCGGCACGCCGTCCAGCTCGATGCCGCCGGGCTGTACCAGGCGGTTTTCCAGATACATGTGACGCAGATACCAGGCATGGGTCCCGGCCGGCAGGTTGGTGCCGTCGGTGTTCCAGTACAGCAGGTCGAACGCGGTCGGCGCCTCGCCCTTGAGATAGTTGGAGACGTAGAACGACCAGAACAGGTCATTCTCGCGCAGCAGATTGAAGGAGAACGCCATCACGCGGCCATCCAGGTAGCCGTCCTGCGCCATCTGCTTCTCGAGCCCCTGCAGCACCGGCTCGTTGAGGAAGACACCGATCTCACCGGGATCGGAGAAGTCCTGCAACGTCGCCATGTAGCTGACCGAGCGCACACGGTCGGACTGCTTCTCGGCCGCCAGATAGGCCATGGTGCTGGCCGTCAGCGTGCCGCCGATGCAGTAGGACAGGATGTTGACCTGCTTCTCGCCGGTAGCCTGCTCGATGGCATCCATCGCGGCCAGCGGCCCCATCTGCATGTAATCGGCCCAGGTGAGATCACTCTGCTCGGGCCCCGGGTTGCGCCAGGAGATCAGGAACACGGTGTGGCCCTGCTCCACCAGCCAGCGCATCATCGAATTGTCCTGACGCAGATCGAGAATGTAGTACTTGTTGATCCACGGCGGCACGACCAGCAACGGCGTGCTGAAGGCCTTCTCGGTGGCCGGACGATACTGGATCAGCTGGATCAGCTCGTTCTCGAAGACCACGTCACCCGGCGTGACAGCGATGTTATCGCCGAGACGGAAGGCTTCGGTGTCGGTCATCGCGACATTGATGCCTTCGGCGGAATTGGCCAGGTCATCACGCAGTCGCTTCAGACCGTCGAGCAGGTTCTGTCCGCCGGTCTCGCGGGTCACGCGCTGCACTTCCGGGTTGGTGGACGCGAAGTTGGAGGGCGAGAAGGCGCTGACGTACTGGCGCGCGTAGAACTCGAGATTGCGCTTCTGGCTCTCCGGCAGGCCTTGAATGCCGGCCAGCATGTCGTCCACGGCGCGCGAGAACAGCAGGTATTGCTGCACGAGGAAGTGGTAATAGGGCTCGCTCTGCCAGGCCTCATCGCGGAAGCGGCGATCAGAGCGCGCAGGCGTGATCACCGGCTCGACGCTCTCGCCATTCAGCTCGCGCAACGTGCTCTGCAACAGGGCCATCTGGTCCTGGAAGAGGCGCGTCTGGGTCGACATCAACAGCTGCGGGTCGCGTGCCAGGGCCTCGGCCCCTGCCTGGAAGCATCGACCCATCTCGTCATAGATGGTGGAAGCGGCAGCGCTGGGCCATAGGCGCTCCAGCATGTCACTCATCAAGGCTTGATACTGGGCACTGGCCTGCTGCATCACGCTGGCCCACTCCGTGCCTTCAGCACCGTCGGGGAACAGATTGGCAAAGGCCTGAGAGAATGTCTGCGAGAACGCCTGCTGCTGGGCTGAGTCCATATCGCCCTTCCTCCTTGTCATTGACCATCACGTCATTGGCTATCGAAGCTTGGCTGCCGAACGTCGTCGGCGGCACGATTTCATCGAATCGAATCCTTCCTGACCACTGAGCAGTGCCATGCCATCCCTCGTGGGACGGGCGCCTTCACTGGCGACGGACACTGCTTTCCAGACTGTTTTGAAGACCGTTTCACGGCAGTTTTCAAGCCCGCTCACGGCTGTATTCAAGCTCGCTCACGGCTGTTTTCAGTTCCGTTCATGACTGATTTCAGGGCGCTGCAGGTGAGCATGCCAAGGCAAGCGCAGTGTGCTGTCAGCGGTAATGCCCTGTCAGCTACGATGGCCTGCCACCTGCAGGTCTGCTTTCCATCGGATTCGCGCGCGGCAAATACGAGAGCAAAACAGACTGTGCGCCAGCGTACTCATCTCCAGCATGCGCCTTCCAGCACGGCAGGGGCAATGCCTGAAAACGGCAAAAAAAAGGCTGGCGCAAGCGCCAGCCTTTTCGAGGTATACCTTAGCTCTTGGCGCGGCTTGTCGCGGTAGCCGGCTTGTTGCTGGCAGAGGAGGATGCCTTGTCCTCTGCTGCTGAAGCGGCTTTCTCTGTGGCAGCGGACGCCTTGTCGGTGGCTTCCTTGCCAGCGTCAGAGTAGGCCTGTTCGAGCTGGGCGCGCATTTCGTTGCCCATCTCGGCCAGCTTCAGGGAATCATCCATCATCTGCTGAGACAGCTCGGTCGCTACTTCCAGCTGGCGGTTGCTGAACTCGCTGAACTCTTCCATACCCTTGATTTCAGTGGCAGCACGCGCACGCTCGAGACCAGTCTCGGTATAGCGCTTGGCAGCGTCCATCTGATAATCGGCAATCTTGCCCATATGGTCGAGCATCAGAGTGTTGAGCTTGCGCATCGGCTGGTAGAAGCTGCGGGCTTGCTCGGCAAAGGCGTTGAACATCTGATCCTGCTGCATGACGGTTCCTCCCATGGATTCCGTACCGGGACAGCGCGCAGAAGTCTCTGCGCCACCTGTGGAGCACAGCGATATGCTGCACTGCACAAAGCCTAGTCTGCTCCTCAGGTGGTTGCAATCCCATGACAGAAAACTGTCAAACGACATTCTCTGTCATGAGATTGGCCGTGCTTGACCCACTCCCCTGTCAGCCAAGCGCGTTCTTCGCGCCTGCCAGTCGTCAACTGCGCTTGGCGCGTGAGCGCGCACTGGCCGGTTTCGCATCCTCCGCCCGGTTGGCGCTCTGCTCTGCCTTCTGATCCGCGCCGTGATCACTACTGCGCCCTGAACTCCTGCGCGCGGCAGACTCCGTCTTGTCAGACTCCTTGCCTTCCGCACCTCCCTGACCGAACTGCTGCAGGGTATCCAGCATCATCTTCTGATACTGATTGAAGGCGGCCATGCCCTGGGCCATGCTCTCGCCCATGTCGCCGGACATGCCGCCCGCTGCGCCCTGTCCGGCATTGCCAGCGCCAGACGCGCCACCCATCATCCCCTCGGCCATGCCCGGCGGCATGAACTTGGCAAACGGCGTGCCCGCGCCCGGCGCCGTCAGCGGCTTGAGCAGACTCATGGGGTCATAGCCTTCAACACCCGCCTCCATCTGGCGACGAAAGCGCTCCATCAATTCCTGTTGGAAGGCTTCCACGTCCGGCAGGCCCATCGCCTGGCGAAATTCCTGCGGCGTGAGGTCGAATTCGACATTGATCTTCATGGCAGATTCCTTGTGTTGTCTGCCCGCACACGGCGTGGTGCGCGAGTCTGCTGGCATGCATGCCATTCGAGTCTAGCAGCGAGAATGACACGGGGCAGCCCGCTACTTACGCCTTTTCTTATTTACTTTGTGCAAGCCAGCCCACAACGCAAGACGCCCCAGCCACGAAGGATGCTGGGCATCACTCCACGGCTGGGGCGTGTCTTTTTACAAATTCAGCGGCTTGGCAGCGTCAAAAGTTCAGCCGCGCCGCATGCGGCTTACACCTCGCGCAGCACCGGCGTATCGACCTTGACGTCAGCGTTCTGACCACGATGGCGCAGCAGGTGATCCATCAGCGTCAGAGCGACCATCGCCTCGGCGATCGGTGTGGCACGAATGCCGACACACGGATCATGACGGCCGGTGGTGATCACCTCGACCGCCTCGCCGTTGACGTCGATGCTGCGGCCCGGCAGCCGCAGGCTGGAGGTCGGCTTGAGTGCGATGCTGGCACGAATGGTCTGGCCGCTGGTGATGCCGCCCAGAATGCCGCCGGCATGATTGGAGAGGAAGCCTTCCGGCGTCATCTCGTCACGGTGCTCGGTGCCCTTCTGGCTGACCACGGCAAAACCGTCACCGATCTCGACGCCCTTGACGGCATTGATGCTCATCAGGCCATGCGCGAGTTCGGCATCGATGCGATCGAAGATCGGCTCGCCCAGGCCGACCGGCACGCCAGTCGCCTCGACGGTGACCTTGGCGCCCACGGAATCGCCTTCCTTGCGCAGGGCATCCATGTACTGCTCCAGCTCCTCGAGGCGTTCGGCATCGCCACAGAAGAACGGGTTGGTGTCGACCAGCGACCAGTCCTTGACCTCAAGCTCGATGGGGCCGAGCTGGGACAGGTAGCCACGCACCTGCACGCCCAGGCCCGCCAGATACTTCTTGGCGATGGCCCCGGCGGCGACGCGCATCGCGGTCTCGCGGGCCGAACTGCGGCCGCCGCCACGGTAGTCACGCTCACCATACTTGTGGTGGTAGGTGTAGTCGGCGTGAGCCGGGCGGAACTGGTCCTTGATCTTGCCGTAGTCCTTGGAACGCTGATCGGTGTTCTCGATCATCAGACCGATGGCCGTGCCGGTGGTGCGGCCCTCGAACACGCCCGAAAGAATGCGCACCTGGTCCGGCTCGCGACGCTGGGTAGTGTGGCGCGAAGTGCCGGGACGGCGGCGGTCCAGATCGATCTGCAGATCCGCTTCGCTGATCTCGATACCCGGCGGGCAACCATCGATGATGGCGCCCAGTGCCGGGCCATGGCTTTCGCCGAAGGTGGTGACGGTGAACAGCTTGCCGAAGGTATTTCCGGACATTCAGGGGGTCCTCAGGCGATGCCGCCGGTCATGGCCGACGGCGTTCTGATAATAGTTGTCGTAAGCGTTGCAGAGCCTGGCGGCCTGCGCCCGTGCTTCTGTCGAATCTTGCCAGCTCAGGCGAATCCCGCCGTAACAGGCGCCCGCCAGCTCAAGCGAATTCAGGCGCGCAGACTTCCAGCGTCTGGGCATCGATGGCGAAGACGCCATTGCCGCCGCGCTCGAACTCCAGCCACATGAAAGGCACTTCCGGGAAGGCTTCCATCAGGTGACGCTCGGAGTTGCCGACCTCGACGATCAAGACGCCGTCGTCGGTCAGGTAGTCACGCGCCTCGCGCAGGATACGGCGCACGATATCCAGGCCATCATCCCCGGCGCCCAGCGCCAGCGCCGGCTCATGGCCGAATTCCTGCGGCATGTTGGAAAGATCGAAGGTATCCACGTAGGGCGGATTGGAGACGATGAGGTCATAGCGCTTGCCCGCCACGCCCGCGAACAGGTCCGACTGCACGGCGATGACACGCCCTGCCACGTCGTGGCGTTCGATGTTGCGTCGCGCGACTTCCAGCGCATCGCTGCTGATATCGACCAGGTCGACCTCGGCGGTCGGCATCACCAGCGCGGTGGCGATACCGATGCAGCCGGAACCGGTGCACATGTCCAGCACGCGGGTCGGCGGCAGTTCCGGGAACCAGGCCGAGAAGCCGCTCTCGATCAGCTCGGCGATTGGCGAGCGCGGAATCAGCACGCGCTCATCGACATCGAAAGGCACGCCGGTGAAGAAGGCTTCGCCCAGCAGATACGGCAGCGGCTTGCGAGTGGTGATGCGCTCACGCACCAATGCCACGATGCGCGCACGCTCCATGGTCAGAAGGCGCGCGTCGATCACGGCGGGGTCCGTGTCCCACGGCAGATGCAGCGCACCCAGCACCAGCGCCACCGCTTCGTCCCAGGCAGAGTCAGTGCCATGGGCGAAGTGCAGGCGATGCGCGTGGAACTCGCTGGTCGCCCAGCGGATCAGGTCGCGCAGGGTCACCAGCTCCTCGACGAGACGGGAGTCCGGCTCACTGAGGCTGGAAGGATGGCGCAGGTCGGACGCGGAAGATGTGGACACGATGATTCCTGTAAGCGGACAGATGGACAACGAGCGCCACCAGTCGTGAGGAAGCGGGGCGTCTCGCGCAGGCATTGTAGCGTTCACGAGGCGTGGCGGCGACCCTTGGCATGCCTTGCTGGTGTGCCTGTCGCTTTTGTCTTCGCAAGCGACAACCGTTTGTCTTCGACAGTGACAATCGCGTGTCTTCGACAGCGACAACAGCCGCGCTATACTGCGCGACTTGCCATTTTATTGCCCGCGGAGCCCGGCCATGCCACCCAACCACGACGACAGCTCGGATACCGGCGACGACTTCAACGCCTTCCGTGCCGCCCTCAAGCAGGCCGGCGTACGCAAGATCACCACCAACCGCGCCGATCCCGGTCGCAAGCCCGTCGACAAGGAAGAGCAGGCGCGTCTGGCGGCGCGCCGCGCGGCCGCCAGTGAAGCCTCGACCGACTCGCTCGGCACGCCATCGCGCACCACCGATGGCCAGGTCGAGCCGGTCACGCCCAGCCAGCTGCTCGACTTCGCGGTGCCCGATCTCCCCTACCGCCAGCGTCAGCGTCTCAAGCGCGGCGAGATCGCCTGGGAAGCGGGTCTCGACCTGCACGGCTATACGCTGGAGCAGGCTCGCATCGAGCTTGAGTCCTTCATCGACGATGCCATTGCCCGTCGCTCACGCTGCGTGCTGGTGGTGCATGGCAAGGCATGGACCGGCATGGCCGATCACCCCATCATCAAGAGCCACGTCAATGCCTGGCTGCGCCAATGGCCTGACGTGCTGGCCTTCACCTCGTCACTGGAGCTGGATGGCGGCAGCGGCGCAGTCTATGTCCTGCTGCGCAGCAAGGGCCGTGACCCGCTGCTCGACTGAGCGAATCCCGCGCTCGCCACACCGCCGAGAACTTGATGATCAGAGCACCTGACAATAGCCGAGCACTTGAATAGTGAGCATCTGAATAGCCGAGTACTTGAATAACGGAGTGCTTGAATAGCCGAGCACTTGAGCAGCAGAGGCAGGGCTCATGCCGAGCCTGCCGCCATAACGACAAGGGAACACCCTGATGACACCCAACGCTGAACAGCCAACTCGCCTCTCTTCACGCCGCGCTCTTTCCGCTGTCATTCTCGGCGGCGCGACCGCCGCCGGTCTGTCACTGGCCTTCGCCATGCCGGCCGCCGCCAGCGATGCACTGTCCGACAGTACGCTTTCGCGCGTGCAACAAGACCAGGTGCTGAAAGTCTGCACCACCGGTGACTACGCGCCCTTCAGCCACCGTGAAGACAATGGCGACTTCGAAGGCATCGACATCGACATGGCCGCCTCACTGGCCAGGAGCCTGGGCGCCACGGTACAGACCGTGCCGACCAGCTGGCCGACGCTGATGGAAGACTTCACCTCCGGCAAGTGCGACATCGCCATGTCCGGTATCTCGGTCAAGCTGGACCGTCAGGCGCAGGCCTACTTCAGCCAGCCTTACCAGACCGGTGGCAAGACGCCCATCGTGCGCTGCGAGGATGTCGACAAGTACCAGACCGTCGCGCAGATCAATCAGCCCAGCGTGCGCATCACCGTCAACCCGGGCGGCACCAACGAGCGCTTCGCCAATGAATTCCTGAGCGATGCCGCTCGCGTCGCGCACGACGACAACCGCACCATCTTCAACAACATCATCGAAGACCGTGCCGATGTGATGGTCACCGACGCCATCGAGACGCAGCTGCAGGCCAGCCGTCATCCGGAGCTGTGCAGCGTGCACCCGGACTCGCCGTTCACCTTCTCCCAGAAGGGCTATCTGCTGCCGCTGGGTGACAACATCTGGAAGGCCTACGTCGATCAGTGGCTGACCCAGATGCAGGGTACCGGTGAGCAGGCCGCCATCTTCGACAAGTGGATCAACGGCTGAGACGACATTTCGCTCAGGCTCCGTCACACGCACTGCAACGAAGAGCGCTGTATTGAAGAGCGTCGTGTTGAAGAGCACTGCAACGAAGAGCACTGCAACGAAAAGCCCCCGCCGATTGGCGGGGGCTTTTCGTCAAAGGACAACTCAAAAAAGGCTAGCCATCGCTGCCCTTCTCGTAGCGATCCAGCGCTTCGGCGGCCAGGTGCCGCCCCAGCTTGATCAGGCCCGCGGCGCGGTGGAATTCATAGGCGCCACATACCGTCTTGGGAATCTCGACCAGGATATCCGGCGGATAGCCGGCGATCTTGTACTTGGCCAGCGTCGCCTGGGTGATATCGAAGGAGCGCATCATCATGTCCAGCTTGCCCCAGGCAAGCTCCGGCGCGTTTTCATCGACCCGTTCAGGCTCGACGTCGTTCGCAGGCGACGACTGCTTGCCTTGGGTCACGGCACCAGCCTCTGCCTGCGGCTCTGCCAACGCTTCCGTGCCCGGCACTGGCTCGGCATCGCTGCTCTTGAGTGCCTCGAACTTCAAGCGCGAGGCATCGCCCGGTGGCAGCGGGACACCGCCGACCGGACTGGCAAACGCCATGCCTTGCTGGTCCTCCAGCGCCTGCTCCTTCTCGGCAGAGAAGATGCGCTCGGCACCGCGACGCACTCCCCGCAGCCAGTCGCTGAAACCACCGCCGCGCGCTTCCAGGGCAGCTTCGCGCGCCTCTTCCTCGGCGGCATCGGCCGGTGGCAGCATCTGTTCCAACGTCTGGTTACGCGGCGAATGCGCCGTAGCATTGACCGCCAGCACCAGGTCAACGTGGGCGGCGACCAGCGGCGTGATCGGCAAGGGATTCATCAGGCCGCCATCCACCAGCACCTTGCGGTCGCGTTGCACCGGCGTGATCACCCCGGGCACCGCGATGGAGGCCCGGATCGCCTCGAGCAGATTGCCGCTCTGGAACCAGACCTCCTTCTGGGCGATCAGGTCGGTGGCGACGGTGGTGACCGGAATCGGCAGATCCTCGATACGCGTATCACCGATCAGGGCTTCCAGCTCTTCCATGATGCGGCGCGCGCGGATGGCGCCCATCGGGCTCCAGGTGACATCCACCAGCCGCAGCACGTCGAAATAATCCAGCTCACAGACCCAGTCACGATAGGCATCCAGCTTGCCGGCGGCATGGATGCCCCCGACCAGTGCGCCCATCGAGCAGCCCGAAATGGCGCGGATGTCGTAACCGCGCGCCAGCACTTCCTCGATGACGCCGATATGGGCATAGCCTCGAGCCCCGCCACTCCCCAGTGCCAGGGCGATGGTCTTGCGCTTGGCCATGGCATGTCTCCCGCTGCAGATGATGATAGATGAACGGATACGGCACAGGGTGCATCACTCATTGCGAGCTGACCCACTCGACGATGGCATCGGCGACCGCCGCCACATGCGGTGGCTCCAGATGCAGGTGGTGGCCACCCGGCAAGACGCGACGTTCCAGCCGCTTCACGGCATCACGCGCCTGCTGTGCTTCGTGCCTTATGGTCAGAATACCCCGCTCGCCCTCGATCAGCAGTACCGGCTGGGTCAACGCCGCCAATAACGCCAGCACCTGCTCCGGGGTGTAGCGCATCAATGAAGGCCGCAGCAAGCGACGGTCACTTCTCAGTCGCAGGCCACCGTCTTCCAGCACCTCGAGATTGCGCTCGACGATCGGCCGCGCCGTATCGGCATCAATGGGCGTGACACCTCCCGCAACCCGCGCCGCCACGGCGTCCTCGACATGACGATAATGGGCACGTCGCGTAGCGGCGCGTCTGGCCGGCTGCGCATGGCGTGCCAGCAATCCGCGGCGCAGCTGGTCGACCACCTCCGAGGCTGGCGTGGCAAGTGCGCCGATGCCATCGATCAGCACCAGGCGCGCGATATATTCCGGCAGCGCCGCAGCCACCTGCCCCGACACCGCTGCCCCCAGCGAGTGCGCCATCACCGTGACCGGCGCACGCGGCAGCCCCTCGTCATACAGGCCTTCCAGCGCCTCGATCACATCGTGGCAGTAATCCCACACCGCATAATCACCGTGCTCGCCCAGCGGACTCGAGCGCCCGTGACCGACCATGTCGATGGCGATGAGACGAATGCCGAGCCGCTCACACAACAACGGCGCCAGGCGGCTGAAGCTGGCGGCATTGTCGAGCCAGCCATGCAGCGCCAGCCACGTCGGTGCCTGCTCGGCGTGCTCGGCAGGCGCCCACTCCAGGGCCGCCAGCTCTCCGCCCGTACGACGTGGGAAGCGACGCTCACGCAACGTAACGTTGGCGCTCAGGGGAGCTGCAGCGATGTCCCGAACGGTGTGATCAATGCTCATGATTGCCTCTCGGCCAGCAGACCTGGCGGAAGTATATTCGGCGGCGCGAGGTCCGCGATGGCCGCCAGCAGCGCGGCGCGCGTCTCTTGTGGGTGTTCAAAGGGATACATATGTCCTCCCCGGACATGCTCCACCGTCAGCCCGGCGCGGCGCAGGCGTGCCTGACGCGCCGGCGTGAGCAGATCAGACTGGGCGCCGGCCAGAATCCTGACCGGCACCGCCAGTTTCGCCGGTGAGCCTGACAGGTGATCGCTGAGGTGACGGAAGATCTCGACCTCATGACGGGTATCGAAGCTCAACGACAGGCTGCCATCCGCGTGACGATGGGTGGCGTTGTCGATGTAGTCGTCCAGCGCCTCTGGCGTGAAGTTGGCGAACAGCGAGCGACGGCGCAGGTAATCCTGCATGGCCTGACGGGAATCCCAGCGTGCGCGACGCCCACGGGTACGGCCCGCCGGCGTGACACGATCAATGAAGCCGAAGCGTTTGGCGACCTTCATGCCCAGCGCATCGCGGCCCAGCATCAACGGCGGATCGAGCAGCACGAGGCAGTGGAAGCGCTCCGGCTGCTTGAGCGCCGCCATGTAATTGACGATGCCTCCCAGCGAATGGCCGACCCCGATCACCTTGCGCCCGGTGCCGCCCGCCGCGGGCAACGGCCCCAGCGCGGCATCCAGACACGCCAGCCACTCATCACGCAGCGAGATCAGATTGTTGCCGACCGGGTAGGCAGGGTCGTGCGCCAGTCGGTCCACCGGCAGCAGATTGAAGTGCTCGGCCAGCGGCGCCAGCAGGCTCTTGTAGCAGGCACCGGTAAAGCCATTGGCATGCGCGAAGGCCAGTACCGGACGCTCGGTGTCCGCATTCAAGCTGGCCGGGTCAGTGCCGTCCTGTTCGGACAAGGTCTTTTCGCACATGGAAGGTTCGGACAAGGCACGTTCGGACAAGTGCTGCCCGGGCCGGGGTTGCCGTGAGGTGGCATTCATCGCAAGGTCTCCTTACCACGGGCCGCCGTCCCTGACGCGCCCAGACAAACGGTTGTTTAAATATAGTCAACAGCATGCCAGCCCCGCCCCATGGGCGCTACTCCTCCCTTTGGCCCATGGAGCACCTCACTCCTCCTCCATGGCTGCCGGCACCAGCGCACCGACGGTTTTCGTGCTCGGCTCAGCGGCTTCCGCCTCAGGCAGCGCCAAGGCACGACTGACCGCCAGTGCCGCCTGAATCGCGACAGCCGTGAGCTCAATGGGTTCGTCTTGCAACGCCCTCGCGCCCAGTGCCAGCAGATGATCACGCAGCGCGCCATTGACCTGTATCTCGACGGCATTCAAGCGCGCGACCAGTTCAGGTGGCCACCCCTTGCCGGAGAGCGTCAGTCGCGCCCAGGGCTTGCTGCCGGCCGCGATGGCCAGCACCAGCTGGGTGCGATCACTGAGCTGCTCATGCTGACGGTAATAGAGCGAGGGGCGCGACCAGTTGAGGGTCAGCGTCACGGCGGGCTGCCA
This sequence comes from Cobetia sp. LC6, assembly GCF_030264805.1. Taxonomy (NCBI): domain Bacteria; kingdom Pseudomonadati; phylum Pseudomonadota; class Gammaproteobacteria; order Oceanospirillales; family Halomonadaceae; genus Cobetia; species Cobetia sp. LC6. The sequence continues at coordinate 398,997 of NZ_JASSPL010000001.1, read as the reverse complement.
GCCGTCTGCCTGGGCTGCGCCGCTTTCAGGCGTGGAGGCGCGGGGGCGCAGGTCATTCTGCGTCAGTGGCGACAGCGCAGCGAGAATCTCATGGGCAGCGTCGCTGTCAGGTGCCAGGCCTCGCACCAGCGGCGCTTGCCGTGTTGACGCGCCTCGGACAGAAGACGAAAGCGTAGACGCCGCCAGCGAGATATCCAGGCGACTCAGCGGTTTGTACACCGCGGCGTCACTGCGCAGCTCGGTGACATCCAGCACCTCACTGGGCGCCATGCCGCCGCGCCAATCCGGCAACCCGATATCGCGCGTCAACTCCCAGACCGGCGCGCCATCCGCCCCATTCATGGTGGGGGAGCCTTTGACTTTCGCGTCCGAGGGCGATGGCACCCATCGCACGTAGCGCCCCGCCAACTCAGCACTGCCCGCGCTGTTCACCTGCGTTGCCGCCGCAGGTCTGGCGCCCAGTTGCAGACTCACCTGAGCGCCGTTGCCCTTCACGCTCAGCAGCGGCGACTGCGCGCTGAAGCCCAGCGCTTCAAGTGCCTTGTCCGTGGCCGGCTTGCGCGTGCGCAGTTGTGCTTCGCCCAGCTGACTCACCAGCGCCTCCACCTTGCTCTGGCGGGCAGGCCAGCCAGCCAATGAGGTGATCTGCCAGTCGCCTGCGGGCCCACGCGCCAGGCTCAACCAGTCCTGGCTGGCATCTGTGCCACGCCGAATGCCGATACGCTGCGCCGAGGCGGCCACCTGCGCCAGCAGCGGCAAGGGCTGCAAGACGCCTGACTGGCCCGCGGCGACTGTCGTCAGCGACTCGCTCAGCAGCGCATCACGTTGCCACTGGGCAGGGGCTGCTCCGCCCGTGGCGACGCCTGAGCGCAGCGATTCCAGCAGTGACGGCCCTGCGGTGAGCGCCGTCACCGCGGCCACGGAGACCAACGCCGTCAGTGCCCATCCCGCCCGATTGAAGCGCCCCATCAATCACCTCCCGACTGGGTAGTATCGCTCGGCGTCGCCTTGCCTGAAGCTGCCTTGCCTGAAGCTGCCTTGCCTGCGGCTGACTTGCTAGAGCCTGTCGGCACGTTTGTGACGGCGTCACTCGCAAAGCGGGCGCTGTGCTGTCCATTGCGCTGTGCATTGCGCTGTTCATTTCGTTCTGCGCTGCGCTTCCCGCTGGGTTGCCCGTGGCCCGACAGACGCCCTGTCGACTGATAGCCCGCGCGACGGCTGGCGCGATAGCGGCGCCAGCAGATCAGCTCGCCGAGCAGGCTCAACGCCACCGGCAAGGCCAGCAGCGTCCACAGGCGCAGCTCGCGGCGCAGGGCATCACGCTCGGCATTCGCCTCACGCTGCTGACGTGACAACGCGTCCTCGAAGTCATTCTGCATCGCCGCCAGGGCGTCGCTTTGCTGCGCGGCTTCGGCCTTGCCAGATACCGGCGTCGCGCCGAGCGCACTCAGACGCGTCTGCCAGTCATTGCGCAGCCGGGTCTCCTCGGCGGCCTGACGATCGGCCAGTTGATGCAGGCGCGTCAGCTCGCGCACCTGATGGGCACGCGCACGCAGGGCGACCAGCTCGGGGCTGCCTGCCAGCAGATCCACGGCATTTTCCAGCCAGCGCGCATTGGCATTGAGGGCCTGCTCGCTGCCATCCGCTGCCGTGCGTCGCCACAGACGGTCACTGGCCATATCGACATCGCTGACCACCAGCAACTGGCCACTCTTGGCGCCCGCTGCCGGCCATTGCGCCAGCACGGCCAGCCCACCGGCCGGCGGCGTTTCCCCTGCCAGTCCCGACAGCGGACGCGGGTCCATGCGGCTGGCGTGGACACGTGCCGCCGGAATCAGGCGCGCCTCATCACTGGCACGAATCAGCCACTGCAACGGCGCTTCCTGCGCTCCCGGGCCTTTCGATGATGCGTCTGCTACATCAGACAGCGGCGCCAACCAGCCCGCGCTGGACATCACCAATTGCTCGACATTGAGGTTGAGCGCGGCGTCCGACAGCTGCGCAGCGCTTAACCCGAGCAGTGTCGGGCTCAGCGCACGGGTGCCGTCCAGCAAGCCGATCGGCAAGGCCAGCTGTGCATCCGCCACCACCTCGCCCGCGCGTGATTCAAGCCCGGCGCGCGCCAGCAAGGCCTCGAGCGCCTCGGAAGCCGGCGCCGGCTGGTCGAGCATTTCGGGCAGCGGGTCCACCAGCATCAACACCCGGCCGCCACGCTCGAGATAGGCCGTGATGGCCTCCAGCGTCTTGACCGGCAACAGCCGCGGCGCAATCACCAGCAACGCATCCTGATCGGCGATCGGGCGCGCGGCATCATCACCGGCCGACAGCCAGTCGATGCGCAGGCGTGCATTGAGATGCTCCATCAGGCCCCAGCTGCCCAGCGCTCTGCCCTGCTCCAGACTGGGTTGGCCCATCACCGGCAAACGCGAGACGACACCCAGGCGCGGTGGCTCGGTGCGCGAGACTTCCTGGATCTGGCGTGTCACCTGCGCCTCCAGCCCGCCGATATCCGCCGCCTTGAGCAGCGGGATGGCGCGGCGTTCGGCATAGGGGCCATCCACCACCAGCCCGAACAGCATCTCTTCGCCGCCCGGCAATGACAGTGCGGTCAGGCCCTGCGCTTCGAGATCCGCGAAGTCGGCACTGTCCGGTGCAGGGTCGACACGCTTGAGGCGTATCTGCGGTTCACGCGCGAAGGCGGCCAGACGCGTCTCGATCCGTGTCGCCAGCTCACGCAGCTGCGGCAGATCGGCGGCGAAACGTTCGCTGTAGGCGAAGGTCAGCGTCACCGGTGCCTCGAGGCCACCGAGCACCGCGCGGCTGGCAGGGCTCAGGCTGTGCTGACGCGTGGCGGTCAGATCATGCGCGCGGGTGAGCGGGTTGTGGCCGTCGGCGCTCAGCAATGGCGGCAGGCGCACGCCGGCCAGCAATAGCGCGGTGACCGCAGCCGCCAGTGCCGCCGTGACCAGCCACTGTGGCGCCTGCTTGCGTGCATGGCGTTCCTGACTGAGGCCGCGCGCCTGCAGCACCAGCCCGGCCAGGGTCAGCAGCAGGAAGTAGCTGGCATCGAGCCAGGTCGGCCGGCCTTCACTGAAAGGCGTCAGATGCGCCGGCAAGCTGATCAGATCGAGCAACTGCACCCAGTGCGGTGCCAGATGCTGAGCCAGCTGGCTCGTCACCGCGGGTGTGCCCGGCAGCATCAGCGCCAGGCCCAGCACCAGCGCCCCGAGCCACGCCGACAGCGCAGAAGGCGCGCGCACCGCCAGCGCCTGACCGAGACTGGCCAGCGCCATCACCAGCAGCGCCATGCCCAGATAGCCGCTGAGCATCAGGCCGAGATCCGGCGTGCCGAGCCAATGGACCAACACCACCAGCGGCGCCGTCATCGCAAGCCCCAGCCATCCCAGCACGCTGGCACTGATCAGGCGTGCGCTGGCCAGCCGCCACGACCCCAGCCCGAGGCCGGACAGCCATTCGAGCAGGCCGTTGGCGCGCTCTTCCGGCCAGCCACGCAGGGCCAGCAGTGGCGTCCACAGCACCAGCAGCCAGGGCAACACCTGCCAAAGCGAGCCAAGATCGGCGCGATCACGTGCCAGCAGATCGCCCACCTCGAAGGCCCCCAGCGGCGCCAGCACCGCCATCACCACCAGCAGCGACCAGCTGGCGCCCTGTGTCAGTGCCTGATGCAGGTCACGGCGGACCAGCGCGAGAACGGCCCTCATGACGACACCTCCTGATCTGCGCGCGGTGCCTGCCTGCGCATCGGCAGCGGCGAGGGCTGCTCCGCCATGCGCGTCACCAGCTGGCGGAACGCGACCTCGATATCGCCCCGTTCATGGACACATTCATCGAGGCGGATTTCCATATAGCTGCACCAGCGTGCCAGCGCGGGGCGCGGGTCCTGATGGAGACGCCCGGCCAGGCGCAGCACGGCACCGGTCGAGATCACCAGCGGCGACTTGTCACGCGCCATGGCATCGCCGGGCTTGACGGGCGTGATGGCCGCCACGCCCGGCAGACGCGAGACACTGGCCAGTTCGCGCTCGCTCAAGGCCCGACTCAACGTCACTCGCCATACAGGCAGACTGGAACTCGCGCCATACCCCGCGCCGTAGCGCGAACGACTGCCCCCCAGGATGCCTTCGCTGACGGAGGTCGCGGCCAGCGCCTCCGGCGTGTCATCGAAGCCCAGCTGACCATTGGCCATGACCAGCACGCGATCACAGATGCGAGGCACTTCCTCCAGCAGGTGGGTGGAGACGATGATCAGACGCTCGCGACCCAGCTCACGAATGAAGGCGCGCACGCTGTCCTTCTGCAGCGGGTCCAGCCCATCGGTGGGCTCATCGAGCAGCAGAATGTCCGGATCATGGGTCAACGCCATCGCCAGCGCCACGCGACGCCGATAGCCTTTGGATAACACGGCGCACAATTGATTGGCGAAAGGCGTGATATCCAGGCGATCCATCAATGCCGAAAGGCGATCATTGCGTACCTTGCGCGACAACCCATGCAGACCCGCCACGCACTCGAGACTCTCGCGCACCGTCAGCTGCGGCCACAGGGGTGCGCCCTCCGGCAGATAGCCGATGCGACGCTTGAGGCGGTTGAGCTGGCGCTGACTGGCGCGACCATCGAAGGATTCGCCTTCCAGCTCCAGCTGGCCCTGGGTGGCGGCGAGCGTGCCCGCCAGCATGCGCAGGCTGGTGGTCTTGCCGGCGCCATTGGGCCCCAGCAGACCGATGACCTCACCACGCGAGGCCGTGAAGGTCAGCCCGGTGACGGCCTGTTGCTGACCGAATTGACGCCCGAGCCCGCGACTGACCAACAACGCCGGGGAAGCGGACGGATCGTCAGACGCGCGCTCGGGGGTTGCCGCAGATCGAGCTGCCGCAGAGCGAGTCGCGGCAGAGGATGACGCAGAGGTCGTGTATGGGTCCTGCAAGATACCCGCTCCTTGTACTTTTCTTGATAGGGGCAATGCGTAGCCGGGACTGATGGTTCCGGCAGGTGATCATGAGGCCGGAAGATGACCGTGGCACCGGCAGATAACCGTGACAGATGACAATGCAGCGCACAGGGTAAGCGGACAGCCAGCGCTCGCCAAGCAGGAGGACACGCACAGTCGCCACTCGCGCGGTTATGGCGGCTATTCCACCCTTTGCCGGCCCTCAAGGCCTATCGCGGCGCCGGTCTTCTCGACCACCATCCCCCCCCTGGTTGGCGGCATGCGGTCAACAGAACCTGACATTGGTGCTGTCACCAGAGCTGCACGACTATCCCTAAGTCTAAGGAAAGCCTGATATGCTGGACGGATGACAGTCACGCGCTGTTGGCAGAAGGTCTTGCTGGCCGGCCGTGTGGCTGCCAGAGCCTTCACTCGCTGAGCCAACATTTCACCTTGCTGGACAGGACCCCTCGATGCCCAAGCATGACAAGCAGTCCGCTACTTCCTCGCCGTCTTCCAGGCCGCGCCGCGATACCCGCCTGCGCAACGGGCTGTTCTGGGCCTTGCTGGCAGCGGCCTTGATCACGGGCTTCTGGCTAGCCTGAGCCAGGCCGCCGCGGCAGTTCACGACGGGGCTGATACGACAGCTCGCAACGGGCTGACACGACAGTTCACGATGGGCGATCGCGCGACGCTCGCCAGGCGCTGACCAAAAGCCTCACCAGACAGACCGCAACACTCACAGGACAAGGGCTGAAATGAGCGAGACTACTTCATGAACGACATGCTGGCGCTGTTCGTCGCGACCCTGAACGTCACCGTTCCGGTCTTCGCGATGGTATTTCTGGGCCTGGGCCTCAAACGCCTCGGCTGGATCGATGACACCTTCATCGGCACCGCCTCATCGCTGGTATTCAAGGGCACCATGCCGGCGCTGGTCTTCCTCTCCATCGTGCGCGCGGACCTGGATCACGCCCTGCGCCCGGGCATGCTGACCTACTTCGCGCTGGCGACACTGGGCACCTTCCTGCTGCTGTGGGGCTGGGCGATCCTGCGCGTACCGAGAAAGGAACGCGGCGAGGTGGTACAGGGCTCGTTTCGCGGCAACTGCGCCATCGTCGGGCTGGCACTGGCCGCCAATCTCTATGGCGATCTCGGCCTCTCGATGGGCGGCATCCTGATGGGCGTCGTCATCCTGTCCTACAACATGCTGTCGGTGGTGGTGCTGTCGAGCTATCTCGGCGATGGCCGCACCAGCTGGAGCGGCATCGCGCGTGGCATCATCACCAACCCGTTGATTCTCGGCGTGCTGGCCGCCCTGCCCTTCGCGGCATTCAGCTGGCAGCTGCCCGAGTGGCTGGAGACCTCCGGCGACTACTTCGCGCGCATGACGCTGCCGCTGGCATTGATCTGCATCGGCGGCACCCTGTCGATGCGCTCGCTGCGTGAAGGCCGCAAGCTGGCGCTGAGTGCCAGCCTGATGAAGATGATCAGCGTGCCGCTGCTGGCGATCACCGTCGCGGTGCTGCTGGGCTTCCGCGGTACCGAACTCGGGGTGCTGTTCCTGTTCTTCGCCTCACCGACGGCGGCGGCAAGCTTCGTGATGGTGCGGGCGATGGGCGGCAATGACCGCCTGGCCGCCAACATCATTGCCATCAGCACCCTGATGGCGGGCATCACCATCACGGCAGGCATCTTCGTGCTCAAGCTGAGCGGTCTGGTCTAGCAGCAGCACTCTGATCAGGCAGCAGTCTGGTTGCATGCCAAAGCGAAACGCCCCCGCCAGTGCAGACTGGCGGGGGCGTTTCGCTTTGGCTCAATGGTTGCGGCTCAATGGTTTTGGTTCATGACAGCCGCGCGTGACTTACGCCAGTTCCGCCGGGCTCACGAACTGGTGCAGATCCGCCAGACCGGCGGCCCAGACATCGGCGTCCAGCCAGGCGAGGCTTGCGGTGGCAAAGGCCAGCTGGGTGCTGCCGGGGCCATCGACCAGGGCGCTGGCCAGATTCGAGACCAGCGGATTGTGGCTGATGATCAGCCAGTCGCGCGGCTCGCGCCCTTCAGAAGTGGGCGGCACATGGGTCTGAAGCCAGTCGAGCACCGGCGTCAGCGGGTCGTCCGGGGTGATGATCTCGAGCGTGGTCTGCTGCTCTCCACTCAGCTCCAGCGCCGAGGAGATCTCCTGAGCGGTCTGCTGGGCGCGGGTGAACGGACTGACGACCAGCGTCAGGCGCGCACGACGCTCGGCAGGCAGTTGATGGGCCAACCAGCACCCGATGCGGCGCGCCTCTTCGCGACCATATTCGCTCAATTCGCGGCTGGGGTCCGGCGTGCCGGCCTGGGCCTCACCGTGACGCATGATCAGTACACTCATGACATTCTCCTGAAAAGATGACTGCCGCAGCGCAAGCGCCAAATCACTCGCTCTGTCGCTGCGGCCGATGACCAGGGACTCGCCAACCGGAGCGTTGCACGAGTCAGACAAGGGGATGGCGAAACACACTCCATCACCGCTACCTGCTATGAGTCCTCAGGAGCCGTCGGGTTCCAACTGCCGCGCCTGCTGCACCGACTCACGCGACAGCACGAATTCCACATCGCTGGATTGCTCACCGCCCATCAGCGCGCGGGCCATGTGATGCGGGTCGACATTCTCGAACAGCACCTTGGCCATGCCACTGACCAGCGGCATGTAGATGCCCAGTCGCTCGGATTCATCCTGTACCAATCGCACGGTGTTGACACCCTCGGCGACCTGGCCCAACACCTCGACCGCCTGGTCGAGGGTTCGCCCTTCCCCCAGTGCGTAGCCGACCCGATAGTTGCGCGACAACGGCGAGGAGCAGGTCACGATCAGATCACCTACGCCGGCAAGGCCTAGGAAGGTCATCGGATTGGCGCCCTTGGCCACGGCGAAGCGGCTCATCTCGGCCAGCGCGCGGGTCATCAGCATGGCACGGGTGTTCTCGCCCATGCCAAGGGCCGCGGCCATGCCGGCCGCGATGGCGTAGATGTTCTTCAGCGCCCCGCCCAGCTCGACGCCGTAGCGGTCATTGCTGGCGTAGACACGGAAATAGTCGCAGCCGAAGGCCGTCTGCACGCGAGCGCGGGTGTAGGCGTCGTCGGAGGCGATCACCGTGGCTGTCAGCTGCCGCTGGGCGATCTCGGCCGCCAGATTGGGGCCAGACAGCACGCCGATGTGCGTGAAGCCGGTTTCCTGCTCCAGCACCTCACTCATCAGGGTGAAGCCTTCGCTCTCGATGCCCTTGGTGGTGGCCACCAGTATCTGCCCTTCACGCAGGTGGGCGCGCGCCTGGCGGACCACCGTGCGGAAGGCCTTGGAAGGAATCGCCACGCACACCAGTTCGGCCTCAGCCAGCGCATCGGCCATGTCGGTGGTGGCACGCACCGAGGCATTGATCTCGAAGCCCGGCAGATAGCCAGAGTTGCGGTGCCGGGTGTTGACTTCCTCGGCCTGGCTGGCATCACGCATCCACTGGGTGACGCTGGCACCATTGTCGGCGGCAATCGAGGCGATCGCGGTCCCGAAGCTGCCGCCACCCAGCACGCAGACATTGAGTCCCACCGCCTGAGGGGTCGTTTCGCTTACCTCGCGATCACGAATGGCCCGACGAGGTGAAGGGGTAGTGGCAGACATGCAGACTCCTTGGATGACGATGTGCTCAGTGAATGGCAGGCATTGTACTCATAGTTTGTCAGAGAATGCTGAACAAGAGATGTCTGCGCAGGCTTCGTGGCCAACGTAGGGGGCTGCGCCTGGGTGACACACCTGAGTGGCGTACCTGCCAAGCGCGCCTCGCAAGCAATCGACTGGCATGCACCATCGACTTGCATGAACGATCGTTATGCATGAACTCTCGATACATACAAAAAACCGACAATCCCTGCCCCCTGAGGCGCAGAAATTGCCGGTCTGTTCAGCGCTGGCGGGATGGCGGCAGACTTGCCCCATCACGCCGAGGCATCAGATCACAGCGTCTTGAGGGCCGTGATCATGTCGCCGACCACCTTCTGACCATCGCCATACACCATGCGCGTGTGGTCAAGATAGAAGAGGTGATTCTCGACACCGGAGAAGCCGGAACCCTGACCGCGCTTGATCACCAGCACGTTGCGTGACTGATCGGCGTTGAGGATCGGCATGCCGTACAGCGGGCTTGAGGCGTCGTTCTTGGCGACCGGATTGACCACGTCATTGGCGCCGATGACCAGCGTGACGTCGGTGGTCTCGAAGTCGTTGTTGATCTCGTCCAGGTCCGCAATCATGTCGTAGGGCACGCCGGCTTCCGCCAGCAGCACATTCATGTGGCCCGGCATGCGACCGGCGACCGGGTGGATCGCGAAGCGCACTTCGACGCCACGCTCACCCAGCAGCTCGACCATCTCCCAGACCTTGTGCTGCGCCTGTGCCACCGCCATGCCGTAGCCCGGCACGATGATGACGCGCTCGGCGAAGGCCAGCTGCACGGCGGCGTCCATCGGATCGGAGGCCTTCATGCTGCCCTCGATCTCGCCCTGCTCGACACCGGAGGCGCCGCCGAACTGCTTGAACAGCACGTTGCGGAGCGGACGATTCATGGCCTTGGCCATCAGCTGGGTCAGCAGCGTACCGGCCGCCCCGACGACAGTACCGGCGATGATCATCGCGGCATTGCCGAGCACGAAGCCTTCCATTGCCACCGCAAGGCCGGTCAGCGCATTGAACAGCGAGATGATCACCGGCATGTCGGCGCCACCGATGGGCAGTGCCAGCATCGCGCCGAACAGCAACGCAAGCACGAAGAACACAAGCACCAGCGAGCCGGACGGTTCCACCGCCGCGATCACGACGCCCAGATAGACCGTCAGACCCAGCACGATCATGTTGATCAGCTGCTGACTCGGGAAGTTGAACGCCTTCTTGAGGCGCCCATCCAGCTTGGCCCAGGCCACGATGGAACCGGAGAAGGCCACCGCACCGATCATCGCCCCGAGCACGCCCAGCCACAGCGCCAGCGAGCCGTGCTGCTCGATCAATGCCGGGTTGTCGCTCATGCGCATCAGCTCGACCGCAGCGATCGCCGCTGCCGCACCGCCACCCATGCCGTTGTAGATGGCGATCATCTGCGGCATGTCGGTCATCTCGACCTTGTTGCCGGAGTACCAGGCGATACCGCCACCGATGACGATGGCCAGCAGCATCAGACCATAACGACCATCAATCTGCGGATGCAGGAAGGTGAGCAACGTTGCCACGACCATCGCGATACCGGCCCAATGGATGCCGCTGCGTGCCGTGGAAGGGTGTGACATGCGCTTGAGACCGAGGATGAAGACCACCGCCGCCGCGAAATACCCTGTTTCGACCAGCCAGTTCATCAGCGAGCCTCCTTGTCGTTGATGCCATTGGCAGCGTCTGTGCCCTTGCTGCGATCACTGGTCTTGAACATTTCCAGCATGCGCTCGGTGACCACATAACCGCCGACCGCGTTGCCGGCGCCCAGCAGCACGGCGATGAAGCCGATGAACTGCTGCATGCCGGTCTCGGCCTGACCGAGGGCGATCATCGCCCCGACCAGCACGATGCCGTGGATGAAGTTGGAACCGGACATCAGGGGCGTGTGCAGAATCACCGGCACACGCGAGATGACCTCGTAGCCGACGAAGGCCGCCAGCATCAGGATGTATACGGCAGAAAGTCCTTCGATCATGCGGCGTCCTCCGCGCGAGCGCGTACGTCATCGTGGGTGATGCGGCCGCCATCGGTCAGACGCATCGGGCCGAGCACCGCATCTTCGAAGTCCAGCGTCAGTTCGCCGTCCTTCATGAAGGGGGTCAGCAGGTTGAAGAGGTTCTTGGCGTACATCTCGCTGGCATTGACCGCCAGGCTCGAGGCCATGTCCAGCGGGCCGAGTATCGTGACGCCGGCGTGCTCGACACGCTTGCCTGGCTCGGTCAGTTCACAGTTGCCACCGCCTTCGGCGGCGAGATCGACCAGCACGGCGCCGGGCTTCATGCCCTCGACCATCTCACGGCTGATGATGCGCGGCGACGGACGCCCAGGAATCGCGGCGGTGGAGATCACCACATGCGCATCGCCCATGTGACGTGCCAGCGCATCGGCCTGCTGGGCGCGCTCGTCATCGGTCAGCTCGCGGGCGTAGCCGCCCTCGCCGGAGGCATCGACGCCGGTATCGATCATCTTGGCGCCCAGCGATTCGACCTGCTCACGCGCGGCAGCGCGAATGTCATAGGCCCACACCTGGGCGCCGAGACGCTTGGCAGTCGCGATGGCCTGCAGACCCGCGACGCCGGCACCGACCACCACGACACGCGCCGGACGCACGGTACCGGCAGCAGTCGTGAGCATCGGGAAGAACACCGAGGACTCGTTGGCCGCCAGCAGCGCGGCGTGATAGCCCGCGACACCCGCCTGCGAGGACAGGGCGTCCATGCTCTGGGCCCGCGAGATACGCGGCACGAATTCCATGCACAGGCTGGTCAGTCCCTGACTGGCAAGCTTGCTGATCAGCTGCGGATTCTGGTACGGCGTCATCAATGCCACCACCACCGCACCCTCACGGAACTCGCTGATCTGTGACTCGCTGGGCGTGCGCACGCACAGCACGAGATCCGCCGCGGCACGCGCCGCCGCGATATCGGCCTCGGCAACGACCGCCACCCCGGCCTGGGCGGTGTAGGCCGCATCGTCGAAGTGTGCATGACGTCCGGCACCGCTCTCCACGTGCACGATGGCGTCACTGGTGTCACTGACGCTGCTGTCCAGGTGACGCGCGAGCTTGCCGGCCGTCACCGGGTCCAGCGCGACGCGGCACTCCCCGCGCGCCAGTGTGCTGCTCACGCCCTCGTCGGGTGTCACCAGGTCCGGTGCACGCATCTCGCGCACGACTAGAATATTCAGCATCGCGCACCTCGTTTCACGTCCGTGTTCATGCCTGAGGCTGCCAGCCTTGAAAGGTTCATGGCGTCGTTCCTGTTGAGCGCTGATTCGCGCCATCCTGCCTGCCGGAGGCGCTTTCAGCGACGTTATTGCCTGTCACAGGTGAGACTTGCCTGAACCGCAAGCCGTGACTCACGCATGGCCAGAAGGCCTGACATCACCCGCGACACGATGAGTGTCCAGCATCAGTCTTTTCTTGTCGGTGCATCAGGGTCAAGCGCTGCAGTGCAAAAAAAGCAATAAAATCAAGCATAAAGCTATCGTTATGACAGCCATAACAGCCACCTTATGCTGACAGGCGCCTTGCGGCACTACCAAGTGACTGATTTGCAATGAGTTTACAAAAGGCACCTCACCAAGAATAGCTCAGCTTTGTGTTATGCATCGCATAATCTCGAGCTTATGGCTGCGACAGCGGCTGCCATGAAAAATGGGATACCGCCGCAGCAGCATCCCATTTTCGTGACGATGACTTGAGTGTCAGCGCGTGTTTCCTGCATTGCACCAAGCGGATGCTCGGCCGCGGCTTGCGCTGTCAGCGATGCAGTTCAGGCCCCCTTCAGGAGATCCGCTCAGGAAGAGCAACTCATGCAGATCGGCGCTGCATTTGCCGCCGGTGGCCGTGTCCAGTCATCGACGAGTTCGGCATCGACGCCCTGCGCCTGCCCCAGCTCCTGCGCCGCCTCCAGACTACCCTCCTCGGGGCGGAAGAAGGGTGCCGTCAGACGCTGACGCAAGGCCTTTAGCGTAGCGTCATCACCCTGCTCGACCCGTGCGATCACCTCCAGCAGCAGATGCGTGCGCGGCACATAGAGCGGATTGCAGCCGAGCATGGCCAGACGACGCTGGCGCTCATTCTCGGCAGAGAGCCCAATGACCATGACGCGCGCCTGATAGCGTTCGAGCCACGCCGAGGCTTCATCGCGCGCCTGGGCCGAATTGCCATGCGGCCCACGCTCGCCGGCCAGGCGCACGACCAGCGTTTCCGGCACGGGCTGCGTGACATCCCAATGACTGAGCAGACGGTAGGCATGGGTGTGGTCGACCTTACCGGCCGCCAGCAGCTCTCGCCACTGCTGCACCAGCGTCATGTCCTCATCGCGAGCATCCGGCAACCCGAGACGCGCGCGCATCAGGCGGGCATATTCACGCTGCAACTCGCCCTCATAGGCGCCCAGCGCAGCGGAGAGCGCTTCGACATCGATCAGCGGCGACAGCGCGATCCCCAGACGCTCCAGATTCCATAGCCCGATGCCCGGCTGCTGGGCGAAACCATAGCGCCCGGCCTGATCGGTATGATTCGGTACCAGATTCTCTTCATAGCCATCGAGGAAGGCGTAGGGCCCGTAATCGAAGGTCAGCCCCAGCAGCGACATGTTGTCGGTGTTCATTACCGCATGCACGAAGCCGTAGGCCTGCCAGGCCGCGATCAGTTTTGCGGTGCGAGTGATCACTATCTCGAACATGGCCAGCGCGGCGGCGATACGTGTCGCTTCATCCAGCGGCTCGCGCCCGATCTCGCCCATGTCGGAAGCCTCATCCGGCATCTCGGGCAGGCTCTCGGGGAAGTGCTCCCGCAGGGCGTGATCGATCAGCGTCTTGAGGTCTTCATGCCGGCCGGAGTGGGCCAGCCACTCGAAATGCCCGAAGCGCAGGTGGCTCTCGCAGACGCGCAACACGGTAGCGCCGGGCTCGACGGTCTCGCGCTGGACCCGCTCGCCATTCACCGCCAGCGCCAGCGCGCGGCTGGTAGGAATGCCCAGCGCCGCCATGTACTCGCTGGCCAGGTACTCGCGCACGCTGGAGCGCACCACCGCCTGACCATCACCGAAGCGCGAGTAAGGCGTACGACCGGCGCCCTTGAGATGCAGATCGAAGGTCTTGCCGTAATCAGCCTCAAGTTCGCCGAGCAGAATGCCTCGCCCGTCGCCGAGCTGCGGATTGTAGTGACCGAACTGATGGCCAGTGTATTTCTGGGCCAATGCGTCCATGCCCGGCAACAACTGCTCACCGGCCATCAAGAGTCGCAGCTGCTCGAGCGCCTCCTCGTTGGAGGCGTCGGAGGTCAAGGGCGCCTCCAGCCCCAGCAGACGGGCGCAGTCAGGACTCACATCGGCAAGGCGCGTGCCTTGTCGCGGCTCTGGCGTGACACGCGTGAAGAAGTGCTCAGGCAGGCGGGCATAACGGTTGTTGAAGCGCAGCGCCGCCAGGTCGTGCATGTGCGCGGCGGACGTAGGGGCAAACTCACTCATCAAGAGGCTCCGTCGGGCCGCCGGGGGTCGGCGACTCGCTGGGGGAAGAAGTGGACGCGGCGGCATCACTCGGGGTCAACAGGCTGCGCAGACCGCCGGAGGGTCGCCCGGGCGGCAGCTTGCTGGCCATTTCATACAGCTTGCGCGCCGTCGTATCGGTGCGTGCCTGACGCTTGAGCGCCTGCAGGGCATCGTCGGAGCCCCGGGCATGGCCCAGGTGCTGATCATGGCTGGCAGAGTCGACCGAGGCTTGCGCCTGATCGCGCGTGCCAGCCGAGGGCGACACTGCGGCAGACGTGCTCTCAAGCGATGTCTCATGGCGGCGCAGCAGCAGTCGCTTGCGCGGTGTCAGCGCCAACTCCGACAGACGTGCCTTGCCCCACCACGGGTGGGGTGCATGCACGCCATGCGTGGACTCGCTCAGCCAGGCCTGTGGCAGTGCCTCGAGCAGAGGGAAGCGCTCACTCTCATCCTGAGCCTGCCACCAGTGGCTCAGGCGCTCATTGAGTACCAGCAGCTGGCGTGCCCGCGTGGCGGCGGTGTAGCTGAGATTGGTGACCAGCACCTGATTGGGCAATTGCTGGCGCTCGCTTGGCAATGCCAGATCATCGGCCAGCACCACGCAATCAAATTCGAGACCCTTGGCGCGGAACACCGTCCCCAGCATGACCGTGGGCAGCTCGACCGACTGTCCCCGCGCGTGAGCACTGACGATGGCGGCCTGCAGGTCGCCATCGTGCTTGCGCAACTCCCCGATCCATTGGTCGAGTGGCGCCTGGGCATACCAGGAGGCCAACTCATGCAGACTGCGCGCCTGATGATCATCGAGACGCGCCAGAGCCCCCAGTACCTGCGCCGGAGTCTGACCGAGCCGCGTCAGGGAGGGGGGCAGCAGTCGCCAGCACTCACGCTGACTGGCCCTGTCGCCCTGCTCGGCCAGCTGATGTGCGCGCCAGAGTCGCCAGTGATCCAGCAGCCCCGCCAGAGGATAGCCTTCGATGCCATCCAGCCAGGCCACCGCGATGCCGCGCTGGTGCAGTGCCAGCGCCTCCCCCAACGCCGCCACCGGGCCGGCACTGATCACCGCGTGGCGCTTGCCGGAGTGCAGCAATGCCTCACGCACTGCGGGCAGCGCCAGACGGGTCGCCGGACCGAGGCCGCTCATGGCCTGTTCACGCGCGGTGGGTGAACAGGCCGCCAACCGCGTGCCCAGCGCCGCCAATGCCGGCCCGAAGCGCCAGGCGCCGGGTAGCGAGTAGACGGTGGCATCGGCCAGCAGCGGCGAATCCAGCGAACTCATGCCTTCCACCTGGCGCGACAGGCTCTGATGCGGGTCGCCGATCAGCAGCAGGTCACAGCGCTGGCGACGCAGCATGGCCAACAGCGCTGGCGTGGCGTCCTGCGCCTCATCCAGCATCACCAGGTCGGCCTCCAGCGACTGGCCATGCTGTGACCACAGCTTGAGCAAGGCATTGAACGACAGGCTCTGCTGATGATCGGCGGGGTCCAGCAGGCACTCCCATACCAGCCGCATGCTCTCGACCAGCTGGCGCAGTTCATTGGCGCTCAACCGTTGTGCCACGCCTTCGGGCAGGTGCTCAGGCATCGGCACCGCATCGCTTTCGGCAAAGAAGGTGTTGAGGCCCTGGGCGATCAGGCTGCGCGACTGGCTGGAAAGACTGCCCAGCCAGCTGAGACTCTGCGGCGCCAGACGACGTGTGATGTCGGGCTGCCGCTTGAGCTTGTCGCCGTACTCCTCCATCAAGGCCTGGCGCGCCAGCTGATGCAGCGACAGCGACTGGACATTGGCAGGCAGCTGACTGGCAGTCCGCCCCGCCACCGCCGGGTTGAGCGAGGTATAGATGAGGGTCTCGTCGGCGTAGGTACGCGCCAGCTCGACCATCAGTACGGTCTTGCCGCTGCCGGCGCAGGCACGCACCACCACGCAATCGCTGTGCTCGGCGCTGTTGGCCGGTGTGCGATCGCGCAGGCGCGAGGGAAAGGGATGGGCGAGAATTCGCCGTTGATCATTGCTCAGATGCATGGCGGCATGATCCCCTGTGGCAGCGCGGGGGGCAAGACCTTCGCTGCGCGATCATGACTAGGACAGGGCGCCATTGGCCGCGAGGCGCTCACGCACGGTACGTATCAGGCCACGATTCCAGCGCAACAGATCATGGAGCGTGGTGAAGTAGGCGCTGCCCCGCGTCGAGTAGGTACTCAGCGTGGGGATGAGGTCTTCGGCACGCACCGGCTGGCCCGCGTTGCGCAGACGCCCGCGCAACTCACGCAGCTCGGCATAGCTACGCTGGGAGTTGAGGTTGTCGAAATAGGCGGCGATACCGGCCTCCAGGCTCTCGAAACGCCGATATTCACGTCCCGGCGGCCCGATACCGCAGCCGCGCGAGAAGCAGCGCATGCCGAACAGGTTGTTGGCCTCACGGGCATGGCCCGACGTCCCCCAGCCCGACTCCTCGATGGCCTGCACCAGCACCATATCCAGCGGCAGGGTGTCGATACGCAGCAGCAGGCGCGTCCAGCTGACGCCGATGTCCTCGCGCGTGACATCACAGGGCAGATTGGCCTCATCACATAACCCGTTGAGGCGCTCCTGCTCACGCTCGCTGTAGTCACGCCCTCCGTCACCGGCGCGCTTGCGCATCGCCAGCAACCAGTCGCGCTGCTCGGTGATGCGCTGGTTCTCGGCCACCACCAGCGGAATCATCAGCTCGAAGAATGCGACCTTGCGCTGGTTGCCCGCGGGATAGGGTCGCAGGTCCGGCATCTGATGGGTCTTGTCGCGGGCCAGCAGCTCATCATCCAGCCGCGCCGCCTGCGCCATCGAACCCAGCCCCATCACCAGCAGCAAGGCGGCGCTGACCAGACGAACAGAGCTCGGATGGACAGAGCCCGGATGGACAGAGCCCGGACGAACAGGCCTCAGGCACCACGAACACCGCGGCCAGGCCCACGCCCACGCAGCCAGGCGTGGCTGGCCACGCACTCCGCCCGTCAGCCAATCCGCAGAGAAAGGTAGGTAAGTCATGTGCTGCGCTCATCAAGAGGGATGCAGTAGCAAGACGCGAGATACCATCAGCGTATCTCATGAGGCTGCATGAAACCCTAAAAACGCGTGGGCGAGAAGATGGCGCGGTCGGCCAAGCGAGGAAAGACACGGCAAGCCCTGTCGTCTGTCACCGACAGACCGCCAGACGGTGCCCGCCTTTTCGCGCTACTGACGCGGCGCGCTCTCTGAGCTCCCTGCGCTTCCTCCCCTTTTTCCTTTCCCCTTCCTCCCTTCCTGCCTTGCCGCCTTCCTGACCTGCACACCTTGCACCTCGCACTGGACGCTATCGCTGACGACACACCCAACGCAAAACGCCCCCGCAGCATAAGCTGCGAGGGCGTCGTTGCGGACATGCCTGATCAAGCCAGTGACTCGATCGTTCCGCCGTCTCAGGCGCTGAGCATGCTGTTCAGGCGGCGCACGTAAGCGGCCGGATCTTCCAGCGCACCGCCTTCGGCGATGATGGCCTGATCGAGCAGCACGTGCGCCAGGTCCGTGAAGTAATCGCCTTCACCGCCTTCCAGACGCGTGACCAGGGCGTGCTCCGGGTTCAGCTCGAGAATCGGCTTCACTTCTGGCAGCGGCTGACCAGCGGCTTCCATCATCTTGCGCATCTGGTAGCCCATCTCGTGCTCCGGCAGCACCACGCAGGCCGGGGAATCGGTCAGGCGGTGCGTGATGCGCACTTCCTGAACGTTCTCGGCCAGCGCTTCCTTGACGCGCTTGACCAGATCTTCCTTGGCCTTGGCAGTCTCTTCCTGGGCCTTCTTCTCTTCTTCGTTCTCGACATCGCCAAGATCGAGATCGCCCTTGGCGACATCCGCGAAGGACTTGCCATCGAATTCGGTGAGGTGGCTCATCAGCCACTCATCGATGCGGTCGGTCAGCAGCAGGACTTCGATGCCCTTCTTGCGGAAGATCTCGAGGTGCGGGCTGGACTTGGCGGCATTGAAGCTGTCGGCGACCAGGTAGTAGATCTTGCTCTGGCCTTCCTTCATGCGCTCGACGTACTGGGCCAGTGACTGGTCCTGGGTCGCGCTATCGGTCTCGGTAGTGGAGAAGCGCAGCAGCTCGGCGATCTTCTCGCGGTTGGCGAAGTCTTCCGCCGGGCCTTCCTTGAGCACGGAGCCGAACTGATTCCAGAAGGTCTGGTACTGCTCGGGGTCCTTGGCCAGCTTCTTGAGCATGTCCAGGCCACGCTTGGTCAGCGCGGACTTGAGCTTGTCGACCTGCGGGTCCTGCTGCAGCAGTTCACGCGAGACGTTCAGCGACAGGTCGTTGGTGTCCAGCACACCCTTGATGAAGCGCAGGTACAGCGGCAGGAACTGCTCGGCGTCGTCCATGATGAAGACGCGCTGCACGTAGAGCTTCAGGCCACGCGCGGCATCACGCTGGTAGAGATCGTACGGCGCACGGCCCGGCACGAACAGCAGGCTGGTGTACTCGAGCTTGCCCTCGACCTTGTTGTGACTCCAGCTGAGCGGGTCTGAGAAGTCATGCGAGACGTGCTTGTAGAAGTTCTTGTACTCCTCGTCACTGACCTCGGACTTGGAGCGCACCCACAGCGCAGTGGCGGAGTTGGCGGTTTCCCAGTGGACCTGCTCGTTGCCTTCCTCGTCCTTTTCGACGCGCTTCATGCGCACCGGCAGTTCGATGTGGTCGGAGTACTTGGTGACCAGGTTGCGCAGGCGATAATCGTCGGCGAACTCGACGGCATCTTCCTTGAGGTGCAGCACGATCTCGGTACCGCGCTCGGCACGCTCGATGTCGGCGACGCTGAACTCGCCCTCGCCACGGGACTTCCACTCGACGCCCTGATCAGCGTCCAGGTCGGCGCGACGGGTGCGCACGGTGATCTCGTCGGCGACGATGAAGCCGGAGTAGAAGCCGACCCCGAACTGACCGATCAGACGCGAATCCTTCTGCTGGTCACCCGACAGGTTCTTCATGAACTCGGCGGTACCGGAGCGTGCGATGGTACCCAGGTTGGCGACCACATCGTCACGGCTCATGCCGATGCCGTTGTCACGCAGGGTGATGGTCTTCGCCTCGGCATCGTGCTCGATCTCGATGCGCAGTTCGCTGTCGTTGCCGTAGAGGGCGTCGTTGTCCAGCGCCTGGTAGCGCAGCTTGTCGCAGGCATCCGCCGCGTTGGAGACCAGCTCGCGCAGGAAGATCTCGCGGTTGGAATACAGCGAGTGGATCATGAGGTGAAGCAGCTGCTTCACTTCTGTCTGGAAGCCATGCGTTTCGGTGTGAGTGGCGGTCGTCATCGAAAAGGACCTCTATGTCGTGGATGCCTGAAAAGAAGATTCGCGGTGGCCAGAGCGCCCCCGCAACAATGGAACCGGCTCGCCGACGCCTGCCTTTCTTGGGCGGCAGATCGAAGGAAGCACTCGTGGATCAGATATGGGGCAAGGGTGAGGGATTTCAAGGCACTAGCGACAGATGATTGCGCCATACGCGCCAAGCATGTGCCACAGAAACACCCAAGCGGCCCCCTGGGTAGCAATGAAAGGAGCCAACGGAGGGAGCCAACGAAGCGCTGGCATTCAGGAAGGCGCTCTCAGGTGTGACGTCTGCAGAGCAGATATCGCCTGTCCATCATGGGGAGGCTATTGACTCCAGCACGAAGTGCATGCGCGCGCTGGCGACCGGTTGCTTGCGGGATTTCTGCCAGGCGCTGACGCGCACATTGGTCATGCGCCGACCTTCACGCATCACTTCACAGTCGATGCGCGTCACCTGATCACCGCGCGCCGTGGCCAGATAATCGATGGAGAAATCGATCAACTTGGGCAGGCGCGCTTCACGCCCGCCGCGCCCATGCCGCCTGAGCACCTCAAGCGTGGCGGCGGTTTCCATCGCCGCGGCCAGCACGCCGCCATGCACCGCCGGCAGCATCGGGTTGCCGACATTGTCGGGCATCGCCGCCATGGAATAGCTCAACGCCTGCTCGGGATGCAGCTCGACATCACTGGCCGCGCCCGCCTGCTGCCCGTCAATGGCACACAAGCCAAGCCCGATCGCCTGCGCGTAGGGCAGACTCGCCAGCAGCGCCGCCAGATCGGCGTGAGTGCGCTGTCCTTCGACGAAACGCCGCGCACTGAGCAGGCCGCGCGGGTCCCGGGTATCGCGCGGAGCCTGCGGCTCCGCCCTCTCGCCTGCTGGCTGTGCAGCCTGTGATGGCTGCCCGTGCGGTCCCGACTCGTGCATGGAGGGGTTCGCGGGGGCTTGAGCGTTGGCCGCCGCCAGCAGCGCCTCGGCAAAGCCGCTGGGCGTATTGCGCTCGCCGAGCCTGACGAAGTTGCCGATCGCGCGACACAGGATCTTGCCCGGCTGCTGCCAGATCTGCGCCTCGGTAAACACCATCGATTCCGTGACCCGCAGCACGCGCGCCTCGCCGACCAATGCCAGACCCTCGACGCCGGGTCGGTAGTGATCGAGGCGCAGATCCAGCGTCGGGCAGACTTCCGGTGCCGACAATCCCGTGAGCACGGCGCTGCCACACAGCGTATCGGCGAACATGGTCAGCACACCGCCATGCACCAGCCTGCGATGCGGATCGCCGATCAAGGCCGGCTGCCACGGCAGCTGCATGCGGATGGCCGGCGCGGCGACCTCCTCGACCCTGACATTCAAGCGCGCCGTGTGCGGAATGAAACTCAAGAAACCGGTCAGCGCCCGCGCCCAGCTGGCGTCATCCAACACGCCACCCGCAGCCGGCACGTCAGCGGGATTGACGGCCAGCCCCAGCAGGCTCTGCGGCACTGCATGCATCACATCCACAGCGGCATCGCCATCAACGTGAGGGAGACCAGATAGCCGACGCCCCACAGCAGTGATCGCAGCAAGGCGATATTGGCCAGATAGCAGCCCCAATAGCCCAGACGCACCAGCACGAAGACCACCGCCAGCGTGGTCGCGATGGGCGCGCCCGGCGCGGTGATCACGCTGACCAGCACTCCGGCGGCAAACAGCGGAAAGGCTTCGATGGTGTTCTGGTGTGCGGCGAGCGCCCGGGCCCCGAAGCCGGTCAGCTCACGCTGCTGTGTACGCGGGTCATGGTTGTCATAGCGACCGGTTCGCTGTTGTGCCCAGGCGACCGGCATCTTGGTCAGCACCAGCATCAGTGCCGCAAACAGCAGACAGGCATAGATCAGCATGCAGAGTTTCCTTGAAAGGCGTTGTTCAGGGCTTCGCCACAGCGGCGCGCCTTACCTTGATAAAACGACGCACCACCTGGGATAAAACTGCGCACCGCCCTGTAATGAACGGCAGACCCGACACTGACGGCACCCCATTCAAACTGGTGTTTGTTAGCGTGTCACGAGCATGGCAGGGTCGCCGCGTCCCTGCCATGCGGCCAATGGCCAGTACCTATATCCAGGCTGGCAGATGAATGGCGTTTCCACGCTGGACGCCTTCAGGGAGCCGGCGGATCGGAGGGATCAGGTTCGGGAATCTCGCCACGCCACAGGCGATAGTCGACCAGCGCATCATCAAGCTTGCCGAGCAACCAGGTCACGATCACCAGATCATCGAGAAGCCCCAGCCCCACCAGCAGATCCGGGATCAGATCCAGCGGCGAGACCAGATAGATGAAGGCGCCGGCCGCCAACCCCAGCGCCTTCCACGGCACCGGGCGATAACGTCCGCTCACCACGTCGCGCAGCAAGGGCCCCATGGTGCGCAAGGCGGCGCCTGCCTTGCCCAGCACATGACGGCGGCCAAACAATCGCGTCAACCATAATGCCTTGCCCATAGTGGACTCCTCACGGGTAGCACAAATTTCGTTCACTGAGCTTGCCATCTTCGCGGCAGCACATCCGCGATGTCACTCTCGGATAATTCACCAACAGTATCAGATGGTGCTGTTATTCAGCGCCGACCACTGCCACGATAGCCACTATCGTTACTGAATCGGCAACCCCTGATAGCCAATATCGGGGCACTTGTTCAACATCGGGGCACTGAACCGCCACCACAAGGTCGCAGCCAGTCCACGCCCCTTTACCGACAGTCGCAGGAGTCCCAGGTGACACCAGGCAAGCAAATTCTTCGACCCCGTGGCAGCCGTCGCTTCGCGGCGCTGCGGCACCTCACCGGCCTAGGCCTGCTGTTGGGACTGAGCCTGCCCCTGCAGGCCGCCACCCCCAGTGACCAGAGCTTCCGCGCCGCCTTCGATGATGCACGCGCCAAGCGTTTTGACGAGATTCAGCAGGTCGCCGTCAATGGCCACGTGCTGGAGGGCTACATCGAGTATCACCAGCTCAAGGCCCGCCTGCCGTACGCCACCGCCGCGGAAGTGCTGTCCTTCATCGAGCGTCATGCGGACTCGCCGTTGGCCGAGTGGATGCGGGGCCAGGCGATCTCCGCCTACGGGCGTACCGGCCGTCATGATGCCCTGCTGGAAGTCAGCGACGGTGTCCCCGCAGGTGCGCAGCGCCAGTGCTATTACTACACGGCGCAGCTGAGCAATGATGTCGCGAGCGCATCGCAAGGCGGCCTCAAGCTCTGGCATGTGCCCGGCTCACAGGACTCGGCCTGTGACCCGCTGTTCTCGGCGTTGCGCGAGCGTGGCGTGATCGACGATCAAGCCATCTGGGAGCGCGCCATGCTCGCCTGGGCTGCCGGTCAGGGTGGCATGGTCAGCTACCTCGAGCGCCAGCTGCCCAGCAACTGGCAGCGGGCCATCGCGGCACGCGAGCAGCTTGAGGGCAACTTTGCCGCCATCACGCGCCTGCCGACCAATCTCGGCCACGGCGGTCATGCCTTCGCCGCCTTGAGCGTCGCCGCCATGCATGGTTTCGTGCGTGCCGACACCGAGGCCGCACTGGAAGCCTGGCGCAAGGTGAATCCGCACATGCCGATGAGTGATGAGCAGCGCCACACGGTCGAGCGCGACCTGGCCTGGTATTCACTGGTGCGCGACATCCCCAACAACCGCGGCTGGGTCGATCAGCGCCTGACCATCCTTGATGACGAGGAGCTGTTCGATCTGCGCATGCGCAACGCGGTGCGTGCTGGCGACTGGCCGCAGGTGCGTGAATGGGTGCTGAAGATGCCGGACCGCTTCCGCAATGAAGCCCGCTACCAGTATTGGCTGGGGCGTGCCGATGACAGTCTGGGTCGCCCGCAGGAAGCACGTGCCGCCTGGGCGCGCGCCGCGACCGAGCGCAACTTCTACGGCTTCCTGGCCGCCGACCGTATCGGCCAGGCCTACTCGCTCAATCGTGATGATCAGGACTTCTCCGACGCGGAGCTGGCCGAGGTCGCCGAGACGCCGGCCGTCAAGCGCGTCAGAGCACTGATGAACATCGACGAGATCGGTCTGGCTCGCTCCGAGTGGTTCAATGCCGTCACCCAGGCGGATGACGCCGGGGCTCGCCGTCTTGCAGCCTACGCGCTCCAGCAGCAGTGGTATGACCTGACCGTCTTCGCCACCATCCGTGGCCAGCTGTGGGATGGCCTTTCCTGGCGCTTCCCCCCGGCCTGGCAGCAGGACTTCCAGCGCTTCGGTGCCGATGCCGGCGTCGACCCGTGGATGCTGATGGCACTCGCGCGTCGCGAGAGCGCCTTCAACCCCACCGCCACCTCGCCGGTGGGGGCACGTGGCCTGATGCAGCTGATGCCGGGCACCGCCGCTCAGGTCAGTCGCGGCTTGGGACTGCCCACGCCCAGCAACGCGGCGCTGGGGGACCCGGTCACCAATATCCGCCTTGGCAGCACCTACATCCGCGAGATGCTGGACCGCTACTCCGGCAACCGCCTGGCCGCCGCCGCGGCCTACAACGCCGGGCCGGGACGCGTCGATCGTTGGCTCGCCGACACCCCGGGGGAATACGACCGCTTCGTCGAGCGTATCCCCTTCAAGGAGACCCGCGAATACGTCAAGGCCGTGCTGGCCTACCGCGTAATCTTCGAAAGCCTGGCCAAGGGCACCAGCGAGGGCGTCAAGGTGGTCAGCGACCGCGAAGTCAGCCAGCGTTACACCACCGCCCTGGTGGATCGCCGCTGAGCCGAACCGCAGCATCCCGCAACGAAAACGCCAGCCCCATGGGGCTGGCGTTTTTCATATTCATGGCATCAGGACTCATGACATCAGGACTTGTGGCGTCAGAACTCATCACGCCATCCAGCCATTCCTTCAGTCAGTCATCGCGACCTGGACGAATGGCAGACGAAGGTCCGGACTGGCTCTCGCCCTTGGCTTCTCCCGGTCGCGAGGTAGCCACACCATTGCCGAACGGCGGCTTCTGCTGAGGGGTGTAACGACCCAAGGCCTCGGCATAGCTCAGGGGGCGCCCTTCATCGCTTCCCTTGCCCTTGCCACGCCAGCCCTGACGCTTGCCGGCGGCGCCCCGAGGCCGTGATGCGTCGTCATGGGACTGAGATTCCGCATAGGCCTGAGATGTCGCATGGGAGCGGGCCCCGACATGGTGCTGCCCCCCCTCTTCGCCCTCTGCCTCGCTACTCGGGCTTGCCTGTGACACCACCGGCTCCGATGCCGCTCGAGCGGAATGGGCCAGAGGCTGGGAGCGCGTGACGCGCGGTGTACGCATCAATCGCACCATCAGCCAGACCGCCAGGGCCCAGCAGAGCGTACCCAGCACGCCATAGACGATCATCGCCCAGGCATTGCCGGGGCGGTGGCCTGCATTGATGATGATCACACGCGACAGATCGATGTCAGGCCAGCGCTCGGCCAGCAGTGAGCGCTCATCGCCCGGCAGGTCCGTCTCGGCATGCAAGACGGTGCCGAACAGGCCATCGGGGAATTCGATCAGCGGCGGCACGTTTTCCAGGCTCTGCACGGAGTCGGTTCGCACCAGCACGCCCATGCGCTCGATGCGCGGCCACTCTTCCGAGGGAATGCCATCAATGCCCCCGAAGGCGCGTGACAGACCGGCCAGCTCCAGCAGATAGGGATTCGTGTCAGAGATGACGGGATAGTAAAGCGTCTCGATCCGGCGCCCCCCGTCTGCATCGGCATCGAGGCGAAAGGTCTCGGTATGCTCGCGATAGACTGCCCAGTGATTGCGCAGCGAGACGAACTGATTGACCGGCAGATTGCCCTGCTCCACCGACTCGAGATTCAGCGTTTCGGGACGCGTGGTCACGCGGCCGACCCAGCGCCCCTCATCGACGGCGAACAGCCAGGCCGCTATCCCGGCGACCACCAGCACCACGGCACTCAACCCGCCCAGACGGCGACGAAAGGTATATGAAAGACTCATCCGATTGCGTTCCCTGCCAATGCCAGCCTTGATGGGCCGGTCTTCATGTCATGAATGCAGCACTTTACCGCTGCTGTCGTTGGCTCGGGCAGGCGTCAGCACCGGCCCGGGCATCATTGTCGTTCGAGCCGTGCTGCCAATCGATTGCTCTTGTCACAGTAGCGTTGCCGCAGACGCAAAATCTCCAGTGAATTCGAGGACAGGGCATCCAGCACGTAACGGTTGCAGGCCTGCTCGGCTTCTCGATGCGCCGCTTCGAGCGCCTTGCGCGCCTTGCGCTCTGCCGGTGTCATGCCCGCATAGGGGTCGCGCCGGGGCTTGAAGGTCGCTGCGGCCTTGCAATACATGGTGCGGGTGTCGATATGCGCCGCTCGTCCCCGACGCTGCAAGGCATGGCAGGTCTCGACGAACAGTCGGCTTGCCATGCGCGAGCACTCGCGCTGCTCGACGGCGGTACCGGTCTTTTCCAGATGTGCACAGACCGACTCATCATCGATGCGCCACAGCTGGTGGCGGAAGTCGATGGTGTAGCCGTAGTAAAGCACCCGTACCTGCTGTACGCGGGAATCGTAGACATCACTGACATCCCGAGCCTCAAGGTGCGTGACGACCTTGAGAAAGGCCGCCAGCGTCAATGTCACAGGGTCCATGTGTCATCAAGGATACGAACCGTCATCCCATGCGCTCCGTTGCAATGTCGGGAGTGGCCGCTCATCCCTAGCGACCTAGCGCCAGCCGCGCCCCCAGCAGCACCATGACGGATCCGGTGATGCCCTCCATCCAGCAGGCGACTCGCGGCCTTGCCAGCCAGCGCCCTGCACCGCCGACCATCAGCGCCACGCTGATCTGCCAGAGGTTGGCGATCACGAAGTGGACACCCGCCAGCCACAATGACTTGAGCACGGCCGGGTCGGTCGGCGCGATGAACTGCGGCAGAAAGGCCATGTAGAACACCACCGTCTTGGGGTTGAGCACATTGGACAGGAAGCCCTCTCGCAACGGCTGCCAGCACGATACCTGCTGACGTGTCACCGTGACGTCGACATTCAGCCCGCGTGCGCGCCGCGCACTCTTGAGACTCTTGATGCCCAACCAGATCAGATAGCCCGCTCCGATCAGCTTCAGGGCCGAGAACGCCCATGCCGACTGCAACAGGATCAGCGAGATGCCCGCCGACGACACCAGCGCGTGCACGAAAAGACCGGCACAGATCGCGAGACTGGTGAGCACGCCGTCACGCAGGCCGCCGCGCGAGGTATTGCGAATCACCAGCAGGGTGTCGACCCCGGGCGTGACCGTCAGCAAGGTGATGGCCACCACGAAGGACCAGAAGGCAGCATCGAACTGGATGAAATCAAACATGACGAACGTCCTTGCGACAGACCCGCTTCAGTAGCCGAATTCGTGCCCCCATGGCACTGAACAGGCGACCAGTCTAGGCGAGCACGGCCAGCCTGCAAAGCCATCCACACCAAGATGACAGCCCGGTTTGCCTCTGAGTGGTGCACTTCAGTCTTTTGTCTTACGGCGTTGCGACACAACGGCGCAGGCGCTCTCATGAGCCCGCAGCTGATGGCATGCAGAAGCCATCTCGCGTCATCAAGGATACGAGCCTGGACTCCTAAAATACGCTGCGTCGCTGTTGAGCGACCAACGCAGCCTTCAACCAACCAACCAGAACCCCGTGGCGATATCCAGCAGTAGCACCAGCAAGGCCAGCAGGATGACCAGGCCATCTTCCCCGATGAGCCCCAGCCCCAGCAGCAGCAAGGCTGCCGCCGGCAAGGCCGCGGCGAAGGGCACCAGCTCCAGCGGCACCATGGCCGTGGCCAGCAGGATGGTCAGCATCGCGATACCGCGATAGGCAACGCCGCGCGTCATGAAGCTCAGGCGTGGCTTGAGCAGACGATCGAGGCGTCGCGTCCAGGGCCTTGCCCGCTCGACGCCATGGGTCAGGCGTCGATGCTCGAAACTGAAGCGCGCCAGCCGACGTGGCAACCACGGCATCTTGCGCCCCAGCAACAGTTGACCCGCGATCAGCACGATGAACAGCGCGCAGGTCGTCGGCACGCCGGGGATCGCCCCGGTCGGCAGCAGTACCAGCAAGGCAGGCAATACCAGCAAGGGGCCGAAACCCCGGGAGTTGAAATGCTCCAGAATGTCGCCCAGCGAGATATCCCCTTCGATCTCGCGGTCCAGCTCTTCCAGCAACCCCGTGAGGTTGCCTTCATTGGCGTGCTTGCTCATGCGAGCTCCCTATCGGGAAGATGACGGAGGGTGTGAAAGTCTCGAGCCGTGGCGAGTCAGCTGGTGCCGCCCCGCCACAGTGAATCGTCAGCCGACCAGGCGATCGCCCAGCATGCCGATCATGAACCCCAGCGAGGCGCCCAATGGCGGCGACCAGTGATGCGCCACCCGCGACTGGGGCGCAATATCCTGGAAGACTAGGTAGAGAATGCCGCCGGCGGCGAAAGCCATCAGTCCGCCCAGCACGCCCGGCGCATCCGCAAGCCACAGATGGCCGGCCAATGCCGCCAGCGGGCCCAGCAGTGACAGCAGCACGAAGGCCCCAAGCCCCTGACGCGCCGTCAGCCCGGCCCCTTCCAGCTCACGATAGGCATTGAAGCCTTCCGGCAGGTTCTGGACCGCGATGAACAGTGCCAGCAACATCGCCGCGGCGGGAGAGGCAGAGGCCAATGCGCCCAGCGCGATCGCCTCGGGGATGAAGTCCATCAGCATCGCCAGCAACTGGCCCTTGGCGCCGCCCCCGCGTGCCAGCCAGCGGTCCAGTTGCATGAAGATCAGCGCGCCCAGCAGGAAAAGCCCCAATAGCGTCGCGATGGACAGCGCCTGCATGGCATGCGGTACCAGCACCAGCGACACGGCGGCCAACAGAATGCCGCCACCGAGCGCGGTGATCCCCGCCAGCCAGCTGCGCTTGACGTGACTCTCGTGACTGCGCTCCAGCTGGGCGATCACGCCACCCAGCGGCATGCACAACCCGGCAGCCCAGGCGAGCGCCACCATGGTCCATGGAATCGATGCCATCATGCCGTCGCCGAGGTCGCAGGACTCGGTCGCGCGCCCAGGACACGCATCAACAGGCTGGTGCCGACGCCCCAGGCGCCATTCAGAATCAGACCACCGACAACCATCAGCGGCGCGACCTCAATTCCCTTGAGGGGAAAGACGACCAGCATGGCCACGGCCGTCGGACCGACTGCACCGAAGATGAGGCTGATCAGCCAATGGCTGACGCCCGTCCTGCGGCGCACCAGTGCCCATAGCGGCAGCCCCCACAGCCCGCCCCAGAAGGCCAGCGAGAGCACTGACGGGACGCCCAGCGGCCCGGAAGGCGTCATGTTATAGGGCGCCTTGGGCAGAATATCGGCCAGATAGAAGAGACCGAAGAGGCCCTGATGGAAGATCAGGGTCGCCAGAAAGGCGGCGATGAAGGCTTTCAACCAGATCATGTTCACTTCCTTGTCGTCATGTTGATGGAAACATCCGAGCCCCGACACATTAGAACATGCGGAAACTCGACACTGCCTTTCCTGCTACGTCACTTCCGTCCCACTGGATGCAACGCAGGCGTGATTTCTAGCGCTGGGTGGCTGGCTTCTGCTCGGCATGGCGCAGCGATATCTGTTCGTTGAGTGTCCAGAAGTCATACAGCACCCCAATGAAGAACAGCCCGCCGGTGCACAGGTAGAGCAAGCCGGTCAGCCATTTGCCCATGTACATGCGATGGATGCCGAACACGCCCAGGAAGGTGAGCAGAATCCAGCTCAGCGAGTAATTGATCGAGCCTTCGCGAAAACGGAAGTCCGCCTCGCGGTCCATCGCCGGGATCAGGAACAGGTCGATCAACCAGCCGATGCCCAGCAAACCGAAGGTGAACAGCCAGATGGTGCCGGTGACCGGCTTGCCATAGTAGAAGCGGTGCGCGCCGAGGAAACCGAAGATCCACAGCAGATAGCCCATGGTCTTGGAATGCGTGTCCTGTACAACAGGCGATGTGGTCATCAGGTAAGCCTTAGCCGCGATGCGGCAGATCATGATTGCGAATACAGTCAATGCGGTCTTGACGTCGATGAATCAAGCCTTCTGCCACCAGAGGCCACGCCCGGAAACGACGACGCCATCCGCGCACTGGCACGGATGGCGTCGGAACAACTGTTGTCTATCCAGCAGCACCGGGAGCGCAGACAGCGCTAGATGACGCCCAGCTCGCGCAGACGTTCCTTGAGGTAGGAGTCCGCCGTGTGCTTGTCAGACAGTACCACTTCGGGACGCGGATGCAGGAACAGCGGCAGTGACAGACGTGACTGGCTGGAGCCCTCGCCGGTCGGGTTGATCACGCGGTGCGTGGTCGACGGGAAGTAGCCGCCGCTAGCCTCCTGGAGCATGTCGCCGACATTGATGACCAGCTGACCCGGATCACAGGGCACGTCCATCCACTCGCCATTGACGTCCATTACCTGCAGGCCCGGCTCGTTGGCCGCCGGCAGCACGGTCAGCAGGTTGATGTCTTCATGTGCCGCGGCACGGACGGCGCCCGGCTCTTCACTGCCGGTCATCGGCGGGTAGTGAAGCACACGCAGCAGTGTCTGACCGCTGTCCTTGATCATGTTGGAGAGCGGTTCACGGTAGAGCTCAGCCACTTCAGCAGGTGAATGGACCTCTACCCAGCTCAGAAGCTCTGCCGCGAAGGCTTCGGCCTGGCGATAATACTCCATGGCATTCTCGCGCAGGCTGTCCGGAATCTTGCCCCACGGGTAGATGTGGTAATACTCCTTGAGATCACGCGCCGTATGGCCCTTGGCGGTCTCGGAGACATCTACCGGGAAGAGTCCATCCTGGGTCTTGGGGTCGAAGCGCCAATCAAGCTTGTCGGCGCTCGCGAAGAATTCGGCCCATTCGGCGTAGATCTTCTCGACCAATTCATGAGAGATCGGGTGATTGCGGATGACACCGAAGCCCGTCGTACGCAGGGATTCGACAAATTTTTCGGCGGCATCGGCCGAGCGGTAATCTACGTTCTGGACCTTCATGGCATTTCCATCTATGTTGGCTCTGTGTGAGCATCCTACTTGAGCCGGAAGGAGTCGCCAATACGACAACTTTCTGTTCGAATGGAAGCAAGCACGTGCAGCCCAGGCTGCATGCGTAGGTCAAGCAGGAAAGGATGTCGTCGCAGGACGTAACGCGTCTCTCTGGTGGAATTCCCCCTAGCCGCACCAACGCAATCCGGTCTGATGGGCAGACCACCAACATCATCTCGTAAGCAAGGAAAGAATCATGGCAACTGGCACAGTCAAGTGGTTTAACGACACCAAAGGTTTCGGCTTCATTTCTCCGGACGACGGCGGCGACGACCTGTTCGCGCACTTCTCTGAAATTCAGGCAGAAGGCTTCAAGTCCCTGCAAGACGGTCAGAAGGTTTCCTTCGACGTCACCCAGGGCAAGAAAGGCCTTCAGGCCGCAAACATCAAGCCGGTCTGATCTTCTCGATCAGCTTGGTCAGGCCGCCCTCACCGGCGCCCTGATGATGGCAGCAAGACAGTCATGGAAAAGCCCGCCTTCTGGCGGGCTTTTTTGTGGCCATGCCTTGGCCTGACTCGCGCTTGACGAAGAATCACCGATAAAAGAACGCCGCGCCCCTCCCGGGTCGCGGCGTTCTTTTATCGGCGGCCATGTCAATCGCACTCAGCCAGTGACACGGCTTGCGACAGGCGTCACGCCAGCATGCGCTGGCCAGTGATTACTGCTGCGCTTCGTCGATGGACTCGTTGGCATCCTGCTGCGCCGCGTTGATCTTCTCGTTCGCTTCGGCAGCAGCGTTGTCGCCAGTCTGCTCAGCGGAGTCGGTCAGCTCGGCAGCCTGCTCCTTGGTGGATTCATAGGCGTTCTTGGCAGCATCGGCAGTGGCGTCAGCGGCATCGTTGACACCTTCCTTGGCAGACTCATAGGTCTCGGAAGCAGCGTTCTTGGTTGCTTCAAGGGCACTTTCGCTCTCGGCGGCAGCTTCATCGCCCATGGCATCGGCAGATTCTGCAGCGTCGTCAGCCATGTTGTCGGCCTTGTCAGCAGCGTCATCCATCTCTGCGGCCGCTTCATCAGCTGCCTGGTCCATCTCTGCGGCCGCTTCGTCAGCTGCCTGGTCCATCTCCTCGGCAGCGGCGTCAGTCGCTTGGTCGGCGCTCTGTTCAGCCTTTTCGGCGCTCTGTTCGGCAGAAGTCTCGGCGTTCTGGGCAGCTTGGTCAGTATCGCCGTTATCGCAACCAGCGATGGCCAGAGACAGGCCAGCGGCCAGTGCGGGAATCATCCATTGCTTGAGTTTCATCGTCTTCTCCATGATAGGTGGGGAGTTGCCAGCCCCTGTTTCCTGCAAGTGGCATTGCAACAAAGGTCGTGTAGTCATGCAAGCGAAAGCGTTGCTTGGCGCCTGATATTCAAGACATGGTGCCAGACCGACAGCTTTTCAAGCATTTCGCTCTTTTCACAGCAGAATAGTGTTAACGAACACCATTTTACATCAGCTACCACCAACAACCGCGCCGTGATCACTCGCCGATGTCTTCGTTCCAGACGTCCGGCTGCTCGCGAATGAAGGTCGCCATCAATTCGCGGCAGCGCGCGTTGTCGACGACATCGACCTTGACTCCCAGACCACGCAGGTGGTCTTCCGCGCCCATGAAGGTGTGGTTTTCACCGACCACGACATGCGGGATACCGTAGAGCTGGATGGCACCACTGCACATCGGGCACGGTGACAGCGTGGTGTAGAGCACGGCTTCACGATAGACGCTGGCCGGCAGGCGACCGGCGTTCTCCAATGCATCCATTTCGCCATGCAATACCGTGCTGCCCTTCTGCTGGCGCTGATTGTGGCCACGACCGATGATCTTGCCATCATGGACCAGTACCGAGCCGATCGGCACGCCGCCTGCCGCATAACCCTTTTCCGCCTCTTCAATGGCGGCCTGCAGGAAGCGCTCATGATCGGTAGTCATTGCTGTCATCGTCTTGCTCCAGATGCGGTGAATATTCAGTGGAGCGGCAGCCTACTGCCACTCACTGCTCGGCACAATACACTCAGCCCAGGCCCGCTTCGCCTGTCATCATCTGACGGGCGCGTCTCAGCCCTTCATTGCTGGCGTTGGTGGGCTCGCCGACTTCAGTGGCAAGCTCGCGGAAACTGCCCATGGCACCCAGCAAGGCAGAAGCCTCATAGGGGATGAAGACGCGATCACCTTCCCTCGCCATGTCCGGCAGGACCTGCAGATATTTCTGGCCCAGCATGTAGCCGACCACCAGCTGCGGGTCTTGCGCACCGATGGCATCGCGCAGCTGATAGATGGCCTGACGCTCACCTTCGGCGCGCAGAATCGCGGCCTGCTTGTCACCCTCGGCGCGCAGCACCGAAGACTGCTTCTCGCCCTCGGCGGTCGCGATGGCGGCTTCGCGCTGGCCATTGGCCTCGGTCACCGTGGCGCGACGCTTGCGCTCGGCCGCCATCTGCAGCCGCATCGCATCCTCGACTTCCTCGGGCATGCTGATGTCCTGGATCTCGACGCGCGTCACCTTGACGCCCCACTTGTCACCGACCTCATCCATGGTGATCTGCAAGGCGTCGTTGACCTCCTTGCGACTCTCGAAGAGCTTGTCGAGCTCCATGCGACCGATCTCGGAGCGCAGGCTGGTCTTGGCCAGGACTTCGACAGCCTGGGTAAAGTTCTCGACTTCATAGACGGCGCGCTTGGGATCGACGATCTGGAAGTAGAGTGCCCCGTTGACGGTCACGGTGACGTTGTCCGTCGTCACCACGCTCTGGCCGGGGAAGTCCATTACCGTCTCACGGCGATCGATGCGCGTCTCTTCCACCACCAACGGCAGGTTGTCACCCTTGACCTCACGATAACGACGAATGGTGATGGAGCGCGGTTTGTCGATGAATGGAATCACCAGATTCACGCCGGATTCCAGTGTGCGACTGTAGCTGCCGAGGCGTTCGATGACGACGGCTTCCGACTGCTGGACAATCATCAATCCCTTGGCCAGCAGGATTACCACCAGCGCCAGTATGAAAAGAATGATGATGAGTCCCGGACTGATAATCATATTGCTCAACTCCCTTGAACTGGGCCGTATCCGCAAGCCCTTGTAAGATATCCGATCACGCTTGACCCGCTGCCACCACGACCGCGCCGTCGAGCCGCGATCTCATGGCGTCTTTGTGCAGTTTCCTTCGAGATAGACTACTTCGAGACAGACTACTTCGAGACCGATTCCTTCGAGACAGGTTCGACACAGACGGTGATGCCTTCGACGCTGACGATCCTGACCGTGTCCCCCGCTGCCGGCGGTGTCTCCCCCTCCCAGCGTAGCGGATACTCATTGCCTGACACGCGTACGGCAGGTTTGCCACCGTTGCCGATGATCACCTTGGCCAGCTGCCCAGTCTCCGCGCCGCTGCCCAGGGTGCCGTAGGGCGTCTTGGGCAACAGATAGGGATGGATCTTGCGCACGAACAGCGGCACCAGCACCAGAGCCGTGATCGCGACGCTGATCAACTGGATGTTTAGCCCCGCCCCCAGCCCTGCCGCCAGAGCGCCCCCGAGGGCACTGACACCCAGTGCCAGCAACACGAACTGCGCCCCCAGCAACTCAAGCCCCGCCAGAGCCAACGCGAGGATGACCCAGATATGCCACGCCGCCAAACCGACCATGCAATCACTCCCTGAGGTCCTGACTCCCGCCTTGCGCGGCCGAGAGATTGGAAGAACACGCTGCCACCAACGCAACGAGCGCAGCCTGAGTAAACCTCAGACTGCGCTCGTGTACCAGCCAGCTCTCATGGCTCAGCCAGCTCTCATGGCTCAGCCAGCGCTCAATGGCTCAACTGCGGGCTCATGAGTGTGTCAGCAGGGCGGCGTCCTGCGGGGCGACCAGACGCAGAGCGCCGGGAATCAGCTGGAATTCGCTGTTCTCGATCAGATAGCTCTCGCCATCGAGATTCACCGGTAGCGACCCACCACGATAGTGCAGCGAATCAGTACGCACATACCGCACGAAATGGCCGTTGTCAGGGAGCGACTCCAGCTCCTCGATCACCTCACCCACACGCGCGATGGGGAAGTCGCGAATCACCAGCACATCGAAGCAGCCATCATCGAGCAGCGCCCGAGGCGCCAGCTCCTGACCGCCGCCCGCCTGACGACCATTGCCGATCGCCAGCACGAACAACGCCAGCTCCTCCTCCACCCCGTT
Source organism: Cobetia sp. LC6 (assembly GCF_030264805.1). Lineage (NCBI taxonomy): Bacteria > Pseudomonadati > Pseudomonadota > Gammaproteobacteria > Oceanospirillales > Halomonadaceae > Cobetia > Cobetia sp. LC6. Next base: position 364,256 of record NZ_JASSPL010000001.1, on the reverse strand, counting down.
GAGGGTCACGCTGCCACGATAGGGACGGAAGTCCCATGCCTTGAGCACGCCCATCAGTGAATAGGCCCCGCCACCGAACAGCTTCTTGAGGCCCCCGGGCGTCGAACGCGTCACCTCGGCACCGAAGCCCGCCGAGGCCATGTTGAGGAAGTAGGCATCATCCAGCTGCACCACATCCACAGCCCGTGCTTCCCCTTCACAGGCCAGCGCCAGCGATTCCGTCACCGGCTCGGGGATGCCGAGCGAGGTCGCCAGATCATTGGCGGTGCCCAACGGCAGGATCGCGACTTCCGGGCGCCTCGCGAGTGGATGCTGCATCAATGCATTGGTGATCAGGTTGAGGGTGCCGTCACCGCCGCCAACGACCAGCCGCGTGACGCCTTCATCGACTGCCTCGCTCACCAGCCTCGCGACGTCATTTCCCTCGAAGGTCAACCGCACTTCAAGCCCTGCCATACGCTCACGCTGAGCGAAGATGGCCTCACGCAGCTCCGGCTGCTGAGCCTTGTCCCCGTTGAGTATCACGCGCACACGCGCCGCTGATTCCATGGTGCCTCCTTGGCGACATGCGGATCGAGCGACAAGCATACTCTGGTCGGGGGCCTTCAATGAACCATCTCGGCCCTGTGACCCGCCGCGATTGTCAGCCAGCAAGTCCTTCATGCCCATCAGCCGCACCGGCCAGTCCTGACGACTAGACGCCCGGCTGACGTCGCGCGCCCAACAGCAACAACGGCAGCACCATCACCACGCTGATGAGCAGCAGGCCCTGCTGAGGGGCGAGCGGCGTATTGAGCAGCGCCGTTGCCACTACTGCCGAACCGCCGAGCTGGATGCTGCCGAGCAGCGCCGCCGCAGTGCCGGCACGCTCAGCGAAGGCCTCCAGCGCCAGGCTTGATGCCGCCCCGAGTGCCAGAGAGAAGCCGACCGACAGCACTGCCACCGGCACCATGAAGGCAGCGGCAGACAGTGGCAGCCAGGCGAAGGCTGCGCCCTGCATCAGGCCGGAGAGCAGGATGATCGCCAGCCCCAGACGCACGGTGGGCTGACGGCCGAGGCGCGTGATCACGCGCGGTGCGAAGAAGAAGGTGATGATATTGATCACGGCATTGCCGCCGAACAGGGCACTGAAGACCAGCTCGGAGTGACCGAGGCGCTCGACCAGCAGTTCGGAGGACGACGACACATACAGCAGGATGGCGCTCATCGCGGCCATCGCGACCAGTGCCTGATACAGGAAGCGCCAGCTGGTCATCACGGGGCGATAGCGCGCCCAGTTGTACAGCGGACGCTCCACGACCGTCGTGGCAGGACGCGTCTCGCCAAAGCTCTTCCACGCCATCAGGCCGACGCATAGCGCGAAGGCGGCCATGAACAGGAAGTTGGAGCGCCAGCCGAACTGCACCGCCAGCAGGCCGCCCAGCACCGGCGCCAGCGCCGGAATGATGCACAGCGCACCATTGAGATAGCTGTACATTCTGGCGCCCTGCTCCGGCGTGTAGCAATCACGCACGGCCGCGAAGGCCACCGTCACCGTGGCGCATGCCCCCAGCCCCTGCAGGATACGCCCGAGATACAGCATGCTGATGTCCTGGGCCAGCACGGCGACCATCGCGCCGACGAGATAGACCGTCGCGCCACCCAAGAGCGCCGGACGCCGTCCGTAGAGGTCCGTCAACGGGCCGACCAGAATCTGCCCGACCCCCACAGCGCCCAGAAACAGCGTCACTGTCATCTGCATCACATCGGTGGGCTGAGCGAATTCACGCGCCATCGCCGGCAATGAGGGCAGATAGATATCGATCGCCAGCGGCGAGAACATCACGCAGCCGACCAGCAACAACAGCAATAGTCGTGCGTTGGGCATGGGCCTTGCGGCAGCAGAGGAGGACACGGACATGGATAATCTCGAGAGTCAGAAGCCAAGGGCGGCCCGACAGAGGGGCCATCAAGAATCCGCAGAGCCTAGCGCCTGCGACTTATGAAGAAAAATGATATTATTTCAGGCCTGATATTCCACTGGAGAAACTCATGAGCGCGACAGCTCCGCAGACACCCGCAAGGCCGGTTGCCGCCCAGTCTTCAGCCGCGTCTTCGCTGTCTGCGTCTTCGGGCTCAGCACCAGCGGCCACGCCCTTCAACACGCGCATCGACCTCAATCTGCTACAGGTGCTGCAGGTATTGCTGGAAGAGTGCAGCGTGACGCGCGCGGCGGGCCGTCTGCACCTCTCGCAGTCTGCCGTCAGCAAGAGTCTGGCACGCCTGCGCGTGATGTTTGATGACGCCCTTTTCATTCGCGAACGCCATGGTCTGCGCCCCACGGCGCGTGCTCTGTCCTTGCGTGGTGAGCTGGCCGAGCTGCTCTCGCGTCTCGAGAATCTGAGCGCCCCTGCCACCTTCACCCCCGCCACCAGCCAGCGACGCTTTCAGCTGGCGGTGCTGGAAAGCGCCTGGGCGACCCTGATGCCATCCTGCACGAGGGCACTGACCGATGCGCTGCCGCATGGCAGCCTCGAGATCAGCCGCTGGCAGGCCGATTGCCTGAGCCTGATGGAAAAGGGCCAGCTGGATATCGGGCTTGCCGGACACGATCATAGTGCCGAGACCCCGGGCGAGCCGCCAGCCCTCCCCGCTGGCTTCCAATCACGCCTGCTGTGGCGCGACGACCATGTGATTCTGGTGCGACGTGATCATCCGCTCACGCGGCGCCAGACACCGATGACGCTGAACGAATTCGCGGCATTGAGTCATGTGCAGGCCACCTGCGAGGGGCGCTCACGCTGGTCGCTGGATGAGCGCCTGGAACAGCACGGCGCACCACGCCGCATCAGCGTGCTGGTGCCGGATTTCCGCGATGCCCTGAGCATCGTCGCGCACAGTGAGCTGGTATTCTGTGCACCCAGAAGCTTTGCCCAGGCCAGCAGCGAGCTGCATGGGCTGGCGATCCTTGAGCTACCGATGCGACTGCCCGCGCTCAGCTACCGCTTGATCTGGCATGCCAGCCACGCGCAGGACCCCGGGCACCGCTGGTTGCGACAGTCCCTGCTGACGCACATCCGCAACGCGCATGGGGAAGACGCCGAGGCCGCTGAGCTCTAGAATGGCCCCATTGTGAATTCGCCACCCGCCCTGCGGCACTGGCGTCGATACCCGCACGTCCCATGAGGTTCTGCCATGCGCTCCATCATCCGCCTGTTCTTCCGCACCCTGCGTCTGGTGCTGGCTCCCTTCATGCTGCTCAGCGAGAAGCTGACCCGCGGCAGCGCGCTCGAGCGCAGCCCCGCCCAGCAGGCCGAGGTGGACGCCGAGACGGCCAAGCTGGCGCTGTATCAATTCTCGACCTGCCCGTTCTGCATCAAGGTGCGCAAGCGCATGCATCAGCTGAACCTGAATGTCGAGCAGCGCGACACCCAGCACAATGCCACTCACCGCCAGGCCCTCGAACAGGGTGGCGGCCGCGTCAAGGTGCCGTGCCTGCTGATCACTCATGACGATGGTCGCGAAGAGTGGATATACGAATCCGACACCATCAATGCCTACCTGCAGGAGCGCTTCGGTAGCGCGGCCTGACAATACACAGGCTGATACGACACAGACCGCAAGAGGCCGCTCTCATGAGCGGCCTCTTGCGGTCTGGTGGGCGCGATCACGCGCTTGGGAGCCCCTCGTTTCGCCTCTCATCAGGCCAGCGCCTGCGAGACGGGTGCCCGCTTGCGACGAGTCGCCTGGCGCATCTGATCCAGCGCCCATACCATCGCCAGCGTCAGCGCGACGGCCCCCAGGGTATGCGCCAGCGCCAGATCCAGCGGCAACCACCACAGCACATTGGCGATTCCCAGGCCTGCCTGCACCAGCCAACACCCCAGCGCCCAGCGCCAGGGGTTGTCGTACGCTGTCGTCCGTCCCGGCAAGTGGCGGCGCTGGCGCCAATACAGCGCCAACAGCACCGCCCCCAGTAGCACGGCCCCGCCACGGTGCGCCATATGGATGGCAGTGCGCGCCTCACCATGTAGCTGCCCATGCAGATAGCTGGGGCCGACATCCTGGGTCAGGTGGAAGCCCTCTCCCCAGTCCATCGCCGGCCAGGCGGCACCATTGCAGGACGGGAAACCTTCACAGGCAAGCCCAGCATAATTGCTCGAGGTCCAGCCTCCCAGGGCCAGCTGCCCCAGCAGCAGAGCCGCAGCCAGAGTAGCCAGCCAGGGCTGACGCCGGATGTGCCTTGCATCAGCGTCCGCATTCTGTTGCTCAGCCGTCACCTTGAGGTGCGCCGCCCGCCGTCTAAGTGATAGCCACAGCAACAGCAATAGGCTCAACACGCTCAGGCCGCCCAGCAGATGCAGCGTCACCACCTGCGGCCACAGCTTCAACGTCACGGTAAAGGCCCCGAACGCGCCCTGAACCAACAACATGCCCAACAACAGCCAGCAGCCGGCCATCGGAAAACGAGTGCTTGCCTGCGTGCCCCAGTGATCAGCAGCCTTTGCCTGACCACTGCCACCCTCGAGGACCTGCGTCTGACGCACCTCGCGACGGCGAATCCGCCAGCCCAGCGCGAGCAATGCGATCGCCGCAAGCCCGAGCAGGCTCGCCGCATAGCGATGGATCATCTCCGCCCACGCCTTGTAGCCTTCGAGCGGATGATGCGGGCTGTGCAGACTCGCGGTCCGGGCATCCGGCACGACCAGAGCGCCATAACAACCCGGCCAATCGGGACACCCCAGTCCGGCGTCCACCAGCCGCGTCCAGGCTCCCAACCCGATCACCAGGATTACCAGGCCCAGCATGCTGGCGACCAGATGCTGACTGCTGCGCCACAGGCGTGCCGTTACCCATCGGCTCGCCGCCTGCCGGACGGCAGGGCCATGCACCAGATCAGATGTCAGCTCAGGCGTCCTCATCAAGAAGGCCTGCGTGGCTGAGGCTTCATCCGCGGTGACATGACGCAGAAATGACGGACGGGGCAGCAACGCCGCCCCTCGTTGGCGAACCCGCGAGGCGGCGCAGGCCCGCGGTGGATGGCGCTTCTGTATGGCGAGGCGAGACATGGCATATCTCCCTGGTGAAGCGAAAGAAGATCACTCCCGGCCTGGCTAGGCCCGACCTGGCGAGGTCTGGCTTAGCGAGGCCCGGCCTAGCGAGGCGCGACCGGATTACGCTTGAGCAGCCGGCGCACATCCTTCATCACGGCCTGCGGGGTGATCTCGGGCCCGTAGGCGACCACGACCTGCCCGTGAGGGTCGATCAGGCGCAACTGGTGCGGCGCAGAAGTGGCATCGTTTGGCGACGGCCAGTGCCCGAGCGCCCGTTGCTCGCCCGGCACCTGGGGATGCACAAAGGCCTTTTCAGCCACCACCAGACGGCCCAGGCGCGGCGCCTCCTTGCCAAGTGCGCGATGCAGGCGCCACCAGCGCTCGGCCTGCGCCGCGGCCAGCTGCGGCTGGTTCGGCTCCGGCCAGCTGAGCCAGAAACGCTGCTCATCCGCGCCTCGGGCGGCCAGCGGCGGCATGCCGGGGGCCTCCTTCGCGCCAACAGCGCTGTCAGTCGCGTTTTCAGTGACGTTGTCAGTGGCGTTTTCTGTCACGAGGTAGTCGAGCGACCAGTCCGTAAGCGGCTTGACCTTTGGCAGCAAGGCACCGTTTGCCACCCGCCCCTCGGGGATCCCGACCTGTGCGCTCAGCATGGCCCACGCCAAGGGCAGCGGGGCGGACAACAGCCCCAGCAAGGCCACGAGTTTCAGACGCTGTCGCATCACGTGTGTCATCGCTCTCCTCCTGACGACGGCTTCCCTGCTTGCCCGGGTGTGCGGACAACAGACTCAAGACACAAGCACCGGGCGCTAGGCCTGGCGCTGACGTAGCGCGGAGTGGCGTTGACGGCGCGCACCCAGAATCATGACCACCGCCGCCCCCAGGCTGAGCCCCAGCCACTGCAGCGCATAGGCGTAATGGCGCTCCGGCGTCATGTTGCTCGGCTGCCACCAGGGCAGGAATCGCCCCTCCCCGCTCGTCTGGTGCAGGACACCCGCAAAGGCCGGTGTGCCCAGCGCCTGCCAGGCGCTCAGATCGACCTGCTGCAGACGCTGCCCCTCGCGGTTGGGGCCGAACAGTGGGCCACCGCTGGTGCCCTGACCGTTCAACCACTGCCAGCGACCACTGATCACCCCGGAGCCTGTCGGGGTCGTGAACTCCGGGTCGCTACGCGGGGCCGGCGATGCCACGAAGCCACGCTCCACCAGCCACCAGCGGCCATCCAGCGTTCGGAAGGGCGTGAGCACCGCCACGCCATGGCGCTTGTCCAGCGTGCGGTTGTCCAGCAGCAGGCTGTGTTCCGCGAGCCACTCGCCGCGCAGCTCGATCAGGCTGGCACTGGCGGGCGGTGCCGTCGGCATCACCAGCTCCGGCGCGCTGGCGGTATCCTCCAGATGCTGGGCACGCGCCTGGCCACGCATCACCTGCCAGCTGCACAGGCACAGGCCGAGCACGATCAGGCATCCCCAGAACAGCCACCAGCCGCGTCCGACCTGGTGCTCCTGCGTCGCCGCCGTTGCAGACGCCTGCGCCGCTGTGGATGACACCTGCGCCGCTGGCGCTGACTTGCGCTTGTCTGCCGGATGAGCTCGACTGTCACAAGCGAGTGGCGCGCCCTGCTCGCCCGCCACTGTCTGCGCCCGGGGAGGTGACATGCTGCTCAAATCGCTGATCGCACTGGTCTTTATCGGCATGCTGGCAAGCCTGGTCGCCGGCGCCGGTTTTCTGCTGCGCGATGGCAGCCGCAGTCGACGCCTGCTGACCTCTCTCAAATGGCGGGTTGGCCTGGCAGTGTGTCTGGTGATTCTGCTGGTCATTGGCTTCTCCACCGGAATGCTGGACTGACATCACGCCGCGTGCTGTCAGAACACATAGACGAACAGGAACAGACCGATCCACACCGCATCGACGAAGTGCCAGTACCAGGCAGCCGCTTCGAAGGCGAAGTGACGTTCACTCGAGAAGTGGCCGCGTATCACGCGCACCAGCATCACGATCAGAATCAGGGTGCCGATGGTGACGTGCAGACCATGAAAACCGGTCAGCAGGAAGAAGGTACCGCCATAGACCCCCGCCTGCAGCGTCAGCCCCAGGTGGTGCCAGGCCTCGTAGTATTCGATGCCCTGCAGGGTCAGAAAGCACAGCCCCAGTACCACGGTGCCCGCCAGCCAGTTGCGCGCGGTGCGCCGAAACTCCATCTTCAGCGCTTCATGCGCCACCGTCAGCGTGACGCTGGAACTGACCAGCAACAGCGTGTTGGCCAGCGGCAGCTGCCAGGGCGACAGCAGTTCTCTGGGCCCGGCGATGCTGGCATCCGGCGGCGTCATCAGGGGCCAGCTGGCAGTGAAGTCCGGCCACAGCAGCGCCGTCACTCCCTTGGCGCCCTCACCATCGAGCCAAGGCAGCGCGAAGGTTCGCAGATAGAACAGCGCCCCGAAGAAGGCCGCGAAGAACATCAATTCCGAGAAGATGAACCAGGCCATGCCCCAGCGGAACGAGCGGTCCATCTGATCATCGTAGAGGCCGCCCATCGACTCGCGCACCACATCCCGGAACCAGCCCGCCATCACCAGCACCACGGCCAGCAGACCGATGCCTGACAACCAGGCGGCGCTGCCGTACACCATCCAGATTCCGGTGCCGATCATCATGCCGCCCACCGCCAGCACGCCGAAGATGGGCCAGGCACTATGGGCCGGGACGTAATAGCTGCCACTGCTCATGTTTCACCTCCTGCAGAATGCTCTGCACCATCGTCCCCCGCGGATGACGGCGTCGTGACCGGATAGAGCGTGTAGGCCAGGGTCAGATCACGAATGCCCTCCGGGAGGTCAGGGTCGACCTGAAAGACCAGCGGCAGCTCGCGCCGCTCGCCTGCTGCCAGCGTCTGCTCCTGGAAGCAGAAGCACATGATCTTGCGCAAATGCAGTGAGCCCTCGGCAGGGCTGACACTGGGAACCGCGCGGCCACGCACCGGATGATCGGCGTGATTGGTGAACACGAAGCGCGCGCTGTACTGGCCACCGGGATGGATGCGGAACTGTTCATCCAGCGCCTCGAGTGTCCACGGCAGACCCTGCCCCTGCTGGGTGATGAAGCGCACCGACACCCAGCGTCTCTCGTCGATCTCCATCGCCACTGCGGCCCTGGCCTGACTGGCGGCCTTGCCATTGAGGCCGGTGAGATTGCAGAAGACGTCATAGAGCGGCACCAGCGCGAAGGCGAAGCCCAGCATCGCGACCAGCGCCAGCAGCGTGCGCCGCACGGTACGTGCCACTGCCTGTTGCTGTGCTGCGTGATCGCGTGAGGGCATGTCACTCTCCTGGCCGCTGTCCATCGCTCAGCGGATGATCTGGCCATCGCGGGTCTGCGGAGGAATCTCGAAGGTATGCAGCGGCGCCGGGCTCGGCACGCTCCATTCCAGGTCCACCGCGCCCTCCCAGGCACACGCCGGCGCCCTGACGCCGCCGCGCGCGCACTTGACGATCACGACCAGGAACAGCAGCTGCGAGATACCGAACAGGAAGGCGCCGATGCTGGACAGCATGTTGAAGTCGGCGAATTGCAGCGCGTAATCCGGAATGCGGCGCGGCATACCGGCCAGCCCCGAGAAGTGCATCGGGAAGAAGGTCAGGTTGACGCCGATGACCGAGAGCCAGAAATGCCACTTGGAGAGCCCCTCGTGGGGATAGAAGCCGGTCCACTTGGGCAGCCAGTAGTAGGCTCCGGCGAGAATCGCGAACAGCGCGCCGGGCACCAGCACATAGTGGAAATGCGCCACCACGAAGTAGGTGTCGTGGTACTGGAAATCCGCCGGGGCGATGGCCAGCATCAGGCCCGAGAAGCCGCCGATGGTGAACTGGACGATGAAGGCGATCGCAAACAGCATCGGGGGCTCGAAGCTTAAGGAGCCGCGGAACATGGTGGCGATCCAGTTGAAGACCTTCACGCCGGTAGGCACCGCGATCAGCATCGTCGTGTACATGAAGAACAGCTCCGCCACCAATGGCAGGCCGACGGCGAACATGTGATGCGCCCAGACCAGGAAGGACATGATCGCGATGGAGCCGGTGGCGTAGACCATCGAGGCGTAACCGAACAGCCGCTTGCGCGAGAAGGTCGGCACGATGGCGGACACGATGCCGAAGGCCGGCAGGATCATGATGTAGACCTCGGGATGCCCGAAGAACCAGAACAGATGCTGGAACAGCACCGGGTCGCCGCCACCGGCGGCATTGAAGTAGCTGGTGCCGAAGTTGATGTCGAACAGCATCATGGTGATGGCGCCCGCCAGCACCGGCATCACCGCGATCAGCAGGAAGGCGGTGATCAGCCAGGTCCAGACGAACAGCGGCATGTCCATCAGGCGCATGCCCGGGGCACGCAGATTGAGGATGGTGGCGATGATGTTGATGGCGCCGAGAATCGAGCTGATGCCGGCGATGTGCAGCGAGAAGATGAAGAAGCTGGTCGAAGGCGGCGCATAGGTGGTGGACAGCGGCGCGTAGAAGGTCCAGCCGAAGTTGGGGCCACCGCCCTCCATCAGCAGGGTGGAGAGCAGCAACAGGAAGGCGACCGGCAACAGCCAGAAGCTGAAGTTGTTGAGGCGCGGCAGCGCCATGTCGGGCGCGCCGATCTGCAGCGGAATCATCCAGTTGGCCAGCCCGGTGAAGGCCGGCATGATGGCGCCGAACACCATGATCAACCCATGCATGGTGGTCATCTGGTTGAAGAACTCCGGCTGCACCATCTGCAGGCCGGGCTGGAACAGCTCGGTGCGGATCACCAGCGCCATGATGCCGCCGATGAACAGCATGCTCAGCGAGAAGATCAGATAGAGGGTGCCGATATCCTTGTGATTGGTGGTCAGCAGCCAGCGCAGCATGCCGCGCGGCGCGCTGCCGTGGCCCTCGCCCACATGAGCGCCGCCTGCGGTGGCCCCCTCGCTCTCGCTGGCCTGAAGTACTGCCTTGCGTGGCTGTTCACTGGCCATGACACACCTCCTGAATGCGTCGCTTGCACGCTATTGAGACAGCTGTTCCTTGATGACGGCTGGCTGCACCAGCTCGCCGGTATCGTTGCCCCAGGCGTTGCGCTCATAGGTGATGACAGCCGCCAGCTCGACCGGGCTCAGCACATCGGCGAAGGCCGCCATGGGCGTGCCCGCCTTGCCGTTGACCACGATATCGATGTGCGCCTGCATGTCCTGGGTGACGATGGCACTGCCTACCAGCGAGGGGAACGCCGGCGGCATGCCCTGGCCGTCCGGCTGATGACAGGAGGCGCAGATGGTGGCGTAGGTCTTCTCGCCCTTCTCCATCAGCTCCTCGAGACTCCAGTCACGACCGGCATCGTTGAGCGCGGCCTCGGCTTCGGCCTTGCGCGCGATCAGCCACTCATCGAACTCGTCCTCCGGCAACGCCTCTACGACCACCGGCATGAAGCCATGGTCCTTGCCGCACAGCTCGGTGCACTGGCCACGATAGGTGCCGGGGGTCTCGATACGCGTCCAGGCCTCATTGATGAAGCCGGGGATGGCGTCTTTCTTGACGCCGAAGTCCGGCACCCACCAGGAGTGGATGACATCGGCAGAGGTGGTCAGGAAGCGCACCTTGCGATTGATGGGCAACACCAGCGGGTTGTCGACTTCCAGCAGGTAATGCTCGCCCTTGGCGGCGGTATTGTTGATCTGCTCGCGTGGGGTCGCGAGGCTTGAGGTGAAGGCGACATCCTCGCCCAGATACTCGTACTGCCAGCGCCACTGATGGCCGGTGATCTTCACGTCCAGCGCCGACTCGGAGGCGTCGTACATGTCCTTGAGCGTGGCGGTGGCAGGCACCGCCATCACCACCAGGATCAACAGCGGAATGGCGGTCCACAGAATCTCGATGCGGGTATTTTCATGAAAGCTTGCCGATACCGCGCCACGTGACTTGCGGTGCTTGATCATCGCGTAGCCCATCACGCCGAACACCGCGATGCCGATGACCACACAGATCCAGAAGATGATCATGTGCAGCGAGTGGATCTCGCGGCTGACCGCGGTGACCCCGACCGGCATGTTGTACTCGACTGCCAGCACCGAAGGGGAAAGGCCTGTCAGTGACAAGGTCGTCAGTGACAGGGTCGTCACTGTACGCCGCAAGCGCAGATGCATTGGCCTGGTGACACGGGAAAGGCATTCCGCGATCCATGACATCGGCGCCTCCTTATCATTGTTATCGAGAGCCTCACCCAGATGACGGCGCTGAGCGGCTCCCCGTGCTCCGACTTGCTTCGAGTATAGAAGAGCTTGGCGGAACACAAGGTCGCGTGGATCAACCCACTGATACTCCTTGGTCGCAAGGCAGAGCAAGGCAAAAACGGCTACCCCGCGCGTGATACCGCCTGAGCACAAGGCAATGGAGCGCTTCTGCGTTCAGTCCACGCAGGAAGTTGGCGATTCAGCAATGTCCTGCCGGTTTGCTGGCGACATGTCGGCGCGCGTCGGGGCGACCAATGGCGAAGTTATATGCGCATTTATCGATGTTAGCGTCACGCCGATCTGCACCAGCGTGTTGAGAGCCCTCCGGCACGTGACCAGACACCTGACATACGCCAGCACGCCCTACTCGATCCATCACTACGCCACTCGGAATCTGCCATGAACGCCATCTGGCTTGCCCTGTTCGGTTGCGTTGCCTTCGCCATCGGCTATCGCTTCTATTCCCGCTTTCTGGCCGATCGCATCTTCCGCCTCGACCCGAATTTTGTGACGCCGGCCCATGCGCTGCGCGATGACACCGACTACCTGCCAACCAATCGCTGGGTACTGTGGGGGCACCATTTCACCTCTGTCGCTGGTGCGGCGCCCATCGTCGGGCCGGCCATCGCGGTCTACTGGGGCTGGCTGCCGGCGGTGCTGTGGGTCGTGCTGGGCAGTCTGTTCGCGGCAGGCGTGCATGATTTCGGCACCTTGACGCTGTCGGCGCGACATCGCGGCCAGTCCGTCGGCACCCTGGCGGACAAGCTGATCGGCAAGCGCGCCAAATTGCTGTTCCTGTTCATCATCCTGATCTTGGTCCTGATGCTGAACGCGGTGTTCGCCTGGGTGATCGCCAACCTGTTCATCAACTTCCCGGCCAGCGTGATGTCGGTGCTGATCCAGATTCCGCTGGCGGTATGGATCGGCCATCGCGTCTATCGTCGCGGCGGCAAGATGCTGATTCCCTCACTGCTCGCGCTGATGGTGATGTATGCCGCCGCGCTGCTGGCGGGTCAGTTCGAGTTCCTGCAGATCGACCTGGCGGGTGCCTTCACCACCATGGCCGGTGGCGAGGATGGCACTCTGCTGTTTGGCCTCTCCCCCATCGCCAGCGCCTTCCTGGTGTGGATCATCGCACTCATGGCCTATGTCTATGTCGCCTCGGTGCTGCCGGTCTGGAAGCTGCTGCAGCCACGCGACACCATCAACTCGCACCAGTTGGTGGTCGGGCTGGTACTGTTGTATCTGGGGCTGGCCGTGGGTGGCCCGCAGCTGACGGCGCCGGCCTTCAACGCCGAGGCCGAGATGTCCTTCTACCCGCTGCTGTTCATCACCATCGCCTGCGGCGCCATCTCGGGTTTCCACGGGCTGGTCGCCTCCGGCACCACCTCCAAGCAGCTGTCCCATGAACCGGATGCGCGCCTGATCGGTTACTCCGGCGCGCTGGGCGAAGGCATGCTGGCGCTGATTTCCATCATCGCGGTGGCGACCCTGTTCGCCACCCAGGCCGATTTCAGCGCGACCTATTCAAGCTTCGCTGCCGCCGGTGCCAACGGCCTCTCCAGCTTCGTGCAGGGCTCCGGTCAGTTGATCTCGCATCTCGGCCTGCCCGCCAATGTCGGCAGTACGCTGGTCGCGGTTATCGTGGTCAGCTTCGCGGCCACGACACTGGACTCCGCCGTACGGCTGATGCGCTACATCATCGCGGAACTGGGCAGCGAATACGGCATGCCGGCACTCAGCCACAAGCATGTCGCCACCAGCATCGCCGTCATCGCCAGTGCCGCGCTGGTCATCCTGCCGCAGGGGCCCAAGGGCTTCGGCTCCGGCGGTTACCTGCTGTGGCCACTGTTCGGCACCAGCAACCAGCTGCTGGCGGGCATCTCGCTGATGCTGGTGTCGGTGTGGCTCAAGCGTCAGGGCCGCCCTGTCATCTATACCCTGGCCCCGATGGTCTTCCTGATGATCATGACGCTGTGGGCGATGGTGCAACAGGTGGTGCTGGATTGGTCGGGCATGGGCAGCAACGACCCACAATGGCTGTTGTTCACCTTCGGCAGCCTTATCATGGTGTTTGCGCTGTGGATTCTGCTCGAGGCCAGCCGCAGCCTGACGTCTCCCGCCCGGGTGAGCGCTCATGAGAGCTGATGACGATACCCTGTTGGCGTCATCACCACGCCTGCCGAGTCTGACAAGGCGCCTGCTGACAGGCGCCATTCAGCTGCGGGATGGCTGGGAGGCCATGCTGCGCGTCAACCAGCAGCGCGATCTGGCGCAGCTTGCCCGTGAGGAGGAAGACATCTTCATGATGATGAGCTTCGCGGAGCTGATGGGCATCCCCAATCCGGCGCCGGCCGTCTCGCTGGAGATGCTGCCACTGATGCTGGAACGCATGCATGACTGGCACTTGCGTCAGGGGCTTGAGCATTCACCGCTGGAGGGCATCAAGTGCTGTTGAGCAGGCTCTGGAAACGCGTGGCATCCCGCACGGCGAAAGATACGGCTGTCTGGGCAGGCACTCAGCCGTCAGCGGCTCGCGAGACTTACGAGACTCACACTCCTCAGCCTGGCCGAGCGCCGGGGCAAGCCGGGAAATCGGAGCCCCCCGAGATCTGGTTCTTCGGTGGCAAGGGCGGTGTCGGCAAGACCAGCTGCGCGGCCGCGCAGGCGCTGGCACTGGCGGAGAAAGGCGAAGCGACCCTACTGATATCGACGGACCCCGCGCACAATCTCGGCGATCTGTTCGGTGCTGTCGGTGGCAAGCCCTGCAACATCGCGCTGCGACTCGACGTGATGGAACTGGACCCCGAGCGGGAATGCGAGCGCTACCTGGAGGCGGTCCGCCAGCGGACCGCCCCCCTGGTGAGTGGCGAGCGCAGTGCCACGGTGATGCGCCAGCTCGAACTGTCACGCCACGCTCCCGGCACCAGTGAAGCGGCACTCTTCGATGCGCTGGTCGGGATCATCCTTGCTCCGCCTACCCCACTGACACCGGACAGCTCATCGTATCGACACATCCTGTTCGATACGGCTCCCAGCGGGCATACCATTCGCCTGCTCAGCCTGCCCGAAGTACTGGGCGGCTGGCTGGAGGGCATGCTGGGTCAGCGCAGGCGTGCCGTCGCCGAACGCAGCCTGTGGCTGGACAGTCAGCAGGCGTCAGAGACGCCAGGCGAAGAAGCGCCGGAAGACCCGATCAGCGAGGCGCTGGAGCAACGCCGTACGCGCTACGCAGCATTGCGTGAGCGCTTGAGCGATACCCGCCGGGCGCGCGTGATTCTGGTCAGCACGCCAGAGAAGCTGCCGTGTCTGGAGACAACTCGAACACGAGAGGCGCTGGAAGCTCATGGCCTGGCCGTCGGCGGCTTGATCATCAATCAGTGCCTGCCGGAACCCGCCGCGCAAGAGGCTGGCAAGACTCTCTCAGCGACCCACGAGCCGCAGGCTGACTGGGTCGCGACCTGGCGAGAACAGCAGCAACGCTGGGCCGCCAGACTGGAGGAGGCCTTCGCTGATCGCCCCTGCCTGCGCCTGCTGCGCCAACCACAGCTGCCGGAGGACCGCGCAAGCCTTGCCCCATTGGTGGTGCAATTCACGGCGTTCCGCCCCTGGTCACCCGTCCCTGCCGCGCCCTCTTGCGGTTGCGCTGCTCGCGCCAGATGACTCGAGAGGCTGCCCTACGCTTCATCCCATAGTGCTTCAGATCCTCAGCGCTTCCGCTCTTTCACCCTCCCGCTCTCCGGGCCTCAAGCTGATCCGCTGATCCGCTGATCCGCCCTGTGCTGGCAACATGCGTTTGCGCACAGGGCCGGGGAGTTCATCATTCAGACACTTCGATCTGATAACTTATTCAGAATTTGCGCATATTGATGCACCATCACTGTCCTAGCCCCACCTGACTTGCGCACGCCCCCTGTGTGAGGCGAGACATGTGCACGCCTGCGGGCATGGCAAGCGAATTGCATCGTCTTGCATCCCCCTCCATGACGTTCAGAATGCAGCTCACATGGCAACAAACTGTTGCAACAGGGTGCGCAATAACTGCACAAAACAACCATACAGTCGCCTCGCCATTCCGATAGAATAGCGGGCTAAATATCTTCCTCTTCATGACATCGTTGCTTTGACGCGCCGCACCTGCGGTGAGTCACAATGTGGCGATAATGGTGCACTTCAGCCCCTGAATTTCGTAAAGGACGCTCCATGGCCCCGACTTCCCCCAGTCAATCCCGCTTGCAGAGACACCCATTGGCTTTCAATGCCCGACGCCTCGGCCTGCTTCCGGCAAGCCTGCTGCTGGTCGGTGCCCTGCTGGCCGGCTGTAGCGGCGACAAGGAGGAGGCTGGCCAAGGCCCCGCCGCAGGCGCCAGCCAGGCCGCTCAGGTCGATGTCGTCACCGTCACTGCCCAGGATGTACCACTCACCACCGAACTTCCGGGCCGCACGCGTGCCTATCAGATCGCGGAAGTGCGTCCGCAGGTCGGCGGCATCATCGAATCGCGCGACTTCACCGAAGGCAGTGACGTCGAGGAAGGTCAGGTGCTCTATCACATCGATTCGCGCACCTATCGCGCCGATGTCGAGAGCGCCAAGGCGAGCCTGGCGCGTGCCGAGGCCAGCCTCAACACCTCGAGCCTCAAGGCCAAGCGCTTCAAGAACCTCGTCGCGCGCAAGATGGTCAGCCAGCAGGATTACGACGATGCCGTGGCCACCGTCGGCGAAGACCGTGCCGATGTCGCCTCGGCCAAGGCCGCGGTATCCAGCGCGCAGATCAACCTGGATTACACCAAGGTCACCTCACCGATCAGTGGTCGTATCGGCAAGTCCAACGTCACCAAGGGCGCGCTGGTCACGGCCAGCCAGGAAACCAGCCTGGCCACCGTCCAGCAGCTGGACCCCATCTATGTCGATCTGACCCAGTCCGCCACCGAAGTGCTGCGTCTCAAGCGTGAGCTGGGCGAGAATCGCGATGCCGCCACCGCTCCGGTCCAGACGGAAGTCGAGCTGGTGATGGAAGACGGCAGCGTCTACGGCGCCAAGGGCAAGCTGCAGTTCGCGGATGTCACTGTCGACCAGGGGACCGGCATGGTCACGCTGCGCGCACTGTTCCCCAACGAAGATGAGCTGCTGCTGCCGGGCATGTTCGTGCGTGCCCGCCTGACCGAAGCTGTCGCCAAGGATGCCATCCTGATTCCGCAGAAGGCCGTGAGCCGTGACAGCACGGGCCAGGCCAGCGTGATGACAGTCAATGCCGAGAACAAGGTCGAGGCCAAGCAGGTCGTGATCGGTCAGGCCATCGACAATCAGTGGCTGGTGACCAGCGGCCTCGACAGCAATGACAAGGTCATCGTCAGCGGTCTGCAGAAGATCAAGCCGGGTGCCACGGTCGAGATCGCCTCGGATGAGACAGGCACTGACCAGAACGCCGCACCTCAGTCGCGGACTGCTGCCAGCAGCGACTCCTCGGAAAGTGAACAGACCAGGACCGGCGATAGCCAGTAAGCCTGCCCCCGCTTTTCGCGCCACTGTCGCCAGCCAGACGAGAGACGCTTCTCGTGTGACTGGCGACCGTCCCGAACGACGTTCCAGGAGCCTCAAACGTCATGGCCAGATTTTTCATCGATCGCCCTATCTTTGCCTGGGTGCTCGCCATCATCGTGATGCTGGGGGGGATCTTCAGTATCCTCAAGCTACCGATCGAGCAGTACCCCTCGCTGGCCCCTACCAGCATCACCATTCAGGCCACCTACTCCGGTGCCTCTGCCCAGACGGTGGAAGACACGGTGACCCAGGTCATCGAGCAGCAGATGAACGGCATCGACAATCTGCTGTACATGAGCTCGACCTCGGACTCCCAGGGCAACGCCAGCATCGAGCTGAGCTTTGACACCGGCACCGACCCCGACATCGCTCAGGTTCAGGTACAGAACAAGCTGCAGCTGGCCACTCCGCGTCTGCCGCAATCCGTACAGAACCAGGGTGTCTCGGTCACCAAGTCCTCCGGCAGCTTCCTGATGGTCGCGGCCTTCGTCTCTGACGACGGCAGCATGACCAAGCAGCAATTGACCGACTATGTCGCCTCCGACATCCAGGATGAGGTCTCGCGTGTCCAGGGCGTCGGCGAAACACAGCTGTTCGGCGCGCCGGGGGCCATGCGAGTCTGGCTCGACCCGCAAAAGCTCAACAACTTCAAGCTGACCACCAGCGACGTCACCACGGCCATCAGCACGCAGAACAACCAGATTGCCTCGGGCCAGCTGGGCAATCTGCCGGCGGAAGAAGGCCAGCAGCTCAACGCCACCATCGTGGCGCAGACCCTGTTTGAAACCCCGGAGCAGTTCGGCAACATCCTGCTCAAGACCCAGGAAGATGGCTCTCAGGTCTATCTGCGTGACGTCGGCCGCGTCGAGAAAGGCGCCGAGACCTACAGCACCGTCAGCCGCTACAACGGCAAGCCTGCTGCAGGCCTGGGGATCAAGCTGGCCTCGGGCGCCAACGCGCTGGACACCGTCCAGGCCGTCAAGGACCGCCTCGATGAACTGTCCGCCTACTTCCCGCCGGGCATGAGCTTCAAGGTCCCGTACGACACCTCGCCCTTCGTCAAGATTTCCATCGAAGAAGTGGTGATGACACTACTGGAAGCCGTGGCACTGGTCTTCCTGGTGATGCTGCTGTTCCTGCAGAACTTCCGAGCCACCCTGATTCCGACCATCGCGGTACCGGTCGTGCTGCTGGGCACCTTCGGGGTGCTGGAAGTGCTGGGCTTCTCCATCAATACCTTGACGATGTTCGCCATGGTGCTCGCCATCGGGCTATTGGTCGACGATGCGATCGTGGTGGTGGAAAACGTTGAACGCGTCATGCACGAAGAGAAGCTCTCGCCACTGGAAGCGACTCGCAAGTCGATGGGCCAGATCACCGGCGCACTGGTGGGTATCGGCCTGGTGCTGTCATCCGTGTTCATTCCGATGGCCTTCTTCCCCGGCACCACCGGTGCGATCTTCCGTCAGTTCTCGGTGACCATCGTCTCGGCGATGACGCTGTCCGTACTGGTGGCATTGATCCTGACGCCGGCCCTGTGCGCTACCCTGCTCAAGCCGACCAAGGAGAAGACCACCGGCTTCTTCGGCCTCTTCAACCGGGTCTTCGATCGCTCCAACGCGCGTTACCAGAAAGGCGTTGGCGGCATGCTCAAGCGCACCGGTCGCTCGATGCTGGTCTATGCATTGATCGTCGTCGGCTGTGGCGTGGTATTCACGCGCATCTCGACCGGCTTCCTGCCGGATGAGGATCAGGGCTATCTGTTCAACCAGGTCATCCTGCCGGTGGGCTCTACTCAGGAGCAGACGCTCGAGACGCTGGAAAAGGTCGAGCATCACTTCCTGGTCGATCAGGAAGATGCGGTTCAGGAAATGTTCGACGTCGCCGGCTTCAGCTTCGCCGGTCGCGGTCAGAACATGGGCCTGGCTTTCATCAACCTGAAGCCGTGGGATGAGCGCGAGCGCGATTCCTTCAGCGTGGTCAGTGAAGCACAGAGCTACTTCAGCACCTTGAAGGAAGCCCTGGTCTTCGCCATCAACCCGCCGCCGATCATGGAGCTGGGCAACGCCAGCGGCTTCGACATGATGCTGGTCGACCGTGGCGGCATCGGCCACAAGGCATTGACCGACGCGCGCAATCAGCTGCTGGGCATGGCGGGCCAGAATCCGGCCGTGACCGGCCTGCGCCCCAATGGCCTGGAAGACAGCCCGCAGTTCACGCTCAACATCGACGAACTCAAGGCGACGGCGATGGGTGTCTCGCTGTCAGAGGTCTACTCGACGCTTTCCACGGCGTGGGGCTCGACCTACGTCAATGACTTCCTCGACAACGGCCGCACCAAGAAGGTCTATGTGCAGGCGGAAGCCAGTGCCCGCATGCAGCCGGAAGACCTCAAGAAGTGGTACGTACGCAACACCTCCGGCGAGATGGTGCCGCTGAGCGCCTTCATCAACGGCGAGTGGACCTACGGGTCGCCGCAGCTGGAACGCTACAACGGCGTCTCCTCGATGGAACTGCTGGGGCAGGCGGCACCGGGTTATTCCACCGGTGAGGCCATGCAGGCCATGGAAGAGATGGTCAGCCAGCTCAACAATGGCGTCGCGCTGGAATGGACCGGCATCTCGCTGCAGGAATCCCAGAGTGGCGGCATGGCACCGTATCTGTATGCCATCTCGCTGGTCTTCGTCTTCCTGTGTCTGGCCGCGCTGTATGAGAGCTGGAGCATTCCGTTCTCCGTCATGCTGGTGGTACCGCTGGGGGTACTGGGTGCCCTGCTCGCCACCTGGATGCGCGGACTCGACAATGACGTCTACTTCCAGGTCGGCCTGGTGACGACCATCGGGCTTTCGGCCAAGAACGCGATCCTGATCGTCGAATTCGCCAAGGACCTTGAAGTGCAGGGTCGCTCGCTGATCGATGCCACCATGGAAGCGGTGCGCATGCGTCTACGCCCGATCCTGATGACCTCGCTGGCCTTCACCCTGGGTGCCGTACCACTGGCCATCTCGACGGGTGCGGGTGCCGCCAGCCGTCACGCCATCGGCAACGGCGTGATCGGCGGGATGATCTCGGCCACGGTGCTGGCGATCTTCCTGGTGCCGGTCTGCTATGTGGTCGTGCGCCGCCTCTTCGGTGAGCCGAAGGACCTCAAGCGAGCCCACGAAGCGGCCCGCCAGGAGGATGACCTTGTCTGATCCCTGATCACGACAGAAGCCTCATTGCTGTCACATTGCGTGACGGCCCTGCACGCCGCCCTCTCCGGGCGGCGTGCCTGTTTATGGCCTGGCAAGAAAGGCGCGCTCACGCGGCAAGCATTGAGTGCCATCAGCCTTTTGCGGCATCATGCTACTCTCGAACACTGTTTGCCTGTGCAGGCCTGGTGCTTTCACAGCTCCTATATCTTCGCAGATCCGCGTGTGCATGAGGCCAGACCAGCTGACGGCGCATTCCCGAGAGCGCTTCCCCAAGAGCGCAGCCGCAGGCGTGTTCGAGCCGCGGCTGACAAAGCCTCTACGCATGGCCCGAACACGCACGGCACAGCTATACACCACCCGATCCCGCTGGAGCGACATGCCTCGTCCCCTTGCTGCCCTGCGCCGCTACACCCGGCGTACCTTTGAAACCCGTGATCCGCCACAGGTGTTCGCGCCTGTCACATCAGGCGTATCACGGCGGCGAATGCGTGCCTGCGAGTGCTGCGACCTCGTCGTGGCATTGCCGGCGCTCAAGGCCGGCGAGCGCGCCCGCTGCCCGCGTTGCGATCATCTGTTCGCCCAGCGCCACGCCCATGCCGTGCAACGCACACTGGCACTGGCGATGGCGTGCCTGGTGATGCTGGTGCTGACGCTGCCCTTCGAGTTCATCGCCTTTGCCACCAGTGGCATCTCGGCAAGTCTAAGCCTGATCGATACACCAGCCGCCCTGACGGCCGAGTCCTATCCTTCTCTGGCCGTGCTGCTGATCCTGACCATCGTGATGTTGCCGGCGCTCTACCTGCTTGGCGTCATCTACACCCATGCGGCCATCGGGCTGAAACTGCCCTTGCCGGGCATTCGCGGCATTGCGCGCACCCTGAGCCACCTGCGCCCGTGGATGATGGCAGATGTGTTTCTGGTCGGCGTGATGGTGAGCCTGGTCAAGATCGCCGGCATGGCCGATATCAGCTTCGGGCCCTCCTTCTGGGCATTCTGCGCCTTCGCCCTGCTGATGACCAAGACGCTGGCCAGCATCGATGGGGACCGCATGTGGTTCGCGCTGGCGGGCGAGCCAGCCGTCCCCAGCGGCACGCTGCCGGGAATCGGTGCCGCCTTGCAGGGACTGGCCAGTTGCCATAGCTGCGGTCTGATCAACGCCTGCGGCGAACGGGAGTCGCACACCCACTGTCGCCGCTGTGGCGACCCTGTCCATCAGCGCAAGACGCAGAGCCTTCAGCGCACCTGGGCGTGGCTGATCGCGGCGGCGATTCTGTACATCCCCGCCAATGTCTTCCCGATCATGACCACGGTCAGCCTCGGGGAAAACGACCCACAGACGATCGCCGGTGGCATCGTGGTGCTCTGGTCACATGGCGACTGGCCCATCGCGATGGTCATCTTCATCGCCAGCATCCTGGTGCCGGCCTCGAAGATGATCGCCATCGCCTGGTTGTGCATCAGCGCCCAGCGCCCCGAGGTGCAACATGCGCGAGCGCGGGTGACCCTGTACCGCATCACCGAATATATCGGGCGCTGGTCGATGGTCGATGTCTTCGTGGTGGCGCTGCTGGCCGCGTTGATCCAGCTGGGTGCGCTGATGTCGGTGCACCCCGGGCCTGCGGCATTGTCCTTTGCCTGCGTGGTGGTGCTGACGATGCTGTCGGCGTTGAGCTTCGACCCGCGCCTTGTCTGGGACACCGAGACGGAGAAGAAAATGATGGCGAACACGCTGTTCGGTGATCTGCCGCTGACACCGCTGACGGGCTCCGCGTCTCTTGCCTCATCCTCGCAGGCCACGCCTCCGTTCACGACGCCATTCACGACCCCGAATGCCTCCCGCAATCCCCCTTCTGCTGCCGACTCACAGGATGACTTATGAGTGATGATTCTCGCGCACGTCGTGAAAGTCGACGCCGCCTTTCTCCGATCTGGATAGTCCCGATCGTGGCTCTTCTGATCGGCGCCTGGATGGTGTGGCACAACTACGCCAGCCGTGGCCCGCTGATCACGATCGAAATGGAGACGGCGGAAGGCATCGAAGCGGGCAAGACACTGATCAAGACCCGCAACGTCGAAGTCGGCAAGGTCGAATCCGTGCGCCTGTCGGACAACCTCGACAAGACCATCGTCACCGCGCGCATGTCCAAGGACAGCGAGCGCATGCTCAATGCCGACTCGCGGCTCTGGGTCGTGAAACCGCGCATCGGTCGCGAGGGGATCAGTGGCCTCAACACCGTGCTGTCAGGTGCCTATATCCAGCTCCAGCCTGGTGACAGTCGTGATGAGGAGGACTACTTCGTGGCGCTGGAGCAACCGCCGGTGACGACGCAGGACGCCAAGGGGCTGCGTATCGACCTCACCAGCAACGATGGCAGCGTGCTCTCGGACGGCGACCCCGTCACCTACGAAGGCTTCGTGGTCGGGCGCGTGGAATCCAGCGAGTTCCGCCCCAGCGAGAAGGAGATGCACTACACCCTCTACATCGACTCGCCTTACAACGAGCTGGTGACCTCCACCACGCGCTTCTGGTCCACCAGCGGGGTCAGCCTGCGCCTGGATTCCCAGGGCTTGCAGGTCGATGTCGGGTCACTGGAAAGCGTACTGAGCGGTGGCGTCGCCTTCGGCATTCCCGAAGACCTGCCGCGTGGCCGCCCTGTGGTGGAGAACACGTCCTTCACGCTGTATTCCGACCAGGAAGAGGCCCGTGAAGGCAGCTTCCATCAGGCCATCGACTACGTGATCATGGTCGACGATACCGTGCGTGGCCTGTCGCGCGGCGCGCCGGTGGAATACCGCGGCGTACGCCTCGGCACCGTGGTCAGCGTGCCCTATCGCCTGACCCACCAGCGCGTGCGGACGCTGTCGAGCTTCGAGATTCCGGTGCTGATTCGCATCGAACCCGAACGCCTTGAGGGGCAAGTGGATGATGAAGGCGTGGTGCAGTGGAAGAAGCGCCTCGAGCGCCTCTTCAAGCGGGGCATGCGCGCGACGCTGAAATCCGGCAACCTGCTGACCGGCGCGCTGTTCGTCGATCTCGACTTCTATGACAGTCCGCCGCCCTACAAGGCCGATACCTTCGATGATATCGAGGTCATGCCGAGTGTCTCCGGCGGTCTAGCTCAGATGGAAGCCAAGCTCAATGCGCTGCTCGACAAGCTCAATGGCCTGGACATCGAGCCGGTTCTGGGCAATCTCAACAAGACCCTGTCGGCCTCAGAGAGCCTGGTGAAGCGTCTCGACAAGACCGCCGGCCATGTCGATGCCCTGTTGGGTTCCGACGAGGTGCAGAAGCTGCCGAGCGATATCAGCACCAGCATCGACAACCTCAATCGCACCCTGGATGGCCTGACGCCGGATTCTTCCGCCTACCGCAAGCTGGAAGGCGATCTCGAACGACTGGACCGTGTGCTCAAGAAGGCAGAACCGCTGCTCGATACGCTGGAGAAGAATCCCTCCAGCCTGATCTTCGACAAGCCGACCACTCGCGATCCGATTCCAAGGGCCCAATGATGACGACAGCCATGAGTCTCTCGACCCGAACGGCAGCCATGCCACAAGCCTGCAGCGCGTCTGCCTCGCCGCGCACTTCAATGTCGCACAAGGGCCGCTTCGGCGGCCTGGTGGCAGGTCTGTTGATGCTCGGCACACTGGCGGGTTGCACGACCGCCGCCACTGGTGGCGCTTACCTGCTGCCACAAACGACCCAAGCGAGTGCCGCCCAGCGCAGTGTTGCCGCAGATGCCCCCCTGCTGGAAGTGATGCCGGTGCAACTGGCCAGCTACCTGGAAGGCGGCAGTCTGGTCTATCAGACAGACGACATCACGCTGGTACAGGCCAGCCAGAACCTGTGGGCCGATGATCTGCAGGACATGCTGACCCGCCAGCTGCTGACGCAGCTCAAGGCCAGCCCCGCCCAGCCGCTGAGCCAGTACCGTATCGCGGATACCAGCCTGAGCGGCCTCAAGGGCGCACGCCTGAGCGTAAGCCTGGATCGCTTCATCGGCCGCCATGATGGCCAGTCCGTCATCACCGGTCGCTGGCGCCTGCGCGGCGTGGATGGCAGCGTACTGGAGGAAGGCGACATCCAGACGCTGACTCCCCTGACGGATGACGGCTATCCAGCGCTGGTCAATAGTCTGGGCGAAGGCTGGCGTGTGACCGGCGAGCAGTTGGCGCGTGAGATCGCCAAGGCACTGCCCGCCACGGCGGATGCCAGCTGACGACCCGACGGTCTAAGAGAAAAGAGCACGGTAAGATACCCAGAAAGCTGGATGTCCAAAAAGAAGCCCCCCGGCGGATTCCGTCGGGGGGCTTCGTGTCTGGGGGCTATCTGGCCTCAGCCTTGCTGGGGCAGCACCAGCTCACCATCACGGATCTCGAAGCGCTTCACGTCCGGCTTGTCCTCGAGACGCACGGTGCGGGTCTCGTCCCCCATGTCGACCTTGACGTCGTAGCCGACCACCTTGTCTGACGCGTCCTGCACCGTTTCGCAGCGCTGCTCGGTCGTGGTGTAGGTATCGCCCTTCTTCATCTGGCTCTGTATCTGGTTGCCGGCATAACCGCCGCCCACGGCACCCGCGGCTGTCAACACCTTCTTGCCATTGCCACCGCCAAACTGATTGCCCACCACACCGCCGACGATCGCGCCGACGGCCGTGCCGACGACATTATGGGTGTCCTTGCTGGGCGCCTGATGCGTCACGGTCTCGTTGTGACAGACCTCGCGCGGAGTGCTCACGGTTTCCGTCACGGCATCCACCGCCACGATATCGGCATATTCAGGGCCTGAGTTGCTGGCCGTATAGCTGCCGATCGCCACTCCACCGCCAATGCCCAGTGCAGCAACGATCGCGCCAATCAGGATGGACTTGTTCATGCGTGTTCTCCTCACCGAATAGTGTTGCAGCCTGGCTCGTCGGCCAGTCAGCCATGCCCCTGGATGACACCTGGGGGGCTTGCCGCTGCGTTCGGAGAGTAATCTAACACTGTTCGATAAACTCGGTAATGTGGCAACTTCACCACCCGGTCGTCGCCATTTCGCAACATCGGACGTGGAAAATCCGGTTTTTACGCTAGATCATGCCTTATATTAGCAATTTCTTGACAAGTAGGCATGCGGCGAGAAAACCCCGCTCACCGCCTTGGCGCTGACTCGGACTATACGAGTCGGACAGAACGAACAGGGCTATGTGAGGGGGACGGAACGAACAGGGCCCAGACCGCAAGTCACTCAGTCCCGCTGATTGGCCGTGATGGACACGGCTTCATCGTTGCAGAACTGCACACGGACATCTTCCCACCAATTCAGCAGACGGCAGGACGTGTCATCGGCGATCGTCTCGCTGATATCACTGGGCTTGCCCAGCAACGAGATGGCCTGAGCCTCGCTCATGCCCTGCACCAGATAGCCATCATCCAGCGCTGAACGGATGCGGTACTGACGCTGACTCTCCTCACGTGCAGCCAGGGCACGCTCCTTCTCACGCGCCAGGCGCTGTGCGGCCGGGTCTTCGCCTGAAGTCTCTTCTACCACGTCAGCGGCGGGCACCACCGTCAGCGAATCATCCAGCGTGACGGGGGCATCGCCCTGCTGACAAGGCTGCTGCTGCCAGGTGGGCACCCCCGCCTGCATACAACGAAAGATGCTGTTGCTGGCCTTGGCGGCAGGCGGCAGAGAGGGCGTCGCCGGGTCGGCAATCACTTGCGCCCGGGGCGCCTGACCGTCACTCGAAGACGCTGCAGCATTCGACGACTCCTCCGCCTGAACCGCCGCAAGCGGCATACCGCTTATCAACGCCGTCACCAGCAGTCCCCGCAAGAGCCGGCGCGACACCCGGCGTGAAACGCTGCCACAGGAATCCATCATCAACTTGTTTCTCCGCTTGGTGAGAGCGTGGATCACTCACGGATATCACGCCCAATGAGGTGAAATGGCAAAGCCATCAGCCTTGCGTCAGCGCTTCCACTGATAGACCTCATCGGCGGCCTGCACATCGTCATGGTGACTGTCATCAGGACGGCTGGAGGTCGAGTCCGCTTCGCCTGCCCCATCGCCCGGAGTGTCCAGTGGCGGCATGTCAGGCATGGCCAGCCTGTCGAGGTTGTGGCCGTGGTCGGGGCGGTAGTCATGATCAGACGACTCGACCTGATCGAGACTGGCTGCGCCGTGATCGGACGCATCCCAGGCGGTGACCACCCGATCGCGCCCTTCGCGCTTGGCGCGGTACATGGCCTGATCGGCACGCTGCAGCAGATCCGGCAACAGTGATTCCGCGCAAGCGGCCGGTCCGCCCTGGGCCACCCCGATACTGATGGTGACCCGCAGCAGCTGGCCGTTGCTCAGCGTGAAGGCACGACTGTTGATCGAGAGCAGCAAGCGTTCGGCTGCGTGCTCGAGCCCTTCTCTGTCCTCCGTCGGACACAGGGCCACGAACTCCTCTCCCCCCTGGCGGCACAACTGATCACTGCCGCGCAGGTGGTGACGCAGCCGTTGCGTCAGCTCTATCAGCACCTCATCACCAATCGCATGCCCTTGGGTATCATTGATGGCCTTGAAGTGATCGACATCGATCATCAGCACTCCCAGACCACCACGACTCAGCAGACGCGGCCCCTCTTCCAGCAAGGCAAAACGAGACAGCGCCCCCGTCAACTGGTCGTGGCGCAAGTCACGGCGGTAGCGCTTCTCGCGCTGCTCAGCTTCCCACCCGATCTGCACGGCCACCACCGCGATGAAGGTGACGGAAATCACCAGATTGACGATGCTGGCCAACGACATGAACTCGTAAGAGACGATATAGACCGGGCTGGTGAGGTATTGGGCACCGATATAGAACAGCAGCAGGACACCACTGAACAATAGCCGTTGAATGCGTGACAGGGACGCGATACAGATGAAGAAGATGGCGACGATATGGAAATACTCGAAGCCTCCCTCGGCGCCGAACTGGTATTCCCACCATGCCGCCTTGGCTGACATCGGCACCACCAGCAACAGCAACGCGGAATTCATGTACCCCTTGCGGTGGAACATGATGGCCAAGACATTGAGCAGGACGCCGATGACATTGATCACCACCGGCTGCGGATAAGGCTGCAGGCCCAGCAGAGCGAAATAGCCCAGCTGGCAGCCGAGCGCACTGATATAGATCCACATGAACAACTGATAAAGCACGAGGTGCCGCTCAGCCAGCCCCGCTGGAGCTGGCCATCGCCACTTCATGTTTACCGTGCGCAATACACCCTGCCGACTTCCCGGTTTGCGACGGCGATCTGCTTTCGCCATGATTCCTTCCTCATTTACGGCACTTCCCGTGTGCCTCCGCTACGCGCTACCTGATGATTTTACCTGCCTATTCTATCTCACGCTGCTGTATGAAACGTGACGGTCACATTCATTGCGCACCCCTCAAGGCATGCAGCGCAGTCAGGCATGTGATCCACGTGTACCAGACGACGTCGCCTGCGAGACTGGCAATCCCATCACGGCGGCGTGGCTCACGTAGCAGGAGCCTGAGCGTGAAGCATCAGCAATCTCGAGGATCAGCAGTCGAAGATTCTCACAATGTGGGCCTTGTGGGTGACTTGCAGAGTAGTTCAGAGAGGATTTAAGCCCTAGATTCAGTCGTGATGATGACCGGACTGGAAAAAGTCCGTGACCAGTGAATGGTACTCTTGAGCATGGCAATGCTGACATCTCGCCGCCAGCCTGCATGACCCGGACCACCTGGCACTCGGGCCCTCCTCGACGTCTGAGACAAGAACCGGGCAGACAATCGCCCGCCTTCGTGACACCATCAGCGCCTGGACATGGCAGTAGCCGTCACCCACTTTTCCCCGCCGTTTTTAGAGAAGAGAGACTGTAATGGACGCGACCACTCTGACACGCGACTTCCACCTGTGGCAGCGTTTCTCCAAGCAAGACCGCCTGGAACGTGAACATCGTGCTGCCCGCCGCAAGATCGCCGAAGCTGGCACCATGGCGACGCGCATGATCAAGGCCTATGAAAGCATGGCCGCCAAGGGCGTTTCCGAGAATGCATGTTATCGCACCATCTACAAGCAACGCGATGCACAGGGTGAGATCATGGTGCGCGAAGGCTGGCTCAAGGTGCGTCGCGTGGTCGCCGAAGGCGGCACCACGCGTCTTCGCGGCACGCTGATGACGACGTTCAGCCTGATGGATGGCGAGCAGGAGCCCGCCGATGCCAGCGTCGAGAAACTCACGCTCGAGGTGTATGACGAAATCGTCGCCGGCACCAAGATGAAGCTGGCCTGCAAGGTGGACCGTTGCGACACCGATGGCCAGACGGACTTCATCACCTTCCTGGATGCCGTACGCGGCGACCTCAAGCAGTGGGTGTAATGCGCCCGGGCGTGTCGCCAGCCCCCTGATGAAGGGATAACTCCCTGAATCGGCTCAATGATGTCCACTCGCCTCGTGCAGTGGGCATCATTGCTGTCAGCGGCAAGGAAACTGCTGGCTCATGCCAGTGCCGGCCTGCCGGGGCCTTTGTTTCCGAAATGGAATCCATCCATTTCCTATCTCGCACAGATAGCATCGAAGATTGACCTGATAGATCAAGATCCGCGTCACTGTTGCGGCAGTAGCAACCTGAGGTTACCCATCGTGCATGAAACTCCTGGCCTTCACCTGACTCACAGTACCCAGAACATGCTCGTCATCTGGTTACAGGAGTCAGTCCATGAATGCCATTGCACCGTCGGCTTACCACACCCTCGACGTCGAAACGCTCTCTCATGTCACCTCCGCTCGTCTGCCCTTGCAGCCGATCGGCGACATCACCATGGATAGCCCAGCCAGTGAGCTGGTGACGGACTTTGCCATCACCGCCGGTCGCAGCATTCAGGGCAGCGCCTCCATCGGCCAGGCACTGGCGACCATGAAGCAGGCGGGGGTACGCCTGCTGCTGGTCCACGATCATGATGGCACCTTCACCGGCGTGGTGACTTCGCGTGAGCTGCAGGGTGGCCGAGTCGTGATGCGCGCCATGACCCGCTTCAATGTCCAGCGCGACGAAGTCACTACCGACATGGTGCAGATACCTCGCGCGGAGCTGCAGGGCATTCCTCTCGCCGTGCTCAAGCGCGCCCGCGTCGGGGACCTGGTCGAGACACTGCGTCAGAGCGGCGAATCCCACCTGCTGGTGACCGAGCAGGGCGACGATGGCAAGCCCAGCGTGCGCGGTCTGGTCGCCGCCTCCCGCGTCGGCAAGGCCCTGGGGCTCGATCTGGAACACCCGCCGGAAGCACGCAATTTCGCTGATATCTGCCGGGCTGTGCTGGGCAAGTACGAGTGACTCGACAAGAGTAGGTAGCGTCCTCAGTCATCTGGCTGATAGAGGCGTCATCAAGCCGCGCCTTGACAAGATGGTTTATCCCCAGACTGGTGCTTGATTCGGGAAAAATACTCACAAACGGCGTATGATGTGACTATCAGCGCGAGATATCACTTGGCAGGCAGCAGGGAAGCGCCTGTCGGTCAGAGAGATGACTCGGGCTCTGACGGATATACTCAGCCAACGGATGGTGTAGACGAGGATTTCAGCCATGCCATTACGCTCACTGCGTGATCATCTTTTCAAGCAGCGCCACGTCGAGGTCCTCGTCATCAAACAGATTGATGGCGAGCTCGTACATGTGTGTGGTGCCGGCATCGTGGAAGGCAACGGCAGCGTCAGTCACAAGCGGCGTGAGCTGCAGCGCGACAACCATGCCTTCCCGGTTCGCATGCATGATGGCAATCAGGTACTTCAGCCGGACGACTTCAATCGTCTGGTGCTGCTGGAGGAAGTGACTCTGCACCCCCTTGGCTGCCAGCCGAAGGAAGCCATCTCGCTGGAGGTGGCCGGCCATCGCTATCGTGTCGCGCATACCCCCATGCGCTGCTGGCATTTCCGCGGCCACCTCGTGCTTGAGCGCACGCCCCAGGGCATGCTGCTGAGCACCGAGGACATGACCCTGATTCGCGCCAAGGCGAGTCGCCAGCCAGTCTCCAATACGGCACGCGCCAATGCCGAGCGCCGGCAGAAGACGCCCGCATGGCGCAATGTCGCCCCCCGCGGTCACGACGTGCATGCCGATGCCGCCACAACGCGTCAACGCGCGGCAGCACGCAGGGGCGATAGCGCGACACGCGAGCTGGAGCTGGAGCCCAAGTACTGAGAACCAAAGTACTGAGAACCAATGCACTGACAAGCGCCGCGTCGAAACCAGAACATTGAGCCAAGACAGATGCATCTAGAAAGATGCATCGAGGTAGAACGCTCGGCAATTGCCGGGCGTTCTGCTGTCCAGGGCCCGGCTCGAGGAAAACCTACTGGAGGAAGACCTGCTGGAGGAACACCGGTTCGAGGCAAGTCGGCTCGCGGCAAGACAGCTTGAGCATATGCCGGTATTCTCACAGACTTGTCCTCTCGTTCAGGTTTCCTCATGCGCCGAATGCCAGCATCCCTTTTCCTGCTCATCCTGATTCTGGTCGCCCTGAACCTGCGTCCGGCGCTGTCATCCCTGGCCCCCCTGCTGGATCGCATCACCCAGGACCTGGGCCTGAGCACGCTGGCAGCGGGCCTTCTCACCACCCTGCCCGTCGTCTGCCTGGGGCTGTTCGCCCCACTGGCACCGCGCCTGGCCCGCCGCCTGGGAGTAGAGCGCACCCTCAGCCTTGCCCTGGTCACTCTCGGCATCGCCCTGTGGATGCGAGCCAGTGACATGGCACTGCTGCTGTATCTCGGCACCCTGTTATGTGGCGGCAGCATCGGCGTCGCCGGCACCCTGCTGCCTGCCATCGTCAAGCGTGAGCATCCTGAGCGAGCCGACCTGTTCACCGGCGTGTACACCATGGCGCTATGCCTTGGTGCTGCGCTGGCCGCAGGACTCAGCGTGCCACTGGCCAATCTTCTCGACAGCTGGCAAGCCTCATTGGCCTGCTGGGCACTGCTTGTGGTGATCGCGCTTCCCGCCTGGCGCCTGAGCATGCCCCATCCGTGGCCAGAGAAGATGACCCGCCATCAGCAGGCCACCCCTCGCCTGTGGCACCTGCCGTTGGCCCGTCAGGTCACCTTCTTCATGGGCTGCCAGTCCTCCCTGGCCTATATCGTCTTTGGCTGGTTACCTTTCCTGCTCCAGCAACGCGGTCTGAGCGATATCGAATCCGGCTGGCTGATGGCCGCCTCGGTGATGGCACAGGTGCTTACCGCCCTGCTGGCCCCCGTGATCGGCCGCATGGGGCGCGACCAGCGCCCCGCCATCCTGCTGCTGCTGTCCTGTACCGCCATCGGCCTGCTGGGACTGATGATCGGGCCGCTGTCACTGCGCTGGCTGTTCGCCGTGCTGCTCGGTTTCGGCCAGGGGGGCAGCTTCTCGATGGCATTGACGCTGCTGGTGCTGCGCACCTCCGATGCACGCCTGGCGGGTGCCCTCTCCGGCATGGCACAAGGCACCGGCTACATGCTGGCGGCCCTCGGGCCACTCGCCGTCGGCATCCTGCTGGAAATCACGGCCGATCTGCGCGTGATCGCGTCGCTGTTCGCGCTGATCCTGCTGAGCGCCGCCATGCTTGGCTTCCAGGTCGGCAGATGCCGCCGTATCTGCCTGCGCGTGGATGGCAGCACTGCAGTGGTCGACGGCTGACATCTTCTCCTCATGGAGTGAAGCAAGCCCCACGAAGGCATCAATATTATCTGTCATGCATATCTGAATGATAGATTTTCTCGATACTACTTGTCGTTGAAATTTATATATTCCGAATGTCTCATTTGGATTCCTCTGGTGTCGCTCTACCCTTTGAGCTCTCTTTGTAAAGCAACGAACATTGCGCCCCGCCATGTTCGAACTGCTCGGCAATGGTCAACCGGCCAGGCAATGTTCGACCCGCTTCGCAACGAGCCCCGCATAACAACAAGCTCACACCCAGAGGCACAGGCTCATGTCCTTCGAAAGGATCCGATTGTCCTCCCCCTGCTCGGGAGACACCTCATGCTGTCATTGATCGGCGTTGCCATCATCGTCATCGGCCTGGCACTGCGCCTCAATGCGCTGCTGGTGGTGCTGGTGGCAGGCTTCTCCTCCGGCCTGGTGGCCGGCATGTCACCGACTGAAATTCTTGCCGCGCTCGGTCAGGCCTTTACCGACAACCGCGCCGTCTCGCTGTTCATCATCACCCTGCCGGTGATCGGGCTGCTCGAGCGCAATGGCCTGCGCGATCAGGCCGAGCATCTGGTCCAGAAACTGCGGGCCGCCAGCGCCGGGCGCATCTCCTTCAGCTACCTGGTGCTGCGCAAGGCGACCAACGCCTTCGGCCTGCAGCTCGGTGGCCACCCGGCGATGATCCGACCGCTGGTCGCCCCGATGTCAGTCGGCGCCGCCGAACGTGATCTCCTCGAAGAGGCTCTGAGCTCGCCACGCTTCAAGGCCCTGAGCCAGCGCATACGCGTTCTGAATGCCGTCAGCGAGAACTTCGGCAACTTCTTCAGTCAGCTGATCTTCGTGGCTTCCGGCGGGTTGTTGCTGATCAAGAGCGTGCTCGACAAGAGCGGCGCCAGCGTCAGCCTGGCCGACATGGCGCTGTATGCCATTCCTACCGCGCTGGTGTCGCTGGTGGTGGTCTTCGTGCTCTGCCGCCGGCTGGACGCGCGCATTCGCCGTGAACATCAACTGCTGCGCGAGGAATACCCTCAGCCCTCCGGCCAGGCCAACGCGACACCGGGCAAGGATACCTTCACCACTTCTGCGACGGAGAGCCACTCATGAACGGTATCGACGCTCTCTACCTGATTACCGGCTTCGCCATCATGGCCTTTGCCGTCCTGACGCTCACCGATCGTGATCATCCGCGCCGACTCGGCACCAGTGCCTTCTGGATGATCTTCGGCATCAGCCTGGCATTTGGCCAGTGGCTACCCGATGTCGTGGTCGGTATTGCCATGCTGGCGCTGGCTCTGCTGGCCGCCACCGGCCAGCTCGGGTTCGGCAACTACGGCCAGTTGAGCGATGAGGCGCGTCAGGCACGCCGCAAGCGTCTCGGGTCACGCCTGTTCATCCCCGCGCTGGTGATTCCGGTCGGTACCTTCCTTTACACCCTCACGACAGGCCAGAGTGCGCTGGTCGGCCTGGGCGTCGCGACGGTACTGGCCTTTGCTGTGGCATTGCTGCTGCTGCGCGAGAGCCCGGCGACCGGCATGCAGGAAGGTCGCCGTCTGGCAGATGCCATCGGCTGGGCCGCCATCCTGCCGCAATTCCTGGCCGCCCTTGGCCTGCTGTTCGATCAGGCCGGCGTCGGCCAGACCATCGCCGGGCTGGTCTCGAGCGTGGTGCCGGACACCAGCCTGATCGCCTGCGTGATTGCCTACTGCGTCGGCATGGCCGTGTTCACCATGCTGATGGGCAACGGCTTCGCGGCCTTTGCGGTCATCACCTCCGGCATCGGCTATCCGCTGGTCATCGCGCTGCATGGCGGCAATCCGGCCATCGTCGGCGTGCTGGGCATGCTGTCCGGCTACTGCGGCACGCTGATGACGCCCATGGCCGCCAACTTCAACATCGTGCCGGCCGCCCTGCTGGAACTGGATAACCGCTACCACATCATTCGCGCACAGATACTGCCTGCGCTGGTCATGCTGGCCGCCAACATCAGCCTGATGCTGCTGCTGGCCTTCTGATCTCCCACTCTTACCCGCGCATCGATCACCGCCAGCAGCGACCCGCGGAGATCGATGCCAGCCAAGGAATTTCATCATGCGTCGTCTGCTACTCTGCGGCTTCGAGCCCTTCGGCACGGATAGCGTCAATCCTGCCCTCAAGATCATCGAGCAACTGGATGGCCAGACACTGGCCATGCACGACCAGCCCGATGAGCGCTTCGAGATCATCACCTGCCGGGTGCCGGTGACACGCTACGCCGCGATTGACAGCGTCATCGAGGCCATCGACCAGCACGCCCCTGACACCGTGATCATGCTCGGCCAGGCCAGTGGTCGCTGCGCCATCACCCCGGAGCGGGTCGCCATCAACCTGGATGACTATCGCATCAAGGACAACGGCGGCCACCAACCGGTGGATGAGCCCATCGAAGCTGGCGGACCGGATGGCTGCTTCACCACCCTGCCGATCAAGGCGATGGTCAACGACCTCCAGGCAGCGGGTCTTCCCGCCAGCGTCTCCTACACGGCAGGCACCTTCGTCTGCAACCATCTGTTCTATGGGGTGCAGCGTCATCTGGCGGATAGCCCCGTCCGCTCCGGCTTCGTGCATATCCCGGCGCTGCCCGAGCAGAGTGTCGATGGCCGCCTGCCGACCATGAGTCTTGAAAGCATGCTCGAAGGCGTACGGGTGATGTGCATCAGCGCCATGTCCCATCAGGAGGATGCGCGCATCGGCGGTGGCAATATCAGCTGAGCCCCCCCCGCACATCGCGGCTGAACGCCCGACTTCGACAGCTCCCCTGCAAGCCGGCATGCGTTACAATGCCGGCTTTCCCATTTCTGGCAGGTGGATACGATGACTCCCGAGACGCACATCCTGGTGCTGTATACCGGCGGCACGCTGGGCATGGTGGAAAGTGAGCAAGGACTGGTACCTGCCGGTGACTTCGATGCACGCCTGCGCGCAGCATTGGAACAACTGCCCCCCAGCCGTCGTGGCCGCCTGCCCGCCTTCACCCTGCGCGAGTTTCCGCAGCTGATCGACTCCTCTTCCGCGACACCGGCGGACTGGCACACCATCGCCAGCCAGATCGCGGATGCCTACGACAGCTTCGATGGCTTCGTCGTGCTGCAGGGCACCGACACTCTGGCCTGGACGGCCTCCAGCCTCGCCTTCCAGCTCAAGGGCACCGCGCGTCCGGTGATCGTCAGTGGTGCACAGTTGCCGCTGGAAGCCGAGCACAGTGACGCGCTGGGCAATGTCGAGCTGGCGCTCACCGCCGCCGCCCAGCCGACCCTCAATGAAGTCGTGGTCGCCTTCGGCGGACAGTTGCTGCGTGGCGTGTGCACCCGCAAGTGGTACACCCAGGACCACCGCGGCTTCACCACGCCCAATGCGCCACTGCTGGGCGAATGGGTCGATGACCGTGTCGTGCTCTACCCCGGCCGCCTGATGGATGACCAAGGCCCCGCCTTCGAGCTGCCCGACTATGCCCGCCTCGGCAAGGACAGCATCATTCGCCTGCCGCTCTACCCCGGCATCAGCGCCGAGAGCGTGCGTGTGCAGTTGATGCGCCCGGAGGCCAAGGGCGCCGTGCTGGAGCTGTGGGGCAGCGGCAATCTGCCGGAAGACAGCGAGCTGTTGGAGGTATTGGCCGATGCACGCGGCGAAGGCAAGTTGCTGGCCGGTATCAGTCAATGTCCGCATGGGCCGGTCACTATCGGTCACTATGCGGCCGGTGCAGGACTGGCCACCGTCGGCGTGCTGTCAGGCGACGACATGACGCTGGAAGCGGCCTTCACCAAACTGCTGCATCTGGTGGCGCTCGATCAGGATGAGGACTGGCAGCGCGAACGCTTCCTGATGCCCCTGGTGGGCGAACGCGCCAGCGGCCTGCTGTGAGTCATGGCAGCCCCGCATGTCGCTGTACTCATGTCACTGACGGCTGAGCTCTGATCACTGATCAGCGCGCAAACCAGCACTCAGCGTTGGCCGAAAGATAACAGAAAGCCCCGTCAGGCATGCCTGACGGGGCTTTCTAGTTTTAGCGATAGGCTCTGGCTAACCCTTCACACCAAGGCGCCAATCGACAGAGCCAGCCGGATCAACCGGTGTTGCGCAGACCGGCGGAGATACCGGCCATGGTCACCATCAGCGCGCGTGACAGCTCGGCAGAGATGGCACCATCGGCGTCACGGTTACGCTGCAGCAGCTCGGCCTGCAGACCATGCAATGGGTCGATATAGGGGTTGCGCACATCGATGGCCTGACGGATCAACGGCATATGCTCAAGCAGAGCCTGCTGATCACGGATCTCCAGCACCACCTTCTCCAGGCGCTCGAGACGATCACGCAATGATTGTCCCAGCTCTTTCAGGGCTGGCTCATCGACCAGTCGCTGCTCGTAGTAGGCCGCCGTCGAGAGATCGGCCTTGGAGAGCAGCATTTCCAGCATGTCGACGTAGGTGGAGAAGAACGGCCAGTCATTCATCATCTCGCGCAGCACTTCCAGGCCGCCCTCTTCCTGCATGCGCGTGGCGAAGGCCTCGCCACTGCCCAGCCAGGCGGGCAGCATCAGACGAATCTGGGTCCAGGCGAAGATCCACGGGATCGCACGCAGCGTCTCGACGCCACCATCCTGACGACGCTTGGCGGGGCGCGAACCCAGCGGCAGGCGTGCCAGTGCGGTTTCCGGCGTTACCGAGCGGAAGTACGGCACGAAGTTCGGGTCTTCACGCACCACGCCCACATAGGCCTTGTGCGCGATACCGGCCAGGCGATCCATCTCGTCGCGCCATTGCTGCTTGGGCGCCGGCGGCGGCAGCATGCTGGCTTCCAGCACCGCGCAGACATAGATCTCCATCGAGCGACTGGCGATGTCCGGCAGGCCGAACTTGAAGCGAATCATCTCACCCTGCTCGGTGACGCGCAGCGAGCCGGTCACCGAGCCCGGCGGCTGGGACAGGATCGCCGCATGCGCCGGGCCGCCGCCACGACCGACCGTACCACCGCGGCCGTGGAACAGGGTCAGTTCGACACCGTGGCGCTTGGTGACTTCCACCAGCGTTTCCTGGGCGCGGTACTGTGCCCAGGCGGCCGCCAGCTGACCGGCGTCCTTGGCGGAGTCGGAGTAACCGATCATCACTTCCTGACGGTCACCGGCCTGCTCGCGATAGATCGGCATGCCCAGCAGCGTGTCGATGACCGGACCGGAGCGGTCCAGATCATCCAGCGTCTCGAACAGCGGCGCGATCGGCAGGCGCACATCACCGCCGATCTCCTTCATCAACAGTGCCACCGCCAGCACATCGGAGGCCTGGCCGGCCATCGAGATGATGTAGGTGCCCAGCGCCTCGCGATGCTCGCGCGCGATGACCTTGAAGGTGTCCAGCACCTCGCGCGTGTCGGTGGAACATTCCCAATGGCGCGGGATCAGCGGGCGACGGCCAGCCAACTCCTTGGTGAGGAAGTCACAGCGCTGCTGCTCGTCCCATTCGAAATAGCTGCCCAGCCCCAGCGTCTGGCTCAGTTCATCGAAGACCTGCGCGTGACGCGTGCTTTCCTGGCGGATATCGAGCTTGGTCAGGGTGACACCGAAACAGGCCACGCGACGCAGGGTGTCGAGCAGTGCACCATTGGCGATGGTGTCCAGCCCCACGTCGCACAGTGAGCGGTAGCAGGCCAGCAGCGGCGTATACAGCTGCTCACGAGTCTCGATGATGTCGACACCTTCGTGGCGCTTGCCGTCCAGGCCCGCCTTGGCCCAGTCACGGGTGCTTTCCATGCGCAGGATCAGGCGGCGCAGGATCTCGCGATAGGGCTCAGCCACATCGCCGGCCTCGGCACGCAGAGCGGCCGTGCACTTCCACATCGACAGCTCCGACTTGAGCTGTTCGAGATCGCGCAGATAGAGGTCCGCTGCCATCCAGCGGCCCAGCAGCAGCACGGTCCGCGTCACGCTGGCGGTGACATTGGGGTTGCCGTCGCGGTCCCCCCCCATCCAGGAGGCGAAGCAGATCGGCGCGGCGTCCAGCGGCAGACGCTCACCGGCGGCGTCCAGCGTCATCTCGTCAAGCTGACGGTGGAAGTCCGGTACCGCTTGCCACAGCGAGTTCTCGATGGTGGCAAAGCCCCACTTGGCCTCATCCACCGGCGTAGGACGCTCGTGGCGAATCTCATCGGTGTGCCAGGCCTGACTGATCAGCTCGGTCAGGCGTGCACGCGCGAGGGTCGCCTGTTCCGGGCGATCACAGGCGCCTTCCATCTGGGTCAGACAGCCCTCGATGGCATCGTATTTCTGGATCAGGGTGCGGCGGATGACTTCCGTCGGGTGCGCCGTCAGCACCAGCTCGACACGCATCGCCGAGAGCTCCTCGACGATCTTCTGCGCGCTGAAGCCCCGCTCGCGAATGCGCGTGATCAGCTCGCCGAGGTCCGGCTGGCTGCCGGGACGATAATCCTCGACGCGCTTGAAGCGGCCACGGTAGTGCTGCTCGGCGATGTTGGAAAGATTCAGAAACTGGTTGAACGCTCGGGTGACGGGCAGCAGATCACCATCCGGCAGATCACGCAGATAGTCGATCAGCTCATGACGGGCGGCCTGATCGCCCTGCTGGCCCTGTTTGGCCAGGGCGCGGATGCGCTCGATGCGTGCGACGAAGTCATCGCCGAGGTCGGCCGCGATGGTCTGGCCGAGGTTGTCACCGAGAATACGCACGTTATCGCGCAACGATTCATGCAAGTCGTGACTCATGAAACCCTCCTTGGGAGTGACGGTGCTGCCGCGGTCATCTTCCCCTGTCGCCAGGGGCACACAGTCAGATAGCTGACATCAGATTCCCTCATTGCGCAAAGACACCTGATGACAACCGGCTGAGGGAAGGCACCGGCCTGGCGCTGGTGAAGACACTGGCGCAAAACGGAAAGACCCGCGGCGCAGCAGACCGGAAAGCAGGACAAGACTCGCGTCCTGATCGCTTCCCCTCAGCATACGACCGCGGGCCTCGGCTCCACAATCCGACTATCGCGTAAACTTACTACATTTTTCCAAATGCCCTTTGCCAAATACGCTGCGACGACGCTCCCTCACCGAACCAGCGGCGTCACCGGGCGCGCGGCTGACAGCGCCCCCTCGCCCTGTCGCGCCTGCTCAGCCGCACGCTCTCGGCGCTTGGCCTCACCCCAATGCGCATCCATCTCGGCGAGCGACGCCTCACCCAGTGTGCGCCCTTGCCCGGCGATCGCGGCTTCCACATGGCGGAAGCGTGATTCGAAGCGCGCATTGGTAGCGCGCAGCATCTGCTCCGGGTCCGCCTTGAGGGTACGCGCGAGATTGACCACCGCGAACAGCAGGTCCCCGACCTCCTCTCGCGCATGGGCCGTATCACCCTCGGCCAGCGCTTCCTCGACTTCGCCGAGCTCCTCACGGATCTTGGCCAGCACGCCACTCGTGTCCGGCCAGTCAAAGCCTGAACGCGCGGCCTTCTTCGAGAGCTTGGCCGCCCGCGTCAGCGCCGGCAGGCCAAGTGGCACGCCATCCAGCACGCTGTCGCCGGCAGTCTGGCTGGCAGGCGCTTCAGCGGACTCCTGCTGCTTGAGCGACTCCCACTGGGCATTGAGCGAGCCTTCATCGACCTCATGAGTGGCGATGCCCTCACGGCGCGACGCGAGGGTGCCACCCGGGAAGACATGAGGATGGCGGTGCAGCATCTTCTCGGTCAGCACATGGATCACGTCGTGGAAATCGAAGCGTTGCTGCTCACTGGCGATCTGGGCGTAGAAGACGCCCTGAAACAGCAGGTCACCCAGTTCAGCCGGCAGCTCCTCGAGCACGCTGGCATCGGCCGCGGCGCGCTCGATGACATCGGCGACCTCATAGGCCTCCTCCAGGGTGTGCGGCACCAGACTCGCGTAATCCTGGCGGCTGTCCCACGGGCAGCCGTACTGCGGGTCACGCAGCACGGCCATCAGGGTCAGCAGGTCATCGAGGGTGTAGCGCGTATCGGCGTGCCTGCCTGCAGCGACATCGACACTGGCATCAAATCGGCGACTCATGCCTTGTCGCCCCCGACCCGCAGCCGCTTGACGTCGATGATGTTGGGCAGCTGCTGGATTCGGGCGAATACGCGCCCCAGCACGTCGAGATTCTCGACTTCCAGCGTGATCTTGAGCGTGGCGATGTTGTCGAGCTGATCGGTGCGCGTGTTCACCGACAGCACATTGACCTTGTCACCGCTCAGCACGTTGGTGACATCACGCAGCAGGCCGGAGCGGTCCCAGGCCTGGATCTCGATATCCACCGGATACTGATTGCGCGAACGCTGGCCCCAGTCGACATCGACGATGCGACGCGGCTCATCCGAGCGCAGCTGGATCAGGTTCGGGCAGTCCTGACGGTGCACGGTCACGCCGCGCCCCTGGGTGATGAAACCGGCGATCTGATCGCCCGGTACCGGGTGACAGCAGTTGGCCATGGTGGTCTTCAGATTGCCGACCCCCAGTACCATGACGGCGTCAGGCTTTTCCTTGCCCTGCGGCTTGCGCTGGCGCAGCAGACGCTCGAGTTGCTCCTGATCATCCGTATCGCCGAACAGCTGCTGGGCCTGATGCAGTACCTGGCCGACGCGCAGATCGCCTGCGCCGATGGCGGCATACATGTCATCACGCGTCGGGTAATTGACGGCGTTGGCCAGCTTGTCACGGTCGAGATTCTCCAGCGCCAGCCGCGAGAATTCCTTCTCGAGCAGCGCCTTGCCCTCATCGACGTTCTGGTCACGTGCCTGCAGCTTGAACCAGGTCTGGATCTTGGCGCGGGCACGCGAGGTGCGCACATAGCCCAGATTCGGGTTGAGCCAGTCACGGCTCGGGCCGCCCTTGGTGGCCGTCAGGATCTCGACCTGCTGGCCGGTCTTGAGCTTGTAGGTCAGCGGCACGATGCGACCGTCGACCTTGGCCCCCCGACAGCGATGGCCGACCTCGGTATGCACGCGGTAGGCGAAGTCGATCGGCGTGGCGATCTTGGGCAGGTCGATGACATGCCCCTCGGGTGTGAAGACGTAGATGCGGTCCGGCGCGACGTCGGAGCTAAGCCCCTGACGGATCGCCTCCTGGCCGCCGTTCTCGCCGACTTCGTCCTGCCATTCGAGCACCTGACGCAACCAGGCGATCTTGTCTTCGTAACTGCGACTCTTGTGACCGACATCGTGGCCCTTGTAACGCCAGTGGGCGCATACGCCCAGCTCCGCCTCCTCGTGCATGTCGAAGGTACGGATCTGGATCTCGATGACCTTGTTGCTCGGCCCCACCACCGCAGTGTGCAGCGACTGGTAGCCATTCTTCTTGGGGTTGGCGATATAGTCGTCAAACTCATGCGGCACGTGGTGCCAGCGCGAGTGGACGATCCCCAGCGCCGTGTAGCAATCGCTGACGGTGCCGACCAGAATCCGCACCGCGCGCACGTCATACACCTGGGAGAAGGCGATGCGCTTGATCTTCATCTTCCGCCAGATGGAGTAGATGTGCTTGGCGCGGCCCGCGACATCGAAGTGCTTGATGCCCTGCTCGCTCATCAGAGTGCGCAACTCGACCAGCAGATCGGCGATGTAGTGCTCACGCTCCAGGCGCTTCTCGGACAGCTGCCTGGCGATGGTCTTGTATTCATCCTCCTCGCGGTAGCGGAAGGACAGGTCCTCCAGCTCCCACTTGAGCTGACCGATGCCCAGACGGTGCGCCAGCGGCCCGTAGATGTCGAAGACTTCGCTGGCCACGCGCATGCGCTTCTCGCGCGGAGCATCCTTGACGTGACGCAGGGCAACGGTACGTTCGGCGATCTTGATCAGCGCGATGCGCACGTCATCGATCATCGACACCAGCATCTTGCGCAGGTTGTCCTGCTGGTCATGCTGCGCCATGCCATGACTCGGCGCCTGCAGCTGACTGATGGCGGCCATGTTGAGCACGCCATCGATCAGGCGGGCCACTTCCTTGCCGAAATGCTTCTCGATGGCCTCAAGCCCCAGATGCCCTTCACGTACCGCGCGATAGAGCACGGCCGCGACCAGCGCCGGTTGGTCAAGCTTGAGTTCCGACAGGATGTC
This sequence comes from Cobetia sp. LC6, assembly GCF_030264805.1. Taxonomy (NCBI): domain Bacteria; kingdom Pseudomonadati; phylum Pseudomonadota; class Gammaproteobacteria; order Oceanospirillales; family Halomonadaceae; genus Cobetia; species Cobetia sp. LC6. Next base: position 322,489 of record NZ_JASSPL010000001.1, on the reverse strand, counting down.
GGCCATCTCGAGACTGAAACGGAAACTGCGCAGCGGCTCGCGCCACGGCTTGTCACCGCGGGCGTCCGCCTCGCGTGCCACCTTGAGCGCCAATTCACAGGCCTGCACCATGACCTCGGCATTCACCGACGGGACTTCCTCGCGCAGTCGCGCGACCCACACCGGGATGTCCACACCACCGCTATCGGTCAGCGGCTGATCTTCGCGCACCTTGACCATGACCCTATGTCCTTGAATATCTTGCTATCTTGATGACAGTGCCCGAGGGCACCGCCTCAGTCTTCCGCCCGTTCCAGCAGCAACATCGATTCCAGATGTGCCGTGTGAACGAACATGTCCGCCATCAGGGCACGCGTGACGCGATAACCGGCGTCCTGCAACAGCCGTGCATCACGCATCAGCGTGGTCGGGTCACAGGCGATGTACAGCACACGCTGCGGCACTCGGCTGACCCTCCCAGCATGCAGATCACGTGCCAGCTCCTCACAGAGAGGCTGAGCGCCATCACGCGGCGGGTCTAGTACCAGAAGGTCGATACCCTCGAGTGATGGCAGGGCCTTGCTCAGGTCCGCTCGACGTGCGCTCACCTGAGCCAGTCCGTTGGCTTCAGCATTGACCCTCAGCTGATCGACCATGCCCTGACTGCCCTCGATGCCTGTCACCTCACTGGCGCCGGCCGCGGCAGCCGCCAGGGTCAGGTTGCCGACACCGGCGTAGAGATCCATCACCTTGAGACCACTGACATCGCCCAGCCATTCGAAGGCGGTGTCGATCAGACGCTGATTGAGCGCCGCGTTGACCTGTACGAAGTCGCCCGGCGAGAAGGCAAGGCGCAGCGTCGTTGCGCCGACACTCAGTGAATACAAGGCATTCGGCGTACCCGACAGCCACTCCAGCACCACCGGATCACGCCCGACCCGCCAACCGACCACCAGGCCGTGCTGCTCGGCGAAGGCCTGCCAGCGCTCGGCATCACGCGGCACCGCCTTGAGCTGGCGCACCACCACGATAACCTGCCCTTCGGCAGCGGTCAGCTCCAGATGGCCCAGACGCTTGGGCGCCTCGAGGCTTTCGATCAGCTCACGCAGCGGCGCGAGCAGGCGGTCCAGCTCCGGTACCAGCACGCTGCAGGAGGTGATGTCGACCAGCTGGTTGCTGCCGCGCCCCCGGAAGCCGAACTGCAATTCGCCGGCATCGGTCACGCGAACGCCGATACGCGCGCGGCGGCGATAACGGCTCTCATCGTTGCCCAGCGGCTGAATCTCGGGCAGCGTCACGCCATTGCGTGTCGCATGTTCGCCCAGCACCTGCACCTTATGGGTGCGTTGGGCATCCAGCGCCATATGCTGCAGGTCACAGCCACCACAGCTGCCGAAATAGGCGCAGGGCGGCGTCACGCGACTGTCAGCCGCGTTGTCACGTGCACGCACATGCGCCTCATTGAAGCGCTTGTGCGTGCGGTGGATGGCCAGCGTCACACGCTCGCCGGGCAGGGCCTGATCGATGAACTGGGTCTTGCCGCTCTCGTCATGGGCAATGCCGCGCCCGTCATGGGCGAGGCGGTCGACCGTCAGCCACTGGCTGTCGGCGTCGCTGGCATTGCGAGTGCCACGACTGGCCACTTCCTTCTCGCGACGGGTCGGCTTGCGCGCCGGTCGCTTCTGTCCGAGCAGCGCCATCAGGAACACTCCCCTGCGACGGCTTCATTGTGGGGCGTGCCCTGCTGAGTCATGTCGTCGTCCTGGGTATAGAGGCCTGTCGAGAGATAGCGGTCTCCCCGGTCACAGACGATGAACACGATGACCGCATTCTCGACCTGCTCGGCAAGCTTGAGCGCGCCTGCCAGCGCACCACCGGAGGAGACACCGGCCAGAATGCCTTCTTCCCGTGCCAGACGACGCATGCAGACTTCGGCTTCGTGCTGACCGATATCCAGCGTGCGGTCGATGCGTGAGGCATCGAAGATCCGCGGCAGATATTCGGCAGGCCAGCGGCGGATACCCGCGATGTTGGCGCCTTCGGCAGGCTGCAGGCCGACGATCTCGATGGCCGGATTCTGCTCCTTCAGATAGCGCGAGGTGCCCATGATGGTGCCGGTGGTACCCATCGAGGACACGAAGTGCGTGATGCGTCCGTGGGTCTGCTGCCAGAGTTCCGGCCCGGTGGTGCGGTAATGCGACAGCGGATTGTCCTGGTTGGCGAACTGATCCAGCGCCTTGCCCTCGCCACGCGCGATCATCCCCTCGGCCAGGTCCCGCGCATGCTCCATGCCATCGGCTTCGATCAGCGTGGCCCCGTAGGCACCCATCGCCTGCTTGCGCTCGCTGGAGGCACTGGCCGGCATCACCAGCACCATGCGGTAGCCCTTGATGGCCGCCGTCATGGCCAGCGCGATGCCGGTATTGCCGGAGGTCGCTTCGATCAGGGTATCGCCGGGCGCGATCTCGCCGCGCGCTTCCGCCTCCTCGAACATGGAAAGCGCCGGACGATCCTTGACCGAGCCGGCGGGGTTGTGACCCTCCAGCTTGGCCAGCAGCACATTGTTGCGGCCCGCGGTGATGCGCGTCAGGCGCACCAGCGGCGTGTTGCCGACGACATCTGCAAGACTGGGATAATCGGACGCGCCAGGGATGGCGTCACCGGGGGTTTCGCTGAGATGAGACATGAGAGGCAGACTCCAGAGACGCCGCGCCCGGACAGCCGAATGACAGCGGTCAGGCGCTGGCATCGGGACCAAGGACGAACGGGGGGCCGCGTCGGGGTGTAGATGATGCGCGCAGTATATCGCTCCCGCCCAGCCCTGTCAGGGCGCTCGCCATCGCTTCGCTCATGAGCGCGAGGTATGCTTGCCGCTGATGCTCGTTCGCCCTTTGACGATGGATTGCCATGCTGCTTCGTACCCGATTCCAGCTTGCCCTCTTGCTGCTGCCCCTCGCCACCAGCCTGATGTTCAGCCTGTATGCGGTGGACCGCGAGATCAGCGGTGAGCGCCTGGCCATGATGGAGCGCCTGCAGGCCAGCATGCAGGCCATCATGCCGGGCATGGCCAACGCCGCCCTCGCCGCTGACGACCAGCGTCTGCATGAGCAGGCCCAGATGCTGATCGACCAGCGCGACGTGCGCGCCCTGACGCTGCGCACCGCCAACGGCGGCGCCCTGTTGCATCTCGGCCCCAGCCAGCGCCCGGAAACCAGCGCGATGGTCGAGAGTCAGACCTACCCCTCGGACCCGGACTCGCTGGTGATGGTGATGCCGGTCATCGACCCGTGGCGCGAGACACAACGCGGCGAGCAGATGTCGTGGCTGGTGCTGGAGGCCTCCGACACCCGCCTGGTGCTGCATCGCTACCAGCTGCTTGTCGGCTACGGGCTGGCCAATCTGGTCTTCGGACTGGCGCTGCTGCTGCTGGCCTTCCATGGCTCGCGCCGCATGCTGCAGCCGCTGCATGAGCTGGGCGAGGCCATGACCTGTCTGGCGCGCGGCGAGACTCACCGCCAGCTGCCGGTGGCAGGCAATGACGACCTCAGCGAGCTGGCCGAGAACTACAATCGCAGCGTCGAGCAGCTCAAGCGTGCCCGCGAGGACATGCAGGACCAGATCGAACAGACCACCCAGGACCTGCACGAATCAATGGAAACCGTCGAGATCAAGAACATCGAGCTCGACATGGCGCGCCGCAAGGCGTTGGAAGCCAACCGCATCAAGTCGGAATTCCTGGCCAACATGAGCCATGAGATCCGCACGCCGCTCAACGGCATCATCGGCTTCAGCAACCTGCTGGGGCGCAGTGATCTGGACAACCGCCAGCGCGACTGGCTGGGCCACATGCAGAATGCCTCCTCGAGCCTGATGTCATTGATCAATGACATTCTCGACTTCTCCAAGATCGAAGCCGGCAAGCTTGAGCTCGAGAAGGTACAGATGGACATCGAGCCGCTGATCGAGGAAGTGCTCGCCATGCACGCCCCGGAGGCCCATCGCAAGCATCTGCATCTGCTCGGGCTTGTCTATGACGACGTGCCGCAGCGCTTCGAGGGCGACCCGCTGCGCATCAAGCAGGTCGTGACGAATCTGGTCGCCAATGCCGTCAAGTTCACCGAGCGCGGCGAAGTCATCGTGCGCGTGATGGTGGACGACCTGTCCGGCAGCAACACCCGCCTCAAGATCGCGGTGGCAGACACCGGCATCGGCATGGATAGCGCCCAGCGCAATCGTCTGTTCCAGGCCTTCTCGCAGGGAGATCCTTCACGGGCACGCCAGTTCGGCGGCACAGGCCTCGGGCTGATGATCTCCAAGCGACTGGTCGAGCAGATGGGCGGCGAGATCCAGGTCGACAGCCTGCCCGGCCACGGCTCCACCTTCCTGTTCAGCGTCCCCGTAGCGGTCAGCAGCATCGAGGAGCGCCCGCGCGAAGTCGTGTTCGATCATCAACGCATCTGTCTGATCGAGCCACACTCGGCCACCCGTCGCGCCCTGAGTTACCTGCTGACCCGCTGGTCACTGACGCTGGTCGGCATCGAAGAGCAGCCGGACCTGGTGGTAGTCGCGCTGGAGAGCCGTGATCTCAAGCGGCTGGATGAATGGAGCGCGCGTCTCAAGCATCTGCCGTGTCGCGTGCTGGGCCTGTTGAATGCCCCTTTGCCCGCCGATGCCGAGAACCTGCAGCAGTACGGTATCGATGAGGTGGTCAGCAAGCCGGTCACACGCCTGCAGATGCGCCACAAGCTGGCCAATCTGCTGCATTCACCTCACCGCGACCCGACTCAGGCGCCGCGCAGCGACACCTTCACCTCCTTCGAGCCGACCACACGCGAGCAGAACTCAAGCACGGCGCAAGCCGCCAAGCCGACCGCCACGCCTGCCAAGACGCCACCGGCCGGCTCGGGGCCTGAGCTCACCGCACAGCCTGCGAGTCAGGGAACGTCCGCACAGCCTCGCAAGTGCGTGATGGTGGTCGATGACAACCCCTCCAACCGACTGTTGGCCGAGGAGCTGTTGACCGACATGGGGCTGGACACCCTGGCGGCCCAGAGTGGCGAAGAGGCGCTGGCCCTGGCTCAGGAGCAGGTCGTGGATGCCGTCCTGATGGATATCCAGATGCCGGGCATGAACGGACTGGAAGCCACCAAGGCACTGCGTCATCAACAGCGCGAGGGCAACCGTCACCTGCCGGTGATCGCCCTCACCGCCCATGCATTGGCACACGAGCGGCGAGAGCTGCTGGCGGAAGGCATGGATGACTACCTGATCAAGCCCATCGACGAGGGCCTGCTGGCCAACCTGCTCAGTCGTCATCTGGGCATTTCGCTGAACCCGCCACCGCAGGCAGCGCGCACGTCCAGCCAATCGCATAGCCCTGCCCGTAGCCAAACGCGCAGCCCTGCTCGCAGTCCGGCGACATCTGCCTTGCCGCCGGGAGTGAAAGACGCTGCCAGCCAGGCCGAGTCCTCGCCGCCGGCAGCGCCGCTGCCCCACTCTGCCGCAAAGCACCAGCTCAGCCTGGAACAGGACGCCGACCTGCCGGTGGTCGACATGGCACTGGGCGTGGAGATGGCCGGTGGCCGCGAGGCCCTGGCACTGGAGATGCTGGGGCTGTTGATCGAGAGTCTGCCGGAGAGCGAGGCCAGGATCCGTCGCGCCTGGCAGGCGCGTGACAACGAGGCGATGATCGATGGCATGCATTATCTCAACGGCGCCTGCCGCTACTGTGGCGTGCCGCGTCTGGCACTGCTGGTGGAAGCGCTGGAGACCCGCATCCGCGTCAGCGGCCTGTCGCGGCTGGAAGAGGATGTCGAGGCCCTGTTCGCGGCCATCGACAGCCTGATCCAGTGGTCACACAGCGATGAAGCCAAGGCCCTGCTCGCCGCGCCGCTTGAGCCGGCTAGCCCCGCGGGTGAGACGCCTGAGACGCCGACAGCGTCTTCTGTCGAGACCTCCCCCTCGTCCTCCTCCGCGCCCTCGAATGCACCCGCTGAGCCATCCGCCACAGGCTCGTCATCGGTAAACAATCCACAGACAAGCAAGCCACAGACAAGCGAGCCCCAGCCCAAAAACCAGCGCTGAAAAACCAGTCCTGCACAGACGACAACGCCACCCGCTGCCGCAAGGCAGGGGTGGCGTTGTCGTTGCGAGCGCCGTATTCAGAATAGGCGATTCAGCGCGAGAGCAATGAGGCTAACGCTCCAAGACCACGAAGGCGATGGCATGATCACGCTCATCACTGATCGACAGGTGCAGATGGCGGATACCCGCCCGCGCGGTCAGGGCTTCCGCCTCGTCAGACAGCTTGAGCGAGGGCTTGCCCAGGGCGTCGTTGACCACCTGAATCTGGGTGAAGCGCATGCCCTGGCGCAGGCCGGTGCCCAGCGCCTTGACGAAGGCTTCCTTGGCCGCGAAACGCTTGGCCAGAAAGGCCGCCGGATGAGAGTGATCGGCAAAGCGCGCCAGCTCCTCTTCCCCCAGCAATCGGCGTGCAAAACGCTCGCCATGGCGTGCCATGCCTGCCTCGAAGCGCTCGATACGCGCGATGTCCGTGCCTATGCCGACGATCATCCGCAGCAGCCTGAGCCCTGCACATGCTCATGGTCATCACCGTGTTCGTGGTCATGGTCATGATCGTGCGCATCCAGCGCGGCCATCAGGCCCGCTTCCTGGCCTGCGATACACAGACGCTTCATCTCGATGACGGCCTCCTTCAGACCGACGAACATGGCGCGCGCGATGATCGCGTGACCGATGTTCAGCTCATTGAGCCCCGAGATACCCGCGATCGCCTCGACGTTGTGATAGTTGAGGCCGTGCCCGGCATTGACCACCAGCCCCAGCTCGTTGGCCAGCTCCGCGGCGGCCGCGATACGCTCGAACTCGACACGCGCCGTCTCGCCCATGGCATCGGCATAGGCACCGGTATGCAGCTCGATGACCGGCGCACCGGCCTCGAAGGCGGCACGGATCTGCTCAGGCTCCGGGTCGATGAACAGCGAGACTTCACAGCCCGCCGCTGCCAGACGCTCGCAAGCGGCGGTGATGCGCGCCAGATCACCGGCGACATCCAGCCCGCCTTCAGTGGTCAGCTCTTCGCGCTTTTCCGGCACCAGACACACATTGGCCGGCTGGACTTCCTCGGCCAGCGCCAGCATCTCTTCGCTGACGGCCATCTCGAGGTTCATGCGCGTGTTGAGCACCTCGGCCAGAATGCGCACGTCGCGCTCCTGGATGTGGCGACGATCTTCACGCAGGTGCACGGTGATGCCGTCGGCACCCGCCTCTTCCGCGACCAGCGCGGCCTGGACCGGGTCCGGATAGCGGGTACCACGCGCCTGACGCAGTGTGGCGATGTGGTCGATGTTGACCCCGAGCAGGATGCGCAGCGGATGCATGATCAGCTCCTAACGATGAACAAGAGAACAGGCATGGCGACGAAGGCCATGCCGAAGACATGTCGCGCAATACTATCATGCGTCACCCCGCAGCCGGACAGTGCCGGCACGCCTGATGGCATCAGTCGGACTCGCGACTCTGACGCCGCCTGGCCGTCAGCTGCATCATCAACTCGCGCGAACGCAGCGGACGATCCCCCAGCAGCGGCGCCAGCGCACGCCGCGCCAGCCACAGGCTCTCGCGGGCGAGTCCTGCGTGGCCCCAGTCTTCGCTGGCCAGCAACTTCAGGGCCCGCCCTTCGATGCCCGCGGCGCCTGGCGGCTGCGCCTGAAAGCGTCGTTCACTGACCACATAGTCATAGCGCACGTCCGGCATCAAGGGGCTGCCATCCAGGGCGCGAAACTGTGGCAGTTGCTCCAGCGCTTCCAGCAGGCTGTATTCCAGTCGCCTGAGCGCGGGCGCGCGCCTGGCGGGCAGAGCCACCTCGTCCAACGTCAACGAGTAGAGCGCGAACAGCTCCGGCACCGGCATTTCCACCGGCAGGGTGCGGGTCAAAAGCTCATTGGCGTAGAACCCGCACAGCAGCCCCTCGCCCGCCAGCAGGCTGGCGCTGCCGCCGGTCTCCATCAGGTTGAGGGTCTTGAGATCACTCTCGCCACGCCAGGTGACATGCAGAGGAGTGAACGGTTGAAGGCGCGCCCGCGCCTTGCTACCCGGACGCTGAACGCCGCGCGCCACCGCGCGCACCCGTCCGTGTTCGAGGGTCAGCAATTCGATGATGGCACTGGTTTCACGGTAAGGCTTGCGATGCAGCAGGAAGGCCGGTTGCGGCGTCATCAGGCAGGCTCACGTCAGACGGTGGCTTGGCAAAAAAAGCTGGCAGAAGGACTGACAGAGAGGCTGGCAAGAAACGAGACCGCCTGGACAGGGCCAGGCGGTGCGCGGCAGAGACCGCGAGGACATCGGATCAGCGGCGAGCGGCACACGGCAGTCGCGAACCTTCTGGATCGCCACCACCCGTACCGCTCGCGCGGCATCGTCAGTCCTTGTCGTGGGTGTAACCCAGACTCTTCAGGGCACGCTCGTCATCCGACCAGCCACGCTTGACCTTGACCCACAGGTTCAGCATGACCTTGGCGTCGAAGGCACGCTCCATCTCGAGGCGCGCTTCACGCCCGATGTTCTTGATGCGCTCACCGTTCTCGCCGATCAGGATCTTCTTCTGGCCCTGACGCTCGACCATCATCAGCGCGCTGATGTGCAGGGTGCCGCGCTGATCGGTCTTGAATTCCTCGATCTCGACGGTCATCTGGTAGGGCAGTTCGTCGCCCAGCTGACGCATCACCTTCTCGCGCACCAGCTCGGAGGCCAGGAAGCGAGAGCTCTTGTTGGTGATCTGGTCGTCCGCGAACATGTGCTCGCCCTGCGGCAGACGCTTCATCACGTTCTCGAGCAGCAGATCGATGTTGGTGCCGTTCTTGGCCGACATCGGAATGATGGCCGCGAAGTCGCGACGTTCCTGCAGGCTCTGCAGCCAGGGCGCGAGGGTGGTCTTGTCCTTGAGCCAATCGATCTTGTTGACCACCAGGATCACCGGCGCCTTCACGTGGGCCAGCTTCTCGAGCACGATCTGGTCTTCTTCCATCCAGCGGGTGCGGTCGACGATGAAGACGACGGCATCGACGTCACGCAGCGCCTGGGTGGCGGCCTGGTTCATGAAGCGATTGATCGCCTTGTTGCGATCGCGCTGCATGATGTGGATTCCCGGGGTGTCGACGAAGACACACTGGGTGCCCTCTTCGGTGTGGATACCCATCACCTGGTGACGCGTGGTCTGCGGGCGACGCGAGGTGATCGAGACCTTCTGGCCCAGGATGTGGTTCATCAGCGTCGACTTGCCGACATTCGGGCGACCGACGATGGCGACGAAGCCACAGCGGGTGTCCGGCAGCGGCTGATCGCTGACACCGGCGGCCGCCAGCATGCCCTCGAGCGCATCCGGCGTGCCGGCGCCGTTATCAGTGGAGTGATCAGGGGCGTCGCCGCTCGGGGTGACGTTGTCTTCTGGGGTATGGCTCATGAGCGGCCTCCGCGGGCAGGTTCGAGCAGTTGCAGCGCGAACTCGGCCGCCTGCTGTTCAGCATGACGACGGCTGGAGCCGACGCCTGTGGTCTTGGTGTCGATCATCTCGACGTGGCAATCGACGCTGAAGGTCTGCGAATGCGCTTCGCCTTCGACGCTGGTCACCTCATAACGCGGCAGTGCCGCCTGACGCGATTGCAGGAATTCCTGCAGACGCGTCTTGGGGTCTTTCTGGGTGTCCTGAAGATTCAGCGCTTCAAGACGGGTGGCGTACCAGCGCAGTACGTGTTCACGCGCCACCTGCATGCCGGCGTCCAGGTAGATGGCACCGATCACGGCTTCCACGGCATCGGCCAGAATGGACTCGCGACGGTGACCGCCGCTTTTCATCTCGCCGGAGCCAAGACGCAGGTTCTCGCCGAGATTGAATTCACGCGCCAGCTCCGCGAGGGTCTGACCCTTGACCAGGCGCGCACGCAGGCGTGACAGCTGGCCTTCGCGGGCCTGGGGGAAGCGCAGGAACAGCGCTTCGGCGATCACGAAGTTGACGATGGAATCGCCAAGGAATTCGAGACGCTCATTGTTCTGGCCACCATAGCTTCGATGGGTCAGAGCCAGTTCCAGCAGGCTCGCATCCTCGAAGGTGTGGCCGATACGCTTTACAAAGGCATTCAGCGGGCTACTCACAGGTCTCCCTACTCTCTTTTTGTCGCTGACGCCCGCGGGCGTCCTGTCGAATGGTGCATCAGTCATGCTGGCTGATGCCTGTCGTCTTCGACATGTCTCGCGATGCCCGAAGCCTACGCGGCTTGAGGAGTTGCCGATTGCCACCATCCCAATCCGATATTCGTCAGCCGCGCTGCCCGCGGGCTTGTGGCCGCGGGTCCGACATGATGAACAGCAGGTTGACATGGCAGGCACGACGCATCGTCCCATGTCGAAAATCCGCACTGATGAGGCCGGCGGACCAATGCGGCCCTGCCAGACACGACCGGGCCGCCTCTCGGCGGCCCGGTCAATGCACTGATCAATGAATCAGGCGTACCGAGGAAAAGTCAGGGAACCCTTCTTTCCAGTGCATCCACACCGCCACCGCCTTGCCGACGATGTTCTCTTCCGGCACGAAGCCCCAGTAGCGGCTGTCGTTGGAGTGATCACGATTGTCACCCATCACGAAGTACATGCCTTCCGGCACCCGGACCTCACGCATCTGCGGACCGGGGTCCTGAGGATTATTGTAGATTTGATGCGCGTGTTTCCCCAGTGTCTCATCCAGCAGGTCTTCACCGGACTGTTCACTGGAGTTGCGCGCATTCAATGTCTTGTCGATGGCCTCACCATTCACGTAGAGCTGCTTGCCCTCATAGCGAATAGTATCGCCCGGCAGGCCGACGACGCGCTTGATGAAGTTGGTGGACGGATCTTCCGGGAAACGGAACACCATCACATCGCCACGCTCCGGCTCGCCGACTTCCAGCACCTTGGTGTCGACCACCGGCAGGCGCAGGCCATAGTCATACTTGTTGACCAGGATGAAGTCGCCGATCTTGAGCGTCGGCAGCATCGAGCCGGACGGGATCTGGAACGGCTCGAACGCGAAGGAGCGCACCACCAGCACCAGCAGCAGCACCGGAAAGAAGGACTTGGCATAGTCCACCGGCCACGGGTCACGAGCCAGCTTCTCACGCGTGCCAGCGTCCAGTTCTCCTTCGACGGAGGCCTCGGCCTTGGCCACACGCGCCTTGCGCGCACTGCGCAGGGCAACCAGGTCTATCAACCACACCACGCCGGCTACCGCTACGGCAATCACCAATACTAGCGAGAAATCCATCGTTGTCCCTGTCTGCCCTGGATCTTGGTGGCAAGCCGCCAGACGGCGGCCTGCCTCAGTCGTTCATCTTGAGCACGGCAAGGAAGGCGTCCTGGGGGATTTCCACCCGGCCGACCTGCTTCATGCGCTTCTTGCCCGCTTTCTGCTTCTCGAGCAGCTTCTTCTTGCGGCTAACGTCGCCGCCGTAACATTTGGCTGTCACGTTCTTGCGCAGCGCCTTGACGGTGGAGCGTGCCACGACCTGCCCACCGACGGCAGCCTGGATCGCCACATCGAACATCTGACGCGGAATCAGCTCTTTCATCTTCTCGACCAGCAGACGGCCGCGACCATGGGCGTGATCACGGTGGATGATCGCCGCCAGTGCATCGACGCGATCGCCGTTGATCAACACGTCCAGACGCACCAGCTTGGCCGCCTCGAAGCGCTCGAAACTGTAATCCAGTGACGCATAGCCCTTGGAAATGGACTTGAGGCGATCGAAGAAGTCCATCACCACTTCTGCCATCGGCAGTTCATAGATCAGCTGGATCTGGCTACCCAGGAACTGCATGTCGAGCTGAACGCCACGACGATTGACGCACTCGGTGATGACGTTGCCGACGTATTCCTGTGGCACGAGGATGGTAGCGCGGCAGATCGGCTCGCGCAGCTCATCGACGTTGGCCATGTCCGGAAGCTTGGAAGGGTTGGACACCGGCAGCACATCGCCGTTGTCCATCAGCACCTCATAGATCACCGTCGGCGCGGTGGTCAGCAGGTCGAGATTGTACTCGCGCTCCAGACGTTCCTGGATGATCTCCATGTGCAGGGTACCGAGGAAACCGACACGGAAACCGAAGCCCAGCGCGTCGGAGTTCTCCGGCTCGTAGTCCAGCGAGGCATCGTTGAGCGCCAGCTTCTGCAGCGCGTCACGGAAGTCCTCGTAGTCATCGGAGCTGATCGGGAACATGCCGGCATAGACCTGCGGCTTGACCTTCTGGAAGCCCGGCAGGCGCTCGACCTTGTCAGCCGTCTTGGTGTGCACGATGGTATCCCCCACCGGCGCGCCCAAGATGTCCTTGATACCGGCGACGATGAAGCCGACCTCGCCGGCGCGCAGCACGCCGGTCTCCTTGCGCTTGGGCGTGAAGATACCGATCGCGCCGGTCTCCCAGTCACGGCCAGTGGACTTCAGACGGATCTTCTCACCCTTCTTCAGGGTGCCATCGAAGATACGTACCAGCGAGACGACGCCGAGGTAGTTGTCGAACCAGGAATCGATGATCAGCGCCTGCAGCGGCGCTTCCGGATCTCCCTTGGGGGGCGGAATGTCACGCACCAGACGCTCGAGCAGCGCCTCCATGCCCATGCCGGACTTGGCGGACACCTGACAGGCATCCGTCGCGTCCAGACCGATGATCTCCTCGATCTCCTGGGAGACCTTCTCCGGGTCCGCCTGCGGCAGATCCATCTTGTTGAGGACCGGCAGCACCTCGAGGCCCTGCTCGATGGCGGTGTAGCAGTTGGCCACCGACTGGGCTTCGACACCCTGGCCGGCATCGACCACCAGCAACGCCCCTTCACAGGCATACAGCGAGCGCGAGACTTCATAGGAGAAGTCGACGTGCCCCGGTGTATCGATGAAGTTCAGCTGATAGGTGTTGCCATCGTCAGCGTGGTAGTCGAGGGTCACCGACTGCGCCTTGATGGTGATGCCGCGCTCACGCTCGATGTCCATCGAGTCAAGCACCTGCTCCTTGAGCTCACGGTCGCTCAAGCCTTCGCACAGCTGGATGATGCGGTCAGCCAGCGTGGACTTGCCGTGGTCGATGTGGGCGATGATTGAGAAGTTGCGGATATGCTTCAAGGACGGCGGCGTTACGCGTTCGGTCATGGATCACTGCTCTGTATTTGTGCCCGTCTCCGTGAAAATCACACGGCCAACACGGGAGACGACGGAAATCGAATTGCACGCATTGTACAGTCCGACCACAAGCGATGATAGAAGGCGTTGCCTTTTGCGCCCGTCCGAGTCCTATCACAGCTCGCCTGAACTCGGGTGAACGCAGGACCGCCCGGTAGCAGACGGGGCGCACAGTCGCCCGTACGCCCCGTCTGCTACCGGAGTGACCGCCTACATGCCGGTGGCGGTCACCTTCTGTTGCCTGCGCGCTCGTCAATCCAGTCCTCGTCACTATTCCCAGACGCTGGCTGGATCACTTGTCGCTGTCGGCACGCATGCGCAGTGCGATGTACAACGGGCGACCATTGCGCACCAGGCGCAGCGAGACCGGACGGTTGGTCGGGAGCTTGGCGACCACATCGCGCAACGCCTGCACGCTGGTCAACGGCTGCTGGTTGAGCTCGACCAGCACATCGCCAGCGCTGATGCCTGCCTCGGCAGCCACGCCCTGCGGGTCGACTTCCATCACGCGCACCCCGTGATCGAGATTGAGCTCGTTCAAGCTGGCCTTGTCGAGCTCTGTCACCGCAACACCCAGCCCCTGCTTGTCATCACTGGCCTTGCCGGCATGCGCCTGCTCACTGCCCGGCCAATGGCCGACCTTGGCAGTCAACGTCTGACTCTTGCCATCGCGCAGGATCGAGAGCTTGAGCGAATCGCCCGGCGAGCTGGCACCGACCATGCGTGGCAGGTAAGCCGAGCTCTCGACCGCCTTGCCATCGACATCGGTGATGATGTCACCACTCTTGAGGCCAGCGGCGGCGGCAGGGCCATCCGGATCAAGATCGGCGATCAGCGCACCACGCGCACGGTCCAGCCCGAAGGATTCGGCCAGATCCTTGGAAACCGGCTGAATGACGACGCCCAGCCAGCCGCGGTCCACGCGCCCATCGGTCTTGAGCTTGTCGGCGACATCCATCGCGACATTGATCGGGATCGCGAAGCTCACGCCCATGAAGCCGCCGGAGCGGGTATAGATCTGGGAATTGATGCCCACCACATCGCCATCGAGATCGAACAGCGGCCCACCGGAGTTGCCCGGGTTGATCGCCACATCCGTCTGGATGAACGGCACATAGGCGTCCGACGGCAGGGTGCGATCGATGGCGCTGACGATGCCGGCGGTGACGGAATGGTCGAAGCCGAACGGTGAGCCGATCGCGGCCACCCATTCACCGACTTCCAGCGCATCGCTGTCGCCCATCGGCAAGGTCGGCAGGTCTTCCGCCTTGACCTTGAGCAGCGCGATATCGGTCTTCTTGTCCTCACCGACCACCTGCGCCTTCAGTTCGCGACGGTCATTGAGGCGCACCATCACCTCATCGGCACCGTCGATGACATGGGCATTGGTCATGATGTAGCCATCATCGGAGATGATGAAGCCAGACCCGAGACTGGAGCGCTTCTCGATACCCCCGCGGCCCGGTCCGGGCAGCTGATCACCGAAGAAGCGCTTGAAGAATTCGGGCATCTCTTCGCCATTGGGCCCTCGGAACACCGGCCCCGAGCTGCGCTGGATCTCGGTGGTGGTCGCGATATTGACCACCGCGGGCGCCGAGTCCTTGACCAGCTGGGTGAAGTCGGGCAATTCACGAGCCTGGACCAGCTGGGAGCCCATCAGGGCAGCCATGGCCAGAGCAGGTACCATCAGGCGGGAAAGGGATTTCATCAGTGCGGCTCCTGGTACGTCCTGTCATCACTTGTTATCAGGCGTGCAATCACGCAACTACTGACGATGGCAGCGTCACATCGCTGGCGGCGTCCTTCTCATTGACGTCGAAGCGTCGTTGAAGTTCAGCGATTGGTGCCGCGCTGGACGCAACCATGCGTCGCCAACATCCGACAGGTGCCGATGCCAGCCCGATGCAGGCTGACGACGCCACCTGCCGACTACGCAAGTCATTCCCCTATCTACCGGGAGAGTCGACTACCGCTATCACTTGAACACGTCATCACTTGAGCACGACGACTACAGCGCCTTGATCGCCATCGCATCCATGCCGAGACGACGCATCAAGCGCGGTCGATAGAGCGCCTGGCGCTCAGGGCGCGCGGCATGCCAGCGCACGGCCATCAGGCCCGCCGCCAACGAGAGCGCGAAGCCCAACGGCACCGCCAGGGTGCCGGCGCCCGCCAGCTGCTCGGCCACGATCCCCCCCAGCATGCCGCTGACCAGCGGCAGGCCATACAGCAGGCCCGCACTGCGCAGAAACGCCGACTCATCGATGCCGATCACCACCCGCTCGCCCACCATCGGCAAGTCTTCGCCTGCCGGCACATGGATCAGCACGCGATGCGGCTTGCGACGGGAAAACTGGCTCAACAGGCCGCTGCCACAGCTACTGCGTGCATTGCAGGCACCACAGGTGGAGCGACGCTGGGTCTCGACCCAGACGCCTTCCTTGCCATGCCCCGTGACCTGCCCCTCTTCCTGCATCATCTTGCTGACTCCTGCAAAAACTCGCCGCGCACTGGCGACACATACGCGTAGAATAGCGTCATTCACGGCGGCGCTTCACGCGCCTCAGGCCCGACAAGCGCCCACGATACCATCAACAGGAACCCACATGAGCGACGCCCCCCCATCCACTTCCCGCCTGGACCCGCTGCACGGCGTCACCCTCAAGGCACTGCTAACCTGGCTGGTGGACCACTACGGCTTCGAGACCCTGGGCGAGCTGATTCCCATCAACTGCTTCCTCAGCGACCCGAGCATCAACTCGAGCCTCAAGTTCCTGCGCCGCACGCCCTGGGCACGCGCCAAGGTCGAGGCGCTCTACATCCAGACGGCAGATCGCTATCTGCATGACTGAGGCCGAGCGTGGTCACACCGGCGAGTGACGGCGCTGGCCGGACGCGACCAGCTCATGTGGGCGCAACTAGGATATACAGACAAGAAAAGAGGGACAGCCATTGGCTGCCCCTCTTTTCTTGTCCATCCCTGCTGCTTTCCTCTGGCTTGGCAATGACGCCAGCGCAAGCCAGTCATCCAGAAAATGTTACTGGGCAACATCCTGCAGGCTGATCCACTCACTGCGCTCCGGCACCGGGCCACGCGAGGAATGCTGGCTCAGGTAGGCCTCGAGCAGACGACGCTGGGCGAGATCCGCCGCGGCGACATTGCTGGACGACATGCCGGAGTCGTAGCTGCCATTCTGCGGCGCCATGAACATCGGGCGCGAGCTGGAGGGCGTCACGCCGACCTGCATCAAGCCGCTGTTGGTGCCGGGCTGTACCCACTGAGACGCCTCGGCATTCACCGACGGCTGGCTGACCTGACGTACGGTACCGCCCTGGATGGCTGAACCGCCCTGATTGGCGGAAGAACCACTGGCAAGCTCTGCACCGCTGTTCACGCCGCCGGGCACCCCATTGTCACCGCCATTGAAGACCTGCACGCCGGTGATCACCATCACCGCCACGCCTGCCGCGATGGCCGCGGAACCGGCAAAGGAGAACAGGCTGCGACGCTCGGCCACGGGCGGTGCGCTCGCAGGAGCCTCGCGAGAGATCAGCTCTACCTCAGCGCTGACCGCCGACGCGATATCCAGAGTGAAGGTGCTTTCCCGCTCACGATGCATGGCACTGCGCGCAAGGTGATAGCGGCGCCAGGTGTCTGCAGCCTCAGGAGACTCATCGAGCCCCTTGAGGACACGACGCAGATCCAGCTCGTCACCCTCCGCATCCATCAGCGCGGACAGCGACTCCTTCACGGATTCGGTGGTCTTCAGATTCATGCGTAAATACCCTCACACTCGTCAGATTGAACGACGACTTCAATCTGCTCTCCTGGCAACAAATGGCGTCATTCACCATGGCGGCTGATGGCCCGAGCAGACCAACGGCAAACAGCGTTACTGCGCCGTGGAAGAGGGGCTTTCGTGCCCTGCCCCTCGCCACTCGCCTTCCAGCGCTCATGTACGCAGTCGCTGAGCTACATGACTACTGAACAATAAGAACACGCGCTGCACGGATTGTTCCGCCATTCATTCAGAAAACATTCACTTTAGATGCAAGATTTCGCCAAGCCACTGAGTTGATTGGATTTAATCAACAAGATTTTTGTGGCTCTTCTCTCACAGGGGCGACGCAGAACAGCGACGTCACTCGACGGCAGACACCGCCGAGGCGGGACTGACCAGCCCCTGAATCGCCTTGTCGACCGCTTCACGTGCCCGGAAGATACGCGAACGTACCGTGCCCACCGGGCACTGCATCACTTCGGCGATATCCTCATAGGACAGACCATCGAATTCGCGCAGCGTGATGGCGGTGCGCAGATCTTCGGGCAGCTTCTCGATGGCCTCGAATACGACCCTCTCCAGCTCATCACGCGCCATGGCAGCTTCCGGCGTCTCGATGTCCGACAGGCGACCGGATTGATCAACCACCTCGGCATCGCCGACATCCATATCGGTGCCGGGCGGACGACGGCCACGCGAGACCAGATGATTCTTGGCCGTATTGATGGCGATCCGGTACATCCAGGTGTAGAAGGCACTCTCGGCCCGGAAGTTGGGCAACGCACGATAGGCCTTGATGAAGGCTTCCTGGGCGACATCCTGAACTTCTGAATGATCGTGTACGTAACGGCTGATCAGGCCGAGAATCTTGTGCTGATATTTCCTGACCAGCAGATCAAAGGCGCGGTTATCCCCTTTCTGGGCGCGCTCGACCAACTGCTGGTCCGTTTCATTGACGCTCATTCACTCGCTCCCTCCGCGGGAGTGGAGGCACCGCTTGCGGACTCCACATCAGGAATCCCCGGGGCATCAGCACCTGACAGGAATTGCGACTCGCGCATGCGTTATCCGGCCCCTTTGATATTCGTTGTGATGGATGCGATGCCTGGCGCGGGGCGAAAAAGCGCCCGGCGGCCCGCTGACGCGACCAAAATCAACGCACAGTGTTCCTGTTTATCATTTGTACGGCAAGACGCCATGCCGTCAAAGACTCAGGTTTTGCGTGTTCACTCCCGTCATGACAGCGTTTGGCGACGCTGACACGTCAAAGCGTAACGATTTCTTTACGATTTACGCTCATCTTGATTCACACGAGCCTCAAGTCAGCGCCAGTCAACTTGACAGTTGATTAAATTTGACCCAAGGACGCTGACAAGCCGGCATGCAGCAGATACCATGGGCGTCATTCAGTACGCACAACACGGATGGCGGGCGCAAAGACGCCCGTCTGACTCTGCCAGCCGCCATGCAGACCGCACACCGCTCAGGACACTGTCATGTCAGAACAACACGTCAACAACCTCAACGTCCTGTCCCAGGACGTGCTGATCACCCCCGAAGCGCTCAAGCAGGACATCCCGCTGACCGCCAAGGCCGAAGAGACCGTCATCGAAGGCCGTCGCACCATTCAGCGCATTCTGGACGGTGAAGACCCGCGCCTGCTGGTCGTGGTCGGCCCCTGCTCCATCCATGACCTGGACGCCGCCCGTGATTACGCGCGCCGCCTGAAGGTGCTGGCCGAAGAAGTGAAGGACAGCCTCTATATCGTGATGCGCGTCTACTTCGAGAAGCCGCGTACCACCGTCGGCTGGAAAGGCCTGATCAACGACCCGCACCTCAATGACACCTTCGAGATCGAGGAAGGCCTGCACATCGCGCGCGGCCTGCTGGTCGAGCTGGCCGAGATGGGCCTGCCGCTGGCCACCGAAGCCCTCGACCCGATCTCTCCGCAGTACCTGCAGGACTGCATCAGCTGGTCCGCCATCGGCGCCCGCACCACCGAATCCCAGACCCACCGCGAGATGGCCTCTGGCCTGTCGTGCCCGGTCGGCTTCAAGAACGGCACCGATGGCTCGCTGGATGTCGCCGTCAATGCCCTGCAGTCCGTGTCCCACGGCCATAACTTCTTGGGCATCAACCAGGCCGGCCAGGTCGCGATCATCCGCACCCGTGGCAACGCCTACGGCCACGTCGTGCTGCGTGGCGGCAACGGCAAGCCGAACTACGACAGCGTCAGCGTCGCGCTGGCCGAGCAGGAACTGGCCAAGGCCGGCGTCACCGCCAACCTGATGGTCGACTGCTCCCACGCCAACTCCAACAAGGACCCGGGCCTGCAGCCGCTGGTGCTGGAGAACGTCACCCAGCAGATCCTCGAGGGCAATCGCTCCATCATGGGCCTGATGGTCGAGTCGCACATCAACTGGGGCGCGCAGAAGATCAATGCCGACCGCAGCAAGATGGAATACGGCGTCTCCATCACCGATGCCTGCATCGACTGGGCGACCACCGAAGACACCTTCAAGACCATGGACGCCAAGCTCAAGGACGCACTGCGCGCTCGCCTCCAGCAGCCTGCCGAAGCCTGAGCCAGAAGCCTGAGCCAGAAACCTGAGGCCACTGACTTCAGACCGGCAGCATTGGGTGTCTAGTCCTGAAAAAGCCCCGCCGATTGGCGGGGCTTTTTCATGGCTACTGCCTGGGCAGCTGACGAATCAGCTCTGAGCGTTCAGCCCTGATCCATCAGTTCTGGCCCATCAATTCTGGCGCACGCCATCGATCTCGCGCACGAAGGGCGGCAGCGCCTCGATCAACTGCTGACCGTAACGCTTGGTGAGGATGCGTCGATCCAGAATCGTGATACGCCCTTCATCGGCTTCCTTGCGGATCAGGCGCCCGCAGGCCTGCACCAGCTTGATGGAGACATCCGGCACCGCGATACGCATGAACGGGTTGCCGCCCCGCGACTCGATCCACTCCGCCAGCGTCGCACCGACCGGGTCATCCGGCACCGCGAACGGCAGCCGCGTGATCACCACGTGGGTCAGATACTTGCCGGGCAGGTCAATACCCTCGGCGAAGCTCGCCAACCCGAAGATGATGCTGCCGCGCCCGCCATCCACCGCCTTGCGGTGCTGACTGAGCAGCTCGTGCTTGGGCAGACGACTCTGCGCCAGTACCCGCTTGCGGGTCTCGCCGTCCAGCGCCTTGTTGACCGCCGCCAGCTGCTTGCGCGAACTGAACAGCACCAGCACCGCCTCGCGTACATCCAGCGCATTGACGAAGTTGACGATCGCCTGCTCGTGCGGGCCGGGCGGCGACGGCTCCACCGCCTCACGCGGAATGGCCAGTACCGCCTTGCCATAATCGAACGGGCTGGGCAGACGCTGATAGCGATAGCGATTGGCCAGGCCTGCGCGCTCCTGCAGGCGCTCGAAACGATTGAGCGCCGTCAGGGTCGCCGACGTCAGCACCGCGCCGAAACAGGCGCCCCACAGATGGCGTGCCAGCGTTTCCGCGGCCGACACCGGGCTTGCCGAGACGGTCATCTCCGGCTCGCCATTGAAGCGCTCGAAGGTCAGCCAGCGCGCATGCGGCGGCCCATCGGCAGGATCACTCAGGCCGATGGCCTCCCACAGCGCATGGGCTTCCAGCGCACGTCCGTGCAGCAGGGCCACCAGCGGCAGCCAGTCCTCGGCATTCTCCTTGGGCAAGCCGGTGGCCTTCTCCGGGTCCAGGCTCTCACGCAGGATGTCGACGATCTGCTCCAGCGCCCGCGACAGCTCCGCGAAGCCCTTGAGCAGGTTGTGGCCCAGCTCCTTGAGCGCCTCCGGTGCCTGACCGCGCTCGAAGCGATGATTGGTGACGTCCTCGCCGGCCCCATTGGGCAGATCCGCCAGCTGATGCCCCAGCCCGAACACCTCGCCCAGACGCGGTTCGATATCCGCCAGCAACTCGGGCATGCGTGCCAGCAGGCGGCCGATGGTCGGCTGACTGCCCAGCGCCGCATTCAGCTCGGTGAGCGACTTCTTGAGGTTGCCCAGCCAGCGCAGCGTCTGATTGATCGGCGTGCGATGATGGAAATGATCCAGCGCCTTGTCGGGCAGATGGTGTGCTTCGTCGAAGACGTAGATGCAGTCGCTGGGCGATGGCAATACCAGGCCGCCGCCCAGCGAGAGGTCCGCCAGCACCAGGTCATGGTTGGCGACGATGATGTCGGCCTGCTCCAGCTGACGACGCGCACGGAAGAAGGCACACGCCGAGAAGTGGCTGCAGCGGCGGTTGGTACACTGACGATGGTCAGTGGTCAGACGCGCCCAGTCGCGGTCCTCGACCTGCAACGGCCAGCTGTCGCGGTCCCCCGCCCACTCGCCGCTGGCATAGTCCTCGGCCATCTTGCCGGCCAGCTCCACGAAGCCGCCGCCATCACTGGCAATCATGTCGCGCTCGAACAGCGCCATGGTCGGGTTGTCCTCGACACCTTCCAGCGCCTGATCCAGCTTCTGCACGCACAGATAACGGCGACGGCCCTTGGCCAGCGCATAGTCGAAGTTCAGCCCCGAATGCTTCTTGAGCGCCGGCAGGTCTTGATGCATGACCTGTTCCTGCAGCGCGATGGTCGCGGTCGAGACCACCAGCCGCTTGCCGCGCGCCTTGGCCACCGGCAGCGCGGAGAGCAGATAGGCCAGCGTCTTGCCGGTACCGGTACCGGCCTCCAGCACGCAGACATGCTCGTTGCCGAGGCGATAGCCTTCCGGATTCTGCTCGATGTTGCCCAGGGTGCGCGCGATCTCGGCGATCATCAGCCGCTGCCCATAGCGCGGCGTCAGCTCAAGACCCTCGAGCAACTTGCGATAGGCGCCCTGAATCTCGCCCTTGAGGCTATCTTCCAGCATTGCGTGTCTCTCTCCTCAACTGGCCATCCCCCCCCCTGCCCCACGACAGCCGGTCACGGTCAACAACAACTGGCGACTGGCCGCTTGCCAGAAGATCACTTGCCGTCAGCTCGCTTCTCGTCAACCCGGTGGGTCATGGAGCGCAAGACGGCGAACAGCCTGAGCTGCCCGCCGTCTTTGCGTGCTACTGCCATCTACCTCGACTGCCGTGCGCGACCGGCCACCTTCTCGCGACCGGCCAGGTGCAAGCAGGTGTTACAGCAGGCCCTGAGGCGGCTGCTGACGCGGAAGCGTTTCCTGCAGGTAGTCCTCGATCTCCGGCAGTGAGAAGACATCTTCCTCACCGACGAAGCTGATCAAGGTCACTTCGCTGAAGCTTGCACGGTGAACGTAGTCTTCCGGCACTTCCGGCAGCGTGAAGTTGATCGCATGGGTCGCGTCTTCGAGTGCGAAGCCACGCCCGGCGACATCGCTGACCACCAGCACCTTGAGCTTGCCGTTGCGGAAGGCCTCATGGGCTTCCAGGCGCTCGGTCTGGGTCTCGGCGCCGGACATCACCGCCGATTCGATACCGGCCTCCTTGAGCGCGGCGTTGATCTTGCGCACCAGCCCACGACTGTTGCCGAAGACCACGGAGCGCTCCATCTCACCCTGATTCACCAGATTGATCAACAGACGCAGCTTGTCATCATCGCTCACGGTGTAGGTCTGCACGGCGTCGTTGTCCGCCGCGATGGCAGCCGTCGCTTCGTGCTCGACCGCGACCTGAGTCGCCTCATGCGTCCACTGCTCGGCCAGCCCCAGCACATCGGAAGACAACTCGGCGGAGAACAGCAGCGTCTGGCGCTCTTCGGGACGTGGCGTGGCGCGGATGATGCGCTTGACGTCAGGAATGAAGCCCATCGACAGCATGCGGTCCGCTTCGTCGACCACCAGCACCTCGGTCTCGGAGAGATCGACATCGCGCTTGGTGTGGAAATCGAGCAGTCGGCCTGGCGTTGCAACCAGCAGGTCGACCTTGCGCTCGAGGCGTTCACGCTGCTTCTGGTAGTCCATGCCACCCACCACGCAGGCCACCGAGATGCGCGCGAATTCGGAGAACGCCTTGGCGTCCTTCTCTATCTGCAGCGCAAGCTCACGGGTCGGCGCGATGATGACGGCACGCGGTGCACCCGGCTTCTGGCCTTCCGGCGCCTTCTCTTCCAGGAAGTAGGCCAGGGTGGCGATCAGGAAGGCGGCGGTCTTGCCGCTGCCAGTCTGGGCACGGCCGACCACGTCACCCCCTAGCAGTGCCTTCTCGAAGGTCTGGGCCTGGATCGGGGTGCAGTATTCAAAACCGGCCTTCTGGATGGCACGCATCAGCGGCAGCGGCAGATCGAAATCATGGAAGCGCCACTGACCGGCGACCGGCGCGACCGGAAACTGATCGAGGTTCCACTTGGACTGGGAGCGACGCGGCTTGCGACGACGACGCTTGGGCTTTCTCGGCTTCTGGTTCGGGTCCTGCGGCTCTTGCTGAGTCTGCTCAGCGGCTGGCTGGGTCTGATCCGTCTCGCTCATGTAATCCGTTCTTTTCAAGGGTTCATATGCGACAGGCGCGGGTCGTTCTCGGAATCTCGCCGTGACAGGCCACACCCGGCTGGTTCGTCATGCCCAGTCGTCTCACCTGGTTCGCCTGACTCGCGCCTGATGCGCGGTAGTCTCGGGCTGCATGCGCCTTTACCGGATTGGGAGCCATTCCCTGCACTTCTGCGGCAACCCCCCTGGGTGTGCGTCTTCGAGGCCACGCAGGCCTCGGGTGCAGAAGGGCACGAATGCTCTCGCCTGTTCTTGACGGATTCACGCATCCAGCACTCCCCTGCCCGAATGTTCGGCAAGGGACTGGAGCGGACGTCTGCCATGAGGGTCTGCTCACGTTGCACCGGTCATGTCATCGCCGGGCTCACGCAACGGACAGGCTCATGGGTCGCCACAAGGACGGCCGATACTGCGTGTCGGTCGAAAGGGCTTCTTCATCGGGCAGGCATCGGGTTGCCGGGCAACCTTGGCCACGCCACGCGACAGTTCGCCGTCGCCCGTCTGTCTTACTGTGTGGGCCGGGGCAGCGTACCTGCCAGAGTCATTCAGGTAACACTCATATATTGCATGTTGCATGTCGCTGGCACGGGCAATGGCAGCAAGACTGGCGCATCCGGCAAGCCGTTGTCTCTGACATGCGTGAGGGGAAGCGCGCCCCGAGGGGCAGGCGACCCGCCATCGTGCATGAGGCACAAGGCGCCGGTTCAAGCGGCCAGCCACGATAACGCCGACATATTGTACCAGCCCGCCGGCGTCTTCGCGCCCCTGCATCATGACGCACTCGATACGAGACAACCTCGTGTGCACGACACGCGATGCTTCTCACCACGACGCCCCTCATGGCACCCGCCCCACGCAGGCTGGTAGAATGACCGTCAACTGATGCGGTTGCCCGCGTGCCGCGGCCTTGCCGTGCGACTCAAGGCTGGCGACTGCCGACACCGAACAGGAAAGCCCGAAGATGACACGTAGAAAGAAGAGCCGTTCCATCGCCGACAAGGTGCAGATTCGTACCGGCCGCCGCAAGGACTTCAAGAAGTGGCGCGCCGAGAACCCGGACCAGGTGCATTCCGGCCCGCGTTACGTGGCCAAGAAGAAGGACCAGCGCAAGTCCCAGGCTGCCGCCAAGCTGGAGCGCATGAACGCCGCGCCGCTGTTGCCGCTGCACCCTGAGACACCGGTAAAGGAAGACAGCTCCTCCAAGGATGATGGTGGAGGCCAAGCGTGATGCGCCTGATTTCCTTCAACATCAACGGCATCCGTGCCCGCCCGCATCAGCTGGAAGCGCTGATAGAAGCGCACCAGCCGGAAGTCATTGGCCTGCAGGAAACCAAGGTGCAGGACAGTGAATTTCCCCACGCGCACATCGAGGCGCTGGGCTATCACGTGGTGTGGCACGGCCAGAAGGGCCACTACGGCGTCGCGATGCTGACACGTCAGGTGCCGAAGAAGGTGCACTACGGCATGCCGGATGACGGCGAGGATGCCCAGAAGCGCATGATCGGCGTCGAGATCGACGGCCCGAACGGCGAGCCGCTGATCGTCTACAACGGCTACTTCCCCCAGGGCGAGAATATCGAGCACCCGGTGAAGTTCCCCTACAAGACGCGCTTCTATCAACAGCTGTTCCGCCTGCTGGAAGAAGACCACCAGCCCGAGCAGCATGTGGTGGTGATGGGCGACTACAACATCTCGGCCACCGACCGCGACATCGGCATCGGCGAGCCCAACCGCAAGCGCTGGCTGCGCGAAGGCAAGACCAGTTTCCAGCCCATCGAGCGCGAGTGGATGGAGCGCCTCTACGCCTGGGGGCTGACCGACAGCTTCCGCCACGTGCACCCGGAAGTCGACGACCAGTTCAGCTGGTTCGACTACCGCTCACGCGGCTTCGAGCGTGAGCCCAGGCGCGGCCTGCGCATCGACCTGATCATGACCAGCCCCGGCCTGACCCCGCTGATCAAGGATTCCGGTATCGACTACGCGCTGCGCGGCATGGAAAAGCCGTCAGATCACGCCCCAGTGTGGACCGATATCGGCTGATACGCTGAGCGACACCAGCGCGAACGCGATCGCCAGACACGCAAACGCCGCCTTTCCCGTCTCAGGACGATCAGGAAAGGCGGCGTTTTCGTTGCAGTGATGCTCAGACAGCGCTGGATCGCCAGCGCCTCACGTCATCAGCGTTGCGCGACGGACTTCAGCCAGGCATCGGCTCCTTCGGCGCCACGCGCCTGAGCCTTCTTGAAGGCTTCACGCGCAGGGTCGAACTGCTCCAGCTGACTGGCGACCACGCCGGAGAGCAGCCAATGACGCGCCGAGTCATCGCCACGCTCACCGGCCGCGGCCAGCGCCTGCTGGGCCGTTTCCCAGCGGCCCCAATCATAGGCAAGCTCGGCATACTGCCGGGCATCCTCGAGTGACTGACTCTGCTGCGAGACGGCTGCCCATGCCTTGAGCGCATGCTCGACATCGCGCGCCGCCGTCCAGGCCTGCGCCAGCTGGCGACGCAGCGCCGGGGTATCGTCAAGCAGCGGCTGCCCCTCGGGTGTCGCGGATTTCGAGAGCCCCGCCTCGATCAGCTCCGCCGCCCGCGCCGGCGCACCGGCCGCAAGCTGGAGGTCGATCCGCTGCTGGTAGGCGTCGCTGCCGCTGACGATCCCCGCCGCCCACGCCGCTTCCCAGGTACTGGCGGCGCGGGTGTTCTGGTTGAGGCGCTGATAGAGCGCCACGGCACGCTGCCAGTCCTGTGGGTCACGTGACTCGCCCAGTCCCTGCTCGACCAGCGCCACCGCCGCGCCATGGCGGCCGGTCTGCTGATAGACACTGACGGCCAGCTTCAGGCGATCACCGCTCGGCGCACTCGCCTTGCTGGCACGCTCAAGCCAGTCCTCGGCGCGCGCCCAGTCACCTCGATTGGCTTCAAGACTGACTGCGAGCCACAGGTCCTCGGCACTTGCCGAGCCGCCGTGCAGATATTCCGCCAGGCGAGCGATACCGCTATCGCGCTCCCCGGCGCGCAGGCGCAGCATCGCTTCACGACGCAGCCACTCGCGAGCCTGGGAGGCATTGACGCCCGGCAGGCGACGCGCCTCGGCATACAGACGCGCCGCCTGGGCCTGATCGCCCTGGCGCGCTCGCGCACTGGCCGCCAATGACAGATACAGCGCACGCACCTCGCCGCGCTGGCGCTTGGCCTCACGTTCGGCGCGCTCGCCAACCGCGTCATAATCGCCTTCATCCAGCCGTGACTGCAGCGTGCGCAACTGCCCCGCCACTTCGGCGGAAACGCGGGTCGCCGCATGGGCCGCACTGATGCCACCGACTTCCATCATCAGCATCAGGCAGGTCGAGACCAGCGTCACGCGGGTGAGTCGGCGCCCGCCGCGTGCCAGCAGCTGGCGCGCCCGCGCCATCAGGCCTCGCGATCGCTCAGCACTGTCGGCGTCCTGCGGCGGTGTGGATTTCGCTACCATGAGTCTTTCCTCTTGCGTTCATCCGCTGCCATGACTCGGCGCATTGCCGATAAGTCCACGGCATCAGAGATGACGACATATGACACACATCAGACACCCGATGAAAGCCCGCGCCATGGGGTCATGGGTTGCCTCAACGCAACTGGAACTCGAGCCGCTGGCGCGCCTGGCGCGCATTGCCCGCGGCCGGGAATTCCCAGCGCGCGATCGCCTTCATCGCCGCCCTGTCAAACACGCCCGACGGCTCGGCACGCACCACCCGCAGCGAGCCGCCATCGACATTGCCGTCCGGGCGAATCACGAACGCCACCTCGACGAAGCCCTCGATGCCGCGGCGACGCGCACGACTCGGATATTCGGGAGCAGTGCGCACGGTGGGTCGCGGTGAACCACCCTGTGCCGCCGGGGCTGCCTTGGGCTTTGATGGCTTCGCCGCGGCCTGTGATGACGTGTCAGACGCCGACTGCGCCGATGAAGAGGCCTCGGCCTGCCTGGCGACCGCCTTGGGTTCTGGCTTGGCCTTGGGTGCTGGCTTGGGCGTCGGTTTCGGCTTGGGGGTCGGTTTGGGCGGACGCTCGACTTCCAGCGGCGGCAGGCTGTCATCCATGGTCAGCTCTGGCGTCGGCGGCAATGGCGTCTTGACCTCGGGAATCGCCACCGGGCTTGTCGCCTTGGGTGCCGGCATCGGCGCTGCCTTGGGTGGCGGTGGTGGCTCGGCCGGCGGCGTGGGCAGACTTTCACTCGCCGCCGGTGCAGGCTCCGGTGCCTCTTCAGGCGCCTGAACGGTGGAGACCGATAGCGGCTCCGGTGGCGGCGTGTCGTTCACCGGCGGCGCGACCAGCAGCGCCAGCGCATAGAACAGCACCAGCGCCAGCAAGGCGCCGCCGACAAGCCCGACGAGTCGATTGGCATACAGGCGTCGCGTCATGTCATTCGCCCTTCGAGGCGGCGACCGCGATGTCCTGCACACCCGCGTTGCGCAGCGCATCCATCGTCTCGACCAGTAGGCCGGTCTGTGAGCGACTATCAGCCTGGATCACCACCGGCTGACCATCGGCAAGATCGGCCACGGCGTCGCCGACACGATGGGCATCCACCGGCTTGCCGTCGACCCACACCGCGCCCTCGGCGGTGATGGCGACCATGACCGCCGCGTCAGGGCGCGCCGTGGCGTTGGAGGCTTCCGGACGCTGGATCTCGACCCCGGACTCCTTGACGAAGCTGGTGGTGACGATGAAGAAGATCAACATGATGAAGACGACATCCAGCATCGGCGTCAGATTGATCTCGCCGCTGTCTTCCGCGGCCTCCATGCGACGTCTACGCATGTGGTGTCTCGCTTGTATCAGAGGAGTAATCAAAGCCGTTCGCAGCGGACATGCCGGAACGTGCATCGTCGACGGCGCGCGCCAGACGGTCGTGCAGGCGCTGGTCTTCACGACGCACCACGCGCTCGAAGCGCGTGACGAACATCAGGCCCACCACCGCGACCGCCATGCCGGCCAGCGTCGGCAGCGTGGCGCGAGCCACACCGTCGGCCATGGCACGCGCCTGGCCGGTGCCGGCGATCGCCAACGAATCAAAGACATGGATCATGCCGGTCACGGTGCCCAACAGGCCGGCCAGCGGGCAGATCAGCACCAGCAGCTTTAGCCACGGCAGCGGCGCGCGCAGACGTGACAGCAGCTCACGGGTCAGCACTTCGCGATGGGTGAGCGCCGACCAGCTGTGGTGCTCGCTGCGCGCCACCCAGTCGTGGATCAACTGCTGACGCGCCGGACGATGCACGAGCCGCCAGTAGAGGCCGCGCTCCAGCGCCAGCCCGAACAGCACCATGGCGATCAGGCAGATCACCACGATCAGCGGGCCACCGCTTTCCACCAGCCGCATCACTGGCGCGAAGCCACCGCTCAGCAGGGAAGAGGCAGCCAACGAATCAGGCATGCTCGGTATCCCGCTGACGCGCCGCCGCGCTGGCAGCCTTGCTCGGAGCGCGCTTCTCGAGGTGGTCGGCCAGACGGGCGCTGGCGCGGCCCTCGAGGCGGCCCATCAGGCCCTTGGACAGGCTGGAAAGCCCTGTCTGGGCAAACAGCAGCGGCACAGCGGTCACCAGACCCAGCACGGTGGTCACCAGCGCCTGGGAGATACCGCCGGCCATCAATTTGGGGTCGCCGGTACCGAAGACGGTGATCGACTGGAAGGTGCCGATCATGCCGGTCACGGTACCCAGCAGACCCAGCAGCGGCGCGATGGCAGCCAGCAGCTTGACCAGCGCCTGCCCACGCTCGAGCCTGGGCTGCTCGGCCAGCAACGCCTCGTCGAGACGGGCTTCGAGCGCTTCCGGCTCGTGATCATGGCGCATGCCTTCAAAGCGATGCAGCACACGGCCCAGCGGGTTGTCGTCACTGAGCTGGCTCAGGTCGGCCTCCTGACGCTTGACCGCCCGACGGGTCAGCGACAGACGCACCAGCTGGATCAACGCGATGATAAGGCCCAGCACACCAAGACCGACGATGACATAACCGACGGCGCCGCCTTGCTTGAGGCGCTCACCGAGACGCGGCGCCCGCGCCAGTGCCTGGGTGACATCGCCACCGGTGGGGTCGAAGCTCAGGCGATCACTGTCGCCGGCATCGAAGGCCGCCAGCTGCTTGCGAATGCGCATCGGCGTGGTACCCGCAAGGCCGAGGGTGTCCAGCGCCGAGGGGCCATCCACGGCCTTGTCTTCCGACAGCGGCGCCAGCAGGTGACGACCACTGAAGGCCATCTGCTCGCCGACGCGCACGATCTCACGCGGCTTGATGCTGCCATCAGGCCCGGCCAGCGGTGCCTGGAAGCGCAGTGCGCGACCGCTTTCGGTGGCGATGCTGCGGATGTCCGCGGTCAGGGCGGCGAGTCGCTCGCGGCCCGGCACCTCGTCGCGCGGTCCCAGGTCCGGCAGACGCGCCTGGCCGCCGACCAGCAGCCAGTTGCCCGCCAGTGCTTCACGCGTCTCACGTGCATGCTTGCGCGCCACCTCGAACACCTGGCCGAGATCGCCCTGCTGGGCCTGGCGCTCTTCGTCCAGACCGCTGAGAGTCGCCTGTTGCTCCTGCGCTTCGGCCTCGAGGGTCGCGCGCGTCTCGCGCAGGCTGTCACGCCGCGCCTCGGCCTCGCTGACCGCCGCTTGCAGCGCCTCGCGATCCGACAACAGGGTATCAAGACGCGCCTGATCGCGGCCTTCGGCCTGACTGGCGGCCTGTTCGAACTGCTCGACGCTCAATGACTGCTCGGCACTGCCGGTCGCCGCCAGCACGGCGGGAGATGACAACGTCAGCAGCCCCAGGGTGGCGGCCGTCAGCAGCAGGCGTGACAGAGACGCACGTGGCGCTTGTGAATTCGTCGCCATCAGCTGGACTCCTGCGCGGTACGGGTAGTGGTAGTGCGTGTGCTGGTGACTGCCGCGGCAACCTGATCGGCGCTCTTGAGCGCGGACTGCGACAGGCGCCCCTTCGGGGCCAACTCGACGTCCTCGACCGGCACCGACAGCGGCAGGGTCACCAGTGACGGTGCCTGCTGGTCACGCGCCATGCTGATGCCCTTGCGCAGCGCCTCCAGGCCGCTGTCATCCAGCACCTGCCAGCTGCCATTTCTGGCCTGCCAGGCGCCACCATGCTGACCGTCCAGCGTCAGGTAATAGAGACCGACGCGGCCGACACGCAGATACTGCACCTCGGTGTCTTCCCCGCCGACAAGCCCTGCGCGCCAGGTATCGAAGCCCTGACCGTAACTCAGCTCCTGCTGCCAGGCGTTGAGCAGCTGATCGAGGCGCTCATCATTGCTCAGGCTGGCATTGGAGAGGTTGTCACGCAGACGCTGGACGCGCGCGAGACGCTCGTCCTTGAGAAACGGCAGATCCTGCTCGATGAAGTCCTCAAGCTCCTCGACCTGCTGACGCAGCAGACCCGGCAGCGACTCGCGCGTGGCCTCGAGATTCTCCAGCGCCCTACGCTGGCGCTCGATTCGCGCCGCGCGGTCAGCATTCAGCGGCGTCAGTTCCGCGGTGTAGCTTTCCAGACGCGCGGCTTCCTGACGCGCTTCGCGCAGGCGCACCAGCAGCGCACGCGTCTCGTCATCGGCGGCGTCGATGCGCGCCTGCAGCTCACGCTGGGTTTCCTGATGAGTGGCGGCACTGTCACGCAGTGTCTCGGCATGCGCCGGCAATGCGGTAGCTGTCAGCGGTGCAAGCAGCACCAGCGCCGGGAGCAGGCCGCCAAGGGCTCGCACGCACGGGAAGGGGAAAGAAGTCGAACGCCGCACGGACATCTCCTGAAGAACTAGGCTTGGTTGCATCCTCGGTCGCCTGCCAGGCCGATAGTGGCTTCCGAGTGGAAATGCAAATCACTGGCATGGACGGTATTACAAACAAGAACAATTATCAATTGATCTTGACTCGCTCTACTCCCTCAGCAGGCCCTGATACCTGCAATGCCGCGTTGCACTTCTCTCTTCAAGCGCACATTCCTGACCTGCCCCGACCCTTGCCCGCAGACACAAAAAAACGCGACCCGCCGAAGCGGGTCGCGTTGGTTGGCCAGGGCACCTTGCGGTGTCTCGGGCTCAGCCTTGCGGGGCGTGGCTCAGAGCTTGCCTTCCAGCTCCGGCAGCACCTCGAACAGATCGCCGACCAGGCCGTAATCCGCGACCTGGAAGATCGGCGCTTCATCGTCCTTGTTGATCGCGACGATGACCTTGGAGTCCTTCATCCCCGCCAGGTGCTGGATCGCCCCGGAGATGCCGACGGCGATGTAGAGATCCGGCGCGACGATCTTGCCGGTCTGGCCGACCTGCATGTCGTTGGGCACGAAGCCGGCATCGACGGCAGCGCGAGAGGCACCGATGGCGGCGCCCAGCTTGTCGGCGATACCGTTGAGCAGCGCGAAGTTCTCACCGTTGCCCATGCCGCGGCCACCGGAGATCACCACCTTGGCGGAGCCAAGCTCAGGGCGCTCGCTTTCGGCCAGGGTTTCCTCGACGAAGCTCGAGACGCCTGCCTCCTCGACCACATCCACGGCCTCGATGGCCGCCTGTCCGTCGAGCGCGACCGGATCGAAGCCGGTGGCACGCACGGTGATGACCTTGAGCACATCGTCGCTCTTGACGGTGGCGATGGCGTTGCCAGCGTAGATCGGGCGCTGGAAGGTATCGGCGCTCTCGACGGCGATGATCTCGGAGATCTGCGCCACGTCCTTCAGTGCCGCGACACGCGGCATGAAGTTCTTGGCGGTGGTGGAGGCGCTGGACAGTACGTGGCTGTAGTCATCAGCCAGCGCCACGACCAGTGCCGACAGATTCTCGGCCAGCTGATGGGC
Organism: Cobetia sp. LC6; assembly: GCF_030264805.1. Classification (NCBI taxonomy): domain Bacteria; kingdom Pseudomonadati; phylum Pseudomonadota; class Gammaproteobacteria; order Oceanospirillales; family Halomonadaceae; genus Cobetia; species Cobetia sp. LC6. The sequence continues at coordinate 290,214 of NZ_JASSPL010000001.1, read as the reverse complement.
GTAGACGGCATTGTCGGCGACACGGACACGCGCGATACCGGCAAGCCTGGCGGCCTGCTCGGCGACGGCGCCTACGCCCTCACCGGCGACCAGCACGTCGATATCGCCACCGATGGCGGTTGCAGCTGCCACGACACTCGCGGTGCTGCTGGTCAGCTGGCCATCATGATGATCGGCAATGACGAGAATGCTCATGAGATCACCTTTGCTTCATTCTTGAGTTTGTCCACCAGCTCATCGACGGAGCCGACCTTGATGCCGCCCTGACGCTCGGCCGGCGGCGTGACCTTGACCAGCGACACCTTGGAGGCCGTGGAGACACCCAGCTCTTCCGGCGTCTTGACGTCCAGCGGCTTCTTCTTGGCCTTCATGATGTCCGGCAGCTTGGCGTAGCGCGGCTCGTTGAGGCGCAGGTCAGTGGTGACCACCGCCGGCAGGTTCAGCTTGACGGTCTGCAGACCACCATCGATCTCGCGGGTGACGTTGACGCTCTCGCCATCGACCACCACCTCGGAGGCGAAGGTGCCCTGCCCCATGCCGGTGAGTGCCGCCAGCATCTGGCCGGTCTGGTTGTTGTCGGCATCGATGGACTGCTTGCCGAGAATCACCAGCCCGGGCTGTTCCTCCTCGACCACCTTGGCCAGCAGCTTGGCCACGGCCAGCGAGTCGACGGCATCATCGGTCATCACCTGCACGGCGCGATCGGCGCCCAGCGCCAGCGCGGTACGCAGCTGCTCCTGGGCGGCCTTCGGGCCGATGGTGACGGCCACGACTTCGGTCGCCACGCCCTTTTCCTTCAGGCGCACCGCTTCTTCCACGGCGATCTCGCAGAAGGGGTTCATGGCCATCTTGACGTTGGTCAGATCGACGTCAGACTGGTCAGCCTTGACGCGAATCTTGACGTTGTAATCGATGACGCGTTTCACCGCGACGAGTACTTTCATGGTGTCCTCGCTGATTTCTCATGGAGTACCAGTGACCGTGAGGCCGCCAGCACTCGATTCATGCAAGCGTTTGATAGGTGAATATCTTTCACAGATGACCGTGGTGACAAGTGTCTTGCCACGATATCCGCTGGCACCCGAAGGATGAAGTCAGCCAGACCGGCGTGGTTTTCACTGTCCGGGAGCCGCCATTCTCATGCGGGCATCTTGCGCAGAATTGGCTGCCGGGGTCAAACCTGACAATCACTCTCAACACGCCCGGGCGTGAAACCCATCGGGCGATTCCCTGCAACGCCCCCGGTGGCTATTACGTCAGACCCAAGCATAATAAACAAACGGTCGTTTTAAATGCTACTGTTGCGGCATGCTATGCGGCTGCTTCGCGCCAGCGCCTCGTGTCGAGCGGCCAAACGTCCGTGCAGGACATGGCGCGCCAGCGTGAGTCGCCCCCTATTTTCACTCCGGCGAGCCGTGCCCTGACGCACGCCACGTCGGAGGTTCACTGCCCAGCGAACGGCCATGGTCGTTCGTGACACGCCCGCCCCGCCGGATCCGCGGGGCCCTGACGGCGCAAAGATTGAGGAGACGGGTCATGGAACGCGAATTCATGGATTTCGACGTGGTCATCGTCGGTGCCGGCCCTTCCGGCCTGGCGGCGGCCTGCCGACTGATGCAGCAGGCCAACGCGGCCGAGAAGGAGCTGACGGTCTGCGTGGTCGAGAAAGGCTCTGAAGTCGGCGCACACATCCTGTCCGGCGCCGTGCTCGAACCGCGCGCACTGACCGAGCTGTTCCCCGACTGGGCCGAGCGCGGCGCCCCGCTCAAGACGGCCGTCACCCGTGACGAGGTCGTGCTGCTCAAGGATGACCAGAAAGCGCAGGTCATCCCCAATGCACTGGTCCCCAGGACCATGCACAACGACGGCAACTACATCATCAGCGCCGGCAACCTGACGCGCTGGCTGGGCGAGCAGGCCGAGGAGCTGGGCGTCGAGATCTTCCCGGGCTTCGCCGCCCAGGAAGTGCTGCATGGTGAGGATGGCACGGTGCGCGGCATCGTGGTCGGTGACATGGGCGTGGCTGCCGATGGCAGCGAAAAGGATGGCCACATGCCGGGCATGGAGCTGCGCGGCAAGTACACCCTGTTCGCCGAGGGCTGCCGTGGCCACCTGGGCAAGCAGCTGATCTCGCGCTTCTCGCTCGATAGCGAAGCGGATGCCCAGCATTACGGCATCGGCCTGAAGGAGCTGTGGGATGTGCCCGCCGAACAGCATCAGCCGGGGCTGGTGGTGCATGGCAGCGGCTGGCCGCTCAAGGGCAACGCCGAAGGCGGCTTCTTCCTCTATCACACCGATGACCAGCAGGTGGTGGTGGGCCTGATCGTCGATCTCGCCTACGACAATCCGTACCTGTCGCCCTTCGATGAATTCCAGCGCATGAAGCAGCACCCGACCCTGGCCCGCCATCTCGAGGGCGGCAAGCGGGTCTCCTACGGGGCGCGCGCCATCGCCAAGGGCGGCCTCAACTGCCTGCCGAAGATGAGCTTCCCGGGTGGTCTGCTGATCGGCTGTGACGCCGGTACCCTCAACTTCGCCAAGATCAAGGGTCTGCATACCGCGATGAAGTCCGGCATGCTGGCGGCGGAAAGCGTGTTCGACGCCATCAAGGGGGGAGACGAAGGCGGTGAAGACCTGGTCGACTTCGGCAAGCGCTTCAAGGACAGCTGGGCCTATGAGGAGCTGGATGCCTCGCGCAGCTTCGGCCCGGCCATGCACAAGTACGGCACCTTCCTCGGTGGCGCCTACAACTTCCTCGACCAGCTGACGGGTGGCCGCCTGCCGACCCTGCATGACACCACGCCGGACTACGCACGCATGCGCCCGGCGGCTGAGTGCACGAAGATCGAGTACCCCAAGCCGGACGGCAAGCTGTCCTTCGACAAGCTGTCCTCGGTGTTCCTCTCCAACACCAATCACGAGGAAGACCAGCCGTGTCACCTGCGCCTGTCCGACCCGGAACTGCCGGTGCGTGACAACCTGCCGCGCTACGCCGAGCCCGCCCAGCGCTACTGCCCGGCCGGGGTTTACGAGATCATCGAGGAGGCCGGAGAGCCGCAGTTCCAGATCAACTTCCAGAACTGCGTGCACTGCAAGACCTGTGACATCAAGGACCCGGCGCAGAACATCACCTGGGTCGCGCCGGAAGGCGGCGGTGGCCCCAACTACCCCAACATGTAAGCCTCTGCTGCCCACCAGCTGACAACGCCGCCGCGGCCCTGCCGTGGCGGCGTTGTCGTGTCTGGCCCTCAATATCTCCCAGCGCCGCGGGCGCGAACGCCTTTCACTCCTTAAGCGCTTCTTGTGTTATTCCAAAACATTCTCAAAGCGATTGTTGATATAACAGCTTCCCGGTAGCACATTAGCCTCCCTCGAATTCAGACTCATGCCATCGCTTCGGAGCCATCATGTCCGTCACACGCCAGATACTGCTCGCCCTGGGGCTGGGCATTCTCAGCGGCCTTGCCCTGAACGCCGGGGCAGGCGCTCTGCCCGAGGGCAGCGTTGCCTGGCTCGACAGCCACCTGCTGACACCGGTGGGCCAGATCTTCCTGCGCCTGCTGCAATTCGTGGTGGTTCCGATGGTGTTCGGCGCCCTGATCATGAGCCTGACCAACCGCGAAGGCGGCGCCGATGTCGGTCGCCATGCCGGGCGCCTGCTGGGCAGCTATGTGATCACCAGCGCCGTGGCGCTGACGCTGGGCATGCTGGTTGCGCATTGGCTGACGCCGGGCAGCGGCGCCGAGAGTCTGGTGGATTCGGCGCCTGAAGGCCGCAACGCTGACAGCATCGCCCGGTGGCTGGTGGGCCTGGTGCCCAACAACCCCTTCACCGCGCTGGGTGGCGGCGGCCTGCTGCAGGTCATCTTCGCGGCCGCCCTGATCGGGCTGGCAATGCGCGCCCTGCCAGAGGAAAGCGCGCCGCTGCATCGCGTGATCGAGAGCGGTTACACCGTCAGCCTCAAGGTACTGTCCTTCGTGCTCAAGCTGGCGCCGGTGGGGGTCTTCGCACTGATCACCTCGGTGATCGCCACCCAGGGGCTGGACCTGCTGATGCGCCTGGGCATGTACGTGATCGGCCTGATCATCGCGCTTACGCTGATGGCGCTGCTCTATCTGGTGCTGCTGGCCGTCACCGGTGCCCGCCCGTTGGCCTTCGTGCGCCACTTCGGCCAGAGCCTGGGCTTCGCCTTCGGTACCGCAAGCTCCGGCGCGACCCTGCCGCTGGCGCTGGGCAATGCCCGTGATTACGGCATGAATGAATCCCTGGCCAGCTTCGCGCTGCCCTTCGGGACTGCCCTCAAGCGCGATGGTGCCGCCGTGCTGCAGGGCTTCAATGCGCTGTTCGTGGCGCAGCTGTTCGGCATCGATGTCACCACCTCGCTGGTGATCACCGTGTTCACCACCGGCCTGCTGGTCAGCTTCTCGACGGCTGGCGTGCCGGGTGCGGGTCTGGTCGCGATGACCACCGTGCTGGGTGCGGCAGGTCTGCCGCTGGAAGGCGTGGCCGTGGTCGCCGGGGTGGACCGCTTCACCGATGGCCTGCGCACCGCCCTCAACGTGATGGGCAACTGCGCCAACGCCGCCCTGCTGGAGCGCTTCGATTCACGCAAGCCCACCGCCGAGCCCAAGACGCAAGCGTAAGCACGCACGCACGCACGCACGCACGCACGCGAAGAGTCAGACAAAGCGCCCCACGAACGACAACGCCCGCCAGAGAAACCTCTGGCGGGCGTTGTCATGTCTGAGCAGCCCTCATCGCGCTGGCGCTTGCGACTACTTCTCGCTGGCCTCACCGGTGGCAACCGGACGTGCGGGATCACTGGTCCAGTCACTCCAGGAGCCGGCATACAGGCGCGGCAGCGGCAGCCCCGCAATCGCGAAGGCCAGGATGTTCTGACAGGCACTGATGCCGGAACCACAGTAGGCGATCACCCCACTCTCTGCCGGCAACAGGCTGCGCAATTCACGCACCAGGCTCATGCGGTCCTTGAAGCGACCATTGGCCTCGAGATTGCTGGGGGTCGGTCGGCAGAATGCGCCGGGAATGTGGCCTGCCACCGGATCGACCGGCTCCTGCTCACCGCGAAAACGCGCCTCGCCTCGAGCGTCCAGCAAGCTGTCATCCGTGGCGGCCACCTCCTGGGCGCTGACCAGCAGGCTGTCATCAAAGCTCGGCTGCCAGTCGCTCGGTGTGGGGGCCACCGGTTGGGCAGGCGCACGTTTGAGCTCGCCCATGGCCTGATTCCAGGCCTGGATGCCGCCATCCAGCACCCGCACGTCCGGATGCCCTGCCCAGGTCAGCATCCACCACAGCCGCGCCGCCGCCATCTGCCCGCCCATGTCGTCATAGACCACCACCTGTTGCTCGGGCGTGATGCCGAGGCGGCGGAACAGCTCGGCCGTCGCCTGATGTGACGGCAGCGGATGCCGCCCGCCCACGCCGTCCTCGCGCACAGCGGCCGACAGATCGCGGTCCATATCGACATGGATGGCACCCGGCAGATGGCCTTCACGCCACAGACGCTCGCCGGCTTCCCCATCGTCGAGACGCGCACGGCAATCCAGCACCACGGGGGACTTGAGGCCCGCCATCGCCAGCTGGGTCACCAGCTGGCTGGCATCGATCAGGGGCGCCTGGCGCTGGTCCGGCACCAGCAGCGATGAGGCGGAGACGGAGGCTGCCGCCAATGCGGCAGGATCAGGATACTGAGCCATGGGAACTCCTTTTCGGGCAGACGAAGATACGCTGCAGGCATGATGGTGCTCGGCGCAAGGCTTGGCAATCGCGCGGCCTTGTCGCCCGAGTCTCAAGTCCATTGTCACAAGGGTCACAAGGCTGTCAGCGGGGCACGCGTGGCGATCAGGCGGCGCTTGTTGCCATCGTCGAAGCGCACCTCGATCAGCGGATTGGCCTCATTGCCGGAGACCTCTTCGATCACCCCCTCCCCGAAGCTCTCGTGACGCAAGCGCTGACCGACTTCCCAATCACCGACGCGTCGCAGCACCGCCGGCTCGCCGCGTGGAGAGCGATTGCTCTGACGAGCGCCGCGAGCATGGGTGCCGCCCGAGCTGGACTGGCCTTGCGCAGTCGACTTGCTGGTCGACCTGCCCGGGGACCTGGCGACCTTCTTCGGCAGCGCTTCCAGCGTCGGCGGCGTGATGCCGTGACGTGCCAGAGGCAGCCGCGCCAGATAGGCCTCGCCAAGCGCCGGCGCCGCCACACGCAGGCGCTCGTCGCTTCCGGTCGCTGACTCGCGGGCGGCCTCATCACCACCCTCGGCCTGCTGACGGGCGAGCCTGGCGCGCTTGCCGGCACCGTGAATCCAGTCGCCGAGGCGGGTGCAGTCCTCCACACACAGCTCCGCCAGGAAGCGGCTTGGCGTATGCGTGCCACCGTCGCGCCACAGGTACAGCTGCTCGCGGGCACGCGTCACGCCGACGTAGCACAGCCGACGCTCCTCCTCGAGGCGCTCCGGCGACAGCGGGTTGTCGCGCGAGTAGGCCGGGAAGTCTTCCTCGTTCATGCCCCACAGCCCCACCAGCGGCCACTCCAGCCCCTTGGCCCCGTGCACCGTGGTGATCAGCACGCCGTCGGCGGCGTCCTCGACCGGGTTGCGCAAAAGATTGATGAAGGCATCGGGGTCATTGGCAAGCTCCCCTGCCTGCTCGATCAGCACATCCAGCAGGCGCACATCCTCCTCGCCCTTGTCACGCCGGGCCGCGGCGCGGCGCAGCACCTTGTCGGCCTCCAGCTCATCGACCACATGACGCAGCAGCCGCGCGGGCGCCCAGTCACCCAGCGAAGGCAGATCACACAACAGCTTCCAGCGCTTGTGCAGGTTGCGGCGTTGCAGCGGCTTGAGCCCCTCGAGAATAGGGTCTTCCTTGCGTGGCCAGCGCTGGCTATCGGCCAGTTGCTGGCACAGGCGCTCGAGGCGCTCGCGCGCGACGAAGGCGGTGGGCTGGGTGAACAGCAGCAGCAGGTGCGCCGGGTCGCGCAGACGCGTGGCATCACGTGCCAGCTCCAGATAACCCGCCAGCGCCTGCACCAGCGGCAGACGGAACACGAAGCGATCCCCCTGCCCCAGCCGGAAGGGAATGCCGGCCTTGAGCAGCTGCAACTGCACCGGCACCGACAGCGCCCAACTGCGCACCAGCACGGCGGCCTCGGCGCCACTGCGCCCTGACTCTCGCCAGGCCGTGAGCGCCGCGACCAAACTGGCGGCGCCCTGACCTTCGAACAAGCGCGTCGCCGGCGTACCGGGCGCAGCCAGGCACAGCTGGTCCGGGCGGCGCGCATTGGCGGCGATGGCGTGATTGGCCGCCAGCGCCAGACGATGACCGTGACGGAAGGTGTAGCTGAGCGGGAAATCCAGCGGCGCGGCAAAGCTCTCGGCAAAGCGCGTCAGCATGTAGTCAGGCCGCGCGCCACGCCACTCGTAGATGCACTGGTTGGCATCCCCCACGGCCATGACTTCTGCCATGGCGCCGGAGGCTGCGGGCGACGCTTCGCCGGGCGAGGAAGCTTCGTCGGGCGACGCCTCGCCGGACGACGACTTGCTGGACGGTACACCCGCCAGCAGCGCCAGCATGCGCTGCTGCGCCTCATTGATGTCCTGATACTCATCGATGATCACGTGCTGCAGGTGCCCCTGGATGCGCGCGCGGGTCTCGGGCTCCCTCTCCAGCTGACGCAGCGGACGGTAGAGCAGGTCGGCATAGGTCATCTGGCCGTACTGCTCGAGCAGCTGTTCAAGCTGGGTAAAGGACTCGACAAAGTGGCCGGTGTGCTCGCCGAGGTTCATGCGCTCGTACAGCAGCGTCGGCTCGCACATCTCGGCCTTGACCAGATCACAGAACTGGGCGAGCGCTTCGAGGCGCTCGCCTTCCAGCGCTGCCTCACGATCGGCGCGATCGGCATCGCCCAGCGCACGCTGGGCGGCCTGCTTGAGCAGACGCTCCAGCGCCCAGTCCTGCTGGATGAGCTCGCGCGGCTCGAGGCTGCCCCAGCGTACCAGAGTGGTGGTCAGGCGATGGCCGATGGAGTGGAAGGTGCGGATATCGGGCAGCCGTGTGCCCGGCGGGGCCGACTGCGCCAGCTTGGCGACGAAGTCCTCGCGCGCCGAGCGGTTGAACATCAGCACCAGAATCCGCTGCGCCGGAATGCCTTCCGCCAGCAGGCTCAGCACCCGCGCCACCAGCGTCGTGGTCTTGCCGGAGCCCGCCACCGCCGCCACCCGCGCATGCCTCCCACGATGCGCCACCACGGCGCGCTGCTGATCCGTCAGCCGTTGCGTCAGCTGATCGACGGCCAGCGCCAGTGGCGATGCTGCAACGTCTGGCCCGGAGGTTGCGGTGCTGTCGGGCTCGATGGGAGGAAGTGGTGACGACATGAAGACCTGCAATGGCTGACGGCGAGAGAAAAGGGACGAAGCAGAACGTGAGGGGCATACGGAAGAGAGAGCAGAAGGCGGCAGGCTCAAACAAGTTCAGACAAGCTCAGACAGGTTCAGGCCTCGACCTCATCGGCCGCCAGCTGTCCCAGAATCTGGAAGCGCCCGCCGCTCATGAAGCCGAGTGTCAGGCTGCCGTCTTCCTGCTCGTGCGTCTCGGCGCTCTCGAGCAGCCGATAGTAGAGATTGCGGTGCAGGCGCGCGGCAAGGCCGAAGCGCACCGGCACTTCCGGCAACCACAGGCCGTCCGGCGTCTCGCTCAACGTCAGGCAGGCCTCCCCTTCCAGTCGTACGACATCGCCCTGATCGGTGACCAGTTGCCAGACGTCCGGCTGAGGCTCTGTCTGTCCAAGCTCAGTCTGTCCAAGCCCAGTCTGTCCAAGCCCAGTCTGTCCAAGCTCAGTCTGCACAGAATCACTCTCGGCGCGGGAGCAGTCCACCGCCAGGAAGGGGCGGTCCTCGACCTGGATGGTGACCTTCTCCGCCGGCGTGACCAGGCAGTAGCTGCCATCGGGCTCGCGGCGCAGGACACGTGACAGCATGTGCACCAGTCGCGCACGGCCGATGGGCGTGCCCTCGTGCATCCAGCGCCCATCGGCGCAGATGACGAGGTCCATCTCGCCACAATGCGCCGGGTGCCATTGATCCACCGGCGGCAATGCCTTGCCGCTGGTGGCCTTGTCGCCCAGCTGGGTGAGGATGGCGGCTGGATTCATGACATTCCCTCCCTGGTGGTCAGATCATGCGGGATACCACGCTCAATCGATGAGCATACCGCTGCTGGCCAGCGCTTCGCGAACGTTGTCCGGCGCTTCCGGCGCAGCGGCACGGAACAGGCGATAGAAGTTGGCGGTGGTCTGCATCGCCAGCTCATCGACGGTGATGCCGCGCTCGGCGGCGATGCATTCGGCGACCTCGACCACATTGCCCGGCACATTGGAGGTACCACGGTACGGTACCGGCGCCAGATAGGGGCTGTCGGTCTCGATCAGCAGGCGGTCCAGCGGGATGGCGCGCGCCAGCTCGCGGACGTGTTCGGCGTTGCGGAAGGTGACGATACCGGAGATGGAGACCATGAAGCCGTGACCCACCGCGATGCGCGCCATGTCGAGATCTTCGGTGAAGCAGTGCAGCACGCCACCGACAGCGGGGTCCGTGTGCTGCTTGATCAGCGCCAGGGTGTCTTCCCGCGCCTCACGGGTGTGGATGATCACCGGCAGCTCGAGCTCACGCGCGGCGATCAGATGGCGCGTGAAGCGCTCGTACTGCAGCTCGCGGCTGACGCTCTCGTAGTGATAGTCGAGGCCGGTCTCGCCGATGGCCACCGCGCCGAAGCGCTCGGCGCACTTCTTGATGTCCTCGACCGTGGGTTCCGGGTCGACCTGATGCAGCGGATGCACACCGGCGGAAATCACCACATCCTCATGCTGCTGGGCGATGGCCGAGATCTCGGGCACATCGTCGAGCGTGACGGCAATGGCGAGAAACTGGTGCACGTGACGGGCGCGCGCGGCGTCCAGCACAGCCTCGAGGCTGCCGCCGTGCTCTTCCAGTTTCAGACGATCAAGGTGGCAATGCGAATCGACAAACATCCGGGAACTCTCACTACTGATGGCCACGCGAAGCGCGGCGAAAAACGTGCTCGACCGGCGGGCGCCCATGGCACTGCCGGTCGAGATGATGAAGCGACGCTGCGCTCGCGCTACAGCGTATAGGTCGCGTGCCCCTTGCCGAGCATGCCGGCCAGGTGGTTCTCGATATGATCGCGCACCTGGCGGTCCTCTTCACTGAAGTGGATGCCGATCCCGGCAGTGCGCCGGCCACTGACGCCCTGCGGGGAGATCCATACCACGCGCCCGGTGACCGGAATGCGCTCGGATTCCTCAGGCAGGGTCAGCAGCAGATAGACCTCCTGGCCCATGGTGTAGCGCTCGGTGGTCGGCACGAAGATGCCGCCGCGCACGAGGGTCGACATGTAGGCGGCCAGCAGGGTCTTCTGATCACGAATGGTCAGCGAGAGCGCCTTCTGGCCTTGCTGTGGAGCGGTATTCATCCTTCACCTCCGGCCGGTTTCCCGGCACATGCAGTCCCGTGACGAGCGTCAACGCCCACATGAGGGCTCACGCTGCGAATCAATGCGTATTCTTCGGCCATTGCCTGCTGTCATCTGACGCAAGGCGAGCAAGCGGCCTGTCGGCTTCAGTCTAGCCTGCCCGCCTTGCCTCACGCAGCCTCGTGGTTTTCCACGCGGGCCTTTGCTCAGCCCCTTCCTCAGCTCTTCGCTCCGACCTTCACTCGGGCCTTCACACCAGAAGCTCAGACCTTCATTCGGGCCTTTACGCCAGAAAAAGCCAGCTGCGCATTCAGGAGCGCAGCAAGGCGGCCCAACGCACCAGCCAGGCCTCCAGCACCAGCTGAGGGTTGGGGTTGCCGCCCGCAGCCAGCAGGCGGCGCTGCTCGCGCGCGAAATCCAGCAGCTTGAACCAGTCCTGGGTGCGCCCATTCTTGACCGCCTGTCTCAGCAGCGGCTCGAGACTTGGGTCACGCAGGCCGCCGGCATTGCCGGACAGGCCCATACGAATCAGGTCTTCCAGCCAGGCAATACCGTACCACAGCACCTGCGCCAGCGGTTGGCGCTCCAGTCGCCACGCCTCTGCCACCGGTTCGCCACCACGTACCAACGCATCGAACAGTTCGCGCAAGGCCTGACGCAGCTGACGCTGCTCCGCCTCGCCAAGACGCACCGCCAGCTGCGGCAGACCGCCTGCCATGCGCAGCAGGGCCTGAGCATCCTCGCCCAGCTGCTGCGTGAGCCATGGCAGGCTCTCTTCGACCGGCGGTATCACCAGCGGCCATTGCTGACAGCGCGAGCGGATGGTCGGCAGCACCCGTGATGGCATGTCGCTGAGCAGAATGAACAGCGTATTGGCGCCGGGTTCCTCGAGGCTCTTGAGCAGGGCGTTGGCCGAGGCGATGTTCATCGACTCCGCCGGTTGCAGACGAATGACGCGGTAGCCACCCTGCTGGGCCGTCTGGGAGACGAAGCGGTTGACCTCACGGATCGGGTCGATGCGGATCATCTTGCCGAAATCCTGCGGCGCGACCGCCATCAGATCAGGGTGATGCCCGGCCGCCAGCATATGGCAGCCATGACATTCACCGCAGGCCGCTGCGCCGGGCTTGCCCTGGGCGGTACGACACAGCACGCGAGCGATCATCGCATCGGCCAGCTCATGCTTGCCAAGCCCCGACGGCCCGCTGAGCATCACCGCATGCGGCAGGCGACCGTTGTCATGCACCGCGGTGAAGTGTTGCCACAGCGAGTGCTGCCACGGTAGCGGCGAGAAGCTCGAAAGCGTGACACCATTGCTGACGTCTGAAGCACTCATGGCTGCACATCCTTGGGAGTGTCCGCCTGCCAGGCCGCCACGCGAGCCGCCAGCACCGCCGCGATATCGGCCTGCACGGCTTCAAGCGACTGACCGGCATCGATGGTGGCAAAGCGCTCGGGGTCGGCGTCACGACGCATGTGATAGCCGACACGCACCGCCTCGAAGAACTGCTCGGCTTCCTGCTCGATGCGGTCGGCGCCTTCGCCGGTCTCGGCGCGGCGAGCGGCCAGACGGCCACGTGCCGCCTCGACCGGCATGTCCAGCAGCAGGGTCAGGTCCGGCTGCAAGCCTTTCTGCACCAGGGATTCCAACGTCGAGATATCCGCCAGCGGCAGGTTGCGGCCACCGCCCTGGTAGGCAAAGGTCGCGTCGGTGAAACGATCACACACCACCCAGGCTCCGCGCGCCAACGCCGGGCGAATGGTCGCGGCCAGATGCTGGGCACGCGCGGCGAACATCAACAGCAGTTCGGCATCATCACTCAGCGACTCGGCCGGTACCGGGTCCAGCAGCAACTGGCGAATGGCTTCCGCTCGCTCGCTGCCACCCGGCTCACGCGTGCGCACGACCTCGAGGCCATGCGCCTCTAGCTCGGCGACCACGAAGGCGACATTGGTGCTCTTGCCGACGCCTTCACCGCCTTCCAAGGTGATGAAGCGACCTGCAGGCGAAGCCTGGGTGGCCGCCGCGCTGGCGGCGCGGCGAGAAGACGTCGTGCTTGATGCGCTCGGACGTGAAGACATGATGTTTCCTGATTCAGACAGCAGATGACTCGCGACGACAGCCCCGTGCAGCGCATGGCAGACCTGTTCGCCACACGGGTTTCAGCTCATTCGCCACGCATTACCGATTGAGAATATAACGGCGCACGGCATTGTTGTGCTCGCGCAGCGTGCGCGAGAAATGATGCTTGCCCTCACCCTTGGCGACGAAGTAGTAGGTATCGCCCTCCTTGGGATGCACCGCCGCTTCCAGCGCGGCGCGCCCGGGCATCGCGATCGGCGTCGGCGGCAGGCCGGTGATCACGTAGGTATTCCAGGGCGTCGGCTTGCGCAGGTCGGCGCGCGACAGCGAGCCGTCATAGTCCTTGCCCAGGCCATAGATGACGGTCGGGTCGGTCTGCAGGCGCATGCCGCGCTCCATGCGACGCTTGAAGACGCCGGCGATCTCGTCGCGCTCTTCCGGCGCGCCGGTCTCGCGCTCGATCAGTGACGCCATGATCAGCGCCTCGTAGGCGCTAGTGATCGGCAGGTCGTCGTCTCGCCCGGCCCAGACTTCCTCCAGCGTCCTGTTCATGCGGGCATAGGCCTGCTTGTAGAGCGAGAGGTCGCTGACGCCCTTGTGATAGCGGTAGGTGTCCGGGAAGAAGCGCCCTTCCGGCTTCTCGCCCTCTGCACCGACAGCCGCCATCAGCTCTTCATCACTCATGTCGCGAGTCGTGTGCTCAAGCTTGGGCGAGGCATCCATGGCTGTGCGCATCTGGGCGAAGGTCCAACCCTCCGGCACGGTCAAGGTATAGCTGACCACATCGTCACTGGACAGCAGCGCCACCAGCTCACGACCGTTCAAGCCCGGCGTGAGACGGAATTCACCGGCGCGCAGACCATTGACGGCCTCAGGCTCGAGGCGCGACCATACCTTGTACGGCCAGCTCGCTTCGATGATGCCCTGTGACTCGAGCTCGCCCACGACCCTGGTCAGACTGGCGCCCTTGGGCACCTCGAACAGCTGTTCCTTCTCGATCGCCAACGGTGACAGCAACTGCGCCTGCCAATAACGAAAGCCCACCAAACCCGCAGCCACGGCCAGCACTACCAGCATCAGGAGGATCTTGAACACTCGCATAATCAGGTTTCCAGTCTTCATGGCGAAGGCGACGACCGCACAGGCATGCCTGCTGACGCTCGTCGTCTTCCGTCAGTTCGCGGGCTCGCCCAGTAAGCGCGCGACAGTGTGATTCAACTCGTCCAGCGCCGGATGCGCCGCATCCTTCCACTCAGCCAGAATCGCGCCATCGGGCTTGAGCAAGGTGCGCAGCGGCCAGACGCCCTGCACGGAATTCATGACGACGACCTGCTCGGCCCATGCGAGTGACTCAAGCCCCTCACGGACTCGCACGAAAGTCATCTCGGCCTCAAGCGCCGCCAGCAGCGTGCCCTCGACACCGGCACGATCAAGACACGGCGTGAACCAGCGCCCGTCATGACACCAGGCCAGATTCATGCTGGTGGCTTCAACCAGCTCGCCCTGCGCATTGAGCAACAGGCCTTCGCTGATGGCCGTGTCACTCCACTCGCGGCGCGCCAGCACGTTCTCGAGCCGGTTGAGGTGCTTGAGCCCGGCCAGTGCCGGTTGCTCGGCCACACGCAGCTCGCAGACCCGCGCCGTGATACCACGCCGCGCCTGCTGATTGACCGCAAAAGGCGTCGCGCGTGCCCGCAAGCGTGCCTCCGGTGACTCAGGTGCTCTGTAGCCCCGCCCACCGGAGCCGCCGGTGACAATCAGCTTGAGCACTTCCAGCCCCTCGCCCTGACAGACCGCCAGACAGCTCGCCAGCTCAGCTGACGAAGGCGCCGCAATTCCCAGACGCTGACAACCGCGCGTCAGGCGCGCCTCATGCCAGGACCACAGCTGCGGTTGGCCATCACGCACCAGAATCGTCTCGAACACGCCCTCGCCATAGGCGAGGCCGCGGTCATCACTGGGCAGATCGGCAGCTAGCGCCGCAAGGGAGTGCTTGTCGTCAGCGCTTTTTTCATCAGAGGCCCGGTCATCTGAGCTCTCGTTGCCAGAGGCATCAGTCGTCATCGATACAGCCCTCCAGAGAACGGTTGCGGACACGACACGCAAGGCAGAGGTGACGCCCCACAGACAAACGCGCCCCCGGATGGGAGCGCGTCTGAGGAGAGAGAACACGAAAGCGTGTGATCAGTCCTTGAGCTTGCCGAACACCAGCGAGCCGTTGGTGCCACCGAAACCGAACGAGTTGGACAGGGTGTACTCGATCTTCATGTCACGTGCGACGTTCGGCACGTAATCGAGATTGCAGCCCTCGGCCGGGTTGTCCAGGTTGATGGTCGGCGGCGCGATCTGGTCACGCATCGCCAGCACGCAGAACACGGCCTCGACCGCACCGGCAGCACCCAGCAGGTGACCGATCATCGACTTGGTGGAGCTGACCGCCACATCACGTGCCGCATCACCCAGTACCGATTCGACGGCGAGACTTTCTGCCTTGTCGCCGGCATTGGTGGAGGTGCCATGGGCATTGATGTAGTCGATCTGGCTCGGCTCGAGCTTGGCGTCACGGATGGCGTTGCGCATCGACGCGGCCGCACCACGGCCGTCTTCGGGCGGCGCCGTCATGTGGTGAGCGTCATCGGACATGCCGAACCCGAGCACCTCGGCGTAGATGGTCGCACCACGTGCCTTGGCATGCTCGTACTCTTCCAGCACGACGACACCGGCGCCGTCGGACAGCACGAAGCCATCGCGGTCGCGGTCCCACGGACGGCTGGCCGCCTGCGGATCATCGTTGCGGGTCGACAGCGCACGCGCCGCGGAGAAGCCCCCCAGGCCCAGCGGCGTGGTCGCCATCTCGGCACCACCGGCCACCATCACGTCGGCATCACCATAGGCGATGGTGCGTGCGCTGTAACCGATGTTGTGCGTCCCGGTGGTACAGGCGGTGGTGATCGCGATGTTCGGACCACGATAACCGAACTGGATCGCCAGATTGCCGGAGATCATGTTGATGATGGAGCCCGGCACGAAGAACGGCGAGATGCGACGCGCACCGCCCTTCTCCAGCGCCTTGTGGTTGTGCTCGATCATCGGCAGGCCGCCGATACCGGAACCGATGGCGACACCGATACGCTCGGCGTTGTCTTCGGTGCATTCAATGCCGGAGTCGGTGATGGCCTGGTGGGCCGCCGCGATACCGTATTGGATGAAGAGGTCCATCTTGCGGGCCTCTTTCGGGTTCAGGTACTGACTCACATCGAAGTCCTTGATGGAGCCACCGAAACGGGTATTGAAACCGCTGACATCGAAATGCTCGATGGCCGCGATGCCACTCTTGCCCGCCTTGATGTTGCTCCAGCTTTCCTCGACGGTATTCCCGACCGGGGTCACCAGGCCAAGACCTGTTACCACTACCCTTCTGCGAGGCATCGTGTCTCCTCCAAAACTATCGAATTGGCACGCCAGGGCCATGGACGCCCGGACGGTAATTGAGCGCATTATACAGAAACCTGGCCATGCGTGGGCAGTCGGTTTTCAAGCGCTTTTCTGGCCACTTTCACGAAGGAATTCCGACACTTGCCACAAGGGGGCATTTGTCACGAAGCCCACCGCCTACCACCATGCAATTCACGCTCTTTCGGCGCGGTATTGCGCAGCATACCCCTGAACGACAAGAGCCGCACTGAGGAACAGTGCGGCTCTTGAACGTACAGACAATTGCATCACGACCATGAGCAACAGGTTGCTCCGTGATCGCTTCAACACACCTTACTGGTGGTTGACGATGTAATCGATAGCTTCCTGCACGGTGGTGATCTTCTCTGCTTCTTCGTCAGGAATTTCAGTATCGAATTCCTCTTCCAGAGCCATCACCAGCTCGACGGTGTCCAGGGAATCGGCGCCCAGGTCTTCAGTGAAAGAGGAAGAGTTCTGGATTTCTTCTTCTTTGGCGTTCAGGCGCTCAGCCACAACCTTCTTGACGCGTTCTTCAATGGTGCTCATTTAACAATCACTCCTAGTGGTACGGAATCCGCAGCTCGAAAAAGCTGGGCGTAGTTTATAGGCCACCCCAAAAGGACGCAACCACGTCCCTGCGTGGGGTTCAGCGCATGTTCATGCCACCGTTCACCTGCAACGTCTCACCGGTAATGTAGCCTGCTGCATCACTGGTCAGGAAGCCGACTGCCGCAGCAATCTCTTCCGGCTGGCCAAGGCGCGCCAGCGGGATGTTGCCGAGCAACGCTTCGTGCTGCGCCTCCGGCAATGCTTCAGTCATGTCAGTGGCAATGAAGCCCGGCGCCACTGAGTTGACGGTAATATTGCGTGACGCAACTTCGCGCGCCAGCGAGCGGGCAAAGCCTTCCATGCCTGCCTTGGCGGCAGCATAGTTGACCTGACCGAGATTGCCCATGGTCGCGACCACGGACGAGATGTTGACGATGCGGCCGAAGCGCGCCTTG
The DNA here is from genome assembly GCF_030264805.1 of Cobetia sp. LC6. NCBI lineage: Bacteria > Pseudomonadati > Pseudomonadota > Gammaproteobacteria > Oceanospirillales > Halomonadaceae > Cobetia > Cobetia sp. LC6. The sequence goes on along the minus strand of NZ_JASSPL010000001.1, from coordinate 273,163 downwards.
GTCATGCCGCGCAGGCAGCTCTTGCTGACACGGAAGACCGACTTGAGATTGGTGTCGAGCACCGCGTCCCAATCGTCTTCCTTCAAACGCATCAACAGGTTGTCACGCGTGATGCCGGCATTGTTGACCAGAATGGTCGGGGCGCCGAAGCGCTCGCCGATTTCCTTGATCACGGCGTCGACGCTGTCCTGATCGGTGACGTTGAGCAGCATGCCCGCGCCTTCGATACCGTGCGCCTCGAGGTCAGCGCCAATGGCCGCTGCTCCTTTCTCGCTGGTGGCGGTACCGATCACGATACGGCCCTGACGGCCGAGTTCACGGGAGATGGCTTGGCCGATGCCACGACTGGCACCGGTCACCAGTGCGATTCTGCGTTCGCTCGTCATCTTGAGTCCTGAGTTGGCTGATCCAAGTCACATGGCCGGCCTGATGGGCCAGCCACGAGCTTACTGATTCTGTTCGGCAGCGGTCTCGCGGGCAAGTTCCAGCGCCGCTTCCAGGCTATCCGGATCATTCACGGCCAGGCCACGTGCCTGACGCTGAATGCGCTTGCCAAGGCCGGTCAACACCTTGCCCGGGCCGCATTCGATGAAGCTGCGCGCGCCACTGTCGAACATGGCATTGACGCAGTCGGTCCAGCGCACCGGCTGATAGAGCTGCTCGATCAGACGCTGACGCAGTGTCTCGACATCGTCATGCGCCTTGGCATCGACGTTCTGGATGACGGTATAGCGCGGCGCACGGAAATCGATGGCATTCATCGCCTCTGCCAGCTTGTCGGCCGCCGGACGCATCAGATCACAATGCGATGGCACTGACACCGGCAGCGGCATGGCGCGCTTGGCCCCCGCTTCCTGACATGCCGCGATGGCACGCTCGACGGCAGCAGTACCACCGGCGATGACGACCTGTCCCGGCGCATTGTAGTTGACTGCCGCGACCACTTCACCCTGCGCTGCGCTGGCACAGGCGGCTTCGACCTGGGCATTCTCGAGACCGAGAATGGCCGCCATCGCGCCCTGGCCCTGCGGCACGGCAGTCTGCATGGCTTCGCCGCGCAGATTGACCAGCTTGACGCCCTCGGCGAAGCCGATCACGCCAGCGCAGACCATGGCGCTGTATTCACCCAGGGAGTGACCTGCCATGCGCGCCGGGCGCGGGCCTTCCAGCTCCTGCCAGACGCGCCAGATGGCGACACTGGCGGTCAGAAGCGCCGGCTGGGTCAGCTCGGTACGATTGAGCTCCTCCGCCGGGCCTTCCTGTGTCAGGTGCCAGAGATCGCGCCCCAGCGCGTCAGAGGCTTCCTCGAAGGTGGTGCGGACCACGCTATAGCGCTCCGCCAGCTCCCGCAGCATGCCGACCTGCTGGGAGCCCTGTCCCGGGAAGATGAGGGCCAGGGAATCTGTCATTGCTGTCACCATTTCCATCTGTTCAGGTGGGACTGACACGGGTCAAGAAACCCGATTTCCACTGGCTCGCAAGCGAGACGATCACTGCCGTGTCTCACGCTTCTGCCAGGGGAAAGCCTGCTTCCTGTCATTTACATCATGCTGCTGTCCTGCGGAGGGCTTCCTGTGCGGGCTGCCTGCCCCTGATTCCCGTCCGCCTTCACCGCCCGGCCGCGAAGCGCTGGCATTGTCGCACCGTGTGCGCCGAAGCTCGACCCCAACAGGAACAAATCAGACCAATTTACTCATTCAGCGTGAGTATGTGCCTTCCAGGGCCTGCGCCAGGCGGGAGGGCAACTGCTCGCGAGCCTCGCTGGCCGCGCGCGTGACGGCAAAGGCAAAGCCTTCCGCCGCCGCGCCGCCGTGGCTTTTCACCACCACGTTCGCCAGGCCCAGCAGGCTGGCGCCGTTGTAGCGCACCGGGTCAAGCTCACGCGAGAGTCGTGTCAGCGCCGGACGCGCCAGCCAAGCCATCAGGCGCGTGCGCCAGCTGGCCGCCAGGGTCGCCCCCAGCTGTGCCGACAGCATCTGCGCAAGTCCTTCACTGCTCTTGAGCACGACATTGCCGACGAAGCCGTCACAGACCACTACATCCACCTCGCCGGAGAAGAGGTCGCCGCCCTCGACAAAGCCAAGGTAGTCGAAATCCGACTCACTGCCAGCCAGCAGGGCGTGCGCTTCCTGCACCTGCGCAGTCCCCTTGACCGACTCGACTCCCACGTTGAGCAGCCCCACTCGTGGACACTCGACCGCGTCGATGAGGCGACTGCGCATCGCCCCCATGCGGGCGAACGTCAGCAGGTGGTGCGGTGCGACATCGACGTTGGCGCCGAGATCCAGCAGGCTGCAGGCGCGTGGGCCACGCGTGGGCACCGCGGCACAGATGGCAGGTCGCTCCACCCCTTCCACTCTTCCCACTTCACGCATGCCCAGAGCCATCAGGGCGCCGGTATTGCCGGCACTGACACAGGCATCCGCCTGGCCCTTCGCCACCAGGCCCAGGGCCTGAGACATGCTGCTGGGCTCGCGGCTGCGCAAGACGCGGGACGGGCGAGCATCAGACGCGACAATACCGTCGACAGCGAGTGTCTGAAGGCGATCACGAACACGGGAGAGTGAAGCAGGGAGGGAGTCTAACTCGGCATCCAGTAGATGCTGCGGGCCGACCAGGATGGCGCTGAGTTGCGAGTCTCGCAACAGCGCACTGGCCGTGCCCCGTAACGTAGCGCGGGGACCGAAGTCCCCGCCCATCGTATCGATGGCGATACGCACGGCGTTACGCCGCGCGCTGCATCAATGCCTTATGCATCAACGACTTTGCGGCCACGGTAGAAACCGTCGGCAGAGACGTGGTGACGCAGGTGAACTGTACCGGTTTCCTTGTCCTGGGACAGGGTCGGTGCAGTCAGGGCATCGTGGCTACGACGCATGCCACGCTTGGAACGAGTTTTGCGGTTCTGCTGAACTGCCATGGGGATTACTCCAATCTTGTCGACAAATTGAGTTCAGTGCTTGTCCTTCAGGGTGCGAAGCACACTGAATGGATTCACAGCGGGTGCGTCCGAGGCCTCGGGTTCCACACCGCTGGCCAGCTGGTCGCGAGAGACGGCACAATCGGCCTCCTCGTGGTAGACCACCTGCGGCAGGACCAGGAGCACTTCATCCTCGATCACTGTCAGGAGATCCAGCTGTTCGTTTTCCACCACTACCGGCTCGTACTCACCGGGCAGCTGCGCCGCCAGCGCATCACTGGTCACCAGACCCAGCAGAAACTCGCTGGAAAGCGGCTCCGGCTCGGTGGGTCCCAGACAACGTTGGCATAGCAGACTTGCCTCGAAGGCGATGGAGCCTTCGATGAAGCTGCGACGTTGAGTGTCGATATCAAAGGTCATGGAGACGCTGACATCTCCTTCCTGAGCACCGATGGCCTCAACAACACGGGGCATGTTCGCCAGTGGAATCACGCCTTCAAGGCGTTTACCCGCTGACGCCAGCCGGTAGGGCTCGACCTTGGTCGGCAGTCTTGTGGTCAACATAGGCGCGCCATAATAGGGATTCCCCCTCCCGGTGTCAAAATGCATGAGCAACTTGTTGCTTTTGCCAGCCCCCTCACCATCACGCTTTCACGTCGATATGCGGCAACTGACACTGGGCTACACGTCCAGCGCGCGATTGTACGCGCCTGACGCTTCAATGCCGAGAGGATTTACGGCATCCTGCCACCCTTGTTTTTCAAATACTTGCCGCGCGCCGCCCAGCCAATGCTCGCAACGCGCCCCGACGGGAGAGCCATGATGACTCCACTGGTCCTGGCGTCCAGCTCACGCTGGCGTCGTGAACTGCTTGAACGCCTCGGGCTGCCCTTCACCTGGACAGCCCCCAGCATCGATGAGACGCCGCGCCACGGAGAAAGTGCCGAGACACTGGTCCATCGCCTGGCACTCGGCAAGGCCGACGCCGTGGCGGATGCCTACTCCCATCACCTGATCATCGGCAGCGACCAGGTCGCCGTCTTCGAAGGCGAGATACTGGGCAAGCCGGCGGGCCTGTCAGCCGCACGCGCCCAGCTGGCGCGCTTTTCCGGACGTCGCGTGCGCTTCGTGACCGGCCTGGCGCTGATCGACACGCACTCCGCGCGTCACTGGGTCTGTCATGAAGACTACGAAGTCGTCTTCCGCTCCCTGACCAGCGCCGAGATCGAGCGCTACGTCGAGCGCGAACGTCCCCTCGACAGCGCCGGCAGCTTCCGCATGGAAGGCCTGGGCATCACGCTCTTCGAGCGTCTCGAGGGGCGTGACCCCAACAGCCTGATCGGACTGCCGCTGATTCGCCTGTGCGAACTGCTGCGTGAAGCCGGCGTCAACCCTCTGCTGGATGCGCCGCGCCCCTGAGAGACACCGCAGCCCCGACCGACGAGGGCTGCGGCCCTGGCTCGCCTACCAGGGCAGGCGGTAACTGACCGGCGATACCGTCGTCTCGAGCCCCATCGCACTGGCCATCACACCGGCGAAGCGCCGCGTGAAGCGCTCGAAGGGGTCCTGACGCGGCGTGTAATCGTGCAATTCCGCCTCTGGCGTCAGCTCAGTCGCCAGCTCTTCCAGCGTACCGGTACGATCGACCAGCCCCAGCCCCCGGGCCTGCTCGCCGGTCCAGATCAGCCCCGAGAACAGTTCGGGGTCATCCTTGAGGCGCTCACCACGCCCGGCCTTGACCGCTGCGATGAACTGCTGATGCGTCGTGGCCAGCACGCTCTGCCAGAAGGCACGCTGGTCCGGCGAGATTTCCGAGAACGGATCAAGAAACGCCTTGTTGTCTCCCGCCGTGAACACGCGACGCTCGATATCCAGCTTCTCCATCGGCCCCTTGAGCCCGAAGCTTGAGGAAATCACGCCGATCGAGCCCACCAGGCTCGAGGGTGCCGCGATGATCTCGCCGGCGCCGGCCGCCATGTAATAGGCACCACTGGCGCCGAGGTCTTCAATCACCGCGATCACCGGCTTGTCGCCCCGCTCACGCAACCGCATCAGCTCGTCATAGACGCGCTGGGACTGCACCGGACTGCCACCGGGCGAGTTGATGTCGAGCACCACGGCCACGGAGGCCGGTGACTCCCAGGCCGCACGCAGCCCCTTGATGATGCGCTCGGCATTGGCTTCGCCATCCGCTTCGATCACGCCCTTCACGCGCACCACGCCCAGATGCTGCTCGCCGGGCAGCGCCGCTGGCTGGCTGCCGAGCGTGAACAGAGTCACCGAGGTCGCGATCGAGGCGATGAACAGCAAGGCGAACAGGAAGCGGAAGAACAGCTTCCAGCGCCGCGAACGACGCTGCTCGGTGACTACGCCCTGCACCCAGCGGTCCATCATCTCGAGCTGCGCGGTGCGCTCGCGCGCCTGCCAGTCCACCTCTCGCTCGGGGGCGGCAGCCGCGCTCTGTCCACTCATGCCCTGCCCGCTCAAGCCCGCTTCGCTCTCGTCCTTGCCACCCGCGCCTTCACGCCAGGGATCATGCGGCCTGTCACTCATCGATTGCTGCTCCTGTGCTGGGCGATCGCGACCATTACCTGGCCACGTACAGCCAATCCATCAATTCGTCGAAATGCGAGACGATGCGCTGCGGCGCACAGGCCTCAAGACGCGGCACACTGTGTACGCCGTAGTCGACACCGACACTGTGCATGCCAAGGGCACGCGCCATTTCCAGATCATATTCGGTATCGCCGACCATCAGCGCCTCATGCGCCTCAACGTTCAGCTCGGCCAGCAATTCCTCGAGCATGCGGGGATGCGGCTTGGACAGCGTCAGGTCCGCGGTGCGCGAGGCATGGAACCAGTCACCACAGTCATGGGCCGTGAACATGCGGTCCAGCCCGCGGCGGCTCTTGCCCGTCGCGACGGCCAGTAGCTGCTCGGGATGGCGACGCAGACGCTGGATGCCGGCCTCGACACCGGGGAAGAAATCCAGCGGCGTGGTATCGACCGCCACGAAATGCGCCTTGTAAGCCGCCACCAGCGCCTCGCACTGCTCGGCCGTCGCTCCCGGGAACAGGCGTTCCATGGCTTCGGGAAGCCCGAGACCGATGATGTCGCGCGCGGCATGGGCAGACAGCTCACCCATGCCCGTCGCCAATGAGGCCGCCTGCAGGCAGTCGACGATACGCGCCTCGGAATCCATCAGGGTGCCATCCCAATCGAAGATGACCAGGCGATAGCGCGGTTGCAGCAGTCCTGCCGTGAGATCAGTCATGACGAGCTCCCAGCTCTCTGGCAGTGGCAAGAACGCGCTTCATCCGCTTGTCCAGTGGTGCGCGCACGGTGACGGTTCGCCCGTCGATCGGGTCAGGAAAGCTGAGCTGGGCGGCATGCAGGAACAGACGTTCCAGCCCGACCTTCTTCGCCAGGGCATTGCCGCGCTCGGTGCCGTACTTGGTATCACCGAGCAGCGGATGCCCGGCATGCACCGAGTGCACGCGGATCTGGTGGGTACGCCCGGTGATCGGCTCGGCCTCGACCAGCGTCATGCTCGGATAGGCTTCACGCACCGCGTAACGGGTGCTGGCCGTCTTGCCGGACTCATCGACGCGCACCCGACGCTCACCATTGCCGCCGTCATAGCGCTCCAGCGGCGCATTGACGTAATCGCGACGTGAATCCCAGCGCCCCTCGACCAGCGCCAGATACAGCTTGGTCATCTTGTGGGCCTTGAGGTCGGCATTGAGCTGCAACAGCGCAGCCCGCGACTTGGCCAGCAGAATGCAGCCGGAGGTATCACGGTCCAGGCGGTGCACCAGCTCCAGGAACGGCAGGTCGGCGCGAATCTGGCGCATGGCCTCGATAAGGCCGATCTTGACGCCACTGCCGCCGTGCACGGCAAGCCCCGAGGGCTTGTTGATGACCATGAAGTCATCCGTCTCGTGCACGATGCAGCCCGCCAGCACCTCGCGCAGGTTGTCACTGACTTCCTGCACGGCGGCTTCCGGCGAGAGGCGCAGCGGTGGTACCCGCACCAGGTCTCCCGCCTGCAGGCGGTAATCGACCTTGATGCGCTTCTTGTTCACGCGCACTTCACCCTTGCGCACGATGCGATAGATCAACGCCTTGGGTGCGCCCTTGAGGCGGGTTCGCAGAAAGTTGTCGATGCGCTGCCCGGCCAATTCCGGGGCAACCTCGATCCACTGGACTGATTGGCCTTCGGCCATGTCGCACTCCTTTCCGGCCCCGCCTTCGCGCGGCCTGCTCATCTTGTTGCCGTGCGCCTGGGCGCACTCAGACCGGCCATTCTACGGTGTCATGCGACCAATGGGGAATCATCGTGCCACATACCGCTCTCATCCGCGGCTCGCCGGGCCTCGTATCTCGGGCGATGTAGCGAAGCGTTTGATCTGGCAGCTGAATTGCTGGTACATACCTTTACTGGTATATTCGAGCGCAGTGAGATGGGCCTTCTCTATATGCCCGATCATCGTCTCCGCAGCCCTGTCACAGCGGCCGGAAAAACGGCGCACCCGGCACTTCAACAAGGTGCTTCACGCCGGCGGAGAGGGTCAGATGGCCCGCAATGAAGCAACGCGCACCGACATCAGCACCGTGCAGGTCACGCAAGCACCCTGTTGTCATCTACCCTGTCGGTAGCGTGCTGTCCCGCGCATCGCACCTGTCAATCACAGGCAGCGAAGGCAGCCCCAAGGACAGTCATTCGCGGCCAATGGCCGGACCAACAGCTGACGCAAAACATCGATGTCGCTCAGGTCTCACAGGACCTGATGACGATATCAGCGGGCGCGGAACGCATGACGCCGCGCGCCGCAGCGCAATCGCCCTTCGAGCCTTCGTTGCAGACTCCACGAGATGATGTCGCGAGAGCCCGAAAGCCGCCTGCGCAGGCAAGACAGCAAGATGCCCAGTCATTCATGGGCCAACGACACAAGACCGCTCGGGCATGAAGCCCGGGTAATCATTCGATATCCGTGCCGAAGGCCGGCGTCGATGAATCGGCAAATGCCAGGTGTTAGGGAAGAGACCGCAGGGCCGGAGGAGTACAAATCCCCGCAACACGTCCTGCCTCTTCCAAGTACTCAACATGATCATGCCGCATGTGGCCCGTCACGGACTTGCCTGCATGCGAAAAACGCATTCCACGACATGCGCTGAGCACAACACGAAGCGGAAAACGGTTCCTCGTCGCCGACGCACAATGCGGCTGCCCTTCGGCACGCCCAGTCTAGCGAGACGACATGAAACGGATGCTCATCAACGCGACCCAGCCGGAAGAGCTGCGCGTCGCACTGGTCGACGGACAACGCCTTTACGATCTCGACATCGAGTCCGGCGCCCGCGAACAGAAGAAAGCCAATATCTACCGCGGCAAGATCACCCGCATCGAGCCCAGCCTCGAAGCCTGCTTCGTCGACTTCGGCGCCGAACGCCACGGTTTCCTGCCGCTCAAGGAAATCTCCCGCGAGTACTTCTCCAAGGACCCCGGCCAGGGCCGCCCCAACATTCGTGAAGTGCTCAAGGAAGGCCAGGAAGTCATCGTCCAGGTCGACAAGGAAGAACGTGGCAACAAGGGCGCCGCCCTGACCACCTTCATCAGTCTGGCCGGCCGCTTCCTCGTGCTGATGCCCAACAACCCGCGTGCCGGTGGTATCTCCCGCCGCATCGAGGGCGAAGAGCGCGCTCAGCTGAAGGAAGCGATGAACAGCCTGACCCTGCCGGACAAGATGGGCGTCATCGTGCGCACCGCCGGCATCGGCAAGAGCGCCGAAGAACTGCAGTGGGACCTCGACTACCTGGCCCAGGTGTGGGACGCGGTGACCAAGGCCGCCTCCAGTCGCCCTGCCCCCTTCCTGATCTACCGTGAATCCAACGTCATCATCCGTGCCATGCGCGATTACCTGCGCAATGACATCGGTGAGGTGCTGATCGACTCTCCGGAAGTCCAGGAGGAAGCGCTGTCTTTCGTGCGTCAGGTCATGCCGAGCTATCAGCAGAAGATCAAGCTCTACGAAGACGACGTGCCGCTGTTCTCGCGCTTCCAGATCGAATCCCAGATCGAGACCGCCTACCAGCGTGAAGTGAAGCTGCCCTCCGGTGGCGCCATCGTCATCGACCACACCGAAGCCCTCGTTTCCATCGACATCAACTCCGCTCGCGCCACCCGCGGCAGTGATATCGAGGAAACCGCGCTGCAGACCAACCTGGAGGCCTCCGACGAGATCGCCCGCCAGCTGCGTCTGCGCGATATCGGCGGCCTGGTGGTGATCGATTTCATCGACATGACGCCGGCACGAAACCAGCGTGAAGTCGAGAATCGTGTGCGCGACGCACTCAAGATCGACCGCGCTCGTGTCCAGATCGGTCGCATCTCACGTTTCGGCCTGATGGAAATGTCGCGCCAGCGTCTGCGTCCGTCACTGGGCGAGACCAGCGGCGTGGTCTGCCCGCGCTGTGACGGCCAGGGCACCATCCGTGACGTGCGCTCCATGGCGCTCTCCATCATGCGCCTGATCGAAGAAGAGGCCATGAAGGAGCGCAGCTCGCAGATCCGCGCCATCCTGCCGGTGCCGGTCGCGACCTACCTGCTCAACGAGAAGCGCGCCACGCTGTTCGACATCGAACGTCGTCAGGGCGTGAATGTCGTGCTGCTGCCGAACCCGGAGCTCGACACGCCGCACTACGAAGTCGTGCGTCTGCGTGATGACCACGTCGATGAAGACGGTGCCGACAAGTCCAGCTTCGAGCTGTCCGTCGAGACCGAAGTCGGCAAGGAACCGGATCCGAACTTCGACAAGCCGCCAGCACGCACTGAAGCCGCCGTCAAGAGCGTGTCCCACACAACGCCTGCCCCGGTTGCCGCACCGGAAGCGCCTGCCGCAGTGGCCGAGACTGCTGACAGCAGCAATGACAGCGATAGCCGCAACGGCAACGGCAAGAACAACGGCAATCGTCGTCGCAACGGCAACGGCAGCAGCAACGGCAGCAACCGCCAGGAGTCTCGTAACGACACTCGCAGCGAAGGCCGCAACGACAGCCGTCAGAGCTCGCGCAATGACAACCGTCAGGGCAACCGTTCGAGCCAGGGCAATGACACCCGCGCTCAGGCCAGCAAGCAGGAAGTCGTGGCGCAATCTTCAGCCCAGACTCCCGCCAGGACTGCCGCTCCGGCCACCGGTGGCGGCCTGCTGTCGCGCCTGGCCCGAGGCTTCAGCCGCCTGCTGGGCAATGACAGCGACACCGCCGTGCCGGCCAAGTCCAGCGAAGCCCGCAAGGCACTGGAAAAGGCCCGCGAGCGTCGCGAGACCGTCAGTGAAGCCAGCGCTCCGGCAGCGGCTCGCAACGATTCCCGCAATGGCCGTAACGCTGAACGTAGCGATGATCGCAAAAATGATCGTAACAACGACCGCAGCAATGACGGCCGTGGCAACGAGCGTGATGACAACCGCAAGGACTCCCGTCGTCGCAATAACAACGCGTCACGCAACAACGACGCTGACAGCAGCAGCCAGAGCGATGGCCGCAACAACAAGCGCCGCCAGCGCAACGACCGTAACAACCGCCGCAAGTCCAACGAGTCGCGTCAGGATAGCCAGCAGGAAATCGTCACCAACGACAGCAAGCCGCAGGCCGAGCCGGAACAGACGTCGCAGGCTGACAACAGCCCGAAAGCCGAAGCCAGGAGCAGCGACAGCCAGAACGCCAAGGCCGACAACGCCAGCAAGCGCGATTCCGGCAAGCGCAGCGACAAGCCGGCACGTGGTGAAAAGCCGGCCAAGACCGACAAGGCCGAACAGGTCGACAGCAAGCAGGCACGCGAGTCCATCAAGGCAGCCGAACAGGCCGAGCAAGAGGAACAGCAGGTCAGCAGTGAAGGCCAGCAGACACGCAACAACCCGCGTGTGCGCAGCCGCCAGCACGCTCTGAACCCGCAGGCGGTCGAAGAGCAGAAATCGCTCAAGTCCATGACGCTGGCAGGCCCGCAGGCAGCCGCCACTCCGGTAGCCGCTACGGTACCGGCCATTGCCGAGGAAGGTGCCGAAGTCGTCAACGCCACTACCGCTGCTCCGCAGGGCGAAGCCAATGCACCGCAAGGCAAGGAAAGCGCTCCGCAGGCTGACACCAGTGCTCCGCAGGGTAAAGACAGCACCGCGACACAGGACGCACCGACCACCGCCGAGCAGTCTGCCAGCGAAGACCTCACGGCAGTCGCCGCAGCGGAAGTCAGCGAGCCGAGCAACGAGACGCTGAAAGAGACGGTAGCCCCTGAGTCAGCGGCATCCGACGCGCAAGCGTCTGAGCCTGAGCCAGCGGAAGTGGTCGAGCCGGTCGCCGAAGCGCCGATCGAAGCACCTGTCGAAGAGGCGTCCGAAGCGCCTGCCACTGGCGCTCACCAGGCGCAGAAGACTGAGCAGCACGCCGCCCAGCGCACTGAGCAACACGCCGTCCAGCAGCCAAGCGTGCACCAGCCGCAGGCCAGCGCAGCTGACGACGCCGTCGACACGCCGGCCGTCACCGCTGCAGAAGTCGCACCAGAAGCCGCAGCCGATGAGCAGTCGCTGAAGGAAAGCGTGACCAGCGAAGCCGCTATGCCTGAAGCACCAGCCGTCGCCGAACAAAGCGTTCAGGCACCGGCCGCCGAAGCACAAGCTGCCGAGCAGACCGCAGCTCAGGCACCTGTTGCTGAAGCAGAGGAAGCGGTCGCCGCTGAAGCCGACACTGCCAGCCAGCCTGCGCAGCCTGTGGTGGAAGAACCTGCCGTGGAAGCAGCCGCCGCTGAACAGCCTATACAGGAGGCCGCGCGCGAAGAGGCTCCTCAGCAGACTGAGACCAGCGAGGCGAAGGTGACGCAAAACGCTGACGTGGCCAGCCCTGAGATTGAGCCTGCCGTCAGCACTGAGCGCACCGCAGATACTGTCGCTGATGCTACTGAAGGCTCTCAATCAGCTGAAGGCTCTGCAAACGCTGAGGGCTCTCTATCAGCTGACGGCTCTGCAAACGCTGACGGCTCTACTGATGCTGCTGAAGGTGCCGAAAGCGCTGTCAACGTCAGCGCCAGCGTCGAGAACGCCCCGGCCGAGGCAACGTTCGCGACTGCTGAGCGTCACGACAATGTCGCCGTGGCGCAAGCCGTGAGCGACGACACCTCCACGGTGGAAGTCGCTGACAGCGAGCAGAAGCAGGCACCGAGCGAGCAAGGTGAGACGACAGCGGCAGAAGGCGTGCAGCAGGACAGCACGCAGCCAGCCACCGAGACCCGCCGTCGCCGTGGCGAACGCGCCTACAACGATCCGCGCGAAGTGCGTCGTCGTGAGCGTGAAGCTGCCGAGCGTGCTGCTGCACAACAGGCCAGCGCAGAGACTCAGGACACGACCGCTCAGGATGACAGCAACACGTCACACTGAGACCTGAGGCTGGCGCCCTGCCCCTGCCGTCACTCTGCTGCCCCTTTCAGCCACAAGCGCTGAAGGGGGCGCCAGAAAGGCAGCAAGACAGGGTCTAGTACTGAAAACAAGAACGCCCCGCAGGCTTGCCTGCGGGGCGTTCTTGTTTTCGGCGTATAGCGCAGTGTACACGATGCTGGGCCTCAGTCCTCGGGCATCACCCTTCAGGCATCATCCCCAGCTCGCGCGGCTCCTGCTCGAGCCAGACACCGAAGCGGGTGTGGACGGCCTCGCGCACCTCCTGCGCCAGTGCCAGCAGCTCCGTGACGGCCCCCTCGCCGAAGTGCACCAGCACCAGCGCCTGCTGAGCATGCACGCCGACATGGCCTCTGCGCGCGCCCTTGAGACCACATTGATCGATCAGCCAGCCTGCTGCCAGCTTGATGCTGCCATCGGCCTGCGGGTAATGCGGCAAGCTCGGGAAGCGAGACAACAACACCTGGGCCTCAGACTGGGGAAGCTGCGGATTCTTGAAGAAACTGCCGGCATTGCCCAGTTGCGCGGGGTCGGGCAACTTCTCACTGCGCGTGGCAATCACCGCCCGGGCGACCTGCAACGGCGTCACCTCCTCCCCTTGTGGCAGCGCCGCACTGACGCGCTGGGCGAGGTCGCCATAACCGAGCCGGGGCGCCGCCTGGCGCGATACCTTCAACTCCAGACGCGTGATCAGCACGCGATGCTCAAGCGCGCGCTTGAAGATGCTGTCGCGATAACCGAACTCGCATTCCTCACGATTCATCCAGCGGCAACTGCCATCTTCCAGCGACATGACTTCCAGGCGCAGCAAGTGGTCTGCCAGCTCGACGCCATAGGCGCCGATATTCTGGATAGGCGCCGCACCGCAGCAACCGGGAATCAGCGCCAGATTTTCATAGCCCCACCAGCCGGCGGCGGCCAGCTCCATCACCAGGGCATGCCAGCGCTTGCCGGCCTCGACGGAGACCGTGGCCGTCAGGCCATCTTCTGCCGGCGTGATGGTGACCCCGTCAAAGGCCGGACGCATGACATGGGCATCCAGCCACGGCAGCAATACCAGATTGCTGCCGCCGCCGATCACCACCAGACGCTCTCCAGCCTGCCGGGAGGCCAGCACCTGTGCCCTGGCCGCCTCGACGGTGTGTGGCTCGCTCAGGGCGCGGGCGCGCGCCGAGAAGCCCAGCGTATTGCAGCCATCCAGCGCCACACCCTCACGTTGCGAGGTGTCGCCAGCGTTCTGATCACTGGATACCTGAGTCATGAGCGCGCCCGCGCCGTGGTCGCCGCAGGCAGTGCCGCAATGAGTGCCTCACAGGCCACATCGATCAGATCCAGCACACGCTCGAAGGCATCGGAGCCCCCGGTGTAGGGGTCCGGCACCTCACGACTGCCCGCTGCCAGCGCGGGCAGCGGGGTCGGTAGCAGATCCAGCAGGCGACCGATCAGCGCCTGATCACCACTGTTGCTGCGCGCAGCCAAGGCACGGGTATCGGCAAGATTGGCGTCGTCCATCACCAGAATCAGATCGAAGTCGTGAAAGTCCTGCTCGCACAACTGACGAGCACGCAGCGTGCTGATGTCGTGTCCGCGCTTGGCCGCATGCGCGATGGCCCGCGAGTCAGGCTGACCGCCGACATGCCAGTCACTGGTGCCGCAACTGTCCACCGTGACGACCTGATCCAGGCCATGGCGCGTCAACGCCGCACGCAACACGCCTTCGGCACTCGGTGAGCGGCAGATATTGCCCAGGCACACCATCAGGATGCGCTCCAATGGCGCCTGACGCTGGGCCAGTTGCTCAAGAAGCTCGCTCATCAGGCCTCTCCGCTCTCGCTGTCTGCCGCTGCTTGCGCCAGCCAGTCACGCACGCGCTCGAGATCCTCCGGCGTATCGACACCGGCCGGATGCGCCGTGCAGGCAATGGCCACCTGGATGGCATGGCCATGATGCAGCGCACGCAGCTGCTCGAGCTGTTCGAGCTGCTCCAGCGGGGCCGGCAGCCAGTCGACGTAATCGGTCAGGAAGCTGGCACGATAGGCGTAGAGGCCGATATGGCGCAGCCAGGAATCGGTGGCCAGCATGTCCGGTGGCGTGGTGAAGTGCTCGCGGTCCCATGGGATAGGCGCACGCGAGAAGTACAGGGCACGCCCACGCAGGTCACGCACCACCTTGACCACATTGGGATTGAACAGGCTGTCGACGCTGGCGATCGACTCCGCCAGCGTGGCGATCGAGGCACCCGCGTCTTCCTCGAGACGTACCGCCACCTGATCGATCAGCGCCGCCGGCAGCAACGGCTCATCGCCCTGGACGTTGACCACCAGGGTCTCGGGGGCCAGCGCCAGCAGCGTGACCACCTCGGCAAGGCGGTCCGTCCCGCTGGGATGATCGGCACGCGTCATCACCACCTCGGCCCCGAAGCCTTCACAGGCCTCACGGATGCGCTCGTCATCGGTGGCGATCACGACCCGGCTGGCCTGACTGGCGCAGGCATTGCGCCAGACGTGCTCGATCATCGGCTGGCCATGAATGTCCGCCAGGGGCTTGCCCGGCAGGCGTGAGGAGTTGAAGCGCGCCGGAATCACGACCACAAAGCCGGACTCGCCCTCTGAACGGCTGTCGTCTGCCTGCCCCTGCTGCAGAAGGTCACTCATCAGCCGCGGCTCCCCTTGAGCTTCTCATCGGCATCCATCTGGCGCGCTTCTTCTTCCAGCATGACGGGAATGCCGTCGCGTACCGGATAGGCGAGGCCATCGTAGAAGCACTTGAGCTCGGCATTCGCCGCATCATAGGTCAGCTTGGCCTGACACAGCGGGCAAACCAGTAGCGCGAGCAGTTCCTTGTCCATCGAGACATCTCCGGAATAACAGCAGAAAAGAAAGAAAATTCAGCGATCAAGCACTCAGAGCGCCTCAAGGCGTTTGGCGAGCCAGTCCACCAGCGCCTGGTCCGGACGCGCCTCGACATCCAGCGCCCAGCAGCGCTCATTGGCGAAGCTGCGACACTTGACGGCGTCCTTGGCGGTCATCACCACGGGCAGATTGTCGGAAAAACGCAGATCCGTCGGCGTGAAACGATGGTGGTCCGCCAGCGGGCGCGGCAGATGCTCGACACCGAGATTGGTCAGGGTGCGGAAGAAGCGCTGCGGATTGCCGATACCGGCCAACGCATGCACCTGACCGCTGAACGGCAGCTGGTGGGCAGGATAGCGCACGTCGTCGATCAGGTGGCGCCAATGGACCGGCGTCAGCTTCATGCAATGCGATTCCACCGGCAGACGCGAGCAGTCGATGACCCCGTTGGAGATCACCGCATCGACACTGGCGAGACGCGATAATGGCTCACGCAGCGGCCCGGCGGGCAGGCAGCGCTGATTGCCGAAGGCACGCTCACCGTCCACGACCACCAGCTCGATATCGCGCCCCAGCGCATGGTGCTGAAGGCCATCATCGGAGAGCAGGATGTCGCAGCCCGCGGCAATCAGGCGCCGCGCCGCGCTCGGGCGATCCGGGTCGACCGCCACCGGCAGGCCGGTCTGCTGGGCCAGCATCACCGGCTCATCGCCAGCATGCTGAGGGTCGGTATCGGCCTGCACGTAGAGGGGATAGCGCGGCGAATGCCCGCCGTAGCCGCGCGAGATGATGCCCGGGCGCCAGCCCTGCTCGCTCAACCAGCGCCCCAGCCAGGCGACCAGCGGCGACTTGCCGGTGCCACCGACGGTGATGTTGCCGATCACGATCACCGGCACCGGCGCCTTCCAGACCTCACGCTTGCCGGTGAGATAGGCGTTGCGCTTGCGCGCCACCACATTCCTGTAGACATGTTCCAGCGGGCGCAACAGGTGCAGCCAGCCGGCGCCGCGATACCAGGCGTCTACCAGTCGTTCACTCATGCGTCCGCCGTCTCCCGGAACTGGATGCGATGCAGCGCGGCATAAGCACCTTCCTGAGCAATCAATGATTCGTGGGTGCCGTCTTCGATGATCTCTCCATCATCCATCACCAGGATGCGGTCCGCCTTCTCGATGGTGGACAGACGGTGAGCGATCACGAAGGTCGTCCGGCCCTGACACACTTCTTCCAGCGCGCGCTGGATATAGCGTTCGGATTCGGTATCCAGCGCCGAGGTGGCCTCATCCAGCACCAGAATCGGTGAGTCCTTGTAGATGGCACGTGCGATGGCGATACGCTGACGCTGACCACCGGAGAGCATCACGCCATTGTCGCCGACGATGGTGTCGTAGCCTTCACTCATGCGCTCGATGAATTCGTGGGCATAGGCCGCACGCGCCGCCTCTTCCACCCGCGCCTTGTCGACCTCATCGGTGCCATAGGCGATGTTGGCGGTCAGGTCGGCATTGAACAGGGTGACGTTCTGCGAGACCAGCGCGATCTGCTGACGCATCGGACGCAGCTTGTAGTCCTCGATGGCGACATCGTCGATCAGGAGGCGGCCGGTGGTCGGCGCATAGAAGCGCGGCAACAGGCTCATCAATGTCGACTTGCCCGACCCCGAGCGCCCGACGATGGCGACCATCTGTCCCGGCTTCACCTCCAGATCGATGCCCTTGAGCACCTCCGGCTGATGATCTGCATAGCGGAAGTGGACATTGTCGAAGCGTACACGGCCCTCGAGACGCCCCTCGGGCACCAGGGTGCCGTTGTCCGGCTCTGCCGGCGTATCCAGCAGACCGAACAGTTCTTCCGAGGCCGCCATGCCCTTCTGGATCTCGCCGTTGACTTCGGTCAACTGGCGAACCGGCTTGGCCATCATCGAAGCGGCGGTGATGAAGCCGACGAACTCGCCGGCGCTCATGCCGGCCATCAGTTCCGGCGCCATCGCCAGCCATACCAGCGTGGCAAGCGCCACGGCGATCAACAGCTGGATGACCGGCGTGGCGGTGGCCTTGGTCAGCGCTTCTTTCATCTTCTGCTCGCGGTTGTAATCACTGACCGCCGCGAAGCGTGCCTTCTCGTAATCCTCGGCACCGTGGGTACGCACGACACGATGACCGGACAGCGCCTCGGAGGCCACGTGGGTCACCTCGCCCATCGAGCCTTGGATACGCTTGGAGAGCTTGCGAAAGCGCTTGCTGGCATAGCTGACCACCCAGCCGATCAGCGGCGTGACCGCGATGAACACCAGTGTCAGCTTCCAGTTGGTCCAGAACAGATAACCCAGCAGGCCGAGCACGAAGAAGCCTTCGCGCATGATGATGGTCAGCGCCTTGGTGGCCGCGCCGGTGATCTGCTCGACATGATAGGTGACGCGAGTGATGAGATGGCCGGTGGAGTTCTCGTCGAAATAGCGCCCCGGCAGGTGCAGCATGTGGTTGAACACCGTGGTACGCAGGGTGTGCACCACGTTGCGTGCCACATCACTCATGCAGTAGGTGCCCAGGAAGGTGCCGACACCGCGCACGGCGAACATGCCGATCACGAACAGCGGCAGGAACAACCTGAACTGGGCATCAGGATTCTGGATGCCGTCGATCAGACGCTTCATCATCTCGGCCAGCGCCGTACTCGAGGCACCGTAGATGATATAGCCGACGATAGCGGCCAGAAACATCTTCCAGTACGGGCGAACATAGCCGAGCAAGCGGCGGTAATGAATCCAGGTGGAGTCGCGACTCACGGGGTCTCCATAGACTTGGGCGGCGCCCTCATGGGGCATCCGGTGATGATGATTCCGTCCCGATACGCGTACTGATGCGCACACGGGTGATACCCACTTCAGCGGCGGCGTCCAGCGCCGTGACCACCTTGGCGTGGGGCGTGCGGCCATCGGCTTCGAGGATCAACCCGAAGCGATCTGCCTGGTCCTTGTACTGCGCAAGTTGCGCTCCCAGTTCATCCTCGCCGAGGCTTGCCTCGCCGAGCGTAAAATCGCCTGCCGCCCCGATGCTCAGGATCAAGGGCGCCTGCTCTACCGTGCTGGCCTGACTGGACTGCGGCAGGATGAGGTCCAGCGCTCGACGGCTATCGAAGGTGGTCGAGACCATGAAGAAGATCAGCAGCAGGAACACCACGTCGATCAGCGGGGTGAGATTGACCTCCACTGACTCACGCTGGCGACGCGGAAACCTCATGACGGCCTCCCGGCACCTGCCCCCTTGCCATCATCGCCACCATAGGGGTCATCGGCGTCACGACGCATGTAGGCCGGCAGGTCTTCCGGCAGTCGCTCATGGGGCTCCGGCACCTGGCCGGGGCGCTGGCCCGGGCGACGGTCGATGCCGTCATGGCTCTCGGCCAGCCCGAGCTCGCCCTGGTGGTGCGAGATATACTCCACCACCTGCCCTGCCTGCTCCTCCATGTTGACGGTGATGTCCTCGACACAGCGCTGGAAATAGCGATGGAACATCAGTGCCGGAATCGCCACCGTCAAACCGGACGCCGTCGTCACCAGCGCCTGGGATATCCCGCCGGCCAGCTCCTGGGCTCGCTCGGCGCTACCTGCATCGACGATCACGGCAAAGACGTCGATCATGCCGACCACCGTGCCCAAGAGCCCCAAAAGCGGCGTGATGGCGGCGATGGTGCCCAGCGGACTCAGGAAGCGCTCCATGTCATGGATGACGGCCACGGCCGACTCCTGCATGCGCGCGCGGACCTGCTCATTGCCCAGGCGCGCATTGCGCAGCCCCGCCGCCAGCACGTTGCCCAGCGGCGAATGACTCTCCAGCCAATAGACATTGACCTGCCCCTGGCTGATCAGTTCACACACTTGCTGTCCCAGCCCCTTCGGCGCGATGCGTCGACGACGCAGCGTCCACAGGCGCTCGAGGATGATGGCCAGTGCCACGACGGAACATCCGAGGATGGGGAGCATCAAGACTCCCCCTGCGTACAAGGCTTCCAGCATGTGACCTCTCCCTTGGTCTCGATGCCTCTTCGGGCACCATTGTTGTCGTGTCAGATGTCACGCGCCATCCCTGTCGCGCAGGCCGTTTGAAACCGCCATGCATCTGATCATTCAGCGGATTTTACCCCAAGGCACCTCACTCCGATACCGCCAGCCCTGCGCGCTGGTTGCAGCCGCTCCCCCTGCGGCGACCACTCCCAGTACAAGGCGCCATCCAGCCCGACATGCCAGAGGCACTCGACATGACGCGCCAGACGCTCCACCACGTCCGGATGCGGGTGGCCATGCGGATTGTAGCGACCGGCGCTGACAATCGCGTGACGTGCCGCCAGGCTTTCAAGCCAGGCATCACCACTGCTGGTGCGGCTGCCGTGATGTGCGACCACCAGCAACGGCAAGCCGCGCCCGGCCAGGCGCTGGCGCAGCGTCTCCTGCAACTCGCGCTCCTGCTGCTGGCCGATATCGCCGGTCAGCAACGCCAGTGGGCGCGCGCCATGTGCTATCAAGACCACGCAGGAGTGCGCGTTGTCACGTCGAGTCGTCAACCCTGCTGGCGGCCACAGCATCTCGAGACGTACGGGGCGGCCCTGCAGCTGACCGAGGGTGATGCTGCGCCCGGCGACACACTCCCGCATCGCCACCTCATCGAGCCAGCTTACCTGACGCTCCAGTCGCGCCCGCTGCCCGGCCGGCACCCACAGGGCGGCGATCTCCTCGGCAGACAAGGCCTGCAGACCGCCGGCGTGATCGCCATCCCCGTGACTCATGATCACGCCGATGGGTTCTCCCGCCACGAATGGCGCCCCCGGCAAGCGGGCGCCGGTATTGCGCGACGCCGCCCCCAGGTCATAACGCCAGTACTTCGGCATCTGCCGTGACCCACCTGTCGACTCGCTTGCGCTCGGCGCCAGATGACTGCGCAGCGACAGTGCCAGCCCCTGCCCGACATCGTGTACCGTCAGACTGAGCGCGGGCGCCCGGGGCGAGACCGAAGCGGCTTCTGTCGCGCGCGTGACGGTGGCCAACGCAGGCGGTGACCACGGCGAGGCCAGCGCCGCCAGCGTCAGCCCCCAGCAGAGCGCCACGCTGCCACACAGGCGTTTCAGACGGCCATCCAGGCCCGGCACACCCTCCGCCAGCCAGGCACCCAGCAGGGCCATGACCGCGAGCGTCTGAATCAAGGCCGAGGGAGTAGTGTCTGTCTGGCCCGCCGCCATAGGCACCTGTGGCCAGCGCCCTTGCGTCGATGCCAGCGAGGACAATACCTCCATCGTCTGCGCCATGCCCTGCGCCAGCAGCTGCCATAGACGACTGCTGAATACACCGTCGGCGAGCATCGCCGCGAGCCATGACGGGACAAGTCCCGTGAACAGCAACAGCTGCTCGAGCCCCGCAAGCCCCCAGCCCAGCATGCCAATCGGCACGATCAATAGCGTCACCAGGGGCGCCATCACCAGATTCATCGGCAGCGAAAGCCAGGACAACTGGCCGCGTGAAAGCAACAGGGCCGCCCCCATGACCAGCGTCAGCAGCCACTGGCTGCGCAACGTGGCCAGACACCAGCCGCGCAATCCCAGCGGACGCGAGCGGCCCTGCCAGGCCAGCAGCAACACCGCCACGGCGATGAATGACAACCAGGTGCCCGGGCGCCATAGCGCCAGCGGGTCCAGACCCAGCACCAGAATCAGCGCCAGCATCCAGACCTGCCAGACACCCAGGCCGCTGCGACCACTGGCCATCCAGAGCCCGACCGTCACCATCAAGGCGGCACGCAGGGCCGGAGGCGCCAGGCCTGCCAGCAAGGCGAAACTCCAGGCCGCCAGACAGGCAAGCCACCAGGGCGCGACGCTGAATCGCCACCCGCCCGGGCGCCAGAGGCGCAGCACGCCGAAACTCAGCCCCAGCACCAGGCTGGCCATCAGGCCGACATGCAGCCCCGACACCACCACCAGATGCGTCAGTCCCGTGGCGTTCAGCGTGTCCCAGTCGTCATGGGTCAGCGCCGAGACCTTGCCCAGCGTCAATGCCGCCAGCCATCGACAGGGCGAGTCCGGCCAGTCGACCAGCGCCCCGCCTTCGCCGCAGCGCTGCCACAGAGCCTGCTCGGCATGAAGGCGCAGTGCTGCCAGCCCGCCTGGCGGCGCCAGGCGCTGCGCAAGGGACAGTTGGCGCACGTAACCCGTCGCAACGATACCTTCACGCCATAGCCAGGCGACACGGTCAAACTCCGCTGGGCTCGCTGAGCGCCCGAAGGCAGGGTTGCTGGCACCATGAGGCGGCACCAGACGCACGACCATGCGCCAACGCTCACCGGCCTGCCAGGGAGTCGCCAGCGCCTCGCGTGTCGCGACATTGCGGGGCAGCTTGCGTGGCCAGTAACGTCGAAGCTGGACCCGCTGATCCACCAGCCGCTGACAGGCTGCCTGACGCCCGGCATCAGCGGCGGGCTCCCCCGTCGGCTGGAAGAGACCACAGCGCGAGACACGCAACACCAGGCGCACCGAGTCATCAGGCGTCGGCAGTGCGCGATTGACCTGTTCGACCTGGCCTTCCAGCCACAGCTCCTGCCGTGTAAGCGCCTCAGCCATCACCAGCGGCTGCTGATGAAGGCCAATCACCAGTCCGAACCCCAGCGCTGCCGACAGTCGCAGTCTCAAGACTCCGAGCCGAGAGCGGCGTGACTCGGCACCGGGAGCTGGATGCGGAAAAGCACGAGTGAGCGTGGCTGCCAAGGCCCCGGCTACCATCAGCCAGCAGAGCAGCAAGGCGAGCAACAGCAGGTTGTCGCTCAGCGTCATGAAGGCGGCCCAGCCGTGCGCCCCGCCCTCTTGCGCGCCGAACCCTGCCGATGAGCGTGATTGCCAATCCGCGCCCCACTCACCCTGACATGACAGCCAGATCCCCGCCACCAGTCCCGCCAGCTGCTGGGCCAGCGAGGCCGGTGACAGCCACAATCGAGCGGGATGGGACGATTTATTCACGGTGGCGCCTGACATGTTTCTGGCCTCTTGCAAGGTCACCCATGGCTCAGCCCGTCAGGCATGGCGCGGGCTTTGCTGCGCTCAGTGTCGAATCGAGACACGAGGGTTGCAGATCACGAACCGGATAACTGCGCAGTCAGCATGGCAGTCCTGCAGCCATGTATGGATAATGGCCGGCGTTGAATGCCAAATGGCCAAGTCATGCCTCGTCGTCTACTCAAGCGGCTCCTGCCGGAACCGGATGCGCTCAAGCGCAAGAAGTCGCTGCGCTTCATGCATCACCTGATCGCCGATCCCGCACTGTGGGCGTTGTCGCGACGCACCGTGGCCAATGCCTGCATGGTGGGGCTGTTCTGTGCGCTGCTGCCGATTCCCTTCCAGATGGTGGTGGCCGCCTTCGGCGCCTGGGCACTGCGCTGCAATCTCGCGCTGTCGGTGGGGCTGGTATGGGTGACCAACCCGCTGACCATGCCGGTGGTCTACTACGCCACCTACCGCGTGGGCGCCTGGATGCTCGACACGCCCGCACGCGTGATGCCGGAGCAGGTCTCCGCGGCCTGGTTCGCCAACCAGCTGGAAGACATCCTGCCCGCCCTGGCGCTGGGCTCGCTGGTCAGCGCCGTCGTCCTCGCACTGCTGGCCAACATGCTGGTCCGCCTCTTGTGGCGCTATCAGGTAGTCCGCAACTGGCGCAGCCGCCGCAAGGCGCGCCTGGCCGCCAGGCGTTGCAACAAGGAGCAGTCGTCACGCCAGAACGCTGCGCAGGACACGGATAAGCTCTGAACGCTGCCGACAGACACGCATGAAAAACGCCCCGCCATCGAGAGATGGCGGGGCGTTTGGCTTTCTGGCTAGCGTGAATCAGGCAGCGGCTCGATTCAGCCCTCGTGCAGCTTGCCGCCGTCCAGGCGCAGCACACGGTGCTGGTGCGCGGCCAGACCGTTGTCGTGGGTCACGATGATGAAGGCCGCCTGCGCTTCACGCGCGATGTCATCCATCAGCTCGAGAATGCGCGCCGCCGTGGTCTGATCCAGGTTGCCGGTCGGCTCATCCATCAGCACCAGACTCGGATCCGTCACCAGCGCACGCGCGATGGCGACGCGCTGGCGCTCCCCCCCGGACAGCTCGCCCGGCTTGTGATCGGCGCGCGGCGCCATGCCGACCCGCTCCAGCAGCTTGCGCGCCTTGACGGCAGCGTCGGAACGCTTGTGGCCACGGATGATCAACGGCATCGCCACGTTCTCTTCGGCACTGAATTCCGCCAGCAGATGGTGGAACTGATACACGAAGCCGATGTGCTGATTGCGGAAGCTGCCCAGCGCCGACTCGCTGAGTTCGGACAGGCGCTGGCCGGCCACCTTCACGATACCCTGGGTGGGATGGTCCAGTCCACCGAGCAGATTGAGCAGCGTGGTCTTGCCGGAGCCGGAGCTGCCGACCACGGCGACTCGCTCACCGGCATGCACGCGCAGCTCCAGCTCGTCGAGGACCTGCACCTCTCGCGGGCCCTCATCGTAACTGCGGCTCAGGCGCTCACAGATCAGCATCGGCTTGCCGTGGGCCTGACCCGGCGCGTGAGTGTCAGAAGCCGGCGTCGGCATGGCGGTGTCTCCAGCAGCGGAACGGATGGATGCATCAGACGGTGTCGACGGATTACTCATAGCGCAGCACCTCCGCCGGCTGGATGCGCGAGGCGCGCCAGGCCGGATACAGCGTCGACAGGAAGCTCAGCACCAGCGCGGAGCCGATGATGATGCCCATGTCGCTCATCTCGAGGCGCGATGGCAGATAGCTGATGAAGTAGACGTTGGGGTCCAGGAACTGGATACCGAAGGTCGACTGCACCCAGGCGATGATGTCGGAGACGCTCAGCGCCAGCGCCACCCCGGCGATGGCGCCGATGATGATGCCCAACACGCCGATGGTCAGCCCCTGCACGATGAAGATGCCCATGATGGAACCGGGCCTGGCCCCGAGGGTACGCAGGATGGCGATGTCGGCGTGCTTGTCCGTCACCATCATCACCAGTGTCGAGACGATGTTGAAGGCCGCGACGGCGACGATCACCATCAGCAGCAGGCCGATCATGTTCTTCTCCATCTGGATGGCGGCGAACAGGTTGCCGTGGGTACGCTTCCAGTCCATGCCGCGATACTGCGGCCCCAGCTGGCTGACGATGTCACGCGTGACCTGATCGGCGCTGAACAGGTCATCGAGCTTCAGGCGCACCCCCTGGACGTCACCCTCATTGAAGCGTGCCAGCTTGGCCATGTCCGAGATATCGGTGTAGGCAAGGCTGGCATCGACGTCCGCACCGACCTTGAAGATACCGGTCACCGTGAAGCGCTTGAGACGCGGGAAGATGCCTCCCGGCGTGATGGAGGCCTCGGGCACCAAGAGCGTGACGCGGTCCCCCACGCCGACGCCCAGATTGCGCGCCAGCAGCTCGCCCATCACGATGCCCCAGCTGCCGGGCGTGAGATCCGCCAGGCTGCCCTGCACCATGTGCTCGCTGATGATAGAGACCTGGTCCTCCGCGGACGGATCGATACCGGTGACCAACGCGCCCTTGTTGCGGCCGTTGGTGGTGAACATGCCCTGCTGCTCGATATAGGGTGCCGCACCGACGACATGCGGCTTCTCGCGCAGCTTGCCGGCCAGCGTCTCCCAGTCGGTGACGCTTTCACGCGCCTCGACGCGCACATGCGGCACCATGCCCAGCACGCGGGTGCGCAGCTCGTGGTCGAAGCCGTTCATCACCGACAGCACCAGAATCAGCACGGCGACACCCAGCGACAGCCCCAGCATCGAGGTCAAGGAAATGAAGGAAATGAAATGGTTACGGCGCTTGGCGCGGGTATAGCGCAGGCCGATCAGAAAGGGTAGGCGATCCAGCAGCATCGAAGTCGATTCCTTGGGTCAGGGTCGCGGGCCATGATACGCATTCCGCAGGCTCGGCGCATGGAGCCATATTCGAACGCAGTTTGCCAGCCTTCGTTTGTGGCCAACATGAACCGCCAGCATGGCAAGACATGTGTAAGTCAGGCACCACAGGGCTAGCGTCGGCGCATGGCTCTGCTATCATCGCGCGCCGAGTCCGCGGCATTGCGGCTTGCGCCTTTATCGTTACCTCTTCATCAGGGAGATGCCCATGGCCACCCGTCTGCTCGCCGAATGGCACCCGCAGGACGCCATCCAGCTCAGCTGGCCCAGCCCGCACAGTGACTGGAGCGAGATGCTCGAGAGCATCGAAGCCACCTGCGAGGCCATGGTGATCGCCATCAGCCGCTATCAGCACGTACTGATCAGCGTCAGCGATGACGCCACCCGCGAGCGCCTTGCCGCACGCTTCGCCGGTTTCGGCGTGCCCGCCGAGCGCCTGCATCTTTTCGTGGCGCCGCTGGATGACACCTGGACGCGCGACCATGGCCCCATCACCATCGAACGTGATGGCCAGCCGGTGCTGCTCGACTACACCTTCACCGGCTGGGGCGGCAAGTTCGAGGCCGCCCGCGACAATGCCCTGACCCGCGCCCTCGCCGCGCAGGGGGCTTACGCAAGCCCGGTGGAAAGTCGCGACTTCATTCTGGAAGGCGGCGGCATCGAGAGCGACGGTCAGGGCACCCTGCTGACCACCGAGGCCTGCCTGCTCAACGACAACCGCAATGCCGGCCTGAGCCGCGCCCAGGTCGAGGCGCAACTCAAGGCCGATTTCGGGGTCAAACGCGTGCTGTGGCTCGCCAATGGCCATCTGGAAGGCGATGACACCGACAGCCATGTCGACACCCTGGCGCGCTTCTGCGACCCGCGCACCATCGCCTATGTCCGCTGCGATGATCGCGACGACCCGCATTACCCGGCGCTCAAGGCGATGGAAGCCGAGCTTGAAGCACTGCGCGATGCCAACGGCGACCCGTACTTCCTGGTGCCGCTGCCCTGGCCGGATGCCTGCTTCGATCCGGACGACAGCCATCGTCTGCCGGCGACCTACGCCAACTTCCTGATCATCAACGGGGCCGTGCTGGTGCCGACCTACGCCGATCGTCACGACATGATCGCCCTCAAGGCCCTCGCCAGCGTCTTCCCCAAGCGTGACATCATTCCGGTCGATTGCCGCGCCGTGATTCGCCAGCATGGCAGCCTGCACTGCATGACCATGCAACTGCCCAAGGGCACGCTGGCCACCTCGAACACCTCTCAAGGAGCACTGTGATGACTGCTTCCCGCCGTACACTCAAGGTCGGTGTCGTCCAGCAACAGGGCTGGCCCGACAAGGACACAAGCCTGGCGGCCAGCGAAGCCGCCATTCGTCGCCTTGCCGCCGATGGCGCTGAGCTGGTGACGCTGCAGGAGCTGCATGCCAGCCACTACTTCTGCCAGACCGAAGACACCGAGATCTTCGATCTCGCCGAGCCCCTCGACGGCCCGACCACCCAGCGTCTTGCCGGGCTGGCCGCCGAACTCGGCCTGGTGATCGTCGGCTCCATCTTCGAGCGCCGCGCGGCGGGCGTGTATCACAACACCGCCGTGGTGCTCGACAAGGCCGCTGGCCTGGTCGGCACCTTCCGCAAGATGCACATTCCGGATGACCCCGGCTTCTACGAGAAGTTCTACTTCACGCCGGGCGATGCGCCCAGCGCACAGGCCCCGCGCCGCGGCTTCGAGCCCATCGACACCTCGGTCGGCCGTCTGGGCGTGCAGGTCTGCTGGGACCAGTGGTATCCCGAAGGCGCACGCCTGATGGCGCTGGCCGGTGCCGAGATGCTGCTCTACCCCACCGCCATCGGCTGGGACCCGCGCGACGATGAAGCCGAACAGACACGCCAGAAGGATGCCTGGACCCTGATCCAGCGCAGCCACGGCGTCGCCAATGGCGTGCCGGTGATCGTCGCCAACCGCGTCGGTCATGAAGTGGACCCGACGCCCGCCAGCGAAGGCATCCAGTTCTGGGGCGGCAGCTTCATCTGCGGCCCCCAGGGCGAGCTGCTGGCGCATGGCGGCACCGAGCCCGAGGAGCTGCTGGTCGAGCTGGACCTGGCGCGCGGCGAAGACGTGCGCCGCATCTGGCCTTACCTGCGCGATCGTCGCATCGATGCCTATGGTGATCTCACCGAGCGCTATCGCGACCGCTGAGCCCATCGGGCTTTGCCGGCCTGACAACAACGCGCTGTCGAGATCATACAGACCCGCAGAGACAGGAGGGCGCCCAGCGAGGCGCCCTCTTCTGTTTCGATCTGTCGGCGTAGCCGGCCTCTTCCGCCACGCCACCCCGGGTGATTCAGTCTCTCGGAGACCTCTTCTGGTCCCCGCATGCCGCCGTGGCCTGACTTGCCATCCCGGTCACGCTAGGCTAAACAAGATAACGCGATAAAAAATCACGTCTCCCTTGCTGCAATCAGGACGCAGAGCATGCCCGAATACCAGTTGATGGCCAGAATAGAAGCGGCCTTCGATACGCAGATCAGCGCCGCCGATCAGGTCATCACCGCGGTCAGAGAAGAGAATTCGACACTCTGGCGACTGGATGGCGTCAGTGCCGATAGCGAATGGCTCAGCCAGGCGTTGCAGGACGTATGGTATCAGGATGGCCAGGACGGCCGAGTCACCCGCCCTTACCTGGGCGTGGTCGCCGCAGGCCCGACGGTGATCGAGCGCGTCGCGGCACTCAACGCGGCCAAGGAGCAACTGGCGGAGCTCTTCGCCGAGCTGCGCGAGAAATATCCCGACCAACTGGCCGAACTGAAGGCGATACTGCCCTTCCGCCACCCGGGACTGAATCAGCACCTGAGGGGCGATGGCCTGGCGCGACTGCATCTCAAGCAGTGCTGGCGGCGGGTGCCGGTGGCAGAAGCGCCGGTGGCGCGGGTGCGCTTCGCCTGGTACAGCTCCGGACGCTCGATCCAGCGCGTCAGCGTGGCGGAGTGTGAAGCCTTGCTGCTGAAACTGGATACCGAGGCCGAGCACGTACGCCTGCAGCTCAAGCTGCTGGCTGGCCTGCCATCGGATGAAATTCTGGCCCGCATCCAGCCCCAGGCACCGCTGATGCGAGCCAACCTGTTCTATCGTGAGCCGGTGATGCGCGAAGACGGCGAGCTACGTACGCGCCGCGCGCTGAACGTCTCTCTGCCGCTGTTCCTGCCGCATGATGACCTGCGTCTGCCTGCGCTCAATCAGCCAAGCCCGACGCCGCCCACCGAGCGCACACGCGCCCGCCGCGGTGACGTGCGCATCGAGGACACGCCCTTCCTCAAGAGTCTGCGCGTGCATCGCTATCGCTGATCCCTGGAGCAAGAGAGCCGGAGAGCCGGAGAGACAGCCAAGCCATGAAGACGCCCGCTAGAGGTCCAGCGCCGATTCGGGCATCCGCTTGAGGTGCATGCGGCGCGCCAGGCGAATCACCGGCTTGAGCGTCAGCTGCAGCGAGCCGATCACGAACAGCCAGATGCCCAGCGTCATCCATTCTTCCCAGAAGAAACACACGCTGCCGATCGTGAACAGCAGGCCCAGCACCAGCTCATTGATGATGCTGGCCAGCTCATAACGGCGATGGATGATCAACTCCTCATGGCCAAGCCGCAGCGTCAGGTCCGAGGGCGGATCATCCTGCAGTGTCTCGCGTGACTGCGTGCCCGACTGCCGAGTGTCGTGTTGCCGTGAATCATCCTGCATGCGTCATTTCCTCAAGGCTCATCAACAAGGTTTCTCAATTGGGAGCCCGACAACCACAAGGCCCCGACATCAATGATGTCGGGGCCTTGTGGTATGCCTTCAAGTCAGCGGGCGCGAGGCCCGCGCTGCTCAGAACAGACGGTTGAGTCCGTTCATGGCCGCGACCCGGTAGGCTTCCGCCATGGTCGGGTAGTTGAAGGTGGTGTTGACGAAGTACTTGAGCGTATTCGCCTCCCCCTTCTGCTGCATGATGGCCTGACCGATGTGCACGATCTCGGAGGCCTGGTCACCGAAGCAGTGGATGCCGAGAATTTCCAACGTATCGCGATGGAACAGGATCTTGAGCATGCCGACGGTATCGCCGGTGATCTGGGCGCGGGCGGTGTCCTTGAAGAACGCCTGCCCCACTTCGTAGGGGATGCGCGCCTCGGTCAGTTCGGACTCGCCACGCCCCACCGAGCTGATCTCGGGGATGGTGTAGATGCCGGTCGGCACCTCATTGACGAACTTGAACTCTTCCCCCAGCAGGTTGGCCGACGCGAAGCGGCCCTGATCGTAGGCGGCAGATGCCAGGCTCGGCCAGCCGATCACATCGCCCACCGCATAGACGTGGTCCAGCTCGGTGCGGTACTGATCATCGACGGTCAGCTGACCGCGGCCGTTGGCCTGCAGCCCGACATTCTCGAGACCGAGGCTGTCGGTGTTGCCGGTACGACCGTTGGCCCACAGGAAGGCGTCTGCACGCAGCTTCTTGCCGGACTTGAGGTGTACGACCACGCCGGACTCGTCGCCCTCGATGCGATCGTATTCCTCGTTGTGACGCACCAGCACGCCGTTGTTGCGCAGGTGATAGGACAACGCGTCGGAAATCTCGTTATCCAGGAAGGACAGCAGACGATCACGCGTATCGATCAGGTCGACCTTGACGCCAAGGCCGGAGAAGATCGAGGCGTATTCGGAGCCGATGACACCGGCGCCATAGATGATCAGCGTGCGCGGTGTGTGCGACAGGCCCAGGATGGTATCGGAGCAGTAGATGCGCGGGTGGCGGAAGTTGACGTCCGCCGGGCGGTAAGGACGTGAGCCGGTGGCGATCACGACCTTCTCCGCATGCAGCTCCTCGACCCCTTCATGGGCATCGCGCACCACGACGGTGTGCTCGTCCTTGAAGCGGGCGGTACCGAAGAAAACATCGATGCGATTGCGGGCGTAGAAGCGCGTACGCATCTCGACCTGCTGCTCGATGGTGCGGCGTGAACGCTCCAGTACCTTGGGGAAGGAGAACCAGCGCGGCTCGCCGATATCGCGGAACATGCGATTGGTGTTGAACTCGATGATCTGCTTGACCGCGTGGCGCAGCGCCTTGGAAGGGATAGTGCCCTTGTGGGTACAGTTGCCGCCCACGGAAGACTGAGCCTCGATCACGGCGACACGCTTGCCATGCTTGGCCGCGTTGACTGCCGCGCTTTCCCCTGCCGGGCCGGTACCGATCACGACGACATCGTAGTTATAGACTGCCATGAGACTCGCTTTGCTCCTTGATTGTTCGTAGACCGGCCCTGACACGTACGGTCTCACCTCGCGGTGACACTGCCATGTCAGGGCCGGTAGCAGGCCTTGCGGCCGGCGGGCTCTGAGCCATCAGAGCAGAAATCAGCGACGTGCGGCGTCGTAGGCCAGATCGCTGACCGGCTTGCCGCCACTCTCTGCCATCAGACGCTGGCGATCCTGCTCCTTCTCGCATTCCTCGTCCTTGCCGCCACAGATGTCACAGCCATCCTTGAGGCCGAGGTTGTTGAGACCACCGCAGGAGCCGGCGATCGGCTTGCGGCCCATCAGGACACCGACAGCCATCACGCCAATCAGCAGCAACATCGCGGCGAATACCAGTAACCAGATCGTCATGTCATTCCTCCCGGGGCATGGCCCCATTGTGAACCTCTCGAGCGGGTCAGCACAGAGCAGCTTGCACCCTGTCGATCCTGTGGATCGTTCAGGACAGCACCCAGAAGATGCCATGCAATCCGAGCGACCGACCCTGTCGGAGGCGTGTCTCGCCAGATGGCAGATGAGAAAGCCCGACCGGCTGCCTCTCGGCAGACCGGCTCTCGGTACCAGAGTCAGGCACCGGCTTCGTCTGCGGGCTTCGTGTCGCCTGTCGCCGGCGCGTCCTTCAGGTAGGGCGCGAATGCCGGACTCCAGGACTGTTTGAAGCCATCATCCGTTTTGACAATGAAATAGGCGGCAATGTTCTCGCGATCTGCGATCGTCATTGCCTTCTCGGCCCCCAGCACGTTGAGTGCCGTGGCCCAGGCGTCCGCACTCGCGCAATCCGGCGTGATCACGGTGACCGAGGCCAGACTGTGCTGGATCGGTCGCCCGGTACGTGGATCGATCGTGTGCGAGTAACGTACGCCGTCCTGCTCGAAATAGTTGCGGTAATCACCGGAGGTGGCAACCGCAGCGTTGCCGGGATCGATGATCCGCTGCACCGAGCGCTCGAAGGACTTCGGCGCTTCGATGGCGATTCGCCACGGCTTGTGGCCGGGTTTCTCACCCTTGACGCGGATCTCGCCCCCGACTTCGACCAGATAGTTCTCGATGCCATTGGCCTCGAGCACATCGGCGACCCGATCCACTCCATAGCCCTTGGCGATACCCGACAGGTCGGCATACACCGGCTTGCGCTTGATCACCGTATTGCCATCGAGCTCCAGCGCCAGATGATCGACCTTCTCGAGCGCCTGCGCGATCTGTTCATCGCTCGGTGCCTTGTCAAGACGCTCATCCGGACCGAAGCCCCACAGATTGACGGCCGGGCCGACGGTGATATCGAAGGCCCCGTCGGAGCGCTTGCCGATATCCTGCGACTCGGCCAGCACCTGCGCCAGGCCATCCGATAGCGTGACCGGCGTATCCAGCGGCGCCTGATTCAGCTTCGAGAGCTCCGAGGCGTCCTTGTAGGTCGACATCTGCCAGTCGACCTTGTCGAGCGCCTCGAGGCTCGCCTGCTTGAGCGATGCCACCTCATCGGCGTCCAGGTCCGCCGCCACCGTGACATGGAACCCGGTGCCGAAAATGGGGCCGGCGAAGCGATGCAACTCAGGGTTGCTGGAATTTTCACAGCCTGCAACCAGCAGGGCCAGCCCCATGAGGGCCGGCCCTGCCAGTCGTCTTGCGACGCGTGACATCATCGATCAACCACCGAAGTCATCGAGCAGGATGTTCTCCGGCTCTACACCCATGTCGGTGAGCATCTTGACGACGGCGGCGTTCATCATGGGCGGCCCGCACATGTAGTACTCGCAATCCTCAGGCGCCGGATGGTCCTTGAGGTAGTTTTCGTACAGGACGTTGTGGATGAAGCCTGTCGGGCCTTCCCAGTTGTCCTCAGGCTGCGGATCGGACAGCGCCAGGTGCCATTCGAAGTTCTCGTTCTCTTCGGCCAGCTTGTCGTATTCCTCGTTGTAGAACGACTCGCGCATGGAGCGCGCACCGTACCAGAACGACATCTTGCGCTTGGAATTCAGACGCTTGAGCTGATCGAAGATATGGCTACGCATCGGCGCCATGCCGGCACCACCACCGATGAAGACCATCTCGGCGTCGGTGTCCTTGGCGAAGAACTCACCGAACGGCCCCATCACGGTCACCTTGTCACCCGGCTTCAGCGAGAAGACGTAGGTGGACATCAGACCCGGCGGATGCTGGGAATTCGGCGGCGGAGTGGCGATACGGATGTTGAACTTCAGGATGCCGTACTCTTCCGGATAGTTCGCCATGGAGTAAGCGCGGATGACCGGCTCTTCGTTCTTGTGCTGAACGTTGAACAGACCGAACTTCTCCCAGTCACCACGATACTCTTCTTCGATGTCGAAGTCGGAGAACTTGATGTCGTAGGCCGGCGCTTCCAGCTGCACGTAACCACCGGCGCGGAAGTTGACTTCCTCGCCTTCCGGCAGCTGCAGATTCAGCTCCTTGATGAAGGTCGCGACGTTCGGGTTGGCGGTGACGGTGGTCTCCCACTTCTTCACGCCGAAGATCTCTTCCGGCACTTCGATCTTCATGTCCTGCTTGACCGGGACCTGGCACGACAGGCGCCAGCCTTCCTTCTTCTCACCCATGGTGAAGTGGGACTCTTCAGTCGGCAGGATGGAACCGCCGCCTTCCGAGATCCGGCACTTGCACTGAGCACAGGATCCACCACCACCACAGGCGGAGGACAGGAAGATGCCATTGGCGGCCAGGGTCTGCAGCAACTTGCCGCCGGCCTGGGTCGTCAGGGTGTTGGCGGGGTCGTTGTTGATCTCGATCTGGACGTCACCACTCGAGACCAGCTTGCTGCGTGCCGCGAGAATCACGAGCACCAGGCCGATAACGACCACGGTGAACATGACGACGCCGAGCACGATGATGGAGGTATCTACCATTTCGATTTCCTTATGCTCGGTTGCGTTACAGCTGGACGCCGGAGAAGGACATGAAGCCCAGTGACATCAGGCCAACGGTGATGAAGGTGATGCCCAGGCCCTGCAGGCCAGCCGGCACGTCAGAGTACTTGAGCTTCTCGCGAATACCGGCCAGTGCAGCGATGGCCAGTGCCCAACCGAAGCCGGCACCCACGCCATAGATGACGGACTCACCGAAGGTGTAGTCACGCTGTACCATGAACAGGGCCGCACCGAGGATTGCGCAGTTGACCGTGATCAACGGCAGGAACACGCCCAGCGCGTTGTAGAGCGCCGGCACGAACTTGTCGAGGAACATCTCGAGGATCTGGACGATCGCCGCGATGACACCGATGTAGGACAGGTAGCCCAGGAAGGACAGGTCGATGCTCTCCGCCCCTTCCAGACCCGTCCAGGTCAGCGCGCCTTCACGCAGCAGGTAGTTCAGGATCAGGTTGTTGACCGGAACGGTCACCGCCAGCACGACGATGACGGCCACGCCCAGACCGATCGCGGACTGGATCTTCTTGGACACCGCCAGGAAGGTACACATGCCCAAGAAGAAGGCCAGTGCCATGTTCTCGACGAACACGGCCTTGATGAACAGGCTCAGATAGTGTTCGAACATGTTACACAGCCTCCTTGATCTTGGTGTTGGCGGTAATCTTGTACTCCGCCTTCTCGACCTGCTCCGGGTAGATGCTGCGCAGCACCCAGATGAACAGACCGATGACGAAGAACGCGGACGGCGGCAGCAGCATCAGGCCGTTCGGGATGTACCAGCCACCGTCGTTGACGGTCTGCAGGATGGTCACGCCGAACAGGGAGCCGGAACCGAACAGCTCACGCACGAAGCCGACCACCAGCAGGATCACGGTGTAGCCGAGACCGTTGCCGATACCGTCGATGAAGCTCATCGTCGGGCCATTCTGCATGGCGTAGGCTTCAGCGCGACCCATCACGATGCAGTTGGTGATGATCAGGCCGACGAAGACCGACAGCTGCTTGGACGTCTCGAAGGCGAAGGCCTTCAGCGACTGGTCGACCACGATGACCAGCGAGGCAATGATCGTCATCTGCACGATGATACGGATGGACGACGGGATGTGATTGCGGATCAACGAGATGAACATGCTGGAGAACGCTGTCACCAGGCACACCGCGATACCCATGATCAGGGCGGTGTTCATCGAGTTGGTCACCGCCAGCGCGGAGCAGATACCAAGGATCTGCAGCGCGATGGGATTGTTCTTGAAGATCGGCGTCGTCAGGACACCTTTAGGAGTTTCGGCTGCCATCATTACGCTCCTTTGACGTCACGGAACTGGGTCAGGTACTTGGCGAAGCCATTCTCACCCATCCAGAACTGCAACAGGTTGGTCACGCCGTTGCTGGTCAGGGTAGCCCCTGACAACGCATCGACCTGGTACTTGGCATCCGGAGAAGACGGATTCACGCCGCCCTTCTTCAGGTGCACTTCCGGGTCCATGCTGCCTTCGGGATAGATCTTCTTGCCATCCCACTGGGCCTTCCACTTCGGATTGTCGACTTCGCCGCCAAGCCCCGGAGTTTCGCCCTGCTGGTAGAAGGAGAGACCGACCACGGTGTTGCCGTCACCCTTCAGTGCCAGATAGCCGTACATCATTGACCACAGGCCGTTGCCGCGCACCGGAACGATGATCTCGTCCGGCTGCTCGACATCGCCGACCAGATAGACCACGGAGTACTGCTCACGACGCTTGATGCCCGGCAGGTCTTCGTCACCGGACAGGGTGCGTGAGGTGGCCGGGTCCTTGGACATCTTGGCCTGGTCGTACTTCTCCGGGTCGATGTCGTCGACGTATTCACCGGTATCCAGGTCCACCACCTTGGCGGTGACCTTGTCACGGAACTGCTGACCGATGTCCTCACCCGGTTGCAGCAGCTCGGCGACCGCGAGGATGTTGCTCTTGCGGTCCAGCTCGGCATTGGTCATCTGCATCGGGCGCAGCACGACCGCAGCGGTGGAAACCACCACCGAGCAGACGATGCACAGCCCGAGCGCGACGCCGAGGGTTTTCTTGATGGAGTTGTTGCTGGCCATGTCAGACGGTCTCCTCGTTCGCGATGCCGGCAGTCTCGCGCTTGACGCGGCGCTTGATGTTGGCCTGCACGACGAAGTGGTCGATCAGCGGAGCGAACAGGTTGGCGAACAGGATCGCCAGCATGATGCCCTCCGGGAAGGCCGGGTTGGCGACACGGATCAGCACGGTCATCACGCCGATCAGTGCACCGAATACCAGCTTGCCCTTGTTGGTCATGGACGCGGAAACCGGGTCGGTGGCCATGAAGACCATACCGAAGGCGAAGCCGCCGATGACCATGTGCCAGTACCACGGCATCTCGAACATGGCATTGGTGTCGCTGCCGATGGCATTGAACAGCGCCGAGGTCGCGATCATGCCCAGCAGGACGCCCAGCATGATTCGCCACGAGGCGATGCGCGTCCACAGCAGCACTGCAGCACCGAGGAAGATCGCCAGTGTGGAGACCTCACCCACCGAGCCCGGAATGAAGCCGAGGAAGGCGTCGGTCCAGCTCATCTGCTGCATCAGGGCACCCATGCCGTCCTGAGCGGCAGTGGAGAGCGCGGTCGCACCGGTGAAGCCGTCTGCCGGTACCCATACCGCGTCGCCGGAAATGCTGGCCGGGTAGGCGAAGTACAGGAAGGCACGACCGGACAGTGCCGGGTTGAGGAAGTTCTTGCCGGTACCACCGAAGACTTCCTTGCCGATCACCACACCGAAGGTGATACCGAGCGCGACCTGCCACAGCGGAATAGTCGCCGGCAGTGTCAGGGCGAACAGCACCGAGGTGACGAAGAAGCCTTCGTTGACCTCGTGGCCGCGACGCATCGCGAACAGCACTTCCCAGAACCCGCCGACCGCGAAGGTCACCAGATAGATGGGCAGGAAGTAGGTGGCGCCCAGGATGAAGTTGGCCCACACGCTGCCGGCATCGTGGCTGCCCGCCAGCAGCATGACGATGGCTTCACGCCAGCCGCCCAGCGCGCTGTACCCGCCAGCGATGGCCTCGTTGGCCTGCAGACCGGCGTTGTACATGCCGAAGAACATGGCCGGGAAGGTACACATCCAGACCGTGATCATGATGCGCTTCAGGTCGATGCCATCGCGCACGTGGGTGGTGCTGCGCGTGACGCTCGCAGGCGCATAGAAAATGGTGTCCACGGCTTCGTAGAGCGCGTAGAACTTCTCGTACTTGCCACCTTTGTGGAAGTGCGGCTCCAGGTTATCCAGAGTCTGTCGAATGCCCATCATCAGACCTCTTTCTCGATCGTGGTGAGGTTGTCACGCAGGATGGGACCGTACTCGTACTTGCCCGGGCACACGTAGGTGCACAGCGCGAGGTCCTCTTCATCAAGCTCCAGGCAGCCAAGCTGCATGCCGGTCTCGATATCACCCACGATCAGCGAACGCAGCAGCTGCGTCGGCAGAATGTCCAGCGGCATGACCGCCTCGTACGCGCCCACCGGCACCATGGCACGCTCGGAGCCGTTGGTGGAGGTGTTCGGGCGGTAATCGGTCAGACCGGTCAGCTTCGACAGGTAGATACCCAGCACCGAGTGACGCTTGGCGCCCATCGACAGCCAGCCCATGAAGGCACGCTTGTTGCCTTCCTCGAGCAGGCTCACCTGATTGTGGTAGCGGCTGACGAAACGCAGCGCCCCTTCGCAGGTCAGGCCGGAGAACACCGAACCGGAGATGACACGCGTGTCTTCCGGCTGTTCGACTTCGCCCTTGAGCAGCTCTTCGGTGCTGGCGCCCAGACGGGTGCGCAGCAGACGCGGCTTGGTGGCACGCGGGCCACCGACGGCGATGACGCGTGTGGTGTCCAGGCGACCTTCCGCCAGCAGCGTACCGATGGCGACCACATCCTGATAACCGACATGCCAGACCTGACGTTGCAGGCTGACCGGTGCGAGGTGGTGGATGTGCGTGCCCGGCAGGCCTGCCGGGTGCGGGCCCTTGAAGGACTCGCTGACCACACCGGAAACGTCGCCACCCGGAATATCAGCACCCGGTGCCTGGCACAGGAACACCTTGCCTTGGGTCAGACGCGTCAGTGCGACGAGGCCCTGACGGAAAGCGGCTTCCTGGCCCTTGAGCACCACGGCCGGATCCGCGGACAGCGGATGGGTATCGATGGCGGTGACGAAGATGGCTGCCGGCTTGGCATCCAGTGCCGGCACGCGCGAGAACGGGCGGGTACGCAGCGCCGTCCACAGGCCGGACTCGACCAGCTGGTCGACCACGACCTGACGTTCGAGACCTGCAATGGCGGCGTCGCCATGTGCAGTGAATTCCACAGCTTCGCCCTGCGCGTCGATCTCGATGACCACGGACAGAAGCTTGCGCTTCTCGCCACGATTGATCTCGACCACAGTGCCGGCAGCAGGCGCGGTGTAACGGACGCCCGGGGTCTTCTTGTCGGTGAACAGGAGTTGCCCCTGCTTCACCTTGTCCCCTTCGCGGACTTCCATCGTCGGCTTCATGCCGACGTAGTCAACACCCAGGATCGCTACGCGACGAACGGGCTGCGCATCCTCGATACGCTGCTCCGGCGCCCCGGCGATGGGGAGATCCAGGCCACGTTTGACTTCGATCATAGACTCGCCCAATTGTCGGATCTGATGTTGTTCAGGAAAGATCACCCATCGTAGATACGCCTCGAGGCCGATAATTGACCAGGCAACCTCGCGCTTTTCGCGTATCAGGCAATGTGAATGCTTTTCTTATCAGACGGTTGGAGGTGTAGCCCAGAGATTGGACCGGCCCAAAAAAATCCGGCTCATTATAAAGATGCGAGGCCGGAAAGACCATACGACACTAAAGTGGAGCACACGCCAAAAGCGCCAACGCCCCCGCCATCAGTGAGGGCGGGGGCGTTGTAACAGCAGGTATTTATTTCAATTTTCCGTCAGTCACGCCACAGACGCGGCGCATTGACTCAGCGCGTCGGAAAGTAGCTGAAACGCACGTTGGACATGTGCTGCAGAATACGCACCACCTGACAGCTGTAACCGAACTCGTTGTCGTACCACACGTACACGACGGCCTGCTTGTCGGTGACGATGGTCGCCTGGCCGTCGACGATGCCTGAATGGCGGTTGCCGACGAAGTCCGACGACACCACTTCACAGGAATCGACGTAGTCGATCTGCTTCTGCAGCGAGGAATGCAGCGAGGCGGTGCGCAGGAAGCCGTTCATGCGCTCGGCGTCGCTTGCGGTGTTCAGCGTCAGGTTGAGGATCGCCATCGAGACATTGGGCGTCGGCACGCGGATCGCGTTGCCGGTCAACTTGCCGGAAAGTTCCGGCAGCGCCTTGGCGACGGCCTTGGCGGCACCGGTCTCGGTCAACACCATGTTGAGCGCCGCGGCTCGGCCACGACGATCACCACTGTGGAAGTTGTCGATCAGGTTCTGGTCGTTGGTGTAGGAGTGCACCGTCTCGACGTGGCCCTGGCTGACGCCGTACTCGTCGTGCAGCACCTTCAGCACCGGCACGATGGCGTTGGTGGTACAGGAAGCCGCGGAGATGATGCGGTCATCATCGCTGATGTCGGTATGGTTGACGCCGTAGACGATGTTCTTCAGATCGCCCTTGCCCGGTGCCGTCAGCAGCACCTTGGCCACGCCCTTGCACTCCAGGTGCTGCCCCAGGCCAGCTTCATCGCGCCACTTGCCGGTGTTGTCGACCACGATGGCGTTGTCGATGCCGTGCGCGGTGTAATCGATCTCGGTGGGCGAATTGGCGTAGATGATCTTGATGTAGTTGCCGTTGACGATCAGCGCCGAGTTTTCCTCATCGACGGTGATGCTGCCCTCGAAAGGACCGTGCACCGAGTCGCGACGCAGCAGGCTGGCCCGCTTTTCCAGATCATCCTTGCTGCCACGCACCACGATGGCACGCAGACGCAGCAGGTTACCGCCGCCGGCCTTCTCGATCATGATGCGCGCCAACAGACGACCGATGCGCCCGAAGCCATACAGGACGACATCCTTCGGATCGCCGCCCATGCCGCCCTCGACATAGCCACCGACGATGTCGGCCAGCTCACGCTTGAGGAAGGCGGTGATGTCCGTCTCGTCAGAGCGCTTGAAGGCGACGGCCAGCTTGCCGATATCGACGTGGGCCGGGCCCAGGTTGAGCTCGATCATCGCGCGCACCAGCGGGAAGGTGTCTTCCACTGACAGCTCGACGCCTTCGGCCTTGCGGACCCAACGGTGGTTCTTGAGGATGCGCACCATCGAACGATTGATCAGCGAACGCCCGTAGATGGAGGGCACGACATTGAAGCGGCGGTAGAGATCTCCCAGTAGCGGGATCATCTGCTCCGCGAGGGCTTCATTGTCCTGCCACTGCTTGAAACAGGCTTCGAGATTCTCTTGGCTCACGGGTGCATCCTCTCACGTGCGGGCAAATAATGATGGTCGTCACCGATCGTCTGGCGACGCCGGACAAGGCCAGCTGAGTATGCGTAACGCGGCTATGCACCACAATGAAAGGATGGTCGCACGCAGGGTAGTAGTGCTACAGAATCAACGATTTGACTACAAAAGCCCTCCCCCATCCCGCGCTCGGCCATCGGTGTCAACGGTGCTGAAAAGAGGATCACTTGCCCCCATGTAGCGACTGACTTGCTATGATCAAGCGCGACTCCTTTCATGGCGAGGAATGACGCTTCAGCGCCTTGCGCTGCGACAGCTTGCGGTGAAGCTCGCCTGCAAGCCGAGGCATCGCGCCTGCCTTGTCGCTCTCTTGAGCGTGTCGTGCACTCATGTGCGCGCCGTGTGCTCACCGGTGTGCCATGCACTCGAGAGACTACCTTGCGTCCATGAGTCGCTCAGCGTCATCTGCCTGCGTGGGCCGCTCACCGTGAGCGACTGACCCAGCACCTTATTCACTCGGGCCCTGCCCGTGACGTCATCCCGTGCCGTGAACGCCACAAGGCGTTGCGCCCAAGCCCAGGACACAAGACACCAGAGCCCATGTTCGAGACCCCGCTGACGCCCCCGTTGCCGCGCTCGCGCCGCGAAACCACCTTCTGGATGCTCAATGACCCCAGCGCCGCGGCGCTGGCGCTGGCGCGCCTGGCCGATGCCGATGAAGCGCCGCTGATGGTCATCACACCGGACACTGCCAGCGCCCAGCGCCTGGAAGCCGACCTGCGCTTCTATACGCGCCACCCCGAGCGCCTGCTGCCCTTCCCCGATTGGGAAACGCTGCCCTACGACAGCTTCTCGCCACATCAGGACATCGTCTCGGAGCGGCTGCGTACCCTGCGCACCCTGCAGACCAGCCGCCGCGCCATCGTGCCGGTGCCGGTCAACACCCTGATGCAGCGCCTCGCGCCGGTGGATTACATCGCAGGCCAGGTCTTCAGTCTCGCCAAGGGCGACATCCTCAATCGCGAAGACTTCCGCTCACGCCTGTCGCGGGCCGGTTATCGCGCAGTGGAGACGGTCTATGAGCCAGGCGAATATGCATTGCGCGGCGCGCTGATCGACCTGTTTCCCATGGGCAGCGAGCAACCACTGCGCATCGATCTGTTCGATGACGAGATCGACACCCTGCGGGCCTTCGACCCTGACACCCAGCGCAGTGGCGACAAGGTCGAGGCGATCGAGATTCTGCCCGCGCATGAATACCCGCTGACGCGTGGCGCCATTGCCTGCTTCCGCGAGGGCTTCGAGACGCTGTTCGATGTCGACCCGCGCCAGTGCATTCTCTACAACGACGCCATCAAGGGCATCCCCTCGCCGGGACTCGAGCAGTATCTGCCACTGTTCTTCGACGAGACCGCGACGCTGTTCGATCACATGGGCGATGAACTGCGCATCGCCATGCTGCCCGGTGTACGCGAGGCGGCCGAGAGCCACTGGGACGCCATCACCACCCGCTACGCCAATCTGGGCGTCGATCCGACACGCCCGCTGCTGCCTCCGCACCGCGCCTTCGTGCCGGTCAATGAGCTGCTGGGCCAGATCAAGCAGCACGAACGCATCGAGCTGGTACGCGAGCCCAATGCCCACGCCATCGAATTCGGCCACCAGACACTGCCAAGCCTGGCCATCGATGCGCGCAGCGCCGACCCGACTCAGGCCCTGGCCAGCTTCCTGAAACAACGCCTGAACGGCAGACATGCCCAGCGCGTACTGTTCGTCGCCGAGACCCAGGGTCGCCGCGAAGTCGTCGAGGAGCAG
This sequence comes from Cobetia sp. LC6, assembly GCF_030264805.1. Classification (NCBI taxonomy): domain Bacteria; kingdom Pseudomonadati; phylum Pseudomonadota; class Gammaproteobacteria; order Oceanospirillales; family Halomonadaceae; genus Cobetia; species Cobetia sp. LC6. The sequence continues at coordinate 231,573 of NZ_JASSPL010000001.1, read as the reverse complement.
CTCACCCCGCTGCTGCGTGGCTTCGGGCTGCGTAGCCTGGATGACTTCGCAAGTTTCGAGCACTTCGTGGACAGTCCAGCCGCCGTCGGCCTGACCGTCGGTGGCCTGACGAATGGCACCTGGGTGGCCAGTGCGCAGACAGAAGATGCCCTGTCCAGCGATGATACCGACAGCCACAAGGGGCTGGTGGTCATCACCGAGACCGAGCTCTACGGCGAAGTGGTACGGCAGAGCCGCCGCCAGGCGCGCGCCACCGATGACAACGAGCTGGCCGTGCGCCACCTCTCGGAGCTGCGTGAAGGCGCACCGGTGGTTCACCACACCCATGGCGTCGGCCGCTATCTGGGACTGGAGACCATCAACGCCGGTGGTCAGGAGGCCGAGTTCCTCGCGCTCGAATACGCCGATGGCGCCAAGCTCTACGTGCCGGTGGACAGCCTGCATCTGATCTCGCGCTATTCCGGCGCCAGTGACGAGCTGGCGCCGCTGCACAAGCTGGGCTCCGAGCAGTGGGAGAAGGCCAAGCGCAAGGCGGCCGAGAAGATTCGCGATACCGCCGCCGAGCTGCTGGACGTCTATGCACGCCGCGAGGCGCGTGTCGGCCATGCCTGCGACTTCCCCGCCGAGGACTACGCACGCTTCGCGGCCAGCTTCCCCTTTGAGGAAACCCCGGACCAAGCGCAGACCATCGGCGCGGTGATCCAGGACATGTGCGCACCCCAGCCGATGGACCGCGTGGTATGTGGCGATGTCGGCTTCGGCAAGACCGAGGTCGCGATGCGTGCCGCCTTCCTGGCCGTCAACTCCGGCCGTCAGGTAGTGGTGCTGGTGCCCACCACTCTGCTCGCCCAGCAGCACTACGACAACTTCCGCGATCGCTTCGCCGACACCGCGGTGGAGATCTCCCTGCTGTCGCGCTTCACCAGCGGCAAGGGCCAGGAAACCTCTCTCGAGCGCATCAAGAGCGGCCAGACCGATATCGTGATCGGCACCCACAAGCTGCTTTCCAAGTCGCTGGAACTGCCCAACATGGGGCTGCTGATCATCGATGAGGAGCACCGCTTCGGCGTCTCCCAGAAGGAACGCCTCAAGAGCCTGCGCGCCGAGGTCGACATCCTGACCCTGACCGCCACGCCGATACCACGCACGCTGAACATGGCGATGAGCGGCATTCGCGACCTGTCCATCATCGCCACACCACCGGCGCGCCGCCTGTCGGTGAAGACCTTCGTCCAGCAGCGCAACGACGGTGTGGTAAAGGAAGCCATCCTGCGTGAGCTGTTGCGCGGCGGGCAGGTCTACGTGCTGCACAATGAGGTCAAGACCATCGAGGAGAGCGCCGCCCGCATCGCGGAGCTGGTGCCTGAGGCCAATGTCGGCGTCGCCCACGGCCAGCTGCCGGAGCGCAGCCTGGAGCGGCGCATGTCGGACTTCTATCACAAACGCTTCAACGTGCTGGTGTGCTCGACCATCATCGAGACCGGCATCGACATTCCGAGCGCCAACACCATCATCATCGAGCGCGCCGACAAGTTCGGCCTGGCCCAGCTGCACCAGCTGCGCGGCCGAGTCGGACGCTCGCATCACCAGGCCTATGCCTACCTGCTGACCCCGCATCCCAAGGCGATGACTCGCGATGCGGTCAAGCGTCTGGAGGCGATCAGCGAATCCCAGGACCTCGGTGCCGGCTTCACGCTGGCCTCCCATGACATGGAGATCCGCGGCGCGGGTGAGCTGTTGGGTGACGAGCAGTCCGGGCAGATGGAAACCATCGGCTACTCGCTGTACATGGAGATGCTGGATCGCGCCGTGAAGGCCATCAAGGCGGGCAAGACGCCCAATATCGAGTCGCCGCTGGATGAAGGCGTCGAGGTCAGCCTGAACCTGCCGGCACTGATTCCGGCCGATTATCTGCACGACGTCCAGCAGCGCCTGATGATGTACAAGCGCATCAGCAATGCCGAGAACGCAAGCGACCTGCGCGAGCTGCAGGTCGAGATGATCGACCGCTTCGGCCTGCTACCGGAACCGGTCAAGACCCTGTTCCGCCAGACCCAGCTGCGCCAGCGCGCCCAGGCGCTGGGCATCATCAAGCTGGAGGCCGGCGCCGGGCGTGGTCGCATCATCTTCGGCGCCCAGACGCCGGTCGATCCGCTGACACTGGTCAACCTGATCCAGCGCCAGTCAGACGTCTACAAGCTGGAAGGCGCCGACACGCTGCGCTTCGCCACCGACATGGATGACGCCGAGAAGCGCTTCAGCTTCTGCGAGACCTTGCTGGACCTGCTCAATGCCAAGACCAAGGCGGCCTGACGCGCCCTGCGCTGTCAGGCGCCTGGGCATGCACGTGAGCGTGAGCTAGAGCTTGAACGAAAAATGAAAACGGCCTGCATCGCGAATGCAGGCCGTTATTTCGTGCAAGCATACCCACTACCTGCTCTAAACCCTCTTCACTCCCCTACCTGAACCACCGCATCCCCCACGCTCCTCCTGAGGTCAAATAGCTCAGGCATGGCGCGCTAACAGCGCTGCCAGCAAGCACTGCACCCTCGGCATGCCGGCCACGATCACGGATTCCGTGCCCGCACGGGTCGGCTCCTCTTCGCCGACACCCGCGGCATGGCTGATCACCAGACACAGGCTGGCGTATTCCATCTCGAGTTCGCGTGCCAGCACGGCCTCGGGCATGCCCGTCATACCGACCAGGGTATTGCCATCGCGGGCCATCAGGCGGATCTCGGCGGCCGTTTCCAGCCGCGGCCCCTGCACCACGCCCAGCACCCCGCCAGCCGTGAGAGGCAGGCCCGCATCGGCCGCCGCCGCATGCAGCTCCTCACGCCAGCCCCGGTGGTACGGCCAGGCGAACGACACATGCTGGAACGGCTTGAAACGCCCATCGAAGAACGACCCCTCACGGCCGGTGGTGTAATCGATCAACTGGTCCGGCACCACCAGCGTGCCCGGGGCCAGCGTCGGGTCGATGCCGGACACACAGTTGACCCCCACCACGTGGGTCGCACCCGCCTGCTTGAGCGCCCATAGATTGGCGCGATAGTTGATGCGGTGCGGCGGCACCTTGTGTGGTTGACCATGACGCGCCAGAAACAGCAGCGATTGCCCATTCAGACGCCCTTCCACGACGCCACAGGATGCCGCCCCGAGAGGCGTTTCCTGCCCGCCGCGCTTTAGCACTTCCATGTCTGACCAACTACCGAACCCCGTGCCACCGATCACCGCCAGCATCGCCCGCCTCCTTGCCACCCATGTGCAGGAATCTCCCGGGACCGGACACTCCGATCCTCAGCGAACGCTACTCCGAGCCGACCGACAACGACAAGCACAATCGTCATGCTCTGCACCAGGAGAACAGAAAAGGCCCCGGAAACGACACCACCCGCCGCGGTTGCCCGGGCGGGTGGTGAAGAGTGCCAGCGGTGGCGATGGCTAGTGCAAGTGATGGCGATGACAGCAGGCGATGGCGACTGCCACCCGGTGACTCATGTCACAGACACTTGGCTTACAGCCCCTGGGTTACAGCCCCTTGGGCGCATAGATGCCCGGTGCGTTACGCCAGTAGCCCTTGTAGTCCATGCCGAAGCCGAACAGGAAGCGGTCTTCGACGTCGAGGCCACAGAAGTCGGCCTTGAAGCCCGGGTAGGCCTTGCGGTCATGCTTCTTGTCGACCAGCACACAGCTGGACACGCTGCGCGCACCGGCTTCACGGCAATACTCCAGGATCGCGGCCAGGGTGCCGCCTTCATCGAGAATGTCATCGACGATCACCACGTCGCGACCGGCCATCGGCAGCTCCGGGTTGACGCGCCAGAACAGCTCGCCGCCGCGCATCGCGCCACGGTAGCGAGTGGCGTGCAGATAATCGACTTCCAGCGGGAAGTCGAGGCGGGTCAACAGCTGGCCGGCGGTGATCAGCCCGCCGTTCATCACGCAATAGAAGATCGGCATGCGATCGCCGAGGCGTTCCGTCAGCTCAACGGCCATGCGGTCGAGTGCCACTTCAAGGTCAGCTTGCGGGATCAGGCAATCGGCATTGTCCATCACCTCACGCATTTCGTCATGCAGGGCGGTGAGGGTCTCAGGCGTCGGAGTCAGCATCGGGAGTTTCCTGGGTGTCACTGGCCTCATCTCCACGCCGGACGGGCGCAGAGGAGGATGTAGCAGCGGCGGTTGAATCAGAACGGCGGCGGGACCCGCGCGTCTGCGTGTCTGATGACGCCGCGGCATGCTCTGCCTCGGCGTCGTGTTCATGGTTGTGCCCTTCGAAGGACAGCACATCGGCAAAATGCAGACGCTGGCCAGGCAGCGCCACCTGGGCATCATGCTCACGGATGATGTCGTGCATCTTGAGCAGGACATCCTGCTTGATCGCGTGGTACTTCACCCAGTCGGTGGTGCGCGTGAAGACATAGACGAAGAAATTCAGCGAGTGCTCACCGTAGGTGGTAAAGTTCACGATCTGGGTGCGCGTCTGGTCGATCTCGTCATGGCCTTCCAGCATCTCGCGTACCGCGGCAACGATGGGGCCGATCTGGGCGGCATCCTCATAGCGCAGCCCCACGGTCTCGAAGATGCGGCGATTGTACATGCGTGACGGATTCTCCACCGAGATGCTGGTGAAGATGGCGTTCGGCACGTAGAGGGGCCGCATGTCGAAGGTGCGGATGCGCGTCAGGCGCCAACCGATATCCTCGACGGTGCCCTCGATCTCGCGGTCCGGTGATCGGATCCAGTCGCCGACCTTGAACGGCCGGTCGAGATGGATCATCAGGGCGCCGAAGAAGTTGGCCAGCAGATCCCGCGCCGCAAAGCCGACCGCGATACCGCCGACACCGCCGAAGGCCAGCACCCCGGACAGCGAGACGCCGAGATTCTGCAGGATGGCCAGCCCCACCAGCACGACCACGACCGCACGCAGCAGCTTGCTGATCGCCGAGGCCGTGGTGGCATCCATCGCGTTGACGTTGGTGCCGGGCGGCGGCATGGTGCGCAGCGCCTCGAAGCGCTTGACCATGCGGATCAACGCCCAGGCCAGCGCCAGCAGGGTCACGATCTGGCGCGCCGTGCCCAGGTACTTCTCGGCCTCGCCGAGGCTGAACTGGCCGGCGATGATGCCGAGCGCCAGCAACCCCCCCATGCTGTAGAGCCAGAATGACAAGGGATGACGCAGGCCATGCACCAGGGCGTCATCCCAAAGGTTGCGGCTCTTCTCGGCATGCGCCGCCAGGCGGGTGAGCACCACTCGCTCGATGAGGTGCAGCAACAGCACCGCCAGCAGCAGCAGAGCGAGATTGATGCCCCACAGTGGCAGGCCAAAGGTCTGCTCGACCCATTGCCGCAGCGGCTCGACCCATTGATTGATCATCTCTTCGGCAGGCGCTGCCAGTTTGTCGGCAGCAGCCTCGGTGGCGGATTGCTCAGCCATGGGAATTCCTTGCCAGTCTTCGACTCGAAAAAGGCACCGCGTGCCTGATTATTGCGCGTTACCGGACTCAGAGGCCGACCGTGCGTCAGACGCCTCGGTGCTGCCTAGCGTGCCCGAAGGCATGGCGACCTGCTGTGATGCCTGACTGGCCGCCATCGATTCGAGCCGCGCGTGGGTGCGCCGCCAGCGTGACAGCCCCACCAGACCATCCAGCGTCGGGCGAGCCCGTGCATAGCGCAGTCGCGCCTGGCGCTTGCCTCGGTGGCGCTGCTCATCATCATCGAGACTGTCGAGCACTTCGCGCGCGGCGGCAGGGTCATTGCAGACCAGCGCCATGTCGCAGCCAGCGTCCAGCGCCAGGCGCGCACGCTCTGCCGGGCTGCCTTCCGCGACGGCCGCCGCCATGCCGAGATCATCGGAGAAGATGGCGCCCTTGAAGCCGAACTCTTCGCGCAGCAGGCCCAACCAGCTGGGCGAGAAGCCCGCGGGACGTGCATCGAAATCCGGATAGATCACATGCGCCGGCATCACGCCGCCCAGGCGCTCGGCGAGGGCCGCGAAGGGCTTGAGATCATGCTCGCGCAGCTCGCGGAACGGACGCGGGTCGACCACGCGTTCCAGGTGGGTATCTGCCGAGATGCCACCATGCCCCGGGTAGTGCTTGCCGACGGCGGACATGCCCGCCTCCTGCAGCCCGTCGATGAAGGCGCCGCCCACCGCGATGACGTCTTCCGGCGTGGCGCCGAAGCTGCGATCGCCAATGATGGTCGAGCCAGCCACATCGATATCCAGTACCGGCGCAAAGGTGATATCACAGCCGATGGCTGCCATTTCCATGCCCAGCAGCCAGCCGGCATCGCGTGCCAGACCCAGGCCTGCGGCCTGGGCGTCTTCGCCGCAGCCATCACAGTCACGCCCGAGACAGCATTGCGCCAGGCTGCGCATCGACGGCAGGCGTGTCACGCCCTCGCGCAGGCGCTGGACGCGCCCGCCTTCCTGATCGATGGCGATCAGCAGGTGGGGATTGACGCTGCGAATCTCGCGGCTCAGCTCCAGTACCTGCTCGGGAGAGGCACAGTTGCGCGCAAACAGGATGACGCCCCCGACGGCAGGGCGTGCCAGCAGTTCACGTTCGTCGCGGGCGAGGGTCAGCCCCGCAACATCGACCATTACGGAGCCCAGTGGCTGTGTCATGTCATCCTTCCTGTCCATGGCCTGCGGCAGTGATATCCCGTGAAGAGAGGATTCACGACCGCCGGGACTTCATGTCTTTTACGGGGCTCGGCAGCCTGGAAGAAACACGATGAATCAGGCTGCCAGCGCGAGGAAAGGCGCAATTCTAGCCGACTGAACCCCTATCGAACAGTCGCGGCCAGCTGCGCCCCGGCAAGGGGCTGTCACCCAGGTTCCGGCGGCAGCTCATGGAGGGTATCAGACTCGTACACCAACGCCTTCAGGGATGCAGCAGCACCGGAGTGCCTGGCACAGCCTCGGCAAAGAGTCGCAGCAGGTCATCATCGCGCAAGCGAATGCAGCCGTGGGACGCCGCTATCCCCATGGGCTCCGTGCTGGGCGTGCCATGAAAATAGATGTAGCGGCGCAGGCTATCGACCCGCTCACCGCGGGCATTGCGACCGCGATTGATGCCCGGCTCGCGGCCACTGAGCCATAGAATGCGCGTCAGGATCCAGTCACGCTCTGGATGCTCCTCGGCAAGCTCGGGGGTGAATACCTCGCCCGTGAAGCGCCGTCCGCGATAGACGGCGCCACGCGGATTGCCCGCCCCGATGGCGGCACAAATCACATGCCAGCCGGTTGGCGTGCAACCGCTGCCATCGAGCTCGCCGATACCGTTGAGGCCGCTGGAGATCGCGCAGGCGTGCACCAGCGCGTCAGGGGCAGCCGCGCAGGGCGGCGCATCACGACTGCCACTCGGCGCGTCATTGCGTATCTCAAGGCTCTGGCGCGAGAGATCCACCGCTACCCAGCAGGCCATCAGCTGGCCGCCTGGGTGACCGCCTCACCATCCCCGAGCGAGGCCGGCAACGGCGCTGCCATCGCCGCGACCACCACCGGACGCATGTGCTGGATCAGCTCACGCACCGTGGTGTGATGGCCATACTCGGCCTCCTCGATATCCCGCAGTGCATCCAGGCCCGAGAAGGTGAAGATCACGCTACCGAGCATGAAGTGCAGGCGCCAGAAGCGCTCGTTGTCCGGCAGATCAGGGGTCGCAAGCTTCAGAAGCTCGGCGAAGCGGCTGAAGACCGTGCCGTAATGCTCGCGGATATAGCGCCGCATATGGCCCTGACCCTGAGTGTAGGCAAGCCCGAGCAGGCGCATGAAGGTGCGCAGGCTGTTGCGCTCGGCCGGCACCTCCAGCACGGTACGCGCCATCACCTCCAGCAGGACCTCAAGCGGCACCTGACGCCCGGCGTATTGCTGCTCGACACTGTCGAGCGCCGCGTGGAAACGCTCGCTGAATGGATCGAGATAGCGCGCGAAGACCGCCTGGATCAGCGATTTCTTGGACCCGAAGTGGTAGTTCACCGCCGCCAGATTGACCTTGGCCTTGCTGGTGATGTTGCGCAATGAGGTCTCGGCGAAACCACGCTCGGCGAACAGCACCTCGGCAGTATCGAGGATGCGGGTAACGGTATCGGTCTGGGCCATGGGCGGAACCCTTGTCAGGTAGAAGAGGACTGGAGTCGTAGGTCACGACGCAAGCGCCGCGCGGCGACTCTCTCATGAGGTGGTGCAGGTTCACCGGAAAGCCACGTACGATATCGGCTCGTTTGACCACGGCACACGTGAGCACGACACATCCGAACACTGCCATCGGCGAACATTCGTTTGAAACACTTTGATTCTAGCGCGCCATGTCACGACTGACAATTCTCTCGCGTTTCAAACGCCAAAGGTTTAGTCGAGCCTGATATTCCTTCAATGCAGACCGTTCCGATTCAAGGACTCGTCGTGCTCGGTGACAGACCACCCCGCAGGGCCACACCGGATTGCCCTCTCGACAGCTTGCCTTGGATATCGACAAGCCAAGTCGGCAGACAGCGATATCTCGACGACTACCTGCCCTTTGAGGCCTCCACACAAGCCACGATGCCTTGCATGACTGCCATGACTGGATACAATGACAGTTGTATGGATGCACACCCCGTGCCGTCAGCTCAAGATGCCGCCCAGGCCAAAGGCAATGCCATGACCCAGCCGCTTACTCCGCGCCAGCAGGATGTCTTCGACTTCATCATCAAGACCATCAAGTCCTCTGGCTACCCGCCGACGCGGGCCGAAATCGCCCAGGCGCTGGGCTTCCGCTCGCCGAATGCCGCCGAGGAGCATCTGCGTGCCCTCAAGCGCAAGGGCGCCATCGAGATGGTGCCGGGCACCTCACGCGGCATTCGCGTGCCGTCGCTGGCTGACGTCGACGAGAGCGCCAACGATGGTCTGCCGGTGATCGGGGAAGTGGCCGCCGGCAGCCCGATTCTTGCCAGCGAGCATATCGACCGTCACTGCCCGCTGCCGAGCGACTACTTCTCGCCGGCTGCCGACTACCTGCTGCGTGTGCGCGGCGTGTCGATGAAGGATGTGGGAATTCTGGAAGGCGACCTGCTGGCCGTGCATCGCACCACCAGCGTGCGTGACGGGCAGATCGTGGTGGCACGCCTGGGAGATGAAGTCACCGTCAAGCGCTTCCGCCGTGACGGGCACTATGTGTGGCTGGAAGCCGAAAACGAGGACTTCTCACCGATCAAGGTCGACCTGCGCACGGACAGCCTGGAGATCGAGGGCCTCGGGGTAGGTGTCATCCGCGATGGTGGCCTGCACTGAGGTCTTGACCAGCTGCGCTTTAAGCAACAGAAAAGCCGCACGCATTGCACAAAAAAACCCGCCTCGAGGCGGGTTTTTTGTGCGCGAAGCGCGAGCGATGCATCAGTGCACGATGCCTTCTGACTGCTCATCCTCGTCTTCTTCGCCATCCCAGAGGCGAGTCCGGGTGATGGCGTGGTCGATCATCTCACGCGCGACCTCGAAACGATTGTCACGCAGCAGATCAGCGGCCTCGTCTGAAATGCGAATGCTGAGCAGCGGCTCACCTTCGCTTTCCGCGGCGCGCAGAATCACTTCACCATCTTCCATTTGCACAATTTCAAGTACGGCGGGATCGGACACGTCATTCCTCCTGCACGGCACCTCGTGAGATACCGGCGTCGTTGTAATCGTCAGCGCGACGGCTGGCAAGCCCGGCACCGCGTTGCCATCAGCGACGCAGAAAAAAGTACGACCACAGCCAGAGCCATGGTCGTACCGGAGAGTGCAGGGCTTGCCACAATGCGATCAGTCTAGCACCCGTGAAGGCGAAACGTCACCCGATCGCCATGCGCCAGTCATCACCAACGTGCAGCGCCATATCAGCGCCTTGACCTACCACTCGACGCTCGACTCGCGCAGCTGCGGCAGCAGCGCCTTGAATGCCGTGATGGCGGCGCTGAGACGCTCGGCCAGCGAGTCGCTCGAGGCTGCCGCGATGATCAGACCATCACCCCGCGAACGCGATTCCTCGCGGCGAGCGACGCCACCCTCTTCATGCAGACGGGTCACATCCGCGATCAGCTCAGACAACCAGCTGTCAGGACGTTCCAGCAGGCTGCGCAGCTGCTCGACCTCGGCAATGGGCGTCGGTGGTGTGGCCAGGCGCTCGCGCCAGCTCCCCTGCGGCCAGCGCGCCGTCACGGCACACTCTTCCAGCAATGAGGCCAGCGCCAGCTCCAGCAGGGCGAGCGCGCCCTCTTCACCGGCCATGCGACGCGCCACGGCATGCTCATCGTCGCCAGAGACCGCTGACTGGGCCAGCAGCAACTCGGCCTGATACAGCAGCTGATTGGTACGGGCACGCTGGCTCATCAGCTCTTGGCTCCCTTGCGCTTGTCCTCGACGACCCAGCGGCCGTTGTCGTAGGTCGCCTTCCAGCCGGTCGCCTTGCCATCTTCATCGGTCATGACGTACTGAGCCTTGACCTTGCGCGAGAAGCGAATCTGTGCAGGACGTCCATCCGGGTCCTGATCCGGGGCCTCGAGAATGAAGTGATACTTCTCCGGCAACTCGTCGGCGTGCGCCTTGAGCTCCTTGACCAGCGGCGGGCGCGTCTCGCGATTCTTGGGGAACTGGCTGGCCGCCAGGAACAGGCCACTGGCGCCGTCGCGCAGCACGTAGTGGTCCTCGACCTTGACGCAGGCAAGTTCCGGCATCGGAATCGGGTCCATCTTCGGCGGCGCCACTTCACCGGACTTGAGCAGCTTGCGGGTATTCTTGCAATTCTCGTTGGTGCAGCCGAAGTACTTGCCGAAACGCCCGGTCTTGAGCTGCATGTCGGAACCGCACTTGTCGCACTCGATCACCGGGCCATCGTAGCCCTTGATGCGGAACTGACCTTCCTCGACCTCGTGACCGACACAGTCCGGGCTATTGCCGCAGACGTGCAGCTTGCGCTGCTCATCGATCAGGTAGCTGTCCATCGCGGTGGCACAGATCGGGCAGCGACGCTTGGCGCGCAGCGCATCCGTCTCGGCATCTTCACCGGCATCGGCCGCCACGGCCTCATCGCCCGGCAGCAGATCGATGGTGGTCTTGCAGCGCTCCTTGGGCGGCAGGTTGTAGCCGGAACAGCCCAGGAACACCCCGGTCGAGGCGGTACGGATCTGCATCTCACGCCCGCAGGTCGGGCAGGCGATGTCCGTCGGCACCGGCTGGTTCGGACGCATGCCCTCTTCGGACTGGGCGTGGTCCAGCTCGGCCTTGAACTCGGCGTAGAAGGTGTCCAGCAGCTCGCGCCAGTTGCGCCCGCCGTTGGCCACCTCATCGAGGTAGTCTTCCATGCGCGCCGTGAAGCCGAAGTCCATCAAATCCTTGAAGGACTCGCTGAGGCGATCGGTGACGATGTCGCCCAGTTTCTCGGCATAGAAGCGGCGGTTTTCCAGCGCCACGTAGCCACGGTCCTGGATGGTGGAGATGATGGCGGCATAGGTGGACGGACGACCGATACCACGCTTTTCCAGCTCCTTGACCAGGCTGGCCTCGGTGTAACGCGCCGTGGGCTTGGTGAAGTGTTGCAGCGGCTGCAGCTCGACCAGGTCCAGCTTCTCGCCGATGGCAAGATCCGGCAGCGACTGGTCCTCTTCCTTCTTGCCCATCGGCTTCATGACACGCGTGTAGCCGTCGAACTTGAGCACACGGCCCTTGGCGCGCAGCTCATAGCCATCCACTTCGATGGTCAGCGTGGACGACAGGTATTCGGCCGGCAGCATCTGACAGGCCACGAACTGGCGCCAGATCAGCTCATACAGACGCTCGGCGTCACGCTCCATGCCGACGAGATCCGTCGCACGGCGCGACACTTCGGAAGGACGAATCGCTTCGTGCGCTTCCTGGGCGCCTTCCTTGCTGGAGTAGACGTTGGCCGCTTCAGGAAGGTAGTTGCTGCCGTATTCTTCGCTGATGAAGTCGCGCGCCGTGGCCACCGCGTCCGCCGACAGATTGGTCGAGTCAGTACGCATGTAGGTGATGTAACCCGCCTCGTAGAGACGCTGGGCCATCATCATGGTCTTCTTGACCGAGAAGCCGAGACGACCACTGGCCGCCTGCTGCAGGGTGGAGGTGATGAATGGCGCGTTCGGCTTGGAGCGCGTCGGCTTGTCTTCACGATTGGTGATCGCGAGTCTGGCGGTGCGCAGCGCCGCGATGCGATCCATCGTCTCCTTCTCGCTGGTCGGACGGAAGGCCTTGCCATCCTGACGTGCCAGCTCGAAACGGATCGCCTCACCACTGGCGGCGGCCAGCTCAGCGTGGACATCCCAGAACTCTTCGGGGATGAAGGCGCGGATCTCGCGCTCGCGCTCGACGATCAGACGCACGGCGACCGACTGCACACGACCGGCGGACAGACCACGGGCGACCTTGGCCCACAGCAGCGGCGAGACCATGAAGCCCACGACGCGATCCAGATAGCGGCGCGCCTGCTGGGCATGCACGCGGTCCATCTTCAGCTCACCCGGCTCATCGAAGGCTGCCGTGATCGCCTTCTTGGTGATCTCGTTGAACACCACGCGCTTGTAACGCGAATCGTCGCCACCGATGGTCTCGCGCAGGTGCCAGGCAATCGCCTCACCTTCGCGGTCAAGATCCGTCGCGAGATAGATGGTGTCGGCCTTCTCGGCCAGACGCGTCAGCTCGGAAACGACCTTCTCCTTGCCGGGCAGGATCTCATAATGCGCCTCCCAGCCATTCTCCGGGTCGACCCCCATGCGGCGGATCAACTGGGTCTTGGCCTTCTGTGCCTTGTGAGCCGCCTTGGCCTCGGGCGACATCTTGCGAGTCTCCGCCGCCTGACGGGCACGTTCCTTGGGGTCGGTGGCCTGCTTGCCGCTACCGCTGGTCGGCAGGTCGCGGATGTGCCCGACACTCGACTTCACCACGAAGTCGTTGCCGAGATACTTGTTGATGGTCTTGGCCTTGGCAGGCGACTCGACGATCACCAGTGACTTGCCCATGGTTGCTCGCATCTCCTGGCCGGCGCTGATTGCGCCGGCGAATGACTCGTCGCGCTGGGTTTTGTCCCAGCCGAAAAATGCGCCTACCCTACCCCAGCATTTCAGCGCTGACCAGCAATGTTGAGACTGACGCCTCGACGGGACGGCTCGACAGGGTGCCTCTGCGACAGCCTCGAGACATGCCCTGCCACCCGCCACGTCAGCATGCGGCTTGCGCCGAATGACATCGACAGCCGTCAGGCATGTGGTCGCGGGCAATCCGGCCTCCGAGCCGGGTTTGAGCATAGGTCACCAGCACATGACCGCGGTCAACGGGTCCGGTACAGGGGCCTGCGCTGGGCCGATGAGCGGAAATTTCGCTCAGCAGGGTATTGCCACTATATAGGTAGCACTGGAATGGCTGTCAGTGAAAGCCAGCCAGCGGACATTGGCGTGACGGGGCGGTCACCACGACGCTGCCGCAGAGCCTGCGACGCCTGGCTGTCAGGCGTCGAAATGGCGGGCCGCCCCGCATGACGTAGCGCGACAGACCCTCAGGCCCCAGCCCGTGTCCGCGTACCCACGGCAACGTATTCGCAACAATCTCTCGGCAGACTTCACGCCCCCCTTGCAGTCCCGATCGTGATCACGAGAATGGACAACGACAGCCGACGATACTCGACAGGCTCCCTTTCAGCCTTCAATGTAGTAAAATGACAACAACCTGGTTTGCGTTTTCAGCCAGTCCATCACGCCAGTGTTCAAGGAGTATGCTTTCATGCCGCACGCGTTCAACGGCCCGATCCGCCGCACCAAGATTGTCGCCACTCTCGGCCCTGCCAGTGACAAGCCGGGTGTGCTCGACGCGATGATTCGTGCCGGAGTCGATGTGGTACGCCTCAACTTCTCCCACGGTAGCCCCGAAGATCACCGCATGCGCGCCGAGGCCGTACGCCAGGCCGCCGCCGCCCAGGGCCGCAGCGTCGCCGTGCTGGGCGACCTGCAGGGTCCGAAAATCCGCATCGCGCGCTTCAAGGATACCGCCGTCAAGCTGAGCGAAGGCCAGTCGTTCATCCTCGATATCGGCCTGGGCCGAGATGAAGGCACCGCCGAGCGCGTCGGCTGTGACTACCAGGAACTGGCCGATGACGTTGCCACGGGCGACGTGCTACTGCTCGACGATGGCCGTGTGGTGCTCGAGGTCAATGAGCTCAAGGGCAACGAGATCCACACCACCGTCAAGGTCGGCGGCAAGCTGTCCAACAACAAGGGCATCAACAAGCAAGGCGGTGGCCTGTCTGCCGAAGCCCTGACCGACAAGGACAAGGCTGATCTGAAGACCGCCATCGATATCGGTGTCGACTATCTGGCCGTGTCCTTCCCGCGCAGCGGCGCCGACATGCAGCTGGCACGTGAACTGCTGGGCGAGGAAGGCCGTGACATCGGCCTGATCGCCAAGGTCGAGCGCGCCGAAGCCGTCGCCGACGACGCCGTGCTGGATGGCATCATCCTCGCCAGTGAAGGCGTGATGGTGGCGCGTGGCGATCTGGGCGTCGAGATTGGCGATGCTCAGCTGATCGGTGTGCAGAAGCGCATGATCCGCCGCGCGCGCAGCCTCAACCGCGTGGTCATCACGGCCACCCAGATGATGGAATCCATGATCAGCGCGCCGCTGCCGACCCGCGCAGAAGTCTTCGACGTCGCCAATGCCGTGCTCGACGGCACCGACGCCGTGATGCTGTCGGCCGAGACCGCCGCTGGCGACTTCCCGGTCGAGACCATCGAGACCATGGATCGCGTCTGCCTGGGTGCCGAACGTGAGCGTGCCGCGCAGGAATCCCAGCACCGCATCCACGAAGGCTTCAGCAAGACCGACGAGACCATCGCGCTGTCCGCGATGTATGCCGCCAACCACCTGACCGGTGTCGTGGCCATCGTGTGCATGACGGAATCCGGCTATACCCCGCTGATCGCCTCGCGCATCCGCTCCGGCCTGCCAATCGTCGGCCTGGCACAGGATCAGAAGACCCAGCGTCGCATGGCGCTCTACCGTGGCGTGGTGTCACTGCCCTTCGATTCCAGCGAATTGCCGGCGGCGGAAATCAACCGCCGCGCCATCGCGGAACTGGAAGCTCGCGGCATCGCGACTCGCGGTGACCTGGTGATCCTGACCCGTGGCGACCAGATGAACGCACATGGCGGCACCAACACCATGAAGATCGTCACTGTCGGCAGCACCATCGACTGATCGGCCTCGCTGGCCTCCCGCCCCAGGCCTTTCGGGGCGGGAGGACAGCGACATTGCCCCATCCTCAGGAGGCCAGGGAATGAGCGAACAACGACCCAAGCGCCAGGCACGGCGCACCCTGCCAGCACGCAAGCGCATTGCGCTGGTGGCGCACGATGGCAAGAAGGATGAAATACTGGCGTGGGCCAATCGCTGGCGCGATGAGCTGTCCCGTCACCAGCTGCTGGGCACGGGCACGACTGCCCGCCGCATCAGCAAGGAGCTGGGCCTCGAGGTCGAGGGCCTGCTGAGCGGCCCGCTGGGCGGTGATCAGCAGATCGGCGCGCGTATCGCCGAAGGCAATCTGGACCTGCTGGTCTTCCTGTGGGACCCCTTCGCGCCGATGCCGCACGATCCTGACGTCAAGGCGCTGCTGCGCCTGGCGGCATTGTGGAACGTGCCGGTCGCCAGCAATGCGGCCAGCGCGGACTTCCTCTTCCACTCGAAGTTGATCTCCGAGGAAGTCGAAGTGGCCGTGCCGGACGCTAATGACTGGGTCAGCACCCGCGCCTGAATGACGCTGGCTGTCGCCCCATGAAAACGCCGCCTGCTCGCAAGAGAGGCGGCGTTTTCATGGCCAGATGTTGTAATCAAACTACCTTTTGCGCAGACGGGCGGTATTGCCTGCGCGACATGTGGCGAAATTTCGCCTTCCTGGCGTCGCCCTCCTCTCTCTTCAATATCTCTCTATTCGCCTACCCTTCTATTCGTCTATTCCTCTGTGCGGCGACACTTTTCGAGAGATGCGGCTCAACCCATGACAGCAGCCCACGACATCTGCTCAAGAGGTCAGCTCAAGCTGACTGGCGATGACCGCACCGCGCGACGCCATGCAGTAAAGCCCGATGTGATGACTGTCTGCCTGGGGATGCGTCGCCGTATCGGGAAGCCCCAGCTGTTCAACCACTTGGGCCGGTAGGTCGTAGGTGGCACAGCCGGGCTCCAGCACCATGATGTCACGCACCTTGCCCAGCAGGCCGTGATTGCGCGCCGACAGCAACGTCAATACCAGGTCCATCACGCAGATATCGGTGCAGATGCCTACCACGACCAGGGTTTCCAGCCCTTCGTCGCTCACCCAATCCTGCAGCGCATTGACCTGGGTATGGGGATCAATCGCGCCGACATAGCCATTGATGCAGTCCTTGCGCACCAGCGTGGCCTGCGGCTCCTCCTCCAGCCAGGCAAGTTCCGCCACCAGCTCACCCTCGCCGCTGCCCTGCTCACAATGGGCGGGATAAGGCGGCTCCGGCTTGCCCGGCGCGTGGGAATCGATGAAGGCCAGCATGGGGCGTCTGCGCTCACTGAAGGTCCGCGCCAGCGTATCACTGAGTGCGATCATCCTGCTGACCTGAGCATTGGTCGCCTGAGGCGCCAGAGCGCCTCCTGCGACCTGACAGAAGCCATTGATCTCATCGACGATGATCAGCCCGGCCGTCGACAGCGAGACCGGCACCACGGCCGGCCGCACCGGCAGGCGGGCATCAAGTTCACCGGGGGTGATCCACTCGGCGGGAGTGGCAGGAATGCGTTGCACCACGCAGGACGCCGCGACATCGGATGAAGCCACGGCGCCCTGCGTCTCTGATATAGAGGATGCTGAGGATACGGAGGGAGCGGATGAGCGCTGGTCGGAAGACACCATGCAAAGGCCTCTGATGACGAATGGCCTTCAGCATAACGGAACTCAGGACCGAGCGGCGACCCTCACCCGGTAGGCTCGCTGGCCCCGGACAGCATGGCGTTGCCCTGCCCTTCATCCACCGTGGTCTCACAGGAAAAGCACTGGCCGCGCACCCGTGCGTGATCACGCCTCAGTACCGCGAATTGCGCGACTCGCCCGGGATCATCCTCGATGCGCTGCGCGAGGCACACAAGCCCCGGGCGGCGCGCCAGTGATGGCGGCGCGATGGCCAGCGTATCGCTGCGACCTTCTGCCATGTCCAGTGCATCCGCCATGTGCAGACACTCCACCCGCTCGACCTCCGGCAGGTTCTGCTGCAGCCAGGCATCGCACTCTTCAAACAGGGCCTCACGCGCCACGATACGCCTCACTGCTGACGGTGAAGCCCCGGGCGGCCCCAGCAGACTGAGACTGATGGCACGGAAGACGCGCCGCTCGACGCAGATGCCCGTCCAGAATGCCAGCGCCTGATGCGTGGTGCGCACCGGACGCTGATGCCCACGCGACCAGGGCACCACGGCGGTATCGATCTCGCCTTCCGCCAGCGCCCTGATGACTTCGTCGATGCCTGCGTAAGCCTTGAGCTGGGCGTCGTTGGCATAGAGCTTGAGCGCGCACTCGCGCGAGTACCCCCCAAGGTGCCCGGGATAGCCCACGCGCAAACCATCGGGAGCCGGGATCACGCCCTGCGGCGAGATATCGCCGTGGACTTCGCTAGCTGTCACCTTCATACCAGCCCCTCATGCCAATGTCTGAACAAACCTCATCCTGACAACAGCATAGCCGCAAACATGGGCGGTGTTAGGCAAAACCCACCTCAGCGACCTCAGGCAAAGCCGCCATTGGCACCGATGACTTGGCCACTCACCCAGCCGGCATCTTCACTGGCAAGCCAGGCCACCACGGCTGCGACATCCTGCGGATCCGCAATGCGCCCCAGCGCCGCCATGCCCTTGAGGCGCTCGATGGTCTCTTCACTCTTGCCATGACGAAACAGGCCGGTGTCCGTCGGGCCCGGCGCCACGGCATTGACCGTGATGCCTCGCTCGCCGACTTCCTTCGCCAGCACCCGCGTCAGCTGGTCCACTGCGGCCTTGGAAGCCGCATAGGGGCCATAGGTCGCGAACATCTGCCGCGTCACCGAGGTGGACATGTTGATCACGCGCCCGCCATCACGCAGATGCCGCGCCGCCTCACGCATCAGATTGAAGGAACCGGTCAGATTGGCCTGCATCAGGTTGGCGAAGTCGTCATCCGTGAAATCGGCGATGGGCTTGTAGATGCTCATGCCGGCATTGTTGACCAGGATGTCCACCCCGCCGTACACGCGCTGGGCTTCGGTGAACAATTGTGCCGCGTCGTTGCTGACACCGACATCGGCCTGAACGGCGACCGCCTTGCCGCCCCGCGACTCGATATCCGTCACGACCTGCAAGGCACCATCACTGTCGCTGCGATAGTTGACGATGACGTGAGCGCCGTCCGCCGCCAGGCGCTGCGCGATCCCGGCGCCGATCCCGCGTGAAGCCCCACTGACTACCGCCACCTTGCCGCTCAACCGCTGTGCATTCTCCGACATGGCTATCTCCTCTTTCATCATGGGCAATCGACCTCAAGGGCCATCAATAATGAGCGCCTTGCGAGTGTCAGTCAGACACTATCATTGCAGCAAGCGAGTGCCGCCGATACCCCTGCAACGCGGGGTGTCGGATGAACGAAAAACCGCCACCCCGGGCATGCCGGTGGTGGCGGTTGTTTACAGCGGCCGCCTGTCTCAGGCTTCGCCGTTGGCCTGACGCTCGAAGGTATCGGCGCGCAGGATCTCGATCCAGTAGCCATCAGGGTCCTTCACGAAGGCCAGCCCCTTCATCTTGCCATCGTCGGGACGCTTGACGAACTCGACGCCCAGCGACTCGAAACGCTCGGCAGCCGCGTAGACATCCGGCACGCTGACCCCGATATGGCCGAAGCCCTGCGGCTGGGCGTTGCCGTCATGGTAGGCAAAGTCCGGGTCATTCTCGGTGCCCCAGTTATGGGTCAGCTCCAGCATCGCCTCACGCCCGAAGGTGTAGGTGGTGCGCTTCAGATCATCACTGGGCACTTCACTGGCCTGGTCGTCATCCAGATAGGCGAGAAAATAGAGGCTGAACTGCATTTCCGGGAAGTCGAGCTTGCGCACCAGACGCATGCCCAGCACGCGGGTGTAGAAATCCAGGCTGCGCTCGGGGTCCTTGATGCGCAACATGGTCTGGTTGAAGACGTAGCCACGGGTGGCCGGGTCGATCTGCTCACTCAGGCCGGGGACCTGCTCGAAATGTGTTGTCATGTTGGTCCTTGCAAAGGAAAGGACGGCAGAGCCTCGAAGGTGCCCGGCCGCCCTTGGTGATCGTATAGCTGTCAGATGGTGACGGCGGCCAGATATTGCAACCTCGCCGCCGCTGGCATCACGCGATCTCGATCAGCACTTCCCCCGGCGTGACACGATCGCCACGCGCGACATGAATGGCCTTGACGGTACCGTCGACACGCGCGGCGATCTCGGTCTCCATCTTCATCGCCTCACTGATCAGCACCGACTGGCCCGCGGTGACGCTGTCACCGACCGCGACCAGCACCTCGACGATGTTGCCCGGCATCGCGGTGGTGACATGGCCCGGCGCCGAGGCGCTGGCACGTCCGCCGCTCTGGCCGCCCGCCACGTAATCGTCCTTGGCCTCGAACACCACCTCTTCCGGCATGCCGTCCAGGGTCAGATAGACGTGACGCTTGCTGCCTTTGGCGCCGCCGACGCCGGTGATCTGCACCGCGTAGGACTCGCCGTGCACGTCGATGACGAATTCGGTCGGCACGCCAGAGGTCACCGGGCGCTCCGCCTCGCCCTGGGGGATGATTTCCGGTGTGAGCGTGCCGGCGCGGCGCTCGTTGAGGAAGTCACGTCCCAGCTCCGGGAACATGGCGAAGGTCAGCACGTCCTCGGGGGACACGGCCAGCTCGCCCAGCTCCTCGGTGAGACGCGTCATCTCCGGGGAGAGCAGGTCGGCCGGGCGCCCGACTTCCACCGGCGCATTACCGATGGCACGCGAGCGGACCTCTTCGTTGACCGGTGCCGGCGCCTGACCATAGCCGCCCTGCAGATAACGCTTCACCTCGTTGGTGATGCTCTTGTAGCGCTCGCCGGTCAGCACGTTGAGTACCGCCTGGGTGCCGACGATCTGCGAGGTCGGGGTAACCAGCGGCGGATAGCCGAGATCGGCACGCACACGCGGGATCTCATCGAAGACCTCGCGGATGCGCTCCAGGGCGTTCTGCTCCTTCAGCTGGCTGGCCAGGTTGGACATCATGCCGCCGGGGATCTGACTGATCTGGACCGAGACATCCTCGCGGGTGAATTCGCTCTCGAAGGCTGAGTACTTGCTGCGCACCTCGTGGAAGTAATCACCGATCTCACGCAGCGACTCCAGCTCAAGGCCGGTATCCCATTGGGTGCCGCGCAGCGAGGCCACGAAGGATTCGGTGGCCGGATGGCTGGTGCCGCCGGCGAAGGCCGAGATGCAGGTGTCGATGTGACGACAGCCCGCCTCGACAGCCTTGATCTGGCACTGCGGCGCCAGGCCCGCCGTGGCGTGACTGTGCAGGTGGATCGGCACCTCGACCGCCTCGACCAGCGCGCTGACCAGATCATAGGTGGCGTACGGCGTCAGCAGGCCGGCCATGTCCTTGATGGCGATGGAGTCGGCCCCCATCGCGACCAGCTTGCGCGCCTGCTCGACGTACATTTCCAGCGTATGCACCGGGCTCACGGTGTAGCAGATGGTGCCCTGGGCGTGCTTGCCGGCTTTCTTGACCGCGCGCATGGCGGTTTCCATGTTGCGCAGGTCATTCAAGGCATCGAAGACTCGGAAGATATCGATGCCACCTGCCGCGGCGCGCTCGACGAAGGCCTCCACCACATCATCGGCGTAGTGACGATAGCCGAGCAGGTTCTGGCCGCGAAGCAGCATCTGCAGCGGGGTATTGGGCATGGCTTCCTTGAGCGCCTTCAGACGCGCCCAGGGGTCTTCCTTCAAAAAACGCACACAGGCATCGAAGGTCGCACCGCCCCACACTTCGAGACTGTAGAAGCCGGCCTGATCGAGACGCGCGGCGATCGGCAGCATGTCCTCGGTGCGCATGCGGGTCGCGATCAACGACTGGTGGCCGTCGCGCAGCACGACTTCGGTGACCTTGACGCGATCAAAGTGATCGATGGCGCTGGTGTTGGGAGTTGCAGCTGTCATGTCTGGGGTCCTTCTAATTGTTGGCTACGTGAACCGGGTGAAGATCAGGGAAGATTCACGGCATCAGGAGCATCAGGTGTGCATCAGAGTCCGGCGTGGGCCGCGATGGCCGCCGCGATCGCCAGCGCCGTCTGTTCCGGCAGGCGCTTGACCGAGTACTGGGTCAATTCCGGGTGGGCGGCCACGAAGCCGGTATCGAAGTGTGCGTTGCGGAAATCAGGGTGCTTGAGGATTTCCTGATAGTAAGGCGCCGTGGTCTTGACGCCCTGCAGACGCATGTCATTGAGGGCACGTGAGCCACGATTGATGACCTCTTCCCAGGTCAGCCCCCACACGATGAGCTTCAGACACATGGAATCGAAATACGGCGGGATGGTGTAGCCGGTATAGATCGCGGTATCGGTACGCACGCCAGGCCCGCCCGGCGCGTAGTAGCGAGTGATGCGCCCGAAACTTGGCAGGAAGTCGTTCTTGGGGTCCTCGGCATTGATGCGGAACTGGATCGCATAGCCGTGATGGCGAATGTCTTCCTGACGGAAGGCCAGCTTGTGGCCCCAGGCGATGCGGATCTGCTCGCGCACGATGTCCACGCCGGTGATGGCCTCGCTGATGGTGTGCTCCACCTGCACGCGAGTGTTCATCTCCATGAAGTAGATCTCGTTGCCCTTGACCAGAAACTCCACGGTACCGGCGTTGCGATAGCCGACGGCGCGGGCGGCACGTACTGCCATCTCGCCGACGTAGGAGCGCTGCTCCGGTGTCAGCTGCGGACTGGGGGCGATCTCGATCAGCTTCTGGTTGCGACGCTGGATGGAGCAGTCACGCTCGAACAGATGAATCACGTTGTCGTGATTGTCAGCGAGGATCTGCACCTCGATATGCAGCGGGTCGACCACGCAGCGCTCGAGGAACACATCGGCACTGCCGAAGGCCTTGGTGGCTTCCGAGATCACGCGCCCCCAGGCCTGCTCGAGCTGATGAGCATCATCACAACGCCGGATACCGCGCCCCCCACCGCCTGAGGTAGCCTTGAGCATGACGGGGTAGCCGACCTGCTCGGCGACACTCAGCGCCTCCTCGACATCGGCCAGATTGCCGGCCGAGCCCGGTGTCACCGGCACGCCGGCCGCCTTCATGGCATCGCGGGCCTGTGTCTTGTCGCCCATGCGGGCGATGACACTGCTGGCCGGCCCTACGAAGGCGATTCCCGCCGCTTCACAGATGGCCGCGAATTCGGCGTTCTCCGACAGGAATCCATAGCCCGGATGGATGGCGTCACAGCCGGTCTCGCGCGCGAGATCGACCAGGCGGCGGGCATCCAGATAGCCGGCCAGCGGGTCTTCGCCGATGAAATGCGCTTCATCGGCGCGTTTGACGTGCAAGGAGAAACGGTCAGGTTCGGTGTAGACAGCGACTGAGCGGATGTCCATCTCGGCACAGGCGCGTACAATGCGCACTGCGATTTCCCCTCGGTTGGCAATCAGCAACTTGCGAAACATGGTGACTCTCCCGGACGTGACGCGTGATCTTGTTGTGGTGCTCTGGTCGTGCGCTTGTCATTGACCGCCAGACGCGACAACGGCGCTGACAGACACGAGGTAGCATGCGTTCCACGCTACCCAGCGAGAGACCAATAGAAAAGTTGATATTTTTTTGCCAATCTATAAGTAAAACCTTATGACTGGGTGTGTCATGTCGCGTCCAAACTTGTTGAATCGCTTAACTTTCAGACAGTTACAGGTGTTCCAAGCGGTTCATCGCCAGCAGTCCTACTCCCGTGCGGCCGAGCAACTTGGCCTGACGCAACCCGCCGTCAGTGCCCAGATTCGTCAATTGGAGCAGGCACTCGAGCAATCGCTGTTCAAATATGCCGGCAAGACGCTGCATATCCTGCCGGCGGCTGACGCCCTGGCAAACTCGGTGCAGTCGATCTTCGGCGAGGTCTCGAGCCTGCAGATGGAGCTGTCGGAGATCGCCGGCACCATCCGCGGCGAGCTCAACCTGGCGGCCGTGTCCACCGCACAGTACGTGGTGCCGCATATTCTGGCGCGCTTTCGGGCGCGGTATCCGGAAGTGTCGGTGCGCCTGCGCGTCTGCAATCGCGGTCAAGCGCTCGAGCGCCTCGCCGAGCGGCGCGATGATCTCGTGATCATGGGCATGGTGCCGGATGACGCCAATCTGGCCTTCATGCCGATTCTCGACAACGAGCTGATCCCCGTCGTCTGGCCCGGTCATCCGCTGCTGGAGGTCAAGGGCATCACCCTGGAAGACCTCGCGCAGTACTACATGCTGATGCGTGAACCCGGTTCGGGCACGCGCACCGCCTTCGAGGAGTTCGCCGCACGCGAGCGTGTCTCGCTGCGTCATACGCTGGAGTTGGGCTCCAATGAGGCCATCAAGCAAGGCGTGATGGCGCACCTGGGCGTGGCGATCCTGCCGCGACTGTCGGTTCAGCTCGAGCTGGCCTCAGGCCTGCTGGCCTCCCCCTCGCTGCCGGGCTTCCCGCTCAGGCGCAGCTGGTGCACCGTCTATCCCAAGGACCGCTACCCCACGCCGGTCACCGAGCTGTTCCTGCGCTTCGTGCGCGAGCTGCTGCCGGAGCTCAATGCTCACTTCAGCGCGCCGATGGAGCCCATCCCCGGGCACAGCGTGGCCTGCCTGCCGCTGGCAACCGAGCAATGAACATAGCGTCCTGATGGCGCAGGCCACATGAAAAAACCGCCATGGAGACAAGCTCCATGGCGGTTTTTTCGTTCAGACAACTGACGGCATGTCAGCAGTGCGACTTACTTCACTTCCACACCGTGCGCCTGCTTGTCGGCGTGGTAGGAAGAGCGCACCAGCGGGCCGGAGGCGACATGCGAGAAGCCCATCTCGCGCGCCTTCTGGCCGAGCCAATCGAAGGTGTCCGGGTGCACCCAGCGGTCGATGGGCAGGTGGTTGCGCGACGGCTGCATGTACTGACCCAGGGTCAGCATGTCGACACCGTGGTTGCGCAGGTCCTGCATGACTTCGAGCACCTGCTCGTCAGTCTCGCCGACCCCCAGCATCAGACCGGACTTGGTCTTCACTTCCGGACGACGCTCCTTGTAGCCCTTGAGCAGATCAAGTGACCACTGGTAGTCGGCGCCCGGACGCACGCGACGGTAAAGGCTCGGCACGGTTTCCAGGTTGTGGTTGAAGACGTCCGGCGGCGTCTGCTCGAGCACATCCAGCGCGACCTGCATGCGACCACGGAAGTCAGGCACCAGCACTTCGATCTCGGTGCCGTCGCACTTCTCGCGGATCTCGCGGATACACTCGGCGATGTGGTTGGAGCCACCATCGCGCAGGTCATCACGGTCGACGGAGGTCACGACGACGTAATTCAGGCGCATCTCGGCGATGGCTTCGGCCAGCTCGCGCGGCTCGTCGGCGTTCAATGCGTTGGGACGACCGTGCGCCACATCACAGAACGGGCAACGACGGGTGCAGATATCCCCCATGATCATGAAGGTGGCGGTACCGCCGCTGAAGCACTCACCCAGGTTCGGGCAGGAGGCTTCCTCACAGACCGTATGCAGACCGTGCTTGCGCAGCGTCTGCTTGATGCGGGTGACTTCCGGCGAGGCCGGCATGCGCACACGCAGCCAGTCCGGCTTCTTGGGCAAGGTCTCGGTGGGAATCACCTTGACCGGAATGCGGGCAACCTTCTCGGCGCCGCGCAGCTTCACGCCACGCTCCTTACGGGCAGGAGCAGCGGAGGGAGCGGGCTTCGTGGTAGCGATGGTCTCGGTCATCAGTTCTGTCCTGCTGTTCGAGAAATGTCAGCCAGTGCCGCGGGCAGGCCGCTCACCGGAGTCAGGGTCACATCGCCCAGGCTTGCGCCCAGACAACGCACCAGGCGGTCACGCTCGCTGGCGAGATCCACCGGTGCGCGAACGAGATCGCGCAGCTGGGTCATCGCCATGCCGGCATAGCCGCAGGGATTGATGCGCCCGAAGGGCGCGAGGTCCATGTCCAGATTGATCGCCACGCCGTGGAAGCTGCAACCACGCCGGATGCGCAGCCCCAGCGAGGCGATCTTGGCCTCTTCCATCGAACGACGCGGGTCATCACCACGCTGCGCCGCCTTCTTCACATAGACGCCTGGCGCGTCCGGACGCGGATAGGCCTCGATGCCATGCTCGGCCATCGCTGCCACTACCGTTTCTTCCAGCGCCGTCACCAGCTGGCGAACGCCGATGCCGCCTCGCTTGACGTTGAGCAGCGGGTAGAGCACCAGCTGGCCGGGCCCATGATAGGTCACCTGGCCGCCACGGTCGGTCTGCACCACCGGAATGTCGCCCGGCATCAACAGATGCTCCGGCTTGCCCGCCTGGCCCTGGGTAAAGACCGGCGGGTGCTCCACCACCCACAGCTCGTCCGGCGCATCGGCCGCACGCGTATCGGTGAAGTGGCGCATGGCCGACCACACCTCATCATAGGCCTTGAGGCCGAGGTGGTAGACGTGAATCGTGTTCATGCATGCGCTCCTGTCATCAAGGCGCAAGACAAGGAAATCCAGCGTTTCATGCCTGGATCACAGCACCATGTGGATGCGACCGGTGGCCTTGAGGTCACGGTGCAGCGCATCCAGCTGATCGGTACCGGTGGCACGGATCACCACTCGGATGCTGCGGTAGTTGCCGTTCTTGCTGTCCTGCCAGGTGATGGCCGTCGCATCGAAGCCCGGCGCATGCACTTCCAGGATATTGCAGACCACCTCGACGAGATCTTCTGCGGCGGTGCCGACGATCTTGAGGGAGAAATCACACGGGAATTCAATCTTCGGGGGCGTCTGCCCACCAGCTGCTGGCGTCTTGGCCATGGGGATAGCCCTTCAGGTAACTCTATTTCCGACCATTCTACTCAACAAAGGGCGATCCGTCAGCCGGATCGCCCTTTGTTGAGTACACGACCGCGATATTCAGGGGCGCGCGCCTGGCACCGCCAGCACGCGCGCCCCACTGCCATCACTGAATCATGCCTTCGGCCGCGTCACGTCACACAGCCAAGAACTGACTCAGTTGAACAGGCCGTGGAAGAACAGCATCAGGGCATCCCACAGACGCTTGAACAGGCCGCCCTGCTCCACCGGTTCCAGTGCGACCAGCGATTCTTCGGCCAGCACCTTGTCGTCCAGCTTGATCTGCAGGGTACCGTACTGCTCGCCGGCCTGGACCGGAGCCTTGATGGTGTCCTTGAGATCAAGACGCGCGGTCAGCTTGTCAGCCTGGCCACTCGGTACGGTCAGGAAGACGTCCTGAGCCATGCCCAGACGCACCTGGTCCTTCTCGCCACCCCAGACACGCGCCTGATTGAGCACCGCGCCCTTGTCATAGAGCTTCTTGCTCTCGAAGTAGCGGAAGCCATAGGTCAGAAGCTTCTGGGATTCCTGCGCACGCGCCTCTTCGGACTTGGTGCCCATCACGACACTGATCAGGCGAGTATCTTCCTTCCTGGCGGATGCCACCAGGCAGTAGCCGGCTTCTTCGGTGTGGCCGGTCTTCAGGCCATCGACATCCTTGTCACGCCACAGCAGCTTGTTGCGGTTCGGCTGCTTGATACCATTCCAGGTGAAGTACTTCTGGGAGTAGATCTCGTAGTGATCCGGGTAGTCCTTGATGATGCGGCGCGCCAGAATCGCCAGGTCGTGGGCCGTGGAGTAATGCTCCGCGTGCGGAAGGCCAGTGGCGTTCATGTAGTGGGTGTTCTTCATGCCCAGACGCTTGGCGTGCTGGTTCATCAGGTCGGCGAAGGAACCTTCGCTGCCGCCGATGCGCTCGGCCAGCGCGACGCTGGCGTCGTTGCCGGACTGGATGATGACACCGTGAAGCAGGTCATCGACGGTAACGCTGGTGCCTTCGCGGATGAACATGCGCGAGCCGCCCGTCTTCCAGGCATTGACGCTGATGCGGACCTTCTCGTCCGGGCTCAGCTTGCCGTCGTCCATCTCGCTCTCGACCAGGTAGGCCGTCATCATCTTGGTCAGGCTGGCCGGCGGCAGGCGCTTGTCGGCGTTGTGCTCGACCAGGATGCGCCCGGAATTGGCGTCCATCAGGATCCAGGAAGACGCCGCCAGCTGCGGCGCCGCCGGAATCAGGGTATCCGTCTCGATGGCATGGGCCGGGGTGGCGGCAACGCCTGCGAACAGCGCAATGCCGCTGGCCGCCATCAGCGCGGAGAATCGACGCCGAAGAGGAAGAAGTCGGGCTTTCAGGGACATGTTGGAATCTCTTTGACACTCATGCATAAGCCGAGGCTTGCGCCTCGGCCATGTTGCGCCTCTTCACGAAGCGCATGATGGATGAAAACGGGCCTGCGGCCCTTATCGCTCTGCCGTGACGCTGAAGGCCCCGGCATAGCCAGCATCGGCCAGCGCCGACTTGAGCGATTCAATACGGACACTGTCTTCCAGCGGACCGACCTGAACCTTATAGAGGTCGCCGCTACCCAGCACGCGAGTCGGTCGCCCCAGACGGGAGCTGACACTGGCACGAATGCTGTCGGCCTTGCTCAGATCACTGACCGCCGCGACCTGCAGGAAGGTGGCTTCCCCGCTCGCCACTGAGGGCGTGCTGCTCGGCGCAGCAGAGGCTACCACGGGCTTGGCGGCAACGCTCGCGCCGGAAGCGCTCGAGGCCACGGAACCGCCGGTTGCCTCCATCGCGTCAAGTCCGGCAATGCCCTGTTCGCGGCGTACCGCCTGGCTGCGCGCCAGCAGACGCTCGGACTCTGCCGTGCCCTGGGTCGGGCTCGGGCCCGGCTTCCAGGTCGTGGCATCGAGGGTCTCGACACGCACGTGCCCAGTGCCATGACCCAGCATGTCCAGGCGCCACGCCGCGCTGTAGGACAGATCGATCAGACGATCTTCATGGAAGGGGCCACGGTCGTTGACCTTGACGATGACCTGCTTGCCGTTGTCCAGATTGGTGACACGCGCATAGGTCGGCAATGGCAGCGACTTGTGAGCCGCCGTCATGGTGTACATGTCATAGATCTCGCCACTGGCGGTGGCGTAGCCATGAAACTTCTTGCCATACCAGGAAGCAGTGCCCTCGGCCACGTAACCGCGCGGGTCATCCATCACGCGATAGGTCTTGCCCCATACCTCATACTCGCTGCGATTGCCGCTGCGGGTATAGGGTTCGACACGTGGTACCTCATCGGGCACCGCCGAGACATCCGGCGCATCATCGGGGTAGGCATCGCTGTCCAACTCGTAGCGGCTGTTCTTGCCCGCCTTCTTGCCGGTGCTCGCCGAGGCACCATCACTGACCTGGGTGCCGCCCCCACTGCTGGCACAGCCAGCCAGCAGGGCAAGCGCGAGGGTCAGCGGTAGCGCGCGTGACCAGCTCATCCCGCACCTCCGTCCTCGAGACGACGCTTGATCGCACGGGAGAGCTCATCCACGGCCATCGCGTACATGTGACTGTGGTTGTAGCGCGTGATGACGTAGAAGTTGTCGTAGCCGACGGCGTAGCGGTAGCCCTGTCTCAGATCCAGCGCCAAAGGGATCACCTGGGTATTGCCGGCCACGTCGTCTGCCACCTGGACGCCGGCCGCCTCGAGCGCGGAAACGCTCATGTACGGCTTTTTCGTCTTGTTGAAGGTGACGGAGGACGGTGGCGTCCCGGGGCCGTCCGCGGCGCTGACCACCGGCGCACCGGCCTTCCAGCCATGACGCGCGAAGTAGTTGCCGACGCTGCCGATGGCATCGATCGGGTTATGCCACAGATCACGCACGCCATCGCCATCGAAATCGACCGCATAGGCCTGATAGCTGGTCGGGATGAACTGCGGATAGCCCATCGCACCGGCGTAGGAGCCCTTGATGGAGAGCGGGTCGATGCCCTGCTCTATCGTCAGCTGCAGGAAGGCTGCCAGCTCGCCACGGAAGAACTTGCCGCGACGCGGGTGATCGAAGGCCAGCGTGGACAGTGAATCGATCACGCGGTGAGTCCCGGTGTGCTTGCCGAAGAAGGTCTCGACACCGATGATGGCGGCGATGACTTCCGGCGGCACACCATACTCGGCCTGGGCACGATCGAAGGTCTCACGATGCTCGGCGATGAACTTCACACCGGCTTCGATGCGCGATTGCTTCATGAAGATGGCGCGGTACTGGTCCCAGCGCAGATGACCTTCCGCCGGACGCGACATGGCATCCAGCACTTTCTGGCTGTAATCGGCCTGATTCATCAGCTCGGTCACACGATCGCGATCCAGCCCCTTGGCCACCAGCTCGTCGACCAGCCTGGCCGTTTCCGGGTGAGTCGCCGGGGCGAAGCCATCAGGCGCCGCCTTGGCCACGCCTGACATTCCCAGCAGCGGTGCCACCATCACCAGGGCTGCGCCCCAGTGCTTGAGACGTCGCCCACACGCATTGATCACCGTCATCGACTCTCTCCTTGCCTGTCTGCGAGCTTGGGCTCGCGAATGTCCTTGCCACTCGGCAACTGGCCGTCACGTCATCGCGACAATAGGCGCCGGTGGGTATGAATGCTCATGAGAATACCGAAGCCTGCCAGCAAGGTCACGCTGGAGGTCCCACCATAACTGACCAGCGGCAACGGGACGCCAACGACCGGCAAGATACCCGATACCATGCCGATGTTGACGAAGACGTAGACGAAGAACGTCAGGATGATCGCGCCCCCCGTCAGCCGTGCAAAACTGTCCTGGCCATTGTTGGACATCACCAGCCCGCGCAGCACGATCAGCACATAGAGCCCCAGGAAGAAACTCATGCCGATCAGCCCGAACTCCTCCCCGATGACCGCGACGATGAAGTCGGTATGGCGCTCCGGCAGAAACTCGAGCTGGGACTGGGTCCCCAGGGTATAGCCCTTGCCGAAGATGCCGCCCGAGCCGATGGCCGTCTTGGACTGGATGATGTTCCAGCCCGCGCCAAGCGGGTCAGACTCCGGATTGAGGAATGTCAGCACACGGCGGCGTTGATAGTCGTGCATCACCATCCACAGAAGCGGCAATGCCGAGGCGATCAAGGCACCGAAGAAGGCGATCAGCTTCCAGGAAAGCCCCGCCAGCAGGATCACGAATACCCCCGCCGCAGCAACCAGCAACGAGGTGCCGAGGTCCGGCTGGCGCGCGATCAGCAGCACCGGCGCGACGATGATCACGGCGCAGATGACCAGATCTCGCCAGCGTGGAGGCAACGGGCGCTGCCCGAGCCAGCAGGCCACCATCATCGGCATCGCCAGCTTCATCAGCTCAGAGGGCTGAAAACGCACCACCCCTGGGATGACCAGCCAGCGCTGGGCGCCCATGCCGACATCCCCCAGCACCTCCACCGCCACCAGCATCAGGAAGCCAGCGCCATAGGCGACCGGCGCCCAACGGTAAAGCGTCGCGGGTGACAACTGGGCGAGCCCGATCATGATCACCAGCGCCAGCGCCTGGCGTGAGGCCTGGCGCAGCGTGAAATCGATATCCTGACCGCTGGCGCTATAGAGCACGATCAGCCCGCAGCCGAGCACGGCCAACAGCAGCAGCAGCAGCCAGGGGTCGAGGTGGATACGCTCCCATAGACTGGTGCGGCGGCGATGACTGAGATCCCCACCTACACCACGCATCGAGCGCTGATAATCAGTCGGCATCGTTCTCTCCTTGCTCACCCTCGCCCGCCGGTGCCTCCGGCGGTGCCATAGCGGCAGCCAGCGTGAGCGCCGCCTCACGCGCTTCGGGGTCAATGCGCGGCAACAGCCAGTAATCGGTGACGGCGCGTGCCATCGGACCCGCCACGGAGCTGCCGCCCTGGCCGTTCTCGATCACCACGGAGACGGCTATCTCCGGGTGCTCGACCGGCGCAAAGGCGGCGAACAGGGCGTGGTCACGCAGACGCTCCGCGAGCTCCTTGCCGTTGTATTTCTGGTCCTGCCCGAGGGTGAAGACCTGGGCGGTACCGGACTTGCCGGCCATGCGGTACTTGAGACCGGGCCCGACATACTTGCGCGCCGTGCCTTCTCGCCCGCTGACCACGTCCTCGAGCGCGGCGATGACATCGTCCCACCACGCCGGATTGTCCAGCACCACATCCGGTTTTTCCTCGCTTCTGGGCAGCAATACCGTCTCGTCGCCGATGCGCTTGGCCAGGTGAGGCGTCACGTGCCTGCCGCGATTGGCCAGCACGGCCTCCGCCGAGGCGAGCTGCAACGGTGTGGCAAGCCAGTAGCCCTGACCGATACCGATGGAGATGGTCTCGCCGGGGTACCAGGGCTTGTCGTAGCGATTGCGCTTCCATTCCTTGGACGGCATCAGACCGGGCAGCGCGCCCTGCACGTCCAGCGCCGTCTGCTCACCGAAACCGAACTTGTGCATGTACTCGCTGATGCGGTCGATCCCCAGGCGATAGGCAACGTTGTAGAAGAAGGTGTCATTGGAGACCGCGATGCCACGCCGCATGTTGACGCGCCCATGCCCCCAGCGCAGCCAGTTGCGGTACTTGTGGCTGTCATTGGGCAGCTGGAAATAGCCGGGATCGTAGAAGGAAGTGCTGGTGGTGATGACATCGTTCTCCAGCCCCGCTAGCGACATGAAAGGCTTCACGGTCGAGGCCGGCGGGTACTGGCCGCGAATGGCACGGTTGAACAGCGGCAGGTCGATATCATTCTGCAGCGCGCGATAACTCTTGACGCTGATGCCGGTGACGAACTCATTGGAGTTGAAGCCCGGCACGGAGGCCATCGCCAGGATGTCACCCGTCTCGGGCTCGATGGCCACGATGGCACCACGCCGCCCCTTGAGCAGCCGATAGGCGAGATCCTGCAGGCCGCGGTCGATGGTCAGCGTCAGGTCCTTGCCCGGCACCGGGTCGATCCGCGACAGCTCACGCAGCACGCGACCCCGCGCATTGGTTTCCACCTTGCGCAGGCCGGCCTGGCCGTGCAGCTCCTCTTCATAGAAGCGCTCGATACCGGTCTTGCCGATGAAGTGGGTGCCCGAATAGTTGCCCTTGTCGAGAGTCTTGAGCTCGGCCTGATTGATGCGCCCCACGTACCCCAGGGTATGCGACAGCGGCTTGGCGTCCGGGTAGTAGCGCAGCAGCTGCGCCTCGACCTCGACGCCGGGCAGGCGATAGCGATTGACGGCCAGACGCGCTATCTGCTCCTGGCTCAATTCACTCATCAACAGGGCAGGCTGATAGGGACGTTGACGCTGACGCGAGCGTTCCTTGAAGTCTTCGACCTCATCGGGCGGCAGATCGAGAATCTCGACCAGGCGTTCAAGCGTCGTCTCGAGATCACCGGCGCGTTCGCGCACGATGGTGAGATTGTAGTTGGGGCGGTTTTCGGCGAGCAGCTGACCATTGCGGTCATAGATCAAGCCACGCGTAGGCGGCAAGGGCTCGACACGCACGCGGTTCTTGTCCGAGCGCGTCGTATAGATGTCGTGTTCCACGACCTGCAGGAAGAGCAGCCGCGCCAGCAGACATCCGGCCAGCACCAGCACGAGGCCGGCAGCCACGATGCTGCGAAGGCGAAAGATCCGCACTTCCTGTTGAGGATTCTTTATCGTCGCCCGGCGTTGGCGCATGGCGGGTCTCGCAACCAGTGTCGTGTCGCAAGCGGCAGGCGCTTACCGGTGATAGGGGTGCCCGACCAGCAATGTCCAGGCGCGGTAAAGCTGTTCCGCCAGCACGATGCGCACCAGAGGGTGCGGCAGCGTCAGTGCCGAGAGCGACCAGCGCTGATCGGCACGTGCCAGCAGACGTGGGTCGAGCCCATCCGGGCCACCGATGAGGATGGCCACGTCTCGCCCTCCCAGCCGCCAATCATCGGCATGCTGGGCAAGCTGCTCGGTGCTCCAAGCCTTACCTAGGACATCAAGGGCGACAACATGTTCATTTCCCTTGAGTTTTTCAAGCATCCGATCGCCTTCACTGGCCATGGCACGGGCGATGTCCGCATTCTTGCCGCGATTGCCGGGCGCCAGTTCGATGAACTCAAGCGAAAAATCCCGCGGCATGCGCTTGAGATATTCCCGGCTACCCTTCTCCACCCAGTCCGGCATCTTCTGCCCGACCGCCAAAACTCGGATCTTCATGTCCTGTCCCGTGCTGTGTCAGAACGACCGGCGAACCCGCAGTCCTTCCATCGGATACTCCCTGCCCGCGACATCGCGACCGGCAAGGACGTAACGCGCGGTTGGCGTGTCCCGACGAGCAACCCGTCGGGTCAGGCTGGCAGGATCAGTGGCTCTGCTCGTACTCTTCACGCGTTTCGCGGGGCAGATCGCTCCACAGACGCTCGAGGTCGTACAGGGCACGGGTTTCGGCCAGCATGACGTGGACGACGACATCGCCCAGATCCAGCAGCACCCAGTCGGAGCCGTTGTCGCCTTCACAGCCCAACGGCTTGACGCCGGCTTCTTTCACGGTGACCTGCACGTTGTTGGCCAGCGCGGAGATATGGCGGCTGGACGTACCGGTCGCGATCACCATCACATCGGTGACGCTGGTCAGCTTGGAGACATTGATCTCGCTGATTTCCTGGGCCTTGAGTTCTTCAAGGGCGTCGACAACCAGGTTTTTAAGAGCTTCGGTCTGCATGATTCCTCGGGAGTTTGTTCGGCAGGGGGCGCATTCTACCCGTTGGCGATGCGCGCGCCTATGGGCATCGTCATTTACTCGCCAAAGGGGCGCCACGCACGGCGATGCGGGATCGCGGCAGTGACGCCCCTCTCATGATGCCACGCTCGCACGCGACAGGACGTTCAGAGCCACAACGCTCAGCTCGATGATGGGCTCAGCTCGATGACGGACAGTAGAGGCCATGCGCCTCGATATGACGGATCACCGCTTCCGGCAGCAGGTAGCGCACGCTGTCACCCAGCGCGAGACGCTCGCGCACGAAGGTGGCGCTGATGGCCATGCGTGTCGGCAGCGACAGGCGCAACAGGTGGCCACCCGGGCGCGCCATCAAGGCCGCCACCGAGTCGACCTCGCGCCCCTGGATCAACGCTTCGAGCGCCCGGGGCAGCGGTGCATCATGGTCCGGCCGCTCGATCACCACCACATGGGCGTCATCGAACAGACGATCGGCGGCATGCCACTCCCCGAGCTTGAGGAAGGCGTCATGGCCGATGGCCATCACCAGCCGCGCCTGCGGGCCGTATTCGGCGCGTAGACTGGCCAGGGTGTCGGCACTGTAGGAAGGCCCATCGCGCAGCAGCTCACGCCCATCGGCCTTGAGGCCTGGCTCTGCCTCTATCGCGGCTTCCAGCATCGCCAGCCGCTGGTCACTGCTGACGCCGGGCGCGGCGCGATGCGGCGGCTGATGCGAAGGCACCAGCAGCACATGGTCCAGCCCCAACGCTTCGCGCAGCTCGATGGCACTGCGCAGATGGCCGTGATGGATGGGATCGAAGGTACCACCGAGCATGGCGACACGCGGTACCGGGCCGAGGCAGCCCTCGAAGCCCGGCTCCGCTGATGCATCAGTCCTTGAGCGCGAGTCATGTGACGACTCGGTGCCGTGATGCACGGCCTCACGCTCCTGCGCGAGACCATCAGCGTTCAAGGGACGCTGGGTGTCCTCCAGCGCCTCGGGCGACAGGGCCTTCTCGTTCGTCAAGGTCTGCTCGGGCGTGACCTGATCATCGGCGGGTGAGACCTGACCCTTCACTGGCGAATCTGCCCATCACCGAACACGATGTACTTGCGGGTCGTCAGGCCCTCAAGCCCGACCGGGCCACGCGCATGCAGCTTGTCGGTGGAGATGCCGATCTCGGCACCCAGGCCATATTCGAAGCCATCGGCGAAGCGGGTGGAGGCGTTGACCATCACCGAGCTGGAATCGACCTCCGCCATGAAGCGGCGCGCCAGCGCATAGTTCTCGGTGATGATGGCCTCGGTGTGCCCGGAGCTGTGACGCTCGATATGCGCCATCGCCTCATCGACGCCATCCACGACGCGAACCGCCAGAATCGGCGCGAGATATTCGGTATCCCAGTCTTCTGCATTGGCAGCCACGGCCTGCGGCAGCACTTCGCAAGTACGCTCGCAACCGCGAATCTCGACCTCATGTGCCGCCAGACGCTCGGCGATACGCGGCAGGACCTCGGCGGCAACCGGCGCATCGACCAGCAGGGTCTCCATGGTGTTGCAGGTGCCATAGCGATGGGTCTTGGCGTTCTCGGCGATCCGGACCGCCATCGCCAGGTCTGCCGTGGCATCGATATAGACGTGGCAGATGCCATCGAGGTGCTTGATGACTGGCACGCGTGCATCACGCGAGATACGCGAGATGAGGCTCTTGCCACCGCGCGGGATGATCACATCGACGAATTCCGGCATCGCGATCAGCTCGCCGACCGCGGCGCGGTCCGTGGTGGCGACGACCTGCACTGCCGTGGCCGGCAGCTCGGAGAGCACCAACGCCTCGCTGATGATCTCGCTCAACGCACGGTTGCTGGACGCGGCCTCGGAGCCACCGCGCAGAATGCAGGCATTGCCGGACTTCAGGCACAGGCTGGCTGCCTCGATGGTCACATTGGGGCGTGACTCGAAGATGATGCCGATAACGCCCAGCGGCACGCGCATGTGACCGACCTGAATGCCGCTCGGACGCGAGCGCAGGCCATCGACCTCGCCGACCGGGTCCGGCAGCGCCGCGACCTGCTCGAGCCCTTCGATCATGCCGTCGATACGCGCAGGCGTCAGCGCAAGACGATCGACCATCGCCTCCGAGAGCCCATTGGCGCGTGCACGCGTCAGGTCCTCGGCATTGGCCTCTGCCAGTGCCTCGCGACGCTCATCGATCAGACGCGCCATGGTCTGCAGAGCACGATTCTTGATGCCGCTGTCGACGCGACGCATCACGACGCTTGCCGCGCGCGCTGCGTGCCCCAGACGATTCATGTACGCCACGACGTCCGTGGTGTCGTGCTTGCCCTGCTCACTCATGTGCCTAATCTCGCTGGTTGTCAGTGTCCACGCACTCATTCCATCATCGCCCGGGCCCCGCGAGGGCATTCCCCTGAGAAGCCCTGACATAAAGACCTGATGTGAAAGCCTGAGAGGCGTAGACACTTTTGTCACTCGCCGTTTGGGGTATGCTGCCATTATTGCAGACGACGTTGCATGATCGGAGCACCGTCGCATCCTGCAAACGTGCAGGCAATGCCCACGTCATAGACCGTTCGGCCAGGGAATTCGGCCGATTTCGCGCCATCCACGGCAAAGGTGCCAATATAAGTCACCATGGAGATCAAGTTCAAAGTCCGTCTCAGTCAGTTCGTCTGTCTGCTCGGCTCTGTATTGCTGCTGCTGGAAGCGGCACGACAGATCAGTATCGGCCTGACGCTCACTGCCCTGTTGCTGGCGGTGGGCGGCACGATGTTGCTGGTGGTCTCTCTCGCCCACGAGCTGTTCACCCTGCGCTGGTTCCGTACGCTGGTGATGCTCAGCGTCGCGCTGATCATGAGTGCACTGGTGCTGCTGGCCCCGCAACAGCACCTGATGTGGCTGTGGGGCTTTGCCGTCCTGCTGCTTTATCCGCGCCCACGCTGGCTGGCACCGGCCTGCGCACTGATCGGGCTGGTCACCACCTGGCTGGCGCTCAGCCAGCTGGGCAGCGACTGGCTGAGCCTGGGCATCGGTATCACCGCGACCCTGATGGCGCTCGGTGCCATCGGTGGGCGACGCCAGCAGCAGGTCTGGATGCAGCTGGAGCGTCGTGGTCGTCGTGATTCCAGCCGCGCGATCTGGTCACAGTACCAGCTGATGCGAGACCTGCCGCGGGAAATTGCCCGTGCCGATCGCGAGGAAATCCATATCGAATTGATCCTGCTCGCACCGGTCAAGACCGGCCGCCTGGCCAACCGTCGCCTGATGAATACCCTCGACAGCGCCGCATTGCCGCATGAAACCCGCTACCAGCTCGATGATGGGGCACTGGCCGTCTTGCTGGTCACCCGCGGCGAGCGCATGGCCAGTCTGCGCCGTCGCCAGTTGATCGAGCATCTCGCGATGCCGGTCCGCGCCCGTGTACAGCCTCTCAACGACAGTGATCTCGGCGCGCTGGACCTCAAGCGCCTCAGTGCCCACTTGAGCGATGAACCGCAGCCGATCACCCTGCTGCCGCCTCTGCCTCGCAAGCCTGCCGATGCTGATGCTTTTTCAGACGAAGCCCGGTCAGACGATGGACGAGACACCCTGAAACAGGCCAGCGCGGCAGACAAGGTCGCCGTAGCACCATCGCGGGGGAATGATCACTGATGTCTCCTTTACACAGTCTGGCGCATAGCGAGCGTCGGGAACTCGCCAATCGCAAGACACTGATCATGCTGCTGGCCGCCGCGGTGATCGCCACCTACGCCCTGTGGCGCTACCTGGTGGGCGATTTCGAGCATATCCTGACGCCGGTGCTGGCCACCATGCTGATGGCGATTGCCGCCGGCCTCAATCACCTCGATGATGAGCAGCCGCTGCCTTCCTATCTGACGCTGATCGCCAGCTATCTGATGCTGGCACTCGAGGCGCCGGGCACCTATCCGGGCATGTCACTGTGGCTGGGGCTACCCAGCGTGCTGACATTGCTGCTATTGCCCCTGGCGCCGGCAATGTTGCTCAATCTGGTGCTGGCACCACTGTGGCTATGGCTATTGGGCCAGCAGGAAGACAACTTCGGCGAGATACTGCGCTACCTGTGTCTGCTGCTGGTGGCCAGCCAGCCGTTCGTCATCAACAGCCTGCAGGCGGGTGTCATGAGCCTGACCGCCAGCGAGGAAACCGAGTGCAATGCCTTCAATGCCCGCACCGGCCAGCAGCGACTGATCAGTGAGGCGGCACGTGCGCGGGCGCTGGACCAACCGCTCAGCATTCTGGTCGTCTATCTGCCGCAACTGGACATGCTCGGCGAGCAGTTCGGCGAAGACAGGCGCGTCGAATGCCTGGCGATGGCCTGCGACGTGATGCAGGAGGTCTCGCGCCAGGGCGACCTGCTGTGCCGCAGCGACAAGTCCTCCTTCTGGCTGATGCTGCCCAATACCGGCGAGGCGGGAGCACTGATCATGCGCGAGCGCCTGACCGCGGCGCTGGCAGCGGCCACACAGCCGGAAACCGGCTCCATTATTGCCCGCGCGCGCCTGGTGACGTACAAGGCCGATGACACCACCCAGAAACTCGAGCAACGCCTGCTGGCCAGCCAGCTTGCCCTGATGGATCTCAATGAATGAGCGACACCCTTGCGTCACTGCTGCATTGGCTGAACCCCAGTGTGATGATCGATATCCTGATGACCACGCTGAGCGATCACCCGGCAGCCCTTGTCGCCGTCATCGGCCTGGTCTCACTGCTTGAATCTCTCGCCATCATCGGCCTGCTGGTGCCGGGCGTGGTCATTCTCACCGCTGGCGCCTCACTGGCCGGCCACCTCGAACTCTCGCTGCCGATATTGCTGGCTGTCGGTGCGCTGGGCGCCATCATCGGCGATGGCGTGAGCTTCTGGCTGGGCATCCGCTATCGCGATCAACTGCCCGGCCGCTGGCCCTTCTCGCGCCATCCCGAGTGGATCGAGCATGGTCAGCAGTTCTTTCATCGACACGGCAGCTGGTCGATCGCCTTCGGGCGCTTCGTCGGCCCGGTGCGCCCGATCATCCCGCTGGTCGCCGGCATGCTCGACATGCCGCCGGCGCGCTTCTTCCTGGTCAATGGCCTCTCGGCACTGGCCTGGGCACCGGCCTACCTGCTGCCGGGCTATCTGCTGGGCCAGACCTGGCAGTCACTGTTCACCTTGCCGGAAGGGGCCGATGGTCTGCTGGTCGGCCTGGCCAGCGGACTGATCGCCTGTGCCTTCGCCTTCTCCTTCCTGCGCCGCCAGCTGGGCCGTGAGGGCCGCCTCTATCATTGGCTGGCGCGTCGCATGCGTCGCAGCCCCTCCGGGCGGCGTCTGTGGTGGCAGCTGCGCCATCCCGACCCCGAGGGCGAATTTCCGCTCGCTTCGATGGCACTGCTGATCTTCGCGGTGATCAGCGTGCCCGCCATGAGTCTGGCGGTGCTGGCCCATCCCGAGCCGTGGTGGATCGACCGCGTGGCAGCCTCACTGGCCGCTAGCCTCTCCTCACTGTTGCCCCAGGACTGGCTGCGCGAGGCAAGCCTCGGGCTGTCTCGCCTCGCAGATGGCACCGGTCTGGCAGCGCTCGTGGCTCCGTGGCTGGTATGGCTGCTGCTCAAGGGTCGCCACGCGGTATGGTTGCATCTGACGGCGGCCTGGCTGGGCATCGCCAGCGCCAATACCGTGCTCAAGCACCTGATCCAGCGCCCGCGTCCGGACACCCCCGCCTTCCTGGAAGGGTCGATGTCATTCCCAAGCGCCCACGCCGCCGGCAGCGTGGCAGTATTCGGATTGGCCGCCGCCTTCATCGCCGAGCGCCAGCCCTCCTCGCGACGCCGCTGGATCTACTGGGCAGCCATCGCCGCCTGTACGCTGGTCGGCCTGTCGCGCATCACGCTTGGCGTCCATTACCTCAGCGATGTGCTGGGCGGCGCCTGCCTGGGTCTGCTGGTCTGTGCGCTGGTGCGCATCAGCTACCCCGCCTTCGTGCGCCAGACCTCGGCACCCCTCGACTCGCCGGCCCCGCTGCTGTGGTTGAGCATGGCGAGCCTGTTGCTGTTGGCGGCACGCTTCGTCTGGCTGCCGCTCTAGGCTGTCGCGATCAGACTGCTGCCACTCAGGCCGTCGCGATACCGTTGCCGTGATAACGATGTAAACCGATGAGCTGCCTGCGATGGCGGCTTTATCACTACCCCCTGATGACGAGGAACCACATGCCCGGCCCTGCTGCCCCTCCCGCCAACCAGCCCCAGGCGCTGATGTCGATTCATCTCGGCATCGCGCTGCTCGGCGGTACGGCGCTGTTCTCGAAAGGCGTGCCTCTCTCGGCGCTCGACATCACCACCTGGCGCAGCCTGCTGGCAGGATTGTTCCTGTTGTGGCTGGCGCGTCTCAAGTGGCATGTCTCGCTGCGCCTGAGCGGACGCGACTGGCTCTTGCTGGGCATCGCCGCCGCGTTGATGGCCGCACACTGGGTGAGCTACTTTCATTCGATGCAGGTGTCTTCCGTAGCCACCGGCATGCTGGCGCTGTTCACCTATCCCATCTTCATCGTGCTGCTGGAGCCCTGGGTGGAAGGCACACGCCTGAAAGCGAAGGACCTGGCGGCAGCGGGGCTGGTCTGTATCGGCGTCTGGCTGCTCGTTCCCGGCGGCGACAGCAGCGCGCAGGGCGACAGCCTGGCGGGAGTGTCATGGGGCGTGTTCTCGGGCCTGTTGTTCGCGGCACGCAATCTACTGGTGCGCTACCGTCTCAGCCATCTCAATCCGGTACTGTCGATGAGCCTGCAGGCGCTGGGGGTCGTGGTGCTGACACTGCCGTTCGTCTCCAGTGAGATCATGGATGCCAGCCCCTCGACGGGGATCGCCATGCTGGTGCTGGCCATCGTCTTCACGGCTGCGCCGCATGCGCTGATGACCTTCGCCCTCGGTGGACTCAAGGCCAAGACCGTCGGCATGATCGGCTGCCTGCAACCCGTCTACGGCGTATTGCTTGCGTGGTTGATTCTTGGCGAGGTGCCCACCTGGCTGACACTGGTCGGCGGCAGCTTCATCGTGGCGGCGGCAGCACTTGAGACCCTGCGTCGCAGCTGAATCAGCGTCGCAGCTGAACCGAAGTCACAGCTGACTCGAAGTGACTGCTGAATCAACGGCGCCCCTGGACACACCAAGGCCCGCCATTGGCGGGCCTTGGTGTGTTCACAAGATGAAATTCTTCGCTCGGTCATGCCGACATCAACCGGTCGCGAGCCAGACTCCCACGCCGATCATCAGCGTGCCCGCCACGCGGTTCATCAGGCGCACACGCGAGCCACGCCCCAGCCAACGCGCCAGGCTGCTGCCACCGCCGGCATAGAGCAGCAGGCAGGTGAATTCCAGCGTCAGGATGATGCCGACCAGCGCGATCAGCTGCGGCGCCAGCGGCAGGCTGGCATCCAGAAACGGCGGCAACAGCGCAATGAAGAACGCCCATCCCTTGGGATTGGCGATCGCGGTGACGAAGCCCTGTGCCGCCAGCGCGCGGCGCGAGGCGCGCGGTGCCTCCGCACCCTCCCCAGCTACCCCCAGGGCCAGGCGGCCACGCGAGCGCCACATCTGGATCCCCAGCCAGGCCAGGTAAGCACCACCCGCCAGCTTGAAGGCCGAGAACACCATCGGATAGCGCAGCATGATGGTCGCGACGCCGATCACCGCCGACACCGCCACCAACCCGACACCCAGCAGCTCGCCCATCATCATCCACAGCGTGCGCTTGACGCCCTGGGTCATTCCCAGGGTCATCGCCAGCGTCATGCACATGCCCGGCGTCAGCGAGACCAGAAAGAACGTCGGCACGAACACCGACAACAATGACCAATTCAGCATTCCCTGCTCTCCTTGCTCAGTCTGATGCAGTGCCAGAGGGATGCCTCTGACAAGCTCTCACTCGGACGGATCGACTGACCGCCCTTCAATCGCCGCTGACATGCCCCTCGCCCCAGCGCGGTATCAGCGCATGCGAGATCCCCAGCTGGTTGAGAATGCGTGCGACGATGAAATCGATCATGTCATCGAGGGTCTGCGGGCGATGATAGAAGCCGGGTGCGGCGGGCAGGATGACAGCGCCCATGCGCGTCAGACTCAGCATGTGTTCGAGATGGATGGCCGAGAACGGCGTCTCGCGCGGCACCAGAATCAGCGTGCGGCGTTCCTTGAGGGCCACGTCGGCCGCGCGTTCGATCAGGTTGTTGCTGGCCCCGGTCGCGATCGCGGACAGTGAGCCCGTGGAACACGGGCACACCACCATGGCGCTCGGCGCGCCGGAACCGGAGGCCACCGGGGCCATCCAGTCCTCGCGCCCGAAGCAGCGAATCTGGCCGGGCCTGGCGGCGTAGCGCTGCGTGAGCACCTCGGTGAGACGCGCCGGACGCGCCGGCAGCCCCTCATCGGTCTCGGTGGCGATCACCATGTGCGCCGCCTTGGAGACCATCACCATCACTTCATGACCGGCCGCGACCAGGCACTCGATCAGGCGCAGGCCGTACT
Organism: Cobetia sp. LC6; assembly: GCF_030264805.1. Taxonomy (NCBI): domain Bacteria; kingdom Pseudomonadati; phylum Pseudomonadota; class Gammaproteobacteria; order Oceanospirillales; family Halomonadaceae; genus Cobetia; species Cobetia sp. LC6. The sequence continues at coordinate 189,226 of NZ_JASSPL010000001.1, read as the reverse complement.
GGGCGCCGGAGGCCCCGGTCAGCGCGACGGTGACCGCCGACTTGAACTCGCCCTCCGGGGCTGTCGCTTGCGCTTTCATGCTTCACCTTCGCGTGCTGCCAGCGCCGCAAGAAGGCGCTCGTGGATACCGCCGAAGCCGCCATTGGACATCACGACCACCCAGTCGCCGGCACGGGATTGATTGGCGATCTTCGCGATCAGGGCGTCGAGGTCCTGCTCGACCTCCGCCTCCACGCCGAGCGCACGGCACTCGCTGACCGTCTCCTCCAACGACCAGCCAAGGCTGGGGCCCGCGAACCAGCTGACGCGGTCGGCCGCGGTCACTGAAGCCGGCAGACGCGCCTTCATGGTGCCGAGCTTCATGGTGTTGGAGCGCGGTTCGATCACCGCCCACAGGCGACCGCCCTGCCCTTCGGCCGCAACGCCGGGCGCCAGGCCCTCGAGCGTGGTGGCGATGGCGGTCGGATGGTGCGCAAAGTCATCGATGACCTTGACGCCTGCCACCTCACCGCGCAGCTCCTGCCGACGCCTGGGCGGCGCGAAACGCGCGAGCGCCTCCAGTGTCACCGCAAGACTCACGCCGCATTCGACGGCCGCGGCCACGGCGGCGCAGGCATTGGCCACGTTGTGGCGTCCGCGCATCGCCCACTGGCACTCGACGAAGCGGTCCGCCTCGCCTGCGTCACCAGACGGCGGTGCCAGCGCGAAGTGGCTGCCGTCGGCACTGATCAGGCGATAGCGCCAGTCGCCACCGGCATTCTCGATACCGCTCTCAGCGCCGAAGCGCGTCACCGGCGTCCAGCAGCCTTGATCCAGCACGCGCTCCAGTGCCTGGGCACCGGCGACGGCGTCCGCCGCGACCACCAGCTTGCCGCCAGCCGGCACGGTGCGCACCAGGTGGTGGAACTGGCGCTCGATGGCGGCGAGATCCGGGAAGATGTCGGCGTGATCGAACTCGAGATTGTTGAGCACGGCAATGCGCGGCCGGTAATGCACGAACTTGGAACGCTTGTCGAAGAAGGCCGTGTCGTATTCATCGGCCTCGACCACAAAGGGCGCTTGAGGATCGCCGATACGCGCGGAATCGCCCAACTGTGGCGGCACGCCACCGATCAGATAGCCCGGTGCGAGGCCCGCACATTCGAGAATCCAGGCGGTCATGGTCGCGGTGGTGGTCTTGCCGTGGGTGCCGGCGATGGCGATCACCGGGCGGCCGGTCAGCACCTCGTCACACAGCCATTGCGGGCCGGAGGTATAGGCCAGCCCGCGCTCGAGCAGCGCCTCGACTTCGGGGTTGCCGCGCGAGACGGCATTGCCGACCACCGTGAGGTCAGGCGCGGGGACGAGATTGTCGGCCGCATAGCCTTCCATCAGGGTGATACCGGCCTCGGCCAGCTGTGTGCTCATGGGCGGATAGACGTTGGCATCGCTCCCCGTGACGCGATGACCGCGCGCGCGCGCCAGAAGCGCCAGAGAGCCCATGAAGGTACCGCAAATACCGATGACGTGAAGGTGCATCTGTTTCTCCAATCCGGAAGCCCGAGCAGCCTAGCATGCCCGTCAGGCGGCGAGTAGCACGCGACCTGTCAGGGATGGACGACACCCCCGGTGGCATTCGGGCGTCGTGCAGGGGTCATGTCTTTCGGATATGATGCGGCGGGTAAGCGCCAGCCCGTTCAAGACCATGACAAGGAAGCAGAGACGAGAAGCCCATGCCCCAGCACAATGCCTTCTACGCCCAGTCCGGTGGCGTTACCGCCGTCATCAACGCCAGTGCCTGTGGCGTCATTGAAGCCGCTCGTGAAAACGGCGACCAGATCGGCAAGCTGTATGCCGGTCACAACGGCATCATCGGTGCCCTGACCGAAGACCTGATCGACGTCAGCCAGGAAAGCGACGAGAACATCGCCGCGCTGCGCCACACGCCGGGCGGTGCCTTCGGCTCCTGCCGCTACAAGCTCAAGAGCATCGAGGACCACCGTACCCAGTACGAGCGTCTGATCGAGGTGTTCAAGGCCCACGACATCCGTTACTTCTTCTACAACGGTGGCGGCGACAGCGCCGATACCTGCCTGAAGGTCTCCCAGCTGGCCGAGACCATGGGCTATCCGATCCAGGCCATCCACGTGCCGAAGACCGTGGACAACGACCTGCCGATCACCGACAACTCGCCGGGCTTCGGCAGCGTGGCCAAGTACATCGCCACCTCCACCCGCGAGGCCGGCCTCGACATCGCCTCCATGTGCGCCACCTCCACCAAGGTGTTCATTCTGGAAGTCATGGGCCGTCACGCCGGCTGGATCGCCGCTGCCGGCGCCCTGGCCGGTGAAGATGCCACCCAGCCGCCGCACATCGTCGTCTTCCCGGAAGTCGCCTTCCACCGCAAGGAATTCATGGCGCGCGTCGATGCCTGCGTCAAGGAACACGGCTATTGCGTGGTGGTGGTCTCCGAAGGTGCGCGTTACGAAGATGGCACCTTCCTGGCCGATGCCGGCAACACCGACGCCTTCGGCCACCGCCAGCTGGGCGGCGTCGCGCCGACACTGGCCGGCATGGTCAAGCAGGACCTGGGCTACAAGTACCACTGGGCGGTGGCCGATTACCTGCAGCGCGCAGCGCGTCACATCGCCTCGAAGACCGACGTCGAGCAGGCCTACGCCACGGGTCGTGCCGCCGTCGAGATGGCCCTGGCCGGCAAGAACGCCGTGATGCCGGCGATCCGTCGCCTCGGCGATGGCGCTGACTACGCCTGGGATATCATCGAGGCGCCGCTGGAGAAGATCGCCAACCATGAGAAGTTCATGCCGCTGGAGTTCATCAGCGAAGATGGCTTCTACATCACCGACGCCTGCCGCGAATATCTGTCGCCGCTGATCCAGGGCGAGGACTTCCCGCCGTTCATCAATGGCCTGCCGGCGGTCGCCAGGCTCACGCTGGCCAAGGTCGAGAAGAAGCTGACACCGTTCACGGTCTGATCGCCTGGCGTTGACGCGTCTGAGCGATCCGTCGCTGACAGTGAAGCGAGTGTAAAAAAGCCCCGCACAGGCGACTGTGCGGGGCTTTTTGATGACTGTCAGTTGTCATGCGGGGGAACGGGGGAACACCTCCTCCAGCCGGTACACCGCATGCGCCTGCTGCTGACGCTGGCTGACCTCGACCATACGCGCCGCTACCTGAGCGCCACGGATCGGCCGGTAGCGCTGCAAGCCCGGCAAGCGGGTAAGCGCCGGCAACAGATGGCGCGCCAGCGTCTCGCCCAGACGGAACTCGCTGCGCTCCCCCACCAGCAATGACGGCTGGAAGACACTGATACGCGCAAAGGGCAGCGCCTTGATGGCCACTTCCAGCTCGCCCTTCATCCTGAGATAGCCATTGCGGCTCGCGTGATTGGCGCCGCTGGAGGAGACCAGCAGGTAGTGCGCCACTCCCTGGGCGGCCGCCAGCCGAGCGGCACTCAGTTGATGATCGATGTCGACACGCCGCTGCGCCTCGAGCGACCCCGCCTGCTTGAGCGTGGTGCCCAGGCACGAGAACAGCAGATCCGCCTGGAAACAGTGGGCCCAGTCTTCCAGTCGCGCGAAGTCGACCACATGGTTCTCGACCTTGTCAGAGTCGCAAGGCGCCGGCCGGCGCGTCAGCGTGACGACTCTGGCGATGGCCTCGCACGCGATGAGTTCAGTCACCACCTCGTGCCCGACCACGCCGGTCGCCCCTATCACGATCGCGGTCTGGCCCATGCACCTATTCCTCCCGCCATGGCCTTGCCCCCCATCGGACTCCGCGCTCACTTGAGCAACCAGGACAGCACCAGCAGCAACAACAGGATGCCGGCGACGCCCTGCCAGAAATTGGCCGGTTCACGTATCGCCTCCGAGGGCGTCAGCGCCTTGCCGGGGTCCTGCTGCGGCAGCCGCAGCGCGTAGAGCAGCTCAGACAGACGGCGATAGCGCAGGGTGCGTTGCGGATCCAGGGCGCGCCTGAGGGCATCGTCCAGTATCTGTGGCACCTGGGGATTGCGCATGCGGGCTGGCTGATATTCCAGCAGTTCGAGGTCGGTATGGGTGCGCAGCTGCTCCATCGACTGGGCGTAGGGCTGCATGCCGGTCAGCAACCAGTAGATCACCGAAGCCAGGCCGTATTGATCGCTGCGCCGACTGACATCGGCGCCAAGGGCATATTCCGGCGCGCTGTGCTCGGTCAGGCCGACCTGGCGCGCCAGCGGACCGGCGCTCTCATGGCCATCCCCCTCACGCAGATGGCAGGCGCCGAAATCGACCAGCACCACCTTACCATGCCGGTCGATCATCACGTTGTCGGGGTGAATCAGCTGGTGCAGCACCTCACGACGATTGAGGGCATGCACGGCCTTGCCAAGCTGACGCGCGATGTCGAGACGCTGCTCGAGATTGGCCTGTGGATGCATGCGTGCCCATTCGGTCAATGTCTGCGCCTCAAGGTGCTCGAGCAGGTAGTAGAGGTGATCACGCGGGCGTGACGGCTCCACCACCTTGACCACGAAGGGCGAGCTGACGCGGTCCACCACCCACTGCTGGAGCAGGAAGTGCTCGAGATAGGCGTTCTTGAGCGACAGTTCCGGGCTGGGCGCCTTCATCACCATCACGCGCCGGCTCTTGAGGTCACGCACCTTGTAGACGCGTACCCGCGCGCTGCGCGACATGACTTCCAGCACTTCCAGACCATCGATGCGGTCGCCCGGCTCCAGCTCACGCGGCACCGGAAGGTCGCCATAGACACGCCCCGGCGTATCGTCAGAGGCAGTCGCCAGGCGGTCAATGCGCACCAGCTGGAAGCAGAACTGGTCAGCCGTGTAGCCACGCTCATCGGCGCGGTCCGCCGCGGCATGGGCCAGGCGCTCACTGGCGGCGTCGAGATCCGAGACGTCATCGCGGATCAGTGACACGAAATCGGAAGGCAGCAGAGTGCCGCGCACCGCCTGGGTGGTGAACAGGAAGATATCACCCTGCTTGAGCGGCAGCTCGATATAGTCGATGTCGAGGCTGACATCCATGCCCAGCGCCCGCGACGGATAACGATAGCCGCCGAGATCGGTGACATGATCACGCGAGATCTGCTCGAATTCGCCGCCACGCAGCCGGAAGACCACCGTGTCACCGGCATGGAACAGATGCGCCGACTGGCCCCGGAAGACGACTGCGGAAATCGAGGTCACGTAACTGCCGCCCCGCACGAAGCGACTCTGGCTGTAACACCAGCTGTTCAATGCCCGCAGCACGCGGGTCGCGGAATACTTGACGCTCCAGTTGTCAGGCGTGGCGAAGTAGTCGGCCAGAAAGCCACGCACGGCAAGGTCGCCGGCCTGCTTGGCAATCGCGTTCTTGCTGGTGGTGTCGGCGATCAGCGCGCAGCCACCCTTGGCCGCCAGCGGGCCGCGCTCCAGCGGTATCTCCAGCGACATCGAGCTGCGATGACGCTTGCGGTCGGGAGCCACGAAGGCCTGACCGTAACTGAGTGAAAGCTCTGCATCCGCCAAGGCGGTCTCCTTGCGTCTCGATCCTGCCGTTACGTTTCATGCATGCGGTGGTGACGCAGCGTCAGCCCGACGCTGATACGTGCAATCGCCGTTGCGCCGCGCTGGGCGGCCCCAAGTGTTACCCGAGTCAGCCTGCAGTGCCACCACTCGTTGATGCAACGCAAGGCGATCGAGCGTGGCATAATGGCAAAACGGTCTGCCAGTTCGTATAATTCAGCGGAATTTTGACCCGCAGGCCTTCAACCCGCAAACCCAAGGACTCGACAATGAGTTTCGACAAGATCCCCGCTGGCAAGGAATTGCCGAACGACGTCTACGTAGCGATCGAGATTCCGGCCAATCACGCGCCGATCAAGTACGAGATCGACAAGGACATCGATGCGCTCATGGTGGATCGTTTCATGGCCACCCCGATGTTCTACCCGGCCAACTACGGCTACATCCCGAATACCCTGGCCGACGATGGCGATGCCCTCGACGCGCTGGTCGTGACCCCGTATCCGGTCGCACCGGGCAGCGTCATTCGTGCGCGTCCGGTCGGCGTGCTCAACATGAGCGACGAAGCCGGTGAAGACGCCAAGCTGGTCTGCGTCCCGCACCAGAAGCTGACCTCCCTGTACGACGACGTCCAGGAAGTCACTGATCTGCCGGAACTGCTGCGTCAGCAGATCGCGCACTTCTTCGAGAACTACAAGGATCTCGAGAAAGGCAAGTGGGTCAAGATCGATTCCTGGGACGGTGCTGATGCCGCCCGTGCCGCGATCGAGAAGGCAGCCGCTGCCTACCAGAAGGACTGAGTCCTTTCGAAGTGATGCGCGATTCAGGCATCACGATGCGAAAAAGCCCCCGTCATTGACGGGGGCTTTTTTCGTTTCCGGCTCACGCCCGGCACCGGTGAGGAGAACCGTCAGCCGGCATCGGACGTCACGGGATCAGCCCTTCTCGAGCAGGCTGCGCAGGTCACTGATCGCGGAGTTGGCACGCGCGACGTAGTTGGCCATCACCAGCGAATGGTTGGCGAAGAAGCCGAAGCCGGAGCCATTGAGGATGATCGGACTGCCGATGTCGGTCTGGGTCGCTTCCAGCTCACGGATGATCTGGTCGATGGAGGTCAGCGCGTTCTTGTCTTCCAGCACGCCCTGGAAGTCATGGCGCACTGCCTTGAGCAGATGGATCAGCGCCCAGGAGGTGCCGCGTGCCTGATAGAAGACATCGTCGATCTCGAGCCACGGCGTCTTGATCTCTTCTTCCGCCTGGGTACTCTTGGCCGAGGTGGCGCTCTTGTCGCCGGCCAGGCTCAGGTTGAGCTGCGACTTGCCGACACTGGCCGACAGGCGCTGGGACAGGGAACCGAGGCGATTCTCGACATCCGACAGCCAGGCCACCAGGTTGTCGGCACGCGCGTAGAACTGGCCGTTGTTCTGGGTGTCATCGCTCAGACGCTTGAGGTAGTCGCCCAGCTCACGGTTGGCGTCAGCATATTCGTGCTCGGCTTCCGGCAGCATCCAGGCATTGGCATCGATGAACAGCAGGGATTCGGCCTTGCCCAGCGCCTTGTCATCGCTGGACTGGGACTGCGAGCGGCTGAATTCCTTGCGCAGCTCACGCGTCATGTCACGCACCTGCACCAGCACGCCATATTCCCAGTTGGGCATGTTGTCGAGCATCAGGCCCGGCGGCGCCACATCATTCTTGAGATAACCGCCCGGCTTGTGCAGCAGGGTGCCGTTGAGTGTCATCAGGGTGGCGACGGTCGCGGTGCCTGTCGGCAGGGTCTCGAAAGCCGGTGCCGGCTCTTCGCCCTCGACCTTGGCCACCGGTGCGGCCAAGCCATGCACGCGAGCCAGTTCGGTGCGCGTGGCCTGATCGATGTTGAACTCGTCCGGTTCACTGCTCCAGTAGATCCCAAGGCCAACGCAGACCAGCAGGTAAATGACGAACAGCCCGATCAGTGGTTTCCAGATCCAGCCATACTGAGGCGTTTCCAGCACATCGCGATTGGCGCCGCGCTTGCTGCCTTTACCGAATAGGGCCATGCGTTCTTCCTTGTATGAAGCCTTGTAGAAAAAGCCGTGTGAGAGACGAGTCAGACCTGCCTGAACGGATGTGAGCCGCGCCGATGCATCCAGCGCCGGTACTCATGACGTACGTCCTATCCTATCATGCGCCCCTGCACGTGCCAGTCGCACTCGGTGAAGTGCCGGTTCTGTGGCAAGGTGCGATGCGCTCCGGATTGCGGGCCGGGCCACGGGCCTGGTCGTGGACCGAGCCGCGTTACGGGGCGAGGATCGGACTGCCGCCCGCACAGGCGGCTTCATTACTCGATCCCGGTGCGCTTTCACATGCCCTCACACGAACGGGGATGTCTGCTACATGGTGGCACATTCATCCGCGTGCAAGTCGTGCGCGGCGATGATGGGCTTGCTCACGATCCGGCGCTCACCCCCGAGCAGGATGATGGCGGCGCGACACTGCGGTGCCTTGAGGCCTGCAGGATGTTTTTTCGGCACTGTATAAGGATGCTTTCGTGCTTCGTTCGTTCTTGAAAGTCAGCATGGCGCTGCCAACGGGCCGCGCACGCCCCTCCTCGTTCTCACGCCTGTTGGGCCCTGCGTTGCTGGCAACCCTGCTGGCAATCGCTCTGGTTGTCGCGCAGGCCATGACGGCACTGCCCGCCAATGCCGGTCTGTTCGGCCCGGACTCAAGTTCAAACGCCGGCAGCGGCTCCAGCAGTGCGGCGTCCAGCCTGTTCGGCGGCGGAAATCAGGGCGATTTCCTGCCGGTCAGTGAAGCCTTCCAGCCGCGCAGCTGGCGCGAGGGCGACACGCTGTATGTCGGCTTCACCAGCGCGGAAGGCTATTACCTCTATCGTCACCAATTCAGCTTCTCGACCACCAGCAACCAGGTCGTGCTGGGCGACGCCGACCTGCCGCCGGGCGAGCTGAAGAACGACCCCTACATGGGCGAGGTGCATGTCTTCCATGATGCGCTGGTCATTCGCATTCCGCTGACCAGCGCCTCCTCGAGCAAGGCAGTGCGTGACGACACACCGGCCAGCGGCCCGGTCCCACTCTCCATCACCTTCCAGGGCTGCGCCGATGCCGGGCTCTGCTATCCGCCGGAGACCGTCACTCTACAGGCCGGTGAGCAGAGTGCCCCTGCCCCCTTCGCGCAGTTGATGCCGACCGCCGGCCAGTCGAGCGAGACTACGGCGTCGACAGCAAGCCGCACCACTAAAGCCCCGATCAGCGGCACCGATGCCGGCTTCAGCACACTGTTCGCGGATGCCAGTCTGCTGACGGCTCTGGGGCTGTTCTTCCTCGCCGGACTCGGCCTGACCTTCACACCCTGCGTGCTGCCGATGATTCCGATCCTGAGCTCGATCATCGTCGGCCAGCGCCCCAGCCGTCCGCGCGCCTTGCTGCTGTCCACGAGCTATGCCCTCGGCATGGCCCTGACCTACGCCGCGGCCGGCACCTTGATGGGCCTGTTCGGCGCAGGGCTCAACCTGCAGGCGCATCTACAGGCGCCGGCCGTACTGATTCCCTTCGCTGCCTTGTTCGTGCTGTTCGCGCTGGCCATGTTCGGCGCCTTCACTCTGCGACTGCCAAGCGGCATGCACTCACGACTCGACACACTGCAAGGGCGCCTGATGAACGCCGGCCCCGGCGGACTAGCGCTTGCGGGCGCGTTATCGGTACTCGTGGTATCGCCCTGCGTCTCGGCACCTCTGGCCGGTGCGCTGGTCTATCTTTCCGCCAGTGGCGATGCCATGACCGGCGGGCTGGCACTCTTCGCTTTGGGGCTGGGCATGGGCGTGCCGATGATTCTGGTCGGCACCTTCGGCGCCAGCCTGCTGCCCAGGGCCGGCGGCTGGATGGAGGGCATCAAGCAGGCCTTCGGTATCCTGCTGCTGGGGGTGGCGCTATGGCTGGTAGAGCGCTTGCTGCCGGCCTCGCTGGCAGTACTGGGATGGGCCATTCTGGCCATCGGCACGGGCGTGGCGCTGGGGGCGCTCAGCGCACAGAGCCGAGGCTGGGCGCGTGCCCGTCAGGCCTTGGGGCTGGTCGCGCTGGGCTGGGGCATGGTCAGCCTGCTGGGTGTGGCAGGCGGCGCAAGCGACCCGCTGCGCCCGCTGGCCCCCTTCACTGGCGGCACATCACCCGGGCAGGCCGCCGAGACATCACTGGACTTCATCACCGTCAGCGACATGAGCGAGCTCGAGCGAGAACTGGCACTGGCCGCCAGCCGCGGCCAGCCGGTCTTCGTCGACTACTACGCCGACTGGTGCATCTCGTGCAAGGTGATGGAGCGCGAGGTCTTCCCCAGGGTCGCCAGCCAGTTGCGCCAGTTCCACCTGATTCGCGCCGACGTCACCAGTCCCGGGGCCGCGACCCAGGCGCTGCTCAAGCAATTCGGCCTGTTCGGCCCCCCCAGCCTGCTGTTCTTCGCCGATGAACGCGAACTCAAGGAGGCGCGTATCCAGGGGGAAGTCGATGCCAGCCAGCTCGGCCAGCACCTGACATCAGTACTGGATCAGCTGCGCGGCCCGTCACGGCGCGCCAACTGAAAAGCGTGTTTGCCACACGCCCGTCGCAGCGCAGCTGCTGCCGAGATGCATGTGAGGGCGAAGAATGCGGCAAAATCTTCGGTTCAGTGCCAAACTGGACAGCGTTCGAGAATTTCGGCAGAATCCGCGTCACTACGGCAACAGCCTACGCTCAATAGGTAAACGTCGTGGATAGTGACGGTATCTTTGCATTTTCTTCATGGGTTAACAGCTCAATGAGCCTGGTGCTCGAGCACGGCTGACACAAGGGACTTTCATGGCGCGCATCCTGGTACTCAACGGCCCCAATCTCAATCTGCTGGGGACCCGTGAACCCGAGGTGTATGGCACCACCACGCTGGAGGATATCCACCAGCGTCTGGTCCAGCGCGCCAGCGCGGCCGGCCATCAGCTGGACTGGCTGCAGTCCAACGCCGAGCATGTGCTGATCGAGCGTATCCACCTTGCCCGTGAAGATGGCACCGCCATCATCCTGATCAATCCGGCGGCCTTTACCCATACCAGCGTTGCGCTGCGCGATGCGCTACTCGGCGTCGCACTTCCGTTCATCGAGTTGCACCTTTCCAACACCCATGCCCGCGAGCCGTTCCGCCACCATTCGTATCTTTCCGATGTGGCGCGCGGCGTGATCATGGGCTTTGGCGCTCGAAGCTATGACATGGCGCTTGACGCCGCCCTGGACGATCTCGCGCAGTAGGGGCTCGCCCAGAGCGGTGTTCACGCACCGCCATCAGGCGCCATCACCGCCTGATACCAGGATTCACCGGCCATCGCCATGGTCGGGACAGCCGTCGGGGCTGTCGCCCGTAGCCGCCGCTATCACGGCTGCACACCCCCATTTCCAGCCACATTTACATCGGGATTAATTTCATGGATATCCGCAAGGTCAAGAAGCTGATCGAGCTGCTCGAAGAGTCCAACATCAGCGAAATCGAGATCCAGGAAGGCGAAGAGTCCGTTCGCATCAGCCGCCATCCGCAGGGCTTCGCCCAGCAGCCGATGATGCAGGCCCCGATGATGATGCAGCAGCAGCCGATGCAGCAGTCCGCTCCGGCAGCCGCTGGCGCCGCTGAAGCACCGGCCGCTCCGGCAGCACCGGCTGCAACGCAGGGTCACACCATCAACTCTCCGATGGTCGGCTCCTTCTACCGTTCTCCGGCGCCAGGCTCCAAGGCCTTCATCGAAGTCGGCCAGAGCGTCAAGAAAGGTGATACCGTCTGCATCGTCGAGGCCATGAAGATGATGAACCAGATCGAAGCCGACAAGGATGGCGTCGTCGAAGCCATTCTGATCGAAGACGGCGAGCCGGTTGAATTCGACCAGCCCATGATCGTCATTTCCTGATCCCAACGGACACGTCACCATGCTCGACAAGGTACTGATTGCCAACCGCGGCGAGATCGCCCTTCGCATCCTTCGCGCCTGCAAGGAACTGGGCATCAAGACGGTAGCGGTGCACTCCAAGGCCGACCGCGACCTGATGCACGTCCGCCTGGCGGATGAAGCTGTGTGTATCGGCCCGGCCTCCTCTGCCAAATCCTATCTTCACATCCCGGCACTGATCGCAGCTGCCGAGGTGACAGATGCCGACGCCATCCACCCGGGCTACGGCTTCCTGTCGGAAAATGCCAACTTCGCCGAACAGGTCGAACGTTCCGGCTTCGCCTTCATCGGTCCGCGCGCTGACACCATCCGCATGATGGGTGACAAGGTCGCGGCCATCGAGGCGATGAAGCTGGCCGGCGTTCCGACCGTGCCGGGTTCCGACGGCCCCGTGCCGGAAGACGAAGACGAGATGTACGCCATCGCCGAGCGGATCGGCTATCCGGTGATCATCAAGGCTGCCGCTGGCGGCGGTGGTCGCGGCATGCGCGTGGTGCACTCCAAGGCCAGCCTGCTGTCCTCGGTGAGCATCACTCAGGGTGAAGCAGCCGCGGCCTTCGGCGACGGCACGGTGTACATGGAGAAATTCCTCCAGAACCCGCGTCACGTCGAAGTCCAGGTACTGGCCGATGGCCAGGGCAACGCCATCCATCTGTATGACCGCGACTGTTCCCTGCAGCGTCGTCACCAGAAGGTGCTGGAAGAAGCACCGGCGCCGCAGCTGGACGAAGAAGCGCGTGCCAAGGTACTCAAGGCGTGCACCGATGCCTGCATCGAGATCGGCTACCGTGGCGCCGGCACCTTCGAGTTCCTGTACGAGAACGGCGGCTTCTACTTCATCGAGATGAACACTCGTGTTCAGGTCGAGCACCCGGTGACCGAGATGGTCACTGGCATCGATATCGTCAAGGAGCAGCTGCGCATCGCCTCCGGCCTGCCGCTGTCCGTGAAGCAGGAAGATATCGAGCTGCGCGGTCACGCCTTCGAGTGCCGTATCAATGCCGAGGATTCGCGCACCTTCATGCCGTCTCCGGGCAAGGTCGAGCTCTATCACGCACCGGGCGGTCTGGGCGTGCGCATGGACTCGCACCTGTATTCCGGCTACACCGTTCCGCCGCATTACGACTCCCTGATCGGCAAGCTGATCACCTGGGGCGAGAGCCGCGAGATCGCACTGACGCGCATGCGCAATGCTCTCGATGAGCTGCTGGTGGAAGGTATCAAGACCAACACTGACCTGCAGAAGGATCTGGTGCGTGATGCCGGCTTCCAGGAAGGTGGCGTCAACATCCATTATCTGGAGAAGAAGCTGGGCCTGTAAGACGCTCCGCTTGAGATCGGTAACGCGTGTTGCCGATGGACGCACGACAGAAGGGTGGCCTCGGCTGCCCTTCTGTCGTCTGTGCCCTCCTCCCCTTTCTTATCGCCCATCGACAGGAGTCATCATGTCCTGGCTGCAACTCAAGGCGCGTATCGCCCCCGACCACGCCGAGATTCTCGAGCATCTGCTGATGGAAGAAGGCGCCTGCGCCATCACGCTGCAGGATGCTGAAGACCAACCGCTGTTCGAACCGGACCTCGGCAGCACACCGCTGTGGAGCGAGACAGTCCTCACCGGCCTGTGGGATGGCACCGAAGGCATCGAGGCCATGCGCGAGCGGGTCAAGGCCGGCTGGGCGGCGCTGATTCCCGACGAGCCCTGCCCGGAAATCGAGGTCGAGATCCTCGAGGACCGTGACTGGGCCCGTGAATGGATGGATGGCTTCGAGCCGCTCAAGATGGGCCAGCGCCTGTGGATCGTGCCCAGCTGGCACGATGCGCCGGAGCAGGACGCCGTCAACCTGATGCTCGACCCGGGCCTGGCCTTCGGCACCGGCACCCATCCGACCACCGCCCTGTGCCTGGAATGGCTCGATGGGCTGGCCGTCGATGGCAAGCTCGCCCAGCATAGCGTGCTCGACTTCGGTTGCGGCTCCGGCATTCTCGCCATCGCCGCGCTCAAGCTTGGCGCGGTGGATGCGCTGGGTACCGATATCGATCCGCAGGCACTGCAGGCCTCGCGTGAGAACGCCCAGCGCAATGAGGTCAGTGACCAGTTGACCCTGTGCTACCCGGACCGCCTGCCGGACGCAGGCTATCAGATCGTGGTCGCCAACATCCTGGCCGGCCCGCTGGTCGAACTGGCTCCGCAGATCGCTGCCAGTGTCGCCCCGGGCGGCCTGCTGGCGCTCTCCGGCATTCTCGCGCCCCAGGCGGGAGAGGTGCTCGACGCCTATCGTGAGGCTGGCCTGATCATGGAAGAACCCACCGAGCGCGATGGCTGGGTACGCCTCAATGGTCAGCGTCCGCTGATGGGCTGAACCTCGCCATAAGACACGCCATGAGCCACACCATGAGCGCCGCAGCCGCGCAGGGAGAACGCATCCAGGACGCATCGTGGATGAAATAGCCCTTCAAACCCTGCGGCGCTCTAGGTATCATGACGCCCCCGCGAATTCCTGACACGTCAGCGGCTCGCGCGCCTGACACCACTCGCATGACACGAGACCCATGACCGATACCCCGCTTCTCGCCGACCTGCCCCGCATCGGCGTACATCAGCTTCCCAATCGCGTGATTCTGGCCCCGATGGCCGGTGTCACCGATCGCCCGTTCCGACAGCAATGTCGTGAGCTGGGCGCCGGGCTGGTGGTATCGGAGATGGTGACCAGTGACAAGCGGCTGTGGAATACCGTCAAGTCACGCACGCGCATGAACCATGCCGGCGAACCCGGACCGCGTGCCGTGCAGATCGCCGGCGGTGATGCCGCCATGCTGGCCGAGGCCGCGGCGCTCAACGCCGAGATGGGCGCCGAGATCATCGACATCAACATGGGCTGCCCGGCCAAGAAGGTCTGCAACAAGGCCGCCGGCTCTGCCCTGATGCGCGACGAGAAGCTCGTCGGCGAGATTCTCGATGCCGTGGTGCGCGCCGTGGACGTGCCAGTCACGCTCAAGATGCGCACCGGCTGGTGCGAAGAGACACGCAACGCCATCACCATCGCGCGCATGGCCGAGAGTGCCGGCATCCAGGCGTTGTCCGTGCATGGTCGCACTCGCCAGCAGAAATATACCGGTGAAGCCGAATACGACACCATCGCCGCCGTGAAGGCCGCGGTGTCGATTCCGGTCTTCGCCAATGGCGATATCGACAGCGGCGAGAAGGCGCGACATGTGCTTGACTATACGGGCGCCGACGCCGTGATGATCGGCCGTGCCGCCCAGGGAAACCCCTGGATCTTCCGCGAGATCAATCACTATCTGGCCACCGGCCAGGTAGCCTGTGGCCCGAGCGATGCGGAGCGCGCCCTCGTGATGCGCGCCCACCTCGAGGCCCTGTACGAATTCTACGGTGACTACATGGGAACGCGCATCGCGCGCAAGCATGTGGGCTGGTACCTGGCAACACGGGAGGATGGCAGTGAGCTCAAGCGCCACTTCAATCCCCTCGAGGAGCCGGAAGAACAGCGCCAGTTCCTGACCCGCCTGTTCGGCGAACCGGAAAGCATCGCCCGCACCGAGACGCAAGGAAGTCACGCAGCATGACCAGCAGGCACCCTCTTTCACCCGACGACGCAAGCCAGGCCACCCTGATGACGCCCGTGCGGCACCATCAGACCCTGCGCGAGGCGGTCGAGCACTCCATGGCGCGCTACTTCGCCCACCTGGATGGCGAGCAGGTCACCGACCTGCATGCCATGGTGATGGCCGAGGTCGAGGCGCCGCTGCTGGAGGCGGTGATGGCCCACGCACAGGGCAACCAGACCCGCGCCGCCGACATGCTGGGCCTCAACCGAGGCACACTGCGCAAGAAGCTCAAGCAATTTGATCTGATCTGACCCCGCCGGGGCACCTTTACAGGTGCCCCGGCGTCTTTTTGTTGATCCACGAGTGGAGCATCATGCAAGCCAAGCCCCAAGCCATCCGTCGCGCCCTCCTGAGTGTTTCCGACAAGACTGGAATCGTCGAATTCGCTCGTGCCCTGGACGCCCGCGGCGTCGCCCTGCTGTCCACTGGCGGTACCTTCCGCCTGCTCAAGGACAACGGCCTTGCCGTGACGGAAGTGTCCGAGCACACCGGTTTCCCGGAAATGATGGATGGCCGGGTCAAGACCCTGCACCCGAAGATCCACGGCGGCATCCTCGGTCGTCGCGGCCAGGATGATGCGGTGATGGCCGAGCACGGCATCGATCCCATCGACATGGTCATCGTCAATCTGTATCCGTTCGCCGCTACCGTGGCCAACCCGGATTGCTCGCTGGAAGACGCCATCGAGAACATCGATATCGGCGGCCCGACCATGGTACGCTCCTGCGCCAAGAACCACGCCCACACCACCATCGTCGTCAACGCCTCGGATTATGACCGCGTGATCGCCGAGATGGATGCCAATGACAACGCCGTCAGCGATGGCGCGCGCTTCGACCTCGCCGTGGCCGCCTTCGAGCACACCGCGGCCTACGATGGCGCCATCGCCAACTGGCTGGGCCAGCGCGTCGAAGGCGGCAGCGAAGGTCTGCCGCGTCAGTACAACGTCAGCCTGAGCAAGAAGCAGGACATGCGTTACGGCGAGAACCCGCACCAGAAGGCGGCCTTCTACGTCGAGGACGGTGCCACCGAGGCCAGCGTCGCCACGGCCGTGCAGGTGCAGGGCAAGGCGTTGTCCTACAACAACGTCGCCGATACCGATGCCGCCTTCGAGTGCGTCAAGGCCTTCGACGAGACCGCCTGTGTCATCGTCAAGCACGCCAACCCGTGTGGCGTCGCCATCGGCGAGTCTGCCCTGGCCGCCTACGAGCGCGCCTATCAGACCGACCCGACCAGCGCCTTCGGTGGCATCATCGCCTTCAACGTGCCGCTGGATGCCGAGACCGCGCAGGCGATCGTCTCGCGTCAGTTCGTCGAGGTGATCATCGCCCCGGGCATCAGTGAAGAGGCGGCGGCCATCGTCGCCACCAAGGCCAATGTGCGCCTGCTCGACGTCGCGGATGCCTGGGCCGCCGAGCGTACCGGCGGCCATGACTTCAAGCGTGTCACCGGTGGCCTGCTGGTCCAGGACCGCGACCAGGGCATGGTCGGCCGTGATGAGCTCAAGGTCGTCACCGAGCGTGCGCCGAGCGAGCAGGAACTCAACGACCTGACCTTCGCCTGGAAAGTGGCCAAGTTCGTCAAGTCCAACGCCATCGTCTACATCAAGGATGGCCAGACCATCGGTGTGGGCGCCGGCCAGATGAGCCGTGTGTACTCCGCCAAGATCGCCGGCATCAAGGCCGCCGATGAAGGTCTAGAAGTGCCGGGCTCCGTGATGGCCTCCGATGCCTTCTTCCCGTTCCGCGACGGTATCGACGCCGCCGCGGCAGCCGGCATCACTGCCGTCATCCAGCCGGGTGGCTCCATGCGCGATCAGGAAGTCATCGATGCGGCCAACGAAGCCGGCATCGCCATGGTCTTCACCGGCATGCGTCACTTCCGTCACTGATCAGATGTCAGTACTTCAGTGGCATGCACGAGCACGGTGACTTGCACGAGCGTATAGACTAGCGCTCACGCAAAAGCCCCCGTCAGCGAATAATCGCTGGCGGGGGCTTTTTCATGCGCAGACGGCAAGGAACGAGGTCATTCGACCGGCAGATTGACCCAGCGCAGGAAGTTGTCGCGCGCAACATTGCGCGCCGCCTGTGGCGACAGCGCATCGAGGAAGGGCGTATAGCTGGCGAGGATATCGCCCACCGAGCCGAAGCGCCCGACCACATCACTGCCGAGCACGAAGCGCTGTGGGAAGCGCTCGACCAGCTTGACCCAGCGCGAGCGCGGCTGCCCCTCATCGTCCAGCAGGTAGGGTTCCAGCACTGACCAGGACAGGTCGATATTCAGGTTGGGATAGGTTTCCAGCATGCGCTCGATCTCGCCGTGTAGCCAGGTCATGCGCCCCAGACGGCGATTGAGCTCGGCACTGGTCCCGGCGTGCGCCCAGATGAAGGTCGTGTTCGGATTATCGCGCACCGCACTCTCGAATTCCTCGAGGTACAGGCCCTCGTGCCCTTCCCGTTTGCTGGTGATATTGGAATGGATCATCACCGGCAGGCCTTTCTCTGCCGCCAGCGCATAGACCTTCATCAAGGCCGGATGATTGGCGCGCGGCGTCTCGCCTTCGGTCAGACGCGTCAGATCATCATGGCGCGTGAAGACCTCCCCGATGCCCTTCCAGAAGCCGGGATAGATCGCCAACAGCTGACGAATCTCGTCGGCGGCATTCAGGTCGGTGGGGTTGAAGCCGGTGATGAACGGCGAGAAACGCGCCTGTACCGGCTCGGGCGCGCGAGTCAGCGCCTCGGCCAGGATGTAATCGGTACCGGAATACCAGTAGACCGGCGCATCATCGCCCATGTAGTAACGTGGCTTCTTGGGTGCGTCCTGCTGCCATTTCTTGGCGACGCCGATGCCCGTGACCAGGGCGTGATCGACCTGCGCCTGGTCCATGGCATCCAGCAAGGCCCCCAGACCGTCGCCCTGCTGGAAGAAGTCCACGAAGTGCAGATGGGCGTCACTGTAGTGATAATCGCGCGTCTCGTCGGCTGACACGGCCTCGAGAGCAGTCAGGCTGCCGGCAAGCCCCAGCAGCAACGCCAACGCCCCCTGGACGAGAGGACGTTGGCGGGCGCGGGCAGGACAAGATGGCTGGGCAGGAAGAGAGGAACGGGCGGTGCGAGGGGCAAGTTTCAGCATGGGGAGCTCCGGGAAAAGGTCGCTCGATTCTGCGGCGCATCCTCGCCACGCGCAAGCGGCCTCAGCCCGCCAGCGCCGCCCCGCTCATGGAGTTTCGCGAGTTTGCCTCGCGCTCAGCAGCCTGCTGGCGGCGCGCGGTGACGCGGTTCCAGACCTTCTCGTGGAAGAAGAAGGCGACGGTGTTGACCGCCGGCTCGACGATGGCGACCAGGCCGCCGACCACGATATCGCCGGTCAGCAGGTAGGTGACACCGAAGGCGATGGAGAAGTGCATGCTGGCAAAGGTCAATGTCTTGATCATGTTGGCTGCCCTCCGGGCGGTCTACTCAGCGCGTCGCATGTCATGGGGTCAGGCAGCTGCGTGCTGCCTTGATGAACCAATAATAACGATTCTCAACTGCATATAGAAATCACTTTGCACTACCTGGCTGATAAGCGTCAACTATCACGCGATTGAGCCGGCCTGAGGGCAGGAACTGCCAGGGGCATCGGGCGCGCCAGCTGCGGTCATATCCGCTAGAATGCTCTGCCGGTCCCTGGCGCCATTATCGGCCTGTCACCCGATGGCGCCGTTGTCACGATGGCCCGGCCAGCTTCACGCCCTTTTCCCTCTACCGCTGCTTCAAGGTTGCCATGACGCCGCCACTCGACCCCGATGCTCTCCAGACACTGCTCGAACGCCTGTCCGATGATGCCAGCCGCTGCTTCAACGAGGGCAAGGTCGCGGACTATATCCCGGCACTGGCGCAGGTCGACCCTGACCAGTTCGGCATCGCCGTCTGCCATGTCGATGGACGTGTCCAGTACGCCGGCAGCGCGCATACCCGCTTCTCGATCCAGTCGATCTCCAAGGTGCATGCGCTGGTACTGGCGATGCAGCGCCTGGAGAGCGACGAGATCTGGACGCGCGTCGGCCGTGAACCCTCCGGCCAGGCCTTCAATTCGATCATGCAGCTGGAGGTCGAGAACGGTATTCCGCGCAATCCCTTCATCAATGCCGGTGCCTTGCTGATCACCGACCTGCTGGTGTCGCGCATCGTCTCGATCCAGAACACCCTGCGTGAGCAGCTCAGGCGCCTATCCGGCAGCGACGATATCGGCTTCGATGAGAAGGTCGCGCGCTCGGAAATGGACCACAAGGCACGCAATGCCTCGCTCGCCTACCTGATGCAGGCCTACGGCAATGTGCATTCCGATGTGGATGACCTGCTGGACACCTACTTCCACAGCTGCTCGGTGTCGATGAACTGCGTGGAACTGGCGCGCAGCTTCGCCTTCCTTGCCAATCGCGGCATCAACCCACTGGATGGCAAGGAAGTGGTCTCGCCGCTGGAGACACGCCAGCTCAATGCGTTGTTGCTGACCTGCGGGCTTTACGATGCGGCGGGTGACTTCGCCTGGCGGGTGGGCCTGCCGGGCAAGAGTGGCGTCGGCGGTGGCATCATCGCCATCCTGCCGGGACAGATGAGCATCTGCGTCTGGTCACCCCGCCTGGACGGCTATGGCAATTCGATTGCCGGGCGACATGCACTGGAAGGCCTGGTGGCGGGGATGGGGCTTTCGCCATTGGGGTGAGAAGTGAGGGCTGAGGCACGATAGCCGAGCTCCGGCCATAAAAAAGGGCGAGTCGCGTCCGCCACGCCACTCGCCCTGTCTTCAATCCTTGAAGACTATCACCACAGGTCCCGCTCTTTGACTGTAGCGTAAATAAGCATATCCACAAGTAAGAGAATGCCGACAAAGCACAGCTGTCTTTGGCCCTGATCTGCGCGAAAAGGCCGCGATATACCGCTTTGGTCTGACACGCGCAGCGCGAGACACTCCATCTCTACGACCAATGGCTCATGCGCCTCTTGACGCGAGATTGCCCTCCTCTCGCCCATGCCGCTCTTTCATCAGCAGCGAAAGGTCGCTCTCATCAGCAGAGAAGATTCCACGGGCAAGTTGCAGGCGCACTCGGCGCAGACAGGTGGGATAAATGCATGGCATGAAAAAGCCCGCCCGGTTTCCCGAGCGGGCTTTTTGCCAGCTGATGGCGTATCCGATCATTGCCTTGAGAGCTGGCCATCAATCAGCGATGCAAAGCTCAAAGATGCAAGGCTCATGCAGGGATCGACAGCGCAGATCCATTGGCGATAGATCAGCCAAGCGATGGCGTATCCGATCATTGCCTTGAGAGCTGGCCATCAATCAGCGATGCAAAGCTCAAAGATGCAAGGCTCATGCAGGGATCGACAGCGCAGATCCATTGGCGATAGATCAGCCAAGCGAGAGACACAGATACTTGGTTTCCATGTATTCCTCGAGGCCATACTTGGAGCCTTCACGGCCCAGCCCCGATGCCTTGGTGCCACCGAAGGGCGCCGCGGCGTTGGAGATCAGCCCGGTATTGATGCCGACCATGCCGTAATCCAGACCTTCCGAGACGCGCCAGACACGCTTGAGATCCGTGCTGTAGAAATAGCTGGCCAGACCGAACTCGGTGTCGTTGGCCATCTCGATGGCCTCTTCCTCGCTCTCGAAGGGGAAGATCGCTGCCAGCGGACCGAAGGTTTCCTCACGGGCGACCTTCATCTCTGGCGTCACCTGCGAGATCAGGGTCGGCGTGAAGAAGCTGCCCCCCAGCGGATGCGGATGGCCGCCCAGCAGCAGTTCGGCGCCCTTGTCGAGGGCATCCTGCACGTGCTCGGTGACCTTCTCGACGGCGTCGCCATCGATCAACGGGCCGACCTTGACACCCTCTTCCAGGCCATTGCCCACGGTCAGCTCGGTGTTCATCGCGGCAGCCAGCTTCTCGCTGAAGGCGTTGACCACGCTGGACTGCACCAGGAAGCGATTGGTGCAGACGCAGGTCTGACCGGCATTGCGGAACTTGGCTGCCATCGCGCCTTCCACCGCCGCATCGAGATCGGCGTCTTCGAACACCAGGAAGGGCGCGTTGCCGCCAAGCTCCAGCGAGATCTTCTGGATATGCTGGGCGGCATTTGCCATCAGGCCACGCCCGACTTCCGTGGAGCCGGTGAAAGTCACCTTGCGCACGATGCTGGAATCGGTCATCGCCTTGGCGATGTCCCTGGCCGAGCCCGGCACGACGTTGAAAACGCCGCGCGGCACGCCAGCGCGTTCCGCCAGCACCGCCAGCGCCAACGCAGAGAACGGCGTCTGGCTGGCCGGCTTGACCACGATCGGGCAGCCTGCGGCCAGCGCGGCACCCGCCTTGCGGGTAATCATCGAGGCCGGGAAGTTCCACGGCGTGATCGCCCCCACCACCCCGACCGGCTGCTTGAGCACCAGGATACGCTGGTCACGCTTGGCGGCCGGAATGGTATCGCCATACACGCGCTGACCTTCCTCGGCGAACCAGCGCAGGAAGCTGGCCGCGTACTGGATTTCACCGGCGGCTTCAGCGAGAGGCTTGCCCTGCTCCAAGGTCATGATCTGCGCCAGGTCATCCTTGTGCTCCAGCATCAAGGCGTACCACTTCATCAGGATGTCAGCGCGCTCCAGCGCCGGCGTCTCCTTCCAGTCCGCGAAGGAGTGCTGCGCAGCCTCGATGGCCCGTTCGGTCTCGGCGTAACCCAGCCGAGGCACGCGGCCGATGATTTCGCCGGTGGCAGGATTGTCGACCTCGATCTGCTCGCCGGAATCCGCGGCTACCCAGCCACCGTCGATATAGGCAAATGGACGAAACAGACTGGTATCGTTGAGATGTTCCATGAAGACTCCCGAGGCGTGCTTGTGGGTCAAGGCAGTGATTCCCGGCTAACCGAGACTACTCAAGACTAACCTGATATAGCCTAGATGCGGGCGTGGCGCTAGATCCACAACCCTGCCAGTACTAGTACCACGATGGCCAGCCCGGCGAGCCACCAGCGCTTGCGCGTTGCCGGCCTGGCGGCGTCAGCCTTGCCCCCGGGGGCCTCGCCGACCTCGCTCTCGGGCGGCATCGAGACGACTCGCCTTGCCTTCTGCTGCTTGATTCGCGCATTGAAGACCTGCACTGCACGCCCGTCGCGAAGCTCGAAGTCCACCGCCAGCCCCGGCCCCGGCAAGCCACGCCCGCGCCAGCCGACCAGATCGAAGACGTGCTCACCGCCCTTCTCGTCCCGAATGGTGCCCTGCTGTTCTGCATCATCGAAATGGATGATTTCCCCGATCACATCATGTCTCCCGACTCTTCAGGCTTCTGCGCCTGATCTTCTCGACATCTGAGCTTCTCAACGCCTGCCCCGGCCGACTAGTCATGCGCTTCGCGACTGTCCGACAGGGTGACGGACACCGAGTCCGAGAAGCGCAAGGCATGCGGCTTGTCGATCTCGACCTGCGCCGTCAGCACCTGTTCGTGCGCCATCACGATATCCAGCACCTCACGGGTCATGCGCTCGAGCAGCGCGAAGCGTCCTTCCTCGACATGACGGATCAACTGCTTGGTGATGGTGCGGTAATTGAGCGCTTCACTGATGTGGTTGAACTGCACGGCGCGTGCCGCGCGATAGCGGATCACCACGTTGATCACGACATCCTGGCGATTCTGGATCTCGTCTTCGTTGATCCCGATATAGGTTCTCAGACGCAGATTCTTGATGCGAATGGTGGCGAGGTCGTGATCGAGATGTTCATCGTGCAAGGCATGCATCGGCATCGGCAGGGACTCCTGATCAAGGGAAACGCGCGAGATGACTCCCAGACAAGAACGCCGCCTCGAAAGGCGGCGTCTTCACTCTGCTGTCAGCTGATCAGCGTCAGGAATTCCTGACGGGTCGGCTGATTGTCGCGGAAGGCGCCCAGCATCACGGACGTCTTCATGCTGGAATTCTGCTTTTCCACCCCACGCATCATCATGCACATGTGGCGCGCTTCGACCACGACGGCCACACCACGTGCACCGGTGACCTGCTGAACGGCCTCGGCGATCTGCCTGGTGAGGTTTTCCTGGATCTGCATGCGACGCGAATACATGTCGACGATACGCGCGAACTTGGACAGACCAAGCACCTTGCCGGACGGCAGATAGGCGATGTGGCACTTGCCGATGAACGGCAGCAGGTGATGCTCGCACATCGAATAAAGCTCGATGTCCTTGACCAGTACCATCTCGTCCGTATCGGAGGTGAAGACAGCGCCGTTGACGATCTCCTCCAACGACTGTTGATAGCCATGCGTCAGGTACTGCATGGCCTTGGCCGCGCGCTTGGGCGTATCCAGCAGGCCCTCACGCTCTGGATCCTCACCCAACGCGGTGATGATCTGGCGGTAGTGGTTGGCAATCTCTTCGGTCATCCGTCTGCCTATGGTATCGGTCAGGGGCGCGCACTAGCGCACGCATAGCAGGGGTAAAGCACAAAAGTCATACACAAGCGATCAGATGGCAAGAAATCGTATAACTTCGTGTTCAATGTCAGGGCCAGATTCTACCTCAGGCATGCCGTCAACGCAGGTCTGTTCACGCGATTGTCGTATCCGTGCAACACATGCGCCCCCATCGGTAACCGATGGGGGCGCATGAAGAGGCGATGTCACTCACTTCGCCAAAGCGACTCAAGCCTCGCGACGGCCTTCAGGTCATGTCACGACTGCCAGGCTATGCCGCGACTACCAGCTCATGTCACGACTGCCAGGCTATGCCGCGATCGCTAGGCCAGCCAACGCGGCGCAGACAGCGCGACGCGCTGCTGTTCCAGGCTGCGAATGTGGTCGTCCCAGTAGCCTAGGCTCGCCACGTGGGAGAAGGCCTGCGGGAAGGCGGGATCCGACCAGCGCCGCACCACCCAGGCACTGTGACGCACCATGCGCAGGGTACGCAGAGTCTCGATCCACTTGAGCTCGCTGCGATTGAACTCACAATGCTGCTCGTAGCCCTCCAGCACCTCGGACAGCTGCATGTGCAGCTCCGGGTCACTCTGACCGGTCAACAGCATCCACAGGTCCTGCACCGCCGGGGCGCTCAGGCAGTCATCGAAGTCGACCAACGCGAAGCTGTCATCACGCCCCAGCATGTTGCCGATGTGGCAATCGCCATGGGTGCGGATCAAGGCGCTTTCCAGCCAGCTCTGCTCCGCGACCAACGGGCGCAGTGCCTCGATGACACGCTGGTAGCTGTCGCGCTGGCGCTCACTCAGCCAGTCGGAGGGCAGCACGCTGGCGCAGCTTTCTTCCAGAATTCGCAGCGGCGAGAGCGTCTCCCGCTCGCGAAACGCGCTCTTGCGCCCCACCGCATGCACGCGGCCGATCAGCTCGCCCAGCTGATAGAGGTGCTCGGCAGATTCAAGCTCTGGCGCGCGCCCCACCACATGCGGGAAGAGCGCGAAGTCGAAGCCCTCGAATCGATGCAGCGTCTCGCCGGCCTCGTTCGCCCACGCAGGGGCGCCCGGAACACCGGCCTCATCCAGCTCGGCCAGGAAGGCGTGCTCCTCGAGAATCTGGGCACGGCTCCAGCGCTCGGGGCGATAGAACTTGGCCACCCAGCGGCGTCGGTCATCATCGGCGAGATGGTAGACACGATTCTCGTAACTGTTCAGCGCGAACGGCTCGCCGGGCAACCAGAAGCCCAGCGATTCGACAGCGGCCACGACACGGTCCGGCGCGAGAGCATCGAAGGGATGAAAACGCGTGTCTCCATGGCCCTCTGACGCAGATGTCGTCGACCAGGTGTTGCCATTGGAGCGCACATCCAACTCGCGCGAAGTGCCGGAAGATTGCGTGTCATCGGGGGAAACAGGATCAATAGGCATGGCAATTCCTCGGGCGTGGACCAGCAAACGGCTGCCGGACCTTGCATGCTATGAGATTAGACCCTCTGCACGCCAGTCTTCTCCCTGACTGACCCCGCCTGCCCGCTGAGTTCAACGCCCGTTTCGCGGCTGAGCCCTGTCGGCATGTGTCGGGCGGCTCGGTCGCAAGGCTCGGCAGGAGGGACCCTGCGTGTCGCGATTGCGGGTCACTGCGCACCGCGCAGGGCCAGGGGAGTCCGCGCCAGCACGCAGGCATCGACCTCACGGGCACCGGCTCGCAGACAGGCCTGAGCAAGACTGTCGAGCGTCGCGCCGCTGGTCATGACGTCATCGATCAGCAGCACGTGCTCGGGCAATAGGCCCTCGATGCCATAACGCCCACGCTGGGCCTTCAGACGCCCGCGCCGGTCCCGCAGGCGCTGATCCGGCGCTGCCCTGGCCTCCGCGACTGACGCCTCTTGCGGCATGCGTCTGTCTCGCACCCGCGCTCTATCCCGCGGATAGCCAGCAATGGCGGGGCTCAGCCCGCGACACAGTTCCGCCAGCGCATCATGGCCGCGCTGGCGACGACGATAGGCATCTGCCGGTACCAGCAGCACTGCGCCGTGAGGATGCGCCTGGCGCCACTCGCGGCAGAAGTGCGCAAGCTCCCGCTGCATGAGTTGGCGCAGCAGTCGCCCGGCGCGGCGCTGATGCTGGTCCTTGTAGCGCTGGAACAGCCCCGCCAGCAACCCCTCATAACGCAGCGGTGCAAAGCAGCGTGCAAAGGCGGGCGGTGATGACAGGCAGCGAGCACAGGCCTGCTGACTCAAGGCCAGTGAGGCGACAGGCTCAGCACAGTGCGGGCAGGCATGCTGATTGCGCGCGATTCTCGCCTCGCAGGCATCACACCACTCGCGGCGCGATGACAGCTCTCGCTCACGACGCAAGTGAGTCGGTGACAAAGGCAATGAACGGGGAGGTGAAGCTGAAGCGCTCTGTCGTTCGGTCACGCTAGGCATGGCTGTCGTCAGCTGACGCTGACAGAAGGCACAGGGTCGCGACAACTGCCAGTGGTCAACCAGCAGACTCCTCATCGTTGACAGCATCCGCGGAAACTCTATCATCTCAGTTAACCTGACTTTATTCGATGCGTTGACTGGCCACTTGCCAGCTCGGCTGCCGACTCCCAAACTCACTCACGGATGAGCGGCTCAGCGCGCTCTCGCTCTGCCCGCCTGATGAAGGACCTCAAGCTCATGACCGTAGAAGCCTCCCGCGTGACCACACAAGCCACGAATATCCCTGCGCCTGCCGATGACAGCGTGGTACGCCATGACTGGAGTGTCGCGGAAATCGAGGCGCTGTTCGCCCTGCCCTTCAATGACCTGCTGTTCCGTGCCCAGCAGGTGCACCGCCAGCACTTCGACCCGAATGCGGTGCAGGTCTCCACCCTGCTGTCGATCAAGACCGGCGCCTGCCCGGAAGACTGCAAGTACTGCCCGCAGTCCGGCCACTACAACACCGGCCTCGGCAAGGAAAAGCTGATGGAGATCGAGAAGGTGGTCGAGCAGGCGCGTGCCGCCAAGGACGCCGGCGCCAGCCGCTTCTGCATGGGCGCAGCCTGGAAGAGCCCACGTGAGCGCGACCTCGAGGTGGTCACCGAGATGGTGCGTCAGGTGAAATCGCTGGGACTCGAGACCTGCATGACGCTGGGGATGGTCGATACCGATCAGGCCAAGAAGCTCGCGGATGCCGGCCTCGACTACTACAACCACAATCTGGACACCTCACCGGAGTATTACGGCGAGATCATCACCACGCGCAGCTACAGCGAGCGCCTGGACACCTTGGCCAGCGTGCGCGAAGCCGGCATGAAGGTGTGCTCCGGCGGCATTCTCGGCATGGGTGAGACCACCACCGACCGTGCCGGCCTGCTGCGTCAGCTGGCCAATCTGGAGCCGCAGCCGGAATCGGTGCCGATCAACATGCTGGTCAAGGTGGCGGGCACGCCGTTGGAGAATGTCGATGACCTCGATCCCATCGAGTTCATCCGCGCCATCGCCGTGGCACGCATCATGATGCCGAAGAGTCATGTGCGCCTGTCCGCCGGCCGCGAGCAGATGGACGATTCCACCCAGGCACTGGCCTTCCTCGCCGGTGCCAACTCCATCTTCTATGGCGAGCGTCTGCTGACCACCGGCAACCCGCAGGCCAACCGTGACCGCGAGCTGTTCGAGCGCCTCGGCCTGCACCCGGAGACCCGCCAGGAAGTCGCCAGTGACGAAGTGCGCGAGGCCGCCCTGAAGGCCGCCATGGAAGAAAAGGCACGCGCCAATGTCGAGGGCAGCCTGTTCTATGACGCCACGCGCGAGGCAACGCCCGCCAGCAGCGAAGGCCAGGTTCGCGGACGCAAGCCCTGCGGCCTGGTGGTCTGATCGCTCGTGGCCACCGACACGCCCGCCAGCGCGCGCTTCAGCCCTCAGTCCAGCGCCAGCTTCACGCATCTGGAGGACCTGCTCACTCAGCGTGAGCGGGTCGGCCGCTATCGCCGGCGCCTGACGCTGGACTCCCCACAAGGGCCCCACGTCAGCCTCGCCGGGCAGGTAGCCGATGCAGAGGCGCGCCGGCTGCTCAACTTTACCGCCAACGACTATCTGGGGCTGGCCAACCACCCGGCACTGGTCGAAGCCGGCTGTCGCGCGGCGCGTGAATTCGGTGTCGGCAGCGGCAGCGCTCACCTGGTCAATGGCCACCAGAGCGCTCACCACCAGCTGGAGGCTCGCCTGGCCGAGCTGACCGGGCGGCCGCGCGCGCTGCTGTTCTCTACCGGCTTCATGGCCAATCTGGGCGTGATCGATGCGCTGGCGAGTGCTTCGCGCGAGGCCGGTCGCAGCCTCGAGATCTTCCATGATCGCCTCAATCACGCCAGCCTCCTCGACGGCGCGCGCCTGGCGTCCTCCGGCACCACTGCCGTACGCTCGCGTCGCTTCCACCATCGCGATCTTGAAGACCTCGAGCGTCAGCTGGCGCGCTCCCGCTCCAACGACAAGCTGGTGATCAGCGATGGCGTGTTCAGCATGGATGGCGACTGCGCCGATATCGCGGGCCTGAGCCAGGCCTGCGCCCGACACGGCGCCTGGCTGATGATCGACGATGCCCACGGACTGGGCGTGCTGGGCGAGCATGGCGAAGGCCTGGTCGGGCGCGCTACCCCGCTGGCTGACGTACCGATATTGGTCGGCACCCTGGGCAAGGCGCTCGGCAGCAGCGGCGCCTTCGTCGCCGGCAGCGATGCGCTGATCGAAAGTCTGATTCAGCTGGCACGCCCCTACATCTACACGACCGCGCAACCGCCGCATGTCGCCGCCGCTACCCTGGCGGCGCTGGAAATCGTCGCGCGCGAGCCGCAGCGCCGTGAGCAGTTGCAGGCTCGCGTGCAGCAGTTCCGTGAGGGTTGTACGCATCTGCTGGCGGGCAGTGGGCTCGCGCTCGGGCTGACGCCAGCCGACACGAACATTTCATCCTCCGCCCCGCTGACCCCGATTCAGCCACTGATTCTGGGCAGCGAAACACGGGCATTGGCCTGGAGCACGGCGCTGCGCAAGCGCGGCGTGCTGGTCTCGGCCATCCGCCCGCCCACGGTGCCCTCAGGCAGCTCGCGCCTTCGCTTTACCTTCTCCGCCGAGCACACTGCCGAGGATATCGCGGCACTGCTTGAGACTCTCGAAGCGGTACTGGCAACGGAAAAGGCCCAGCCCCGCTCGGTTTCCCCAACCATCAGCTCAGAAGGAGTCACGCCATGACGCTGACTCGTCTGGTGCTGTTCAGCGGCTGGGGCATTGATGCACGCATCTGGCAGCCCTTGATCACCTGCCTGCATGCACGCCTCGCTCACGTCACTGAGACGGATGATGAAGCTGAAAGGCACCCGCTGGAAATCATCGCGCCGGATTGGCCAGAAGAAGGCCCGCAAGCCGAGTCACGGGCAGGCGCAGAACCGTCCGCCTCGCACGCCTCACTGGGCGGCGCCGACACCCTGTGGCTGGGCTGGTCGCTTGGCGCCCTGCGGGCCGAGGCGCTGGCGAAGGAGCAGGCGCCGGCCGCCCTTGTCTCGCTGTCCATGGGGCCAAGCTTCATCGATCAGGCCGCAGCTGAGCAGATGATTCCCGCCCTGGCACCAGAGGTGCTGGAGGACTTCCGTAAAGCCTACGCGCGCAACCCCGCGGCCAGCTGGCAACACTTTCTGCGCTGGCAGGCCAGTGGTGAGACCTCTGCACGTGACTGCCTCAGACAGTTGCGCGAACTGATCGGACGCCACCCCGTCAGTTGCGAAGCAGTGCTGGCGGCAGGACTATCGGAACTGGCCAGTCGCCAGATGTCGCTGGCGCCTCCATCAGAGTTACCGCTCGAGTTCTGGCTCGGCAAGCAGGACCCGCTACTGGCGCCGGGCCTGAGTGCAGCGCTGCGCGCGCAGGGCCAGGTGGTTGCCGAATTCGAGGGGGGCCACTGCCTGCCATTGAGCGCGACCGAGGCACTTGCCGATGCCCTGCTCGCGCGCATGGGCCTCGCCACACACGCCACGCACATCAGCGAGGAGGCCTGAGATGTCGATAGCCGTCAGCGTGCCGCCTACTGAACCTGCAACGCCCCCGCTCACGCCTGCACTTGCGCCTACCCCGAGCCGCCAGCAGATTGCCCGCGCCTTTGACCGCGGCGCTGCCGACTACCTCACTCTGGCGCAGGCGCAGCACGCCATGGCGGCCACCCTGTTCGCGTCGCTCCCTGAGCAGCTGCCGCCCGCCGCCCGTGTGCTCGACCTCGGTTGTGGGCCCGGGCATTGGACCCTCGAACTGGCGCAGCGCTACTCTGAGGCTTGCTGTATGGGACTGGATCTTTCGCTTGAGATGCTGCGTGAAGCCGTACGCCAGACAAGCGAGCTTGCGAGTGGCAGCCCTGAACGTCTGCACTGGCTGCGCGCAGATGCCGAGCGCCTGCCACTGGCCGATGCGAGTCTGGACCTGGTGTTCTCGAGCCTGGCCGTGCAATGGTGCGATAGCCCTCGGCAATGGCTCGTCGAACTGTCACGTACCTTGAAACCCGGCGCTCGAGCGCACATCAACACCTTGGGGCCCGGCACTCTCAAGGAAGTACGCCACGCCTGGCAGCGCGCAGATGAATCCGTGCGTCACTTCCCCAGCGCCGCCCACCTTGCACGCCATGCCCAAGCCGCCGGGTTGCGCTGCCACTGGCAGTTACGCCCGCGGGTATTTCACTATCCCGATGTCGCCGCGGTCATGGCCTCGATCAAGGGCATCGGGGCGCAGACCGCCACTGGCCGGCGCCTGACACGTGCCGAGGTGCAGCAGGCCAAGGCGCGACATGAAACGCTACGTACCGCAAAGGGGTTGCCTGTAAGCTATCAAGTCATTGAACTTGTGCTCGAAAAACCGCTCAGAATTGCGTGCGGATAACACTGATACTTTGCTTGAAGGCAATTACCTGCCTCGCTCGGATACAATGAAAACTGATATGAAAACCGCGGACAGCTCGACACGGGACACTGCTTTGCCTGCACGAGGCGAACATGGCATCGCCGCCTTCGTGACCGGCACCGATACCGAAATCGGCAAGACCTTCATCGCCAGCGCCCTGCTGGCACGTGCTCGCCTGCGCGGCCTGACCACGCTGGGCCTCAAGCCCGTGGCCTCTGACTGCTTCGAGAATCACGACGGCCTGGTCAACGCCGATGCCCTGTCATTGCAGGCACAGTGCGAACCGGAAGCCGATTATGAAAGCATCAACCCCTGGCGCTTCGCGCCAGCCATCGCGCCGCATATCGCCGCGCGTCAGGTGGGCATCAAGCTCGAGGTGGCGAAAATCGCGGCGCATGTGCGAGGCCAGCGGACGAGTGCACCGCGCGACCTGCTGCTGGTGGAAGGTGCTGGCGGCTGGCGGGTACCGCTGAACGATGATGAGGATTTCTCGGACCTGGCCATCGAACTGGGCTTGCCGGTGATTCTGGTCGTCGGCCTACGCCTGGGCTGCATCAATCATGCGCGCCTGACACTTGAAGCCATCGAGCGCGATGGGCTGGAGATCGCCGGCTACGTCATCAACCATCTGGAAGCGGATATCGAGGTCAGCGAAGACAACATGGCAACCTTGTCACGCACGCTGCGGGCTCCCTGCCTGGGGGTCGTGCCGTGGATGTGCGATGAAGACCTCTCCAATACACGCCACGCCGCCGAGCGCGCCGCCAGCTATCTGCAACTGCCCTGCGGGCTGGAATCACGTAGCGAGCATGTTATGGCGAAGTGAAGCGCTGAAGGCGCGGCGCAAGACGGGAAAATTCCGGTGATAATCGATACAAGCGATTGACTTGAAAGGCATCACGGGTAAAATGCAGGCCTGCTTCTCGCGGAAGTGGTGGAATTGGTAGACACGCCAGATTTAGGTTCTGGTGCCGCAAGGTGTGGGGGTTCGAGTCCCCCCTTCCGCACCATCAGCATACTCTGCTGATGTTCCCCAGCTGCCTCGCGCAGTCAGCAAGTTCTCCCGCTTTTGTCTATTGTGCATGCGTCGTGTCATCTGATGCCTTCTGCACCCATAATCCTTGTCAGTACCTTCCCGTCGGTTGCCATATCCGCTTCGCGCCCGCGCTCTGCGTCAGTCTGCCTTGCACACAACCTGCTCTACTCTCTCCTGCTTTGCGTCCTCTGCCTTGCGCCCTCCGGACAATCCGCGGTGCGGCATTCGTGCGTTTCGACGAACCTCAGCGTCGTCTTAGGCTGTCCTGCAGGTTGGCCAGACTGACACGCGCCTGATCCATCAACAGCTGGCGCTCTTCACGGTCATGATGCGCGGCATGCGCCGCGGCGAGTTGCAGGTTCACGTATTCGATCCCGCTGGTGACGCGATAGAACTCGCGACGCGAGGCCACCTGGCGAAAAGCATCGAGCAGCGAGGGATCAAGCGCCAACCACTCACCACGCGCAACGTCTGGCTCCGCCTCCACCAATGCCGATAGCAGTGGTTGCACGGCCTGATTCCATTCCTCTCTGCGCGGCCGCCAGCGACCGAGCCAAAAGCCGATGAAACCGCCGATGCCAAGGCCGCCCAGCCCCCATAACCATTCCCACTGCATGCTGGTGCCTCACTGCGTCAGATCGAATCCCGAGGGTCATTGCCTCATCCTGGCGCAGTATACCCAACAATGAGCGCTCTCATGCTCAACGACCGACTTATTTAATAAAATCCTAATAAAAAAGACATCTACGCTCATTGCGCACGGGCGCCCAGCACGATGATGGCGCTGCCCGCCAGGCAGACCAGTGTTCCCAGCAGGTCCCAGCGACTGGGCAATTGCTGCTCGACCAGCCACAACCACGCCACGGACGCGGCGATATAGACACCGCCATAGACGGCAAAGGCGCGCCCGGCGTGACTGACGTCGACCAGTGAAAGCAGCCAGGCGAACAGCGCCAGGCTGAGCATGCCGGGAATCAGCCAGGCGGGGCTGCGTTCCAGTTTCCACCAGGCCCAGAAACTGAAGCAGCCAGCGATCTCGGCGAGCGCCGCCAGCGGATATATCCAGAGAATCGACATCGATGAGTCTCGTGTGAGAGTGGCAGCCTTGGGTGACAGCGCCATTAAAGTTGTCGGCATCAGACGACTCCCGCACCCCGTCAAAAGCCGCTAGGATTAATTAGCGGACAATCCATGGACAATCACGGCCGATGGATTTCCTGTCCGTCTCTCCATATTGCCCAAGCCAGGATTGGCGCCGTCTTGCTGCGCATGATATCGCGCAGTGACTCGATAACAAGGAACCCCACGATGACTCGGCAACGACTGATCATCAACCGCCTGGACGCTGACCGCCTCCAGCGCCTGATCGACGCTCAGCAACACGATGATGAGCTGTCCCTTCGCCTCGAAAGCCGCCTGATCCAGGCAGAGATCGTGCCCCCCGATGACTTCCCCGAAGACCGCGTCAGCATGCGTAGCCGCCTGCGTCTCAAGGGGTCGCGCTCCGGCGATAGCGAGCTGACACTGCACTATCCGACCCCGGAGGATGGTGAGTGCATGCCCCTGCGCAGCCACCTGCCACAACCTGAAGAGCAAGAGACCTCACTGGCACTGTGCATCATGTCGCCGCTGGGCATCGCGCTGCTGGGAATGGCGGTTGGCGAGCAGATCACGCTACCCCGGGAAGATGGCCAGAGTGACGTCATCCGCCTGGAAGCCATCCTGCATCAGCCGGAAGCCTGCGGTCAGTTTCACCTCTGAAGGGCCAGGGCCACTTGTTTCACGCCTGAAAAACGCCGGACTCGATAGTCAGCTCCGTGTTGACACAGGCTGGCAGCTTGGCAATACGCTACGCTGACAGGAGTCAGCAGGGTTGCCGGACCCTGCTGGCTCACGCCATTGCTCCTTGACATAACACGCCATCGTTCCCGCTGCGCACTTGCGCATGCGGGCATTTTCAATGTCTGTCTGGAGAATGCCTCATGAGTATATTATCGCACCCTCATGTCAAGACAGCCGCTCACCGGCGTCTGCATGAAGCACTCGAGCACTACGCGGCCAGCCATCAGCATCGTGAAAACATCCGTATGCACCTTGTCTGCGTGCCTGTCATCTTCACTGCCAGCTTGATTCTGCTGTGGAGACTGCTCGGGGGGCAGGGGCTATCGAGCGAACCGGGGCTGGGTCTATGGATACTGCCCGGTGGCGTGGTCACTCTGGCGGTCCTGGCCGTCTATGCGCGCTTCTCTCTCAGGGTGCTTGGCGTGATGGTCGCCTGGACTCTGGCAAGCCTGGCGCTGATGTTCGTGATGCTCGGGCTCAACTGGCCGGTGACACCCATGATGCTGGCAGCCTTCGTGGTCGCCTGGATCGGTCAGGTCGTCGGCCATCGTATCGAGGGCCGCAAACCGGCCTTCCTCGATGACCTGCGTCAGCTGCTGATCGGCCCGCTGTTCGTGCTGGTCGAGCTGTTCCCCGCCATGCGTGACTGGCTGCTGAAGCAGGATGAGCCCACCGAGCGGTCATGAGCGGCCAGTGGGCATGCAAGCTTGCCGACACGGCCCGATGGACAGGGATTCCGACAACACAAAAAGCCCAGCGACCTGACACGGTCGCTGGGCTTTTCATATGACGCTACTGACGGTCACGGTGGCTTGTGACTTGTGGCTTGCGTCATTGCTCCGGCGCGAAATCCTCGAGGCTGAAGGCCATCAATGGCGCGGCGCCAGCACTGATCTGGGCTTCCAGGGCGACGGCGCGCGGGAGCACGCGTGCCACGAAGTACTCCCCGAGCGCCAGCTTGCGGCGATAGAAGCCCTCACCACTGGCCCCCGCTTGCGCCAGTCCACGCGCCGCAGCACGCGCCATGCGTAACCACAGGTAGCTGTAGACACACAGCCCCGCCAGATTGAGGAAGTCACAGGCCGCCGCGCCCAGCTCTTCCGGATTGTCATCGGCGCGGGCCAGCAACTGCTCGGATACTCGCTCCAGACGCGCAAGCTCCGTCTCGCAGGCCTCGGCGAACGGGCGGGACTGGGCATCGTCGGCCTGCTGATCAAGCTCGGCTCGCACCAGGGCGGCAAAGCTCGCCACATGAGCGCCACGATTGCGGTAGAGCTTGCGCCCGACCAGATCCATCGCCTGAATGCCGTTGGTACCTTCGTAGATCATCGCGATGCGTGCATCGCGCACGTACTGCTCGGCGCCCCACTCCACGCAGTAGCCATTGCCACCATAGAGCTGCTGCGCCATGACGGTGGCATCGAAGCCACGGTCGGTCAGCAGCGCCTTGGCGATCGGCGTCATGAATTGCACCAGCGCATCCGCGTCGGCCTTCACCGCGCCATCGGCGTGATATTTGACGCGGTCCAGCTGCTGGCCCACGAAGACGGCAAAGGCGCGCCCGGTCTCGTTCCAGACGCGCACCTCAAGCGCCATGCGGCGCACGTCAGGATGCACCAGAATCGGGTCGGCCGGCTTGTCGGGCGCCTTGGCGCCTGTCGGTGCCCGGCTCTGCAGGCGCTCGGCGGCGAAGTCCATCGCGCTCTGATAGGCCACCTCGCCCAGCCCCAGCCCCTGCAGACCGATGGAGAGGCGCTCGTAGTTCATCATGGTGAACATCGCCGCCAGCCCCTGATGCGGCTCGCCGATCAGTACGCCTTCGGCGCCGTCGAAGTTCATCACGCACGTCGCGCTGCCCTTGATGCCCATCTTGTGCTCGATGGAACCACAGCTGAGCGCATTCGGTGTCGCCGGCTGGCCGTCGGCATCAAGCAGGTGCTTGGAGACCAGAAACAACGAGATGCCACGCGTGCCCGGCGGCGCATCCGGCAACTTGGCCAGCACCAGATGCACGATGTTGTCGACCATGTCGTGCTCGCCGCCGGTGATCCAGATCTTGGTGCCGGTGAGACGATAGCGCGGCAGCCCCAGCAGCGGGTCATCGCCCTCGAGGGGTTCGGCACGGGTGCGAATCAGGCCGAGATCCGTGCCGCAATGCGGCTCGGTCAGACACATGGTGCCCAGCCAGTCGCCGGCATACATGCGCGGCAGAAACACCTGCTTGACGGTCTCCGGGGCGTGACTGTCCACCGCCAGACAGGCACCGGCATTGAGCGCCGGATAGAGCGCGAAACTGGTATTGGTGGCGTAGAGCATCTCTTCAAAGGCCACGGTGAGCATCTTGGGCATGCCCTGACCACCGTATTCAGGATTGCCGCCCAGCCCCATCCAGCCGCCTTCGGCGAGCACCCGATAGGCCTCCTTGAAGCCCTTGGGTGTCGTGACGTGTCCGTTCTCGAAGCGCGCGCCCTCGGCATCACCGCTCAGGTTGAGCGGCAGCAGCTCGGCCTGCGTCACGCGCGCACCTTCCTCGAGAATCGCCTCGGCCAGCTCGACATTCACCTCTTCGGTGGCTGCCATGCTCGCCCATTCCCGCTCGGCGGCGAACACCTCATCGAGAATGAAGCGTGCATCCTTGAGTGGCGCCTGATACTTGGCCATATCACTGTCCTCACTGACTCATGTGCTTAGGGCTTTCGCGAAAGACTTGCCTCTCACCCCGTGATGAACGACGGGTTTCGCTCAGCAGAATTCAAACGATTGCTTGAAACAATAGGCGCAATCAGATGCCACGTCATCTCGACCTTGGCCCAAGAGCCGCCCGGCCATGCGCCAGCACGATGATCAGGCCCGCGATCACCAGCCCAACAACGCAAGACGCCGCCCCGGGGTTACCGAGGCGGCGTCTGGTCACTGCTCATGTCGCTGCTTTCAGCGCTTTCGCTACGGTCGCTCTAGATCGATACCACATTGGCCAGCGGCGTCGGGTGCTTGCCATCTTCCCATCCCAGGCTGCTGTTGGCATTCGGCGAGAACCACTTGAGCGAATCGTGCAGCTTGACCACATTCCCGACGATGATCAGCGTCGGCGGCTTGAGGCCCTGACCGGCGATCTGCGCCGGCATGTCGGCCAGCGTTGCCACATGCACACGCTGACGCGCGGTAGTGCCCTGCTCGACCAGCGCGATCGGCGTGGACGCCGCCAGACCATTGGCGATCAACTGCTCGCAGATCAGACCCAGGCTGCCAAGCCCCATGTAGAAGACCAGCGTCTGGGCCGGACGCGACAGCGCCTCCCAATCCAGGTCACAGCTGCCATCCTTCAAATGGCCGGTGACGAAGCGTACCGACTGGGCGTGGTCGCGATGGGTCAGCGGGATACCCGCGTAAGCCGCGCAACCGGAAGCCGCCGTGATACCCGGTACCACCTCGAAACTGATGCCGGCGCCGGCCAGGGTCTCGAGCTCTTCCCCGCCGCGTCCGAAGATGAAGGCGTCACCGCCCTTCAAGCGCACCACGCGATGCCCGGCGCGGGCGTAATCCACCAGCGCCTGATTGATGCCTTCCTGGGGCACGCTGTGATCGCTGCGCGCCTTGCCGACGTACAGGCGACGCGCCTGTGGCTTGGCCAGCGCCAGAATCTCATGACTGACCAGGCGATCGTGAATGATGACATCGGCCTGCTGCAGATGGCGCAGCGCCTTGAGCGTCAGCAGCTCTGGATCGCCCGGCCCCGCGCTGACCAACGCCACCTGGCCATGCGTGCCCGTGAAGCGGTCCTCCTCCTTCACGGGCAACACCGCCTCGCCTGCCACCAGGCGCGGCGGCAGGCGAACGCTGGAGTCCCGGGGGTGGCTAGGCGCGAACACCATCACGTGCTGCTC
Organism: Cobetia sp. LC6; assembly: GCF_030264805.1. NCBI lineage: Bacteria > Pseudomonadati > Pseudomonadota > Gammaproteobacteria > Oceanospirillales > Halomonadaceae > Cobetia > Cobetia sp. LC6. The sequence goes on along the minus strand of NZ_JASSPL010000001.1, from coordinate 152,029 downwards.
GCGCGCATGACGCAGGATGCCGCGATCGCGCCCTTCGCTGCCGGTGGCGACCAGCCATAGCTGGCCGGGGGCCGGCACGGGCAACAGGGTATCGGCAACCTCCCAACCTTCACGACCACACAGGGTCTCCAGCATCGGCATGCGGGCATCACCGTAGACACACAGGTCCGCACCGAGGCCGGCGAAACGCTCAGCCAGCGCGACAGCCTCCTGGCCGCCACCGATCAGGCACAACTGGAGTCGTGAGGGGTCACAGGAGAGATTGAGAAATTCCATGGGGCACATCCACAAACGCGGCGAGGCTGGGGAGCAGCCTTCGATGGGTCGCATTTTAGAGCATAAAAACCACTCTCTAAAATAACCAATAAGAATAACAACCCTGATGCTACGTTGTAGTCACGCAGAGGGGGCAATGAGTGGTGTGATCGGGCAAGGACGCTATCTCCGCGATAAACGAAGGCCCCCGCTTTCATGGGAAAGCGGGGGCCTTGTCGCGAGAATCCACCACGGCGATTCACGCACCTCAGACGTTGATGGTTTCCACTCCACCCATGTAGCCACGCAGCGCCTGCGGCACGCTGATGGAGCCATCGGCGTTCTGATGGTTCTCCAGCACGGCGACCAGGCAACGGCCCACGGCCAGGCCGGACCCATTCAGGGTATGCACCAGCTGCGGCTTCTTCTGCCCTTCGACACGCACACGCGCCTGCATGCGGCGCGCCTGAAAGTCACGGCAGTTGGAGATGGAGGAGATCTCGCGGTAGGTCGCCTGGCTCGGCAGCCAGACTTCCAGGTCGTAGGTCTTGGCGGCGGCAAAGCCCATGTCGCCGGTGCACAGGGTCACGGCACGGTACGGCAGTTCCAGCGCCTGCAAGATAGCTTCGGCGTGGCCACGCATCTCTTCGAGAGCTTCGTCGCTCTTCTCCGCCGCGACGACCTGTACCATCTCGACCTTGTCGAACTGGTGCTGGCGAATCATGCCGCGGGTATCACGGCCATAGGCACCGGCTTCACTGCGGAAGCACGGGGTATGGGCGGTGAACTTGAGCGGCAGACTGCCGGCGTCGATGATCTCGTCACGCACCATGTTGGTCAGCGGCACTTCGGCGGTCGGGATCAGGAAGAAATCACGATCGTCGTTGAGCTTGAACAGGTCTTCCTCGAACTTGGGCAGCTGGCTGGTGCCCATCAGGGAGTCGCGGTTGACGATATAGGGTACGTAATATTCTTCGTAGCCATGCTCCAGCGTCTGCTTGTCGAGCATGAACTGGACCAGCGCACGGTGCAGGCGCGCGATGGAGCCATGCATCACGGCGAAGCGTGAACCGGTGATCTTGACCGCCAGCTCGAAGTCCAGCTGGCCCTTGAGCTCACCGAGGTCGACGTGATCGCGCACGTCGAAGTCGAATTCACGCGGCGTGCCCCAGCGGTGCAGCTCGACGTTGTCGCTTTCATCAGCGCCTTCCGGCACTTCGGCGTCCGGCAGGTTCGGCAGGCTGGCCGCCATGGCGTCGGCCTTGGCCTGCAGCTCATTGAGCTCGGACTTGGCGGCGTCGAGACGCTCGCCCAGATCACTGACTTCTGCCAGCAGCGGCGCGATGTCTTCGCCGCGTGCCTTGGCATTACCGATGGACTTGGAGCGGGTGTTGCGCTCGTTCTGCAGGGATTCCGTCTCGACCTGCAGGTCACGGCGGCGCGCTTCCAGCGCGGCAAAGGCTTCGGTATCCAGCTGATAGCCACGACGTGCGAGGCGCTCGGCAGTCGCTTCAAGATCAGCGCGCAGAAGTTTCGGGTCCAGCATGTGGGAAGGCTCTCTCGTCGGATCACTCAGGCCGCATCGCGGCGCGGAAAGGTTATGCGCAATAGTCTACCTCAGCCAGGCCCTGCTTCGCAGCCGCCCAGGCGACAGGATTGGCGCGCGCAGCGACGGGAATCACAGCAGGACGCGTGCGATCTTCATGCCCAGCGCGACCATGCCCAGACACGCCACCACACTGACGGCGACATAGACCAGCCCCGCCAGCATGCGTCCACTCATCATCAGATTGAGCGCCTCGAGGGCAAAGGTGGAGAAGGTGGTGAAGGCACCGGTGAAGCCGGCCACCATGATCGCCTGCCAGACGGGGGCCAGCTTGAGTTCCTGGGTCACCCAGATGAACAGGAAACCCATCAGGCAGCTGCCGATCAGATTGACACCAAGGGTCCCCCACGGGAAACCACGCCCGGCGGCGCCGACGATCCAGCCACTGACAAGATACCGGCCCAGCGCCCCGATGGCACCGCCCGCTGCTACTGCCAACCAGGTTCCCATGTTTCGCATCTGCCTCATGTCATGAGCCGCCAACGGCTCATCTAGCTGTCCATATAAAAGATCATGCCTCAGGCACACCGCCATATCCGAGGCATGTCATGAACTGCCAGTGTAAGAAAATCACGGCATGCGGGGAACTCGGGACATGGGAAAGGCGAGTTCAACAAAACATGACTCGCTGCCCGAGATGATCGACAGCGCTGGAATCAGTTCAATTCGCTTCTCAGCCCCTCCAGCACTTGCTGCCATTGACGATGAGCACCTTCCTTGCCCCCTAGTTGCTCAAGTCCGCGTGCCGTCCAGGTGCCAGGTGTGCCGATGCGCGAGGCAAGCTCACCCGGCGGGGTATCGGGGTGGGCTTCCATCAGCGCAAGGGCATCACGCATCTGGGTCATCAACAATTGGCGGGCCTGAGGCCCGGTGATGCCCGGGACAGTCTGGAACCAATCAAGCAACGCCTGCTGTTGGGCCAGCTGCCAGGCATTCATGCAGACTGCCAGCATGCTGGCCTCGAAGGCGGCCTCTTCATTGAAGGCAACCGCTTGCCGGACTGCCGGACCGAGCAGATCTCGCGTGAGTGAGTCTTCCGGGTACAACGTGAGAGCACTCTGCCCCTCGGACACTGCCAGCCCCGTCATCACCCGTACGACTCTGGCCGGTGCAAACCAACGCTGCAGGTCAGTTAGTGAAACTCCGGCCGCCATCACCATCAGGTGATGATCCTTGCTCAGAGCGCGATTTTCACGCAGTTCCATGGCCAGCGCTTCCAGTTGCTGCGGCCGCACGCCGACCAGCACGCACAGGCTGGCTTCGCACACCGCAACATTGCTTACGTGCCGGATGGCACCGAAGCGCCAGCCCAGTCGGTGACTGCGCACGTCATTGCGTGGCGAGAGATGAAATTCCAGTTCATGCCGCGAACGTCCTTCACGCTGACAACCGCGCGCCAACGCGACCAGCAATGACTCCGCCAACTCCCCCACCCCCAGCACTCCCAATCGCGTGGGCGGCTGGCGAGACTCGCGATGACAGGTGGAGGTCGAGGAATAGGTGGACGATGTCATAAGCTAACTCCTGATGACTCAGCGGAAGGGGGAAGACAGCTTCAAGGAAAGAAGCAGAGGGGATGTGGCGTGACAGTCTGCCTTGCGATGCCAACGGTACCACTGAAGCGGCGACTGACGCCTGACAATCGCCCGCAGCATGTGCACATCGCCCCCCCCCTTGTGGCTTGGATTCTGACGCACACACCTTGATTTTATGACTCCTCACAGCGTAGTCATTCCTCACTCCTTTCACCTGAATTCCCGTCTCGCGAGTGATGCAATGCCGCGCTGGGCTGGGGCCACACGCCCAGCTCAGGTAAGCTTAGGCCCATTGGCCCTGGATGCCTGCCTGACGCGACTCACTGCCCGAGCGAGATCATGACCGAACGCCTGCTGGATATGCCCGCCCCCGTCGATTCCCTCTATCTGGACTTCCTGGCCGCCCTGCGAGATGCAGGCTTTGCCGGTGACATCAGTCCGGACTACGCCAACCGCACCGTGTTGTCGACCGACAACTCGCTCTATCAGGTGCTGCCTCAGGCCGTGGTCTACCCGCGCCATGCCGAGGATGTCCAGCGCATCGCGCGCCTCTCCCACGAGCCACGCTTTTCGGGCGTCACCCTCGCGCCACGCGGCGGCGGTACCGGTACCAATGGCCAGTCACTCAATGACGGCGTGCTGGTGGATGTCTCGCGGCACATGAACCGCATTCTCGAGATCGATGTCGAGAACCGTCGCGTGCGCGTCGAGGCCGGCGTGGTGAAGGACCAGCTGAATGCCGCGCTCAAGCCGCATGGCCTGTTCTTCGCGCCGGAACTCTCGACCTCCAACCGCGCCACCATTGGCGGCATGATCAATACCGATGCCTCCGGTCAGGGCAGCTGCGAATACGGCAAGACGCGTGACCACGTGCTGGCGCTCGACAGCGTCCTGCTCGACGGGACACGACTGACGAGCCATGCCATCGACGGCGCCGAGCTCGAGACACTGTGCGCGCGTGAGGATCGCGTCGGTGAGGTCTACCGCACCGCACGTGCCATCGCCGACGAGCGCGCCGAGGAAATCGCCGACATCTTCCCGCCGCTCAACCGCTGCCTGACGGGCTACGACCTCGCCCACCTGCGCGAGGCCGATGGTCGCTTCAACCTCAACAGCCTGCTGTGCGGCGCCGAGGGCACGCTGGGCTTCGTGGTCGAGGCCGAGCTGAATGCGTTGCCCATCGCACCCTGCTCGACGCTGATCAACCTGCGCTATGCAAGCTTCATGGACGCACTGCGCGACGCCAAGGCGCTGATGGCGGTCGAGGGCAATCGTCCGACTTCCATCGAGACGGTGGATGACACCGTGCTCAACCTCGCCATGCAGGACTTCGTGTGGGACAGCGTCGAGGAATTCTTCCCGGCCAGCGCCGAGGGTACACCGGCCATCGGCGGCATCAACCTGATCGAATTCAATGCCGACAGCGAAGAGGTACTGGATGCCAAGGTCCGCGCCTTCAGCGAGCACCTGGCCAGCGATATCAGCGTCGAGCGTCTCGGCTTCACCGAAGCCCGCGGTCGCGCGCAGATCGGTCGTGTCTATGGCATGCGCAAGCGCTCGGTGGGCCTGCTGGGCAATGTCGACGGCGAAGCCCGCCCGCTGCCCTTCGTCGAGGACACCGCCGTTCCGCCGGAGCATCTGGCCGATTACATCGCCGAATTCCGCGCCGCGCTGGATGCCCGTGGCCTGCGCTATGGCATGTTCGGGCATGTCGATGCCGGCGTGCTGCACGTGCGCCCGGCGCTGGACATGAAGGACCCCGCCCAGCAGGCGATGATCCGCGAGATCTCCGATGAGGTCGCCGCCCTCACCCACAAGTACGGTGGCCTGCTGTGGGGCGAGCACGGCAAGGGTGTGCGCTCAGAGTACTCGCCACGCTTCTTCGGCAGCCTCTACGGTGCGCTGCAGGATGTGAAGGCGGCCTTTGACCCGCACAATCAGCTCAACCCGGGCAAGATCGCCTCCCCGCGCCTGCCAGTGGCGCTGGTCGACGACGCTGGCAAGCGTGACGCTGGGGCCAGCGAAGGGAGCAGCGAAGAGAGCAGTGAGAGCGACAAGCGTGATCACGCTGACAGCGCCGTCGAGGCCTTCGACCCCCGCTTGATGCGTATCGATGACGTGACCATGCGCGGCGATCTCGACCGCCATATCGATGAGCGCGTGTGGCAGGAATACGCCAGCGCCGTCTACTGCAACGGCAACGGCGCCTGCTATAACTACGACCCCAATGACGCCATGTGCCCGTCGTGGAAGGCGACCCGCCAGCGCATCCACTCACCCAAGGGACGAGCCAGCCTGATGCGTGAGTGGCTGCGCCTGGAAGGCAACGCCGGACGCGACGTGATCGCCGAGGCCCAGGCTGCGCGTACGCCAGGCTTCAAGGGCACCGGCATGTGGCTGGCACGTCTGCCGGCGCGCCTCAGCGCCTCGCTCAAGGCGCGGCGTACCGGCACCGCACAGGCTGAGGGTCAGTCTGACGCCAACTTCGATCAGCAGGTCTACGAAGCGATGTCCGGCTGCCTGGCGTGCAAGTCCTGCGCGGGCCAGTGCCCGATCAAGGTCAACGTGCCCGATTTCCGCAGTCGCTTCCTTGAGGTCTATCACCATCGTTACCAGCGCCCACTGCGCGATTACCTGATCGGCAGCCTCGAATTCGTGCTGCCGTGGGCCGAGCGCGTCACACCGCTGTATAACGGCCTGCTGTCCAATCGCCTGGTCAGTCGTCTGCTGGAAGGCCCGATCGGTATGGTCGATGCGCCGCGCCTGTCACGTGCCAGCCTGCGCAGACAGCTCAAGAGCTGGGGTGTGTCCGAGGCGACACCTACCCAGCTGGGCCGTCTGACCGAATCTCAGAAGGCCAGAAGCGTGATCCTGGTGCAGGATGCCTTCACCAGCCACTTCGAGGCCCAGCTGGTGATCGACATCATCGAGCTGCTGTCGCGACTCGACATCCATGTCTTCGTCGCGCCCTTTGCCCCCAACGGCAAGCCGCTGCAGGTACAGGGCTTCACCGGCGCCTTCCAGCGTACCGCGCGTGCCCAGGCCGAGCGTCTCAAGGCGATCGCCGACTTCGGCGTGCCGCTGGTCGGCATCGACCCGGCGATGACCCTGACCTACCGTCAGGAGTACGTGAAGACCCTCGGCCCGGACGCCGTGCCCGACGTCCTGCTGCTGCAGGAATGGCTGATCAGCCTGCGCAAGCTGCTGCCGGTCGGCGTCACCAAGACGGTGCTGGGCAAGATGGACCCGGGCATGAAGCTTCTGAGCCACTGTACCGAGAGCACCAATGCTCCGGGCTCGGCCAAGGCCTGGCAGCAGGTCTACTCAGCCTTCGGCCTCAAGCTCGAGACCATCGCCACCGGCTGCTGCGGCATGTCCGGCACCTACGGCCACGAAGCGCGCAATCTCGAGACCTCGCGTGCCATCTATGACCTGTCGTGGAAGTCCGTGGTCGAAGACGACGCCAGTCAGGGCAAGCTGGTCGCCAGTGGCTATTCGTGCCGCAGTCAGAGCAAGCGTTTCTCGGGCAGCCAGTTGCCGCATCCGCTGCAGGCATTGCTGCCGCTGCTGCGTCGCGCCCAATGAGTGATGGCATCTGCCCGATGCCATCACGTGGGTACGATAGAGGAAGGAAATGAGGAGAGCGCGATAAGGCAACGCGACGTTGCATACCACGGAATCAATCGCTAGGCTGCGCCCTTTCGGCCTGCCACGCGGCACCTGAGTGGCGCCTGCCCCCTGCTTCAAGCCTGTGCAGACAAGCAGAAGCAAGGGCCACTGACAGACGGCTGAGACACAACGAAACGATGAGCGGTGACCGCAACAGTGGCACCGCTCATTTTCGCTGACTCCAAGGAAGACACTCGATGACCGAACCTGCTCTGGCCCTGACCCTGATCGGTCTGATGGCCCTCGGCTGCCAGTGGCTGGCCTGGCGCATGCGTCTGCCCGCCATCCTGCCGCTGTTGATCGTCGGCATCCTCGCTGGCCCCGTCACGGGCTGGCTGAAGCCGGATGAGCTGCTCGGCGACCTTCTGTTCCCGCTGGTCTCGCTGGCGGTGGCGGTCATCCTGTTCGAGGGCAGCCTGACGCTGGACTTCAAGGACCTGCGCGGCCATGGCCATATCGTCAGACGACTGGTCACCACCGGCGTGGTGATCACCGGCGTGATCGGCACCGTGGCCGCCCACTATCTGCTCGACATGCGCTGGGAGATGGCCGCCGTGCTCGGCGCCCTGCTGGTGGTGACAGGCCCGACGGTAGTGATGCCGCTGCTGCAGACGCTGCGCGCGCGCGGCAACCTGACCCAGATCCTGCGCTGGGAAGGCATCATGATCGACCCGGTCGGCGCGCTGCTGGCGGTACTGGTCTACGAGTACGTCGCGCTCGGCATGACCGGCAATGCGGCCTCGCACACCCTGTTGCTGTTCGCCCAGACAGTGGGCCTTGGGCTCGGCATGGGGGCACTGGGTGGCTGGTGCTGGGGGCTGGTGCTGCGTCATTTCTGGCTGCCGCAGAAGCTGCACAACTTCGGCACCCTGATGGTGATGCTGGGACTGTTCGCCATCTCCAACACCCTGTTCCATGAATCCGGCCTGCTGACCGTCACCGTGATGGGCGTGTGGCTGGCCAACATGCGCGGTGTACCGACCCAGCAGATCATCGAGTTCAAGGAAACCTTGACGGTTCTGCTGATCTCGGGACTGTTCCTGCTGCTGGCGGGGCGCCTGACCGTCGAGCAGCTGTCCCTGCTGTCGTGGCCGGCGTGGATCTTCCTGGCGGTGTTGATGTGGGTCGCACGCCCCCTGACGGTCTGGCTGTGTACCCTGGGCAGTGGGCTGACGCTACGCGAGAAGGCCCTGCTGGCCTGGCTCTCGCCGCGCGGCATCGTCGCGGCAGCGGTCGCTTCGCTCTTCGCCCTCAAGCTCGAATCCCAGGGCATCGAGGGCGCCGAGATGCTGGTACCGATGACCTTCCTGGTCATCATCGGCACGGTGGTGGTCCAGAGTCTGTTGTCGCGCCCCATCGTCAAGGTGCTGGGCGTCGGCGAGCCACCGCCCTCGGGGTTCCTGATCCTGGGCGCCAACTCGGTATCACGCCAGGTCGCCCGTGAACTGGTCGACGCCGGCTTCTCGGTGCGCCTGACCGATACCAACTGGGACGCGGTGCAGGAAGCGCGCATGGCGGGTCTGCCGGTCTACTACGGCAACCCGCTGTCTGAACATGCCGCCCAGCATCTCGAGCTGACCGGTATCGGCCACTTGATGCCGCTGTCGCCCTATCGCGAACTCAATAGCCTGGCCGCGCTGCACTTCGAGCACATCCTGGGCCACGGGCGTGTCTTCCGACTCGCCGAGGACAATGGCAAGAATGCCAAGCGCCAGCAGGACCAGGCGCTGGGGCATCTGCCGCTGCTGTTCGATGGCAAGATCACCTATGCCAAGCTGGCGAGCCTGCTGTCTCAGGGTGCACAGTTCCGACGCGCCCGCATCACCGAGAGCTTCAGCCTCGAGGATTACCGCAGGATTCATGAAGAGCGCCTGCTGCCGCTGTTCTGCATCAGCAGTCAGGGCCGCATCCGGATCGCCAACACGGCCGTGGCACTGGAGCCAAAGGCTGGCGAGACGCTGATCAGCCTGATCCATGCCGACTCGCCGGAGCTGAACAAGTCTTCCCAGCCCAAGACCGACAATACGGAGACTCCCCAGGCCGACAAGGACACGGCCGGCAAGTCATCACAGACTTCACGGACGCCGCCGGACTCGGGGTCTGGCCCTCTGCCGGCCAGTCGACTGCCGGGCGCCAGCACCTGACAGGGGGATAGACTCAGCATCACGTCGGAATATCACGACGGTACCAAGGGGAAAGCACGAGGCTCGCTCATGGCGGGCCTCGTGCGTGTTGACGCAGGCACGCCTCGCACGATTCACAAAAAATGCGTCAAACGTTAGTGGCAGACTCCGACAGAGGGCAAAAATACTGGTAGAGTACGCGCCAGTTTTGGCCATACGTCCTGTGGCCAGCGCTATTGCCTTGTCCTCAACGTAACACCTACGCATTCAGGAGCTGCTTGATGCAGATCGTCATGGGCCTGGTGGGCATCTTAGCCCTGCTGGGGATTGCCTTCCTTCTCTCTGAAAACCGACGCGCCATCAGTCTGCGCACCGTGCTGGGTGCCTTTGCCATCCAGGCGATGCTGGGGATCTTCGTGCTCTACGTGCCTGCTGGCAAGAGCATGCTGCTTGGGCTCAGCGAAGGTGTACAGGCCGTAATGTCCAGTGCCAACGTCGGCATGGACTTCCTGTTCGGCGGCCTGGTCAGCGACAAGATGTTCGAAGTCTTCGGCGGCGGCGGCTTCGTGTTCGCGCTGCGCGTACTGCCGATCATCGTGTTCTTCTCGTCACTGATCGCGGTGCTCTATCACCTGCGCGTGATGAACGTCGTGATCAGCGTACTCGGCGGCGGTCTGTCGAAGGTGCTCGGCACCAGCCGCCCGGAGTCCCTGTCCGCGGCCGCCAACATCTTCGTCGGCCAGACCGAAGCCCCGCTGGTCGTGCGCCCGTTCATCGCCGGCATGACCCGCTCGGAGCTGTTCGCCGTGATGACCGGTGGCCTGGCCTCGGTAGCCGGTTCCGTACTGGTGGGCTATGCCTCACTGGGCATCGACCTCAAGTACCTGCTGGCAGCCTCCTTCATGGCGGCGCCGGGTGGCTTGCTGATGGCCAAGATGCTGATCCCGGAGACCGAAACCAAGACCCAGAGCGTCGAAGAAGCACTGGGCAAGGACATCGATCGCCCGACCAACGTCATCGATGCCGCCGCCTCCGGCGCGGCCTCCGGCGTGCAGCTGGCGATCAATGTCGGCGGCATGCTGCTGGCCTTCATCGCGTTGATCGCGCTGGGCAACATCATCGTCGGCTGGGTCAGCGGCCTGTTCGGCTATGAAGACATCACGCTGCAGCTGCTGCTGGGCTATGCCTTTGCCCCGGTGGCCTGGGTCATCGGCGTGCCGTGGCACGAAGCCATCCAGGCGGGTAGCTTCATCGGTCAGAAGCTGGTGCTCAACGAGTTCGTCGCCTTCGCCGATCTCGCCAGCCACCAGATCAAGCTGTCCGAGCACTCTGAAGCCATCATCATCTTCGCGCTGTGCGGCTTCGCCAACCTGTCCTCCGTCGCCATCCTGATGGGCGGCCTGGGGTTGATGGCACCGAACCGTCGCGGTGATATCGCACAGATGGGCATGAAGGCGATTCTCGCCGGCACCCTCTCCAACCTGATGTCAGCGAGTCTCGCCGGTCTGTTCCTGTCCCTCTAGAGATGATCGCTTGTGAGCCAGTTGCCAGAGAACACGCGACTGTAGAGCAAGCTTTTGCAAGCGAACTTCTATAGAGCGACACCGCTATCTGGCCAGACTGGCATCTCGACAACGCCCGCCCCGTGCGGGCGTTGTCGTATCTGGCACAACCTGAGACGTAGCCTCTGGCTTACCCTCTGCTCGCCCTCTGACTTCTCCCCCTGCATGGCTGCGACTGAGCGGCCCTGGGTGGCAGCCAGCGCAACGCCGGTTTGCCGATTGACTCCCTCCCCCCCGCCCCAGACAATGGTTCACGTTGAAGCCAGGGTGTTCGGGAAACGGGTGAAAACCCCGTACTGCCCCCGCAACGGTGATCGCAACGCTCATGCAGGTCGACCACGATCGACAAGATCGACACGGCCAGCCACTGCCTCCGGGAGGTCCTGTCATTCAGGCCTCCCCCAAGGGAAGGAGGTGGGAAGGCGCATGAGGGGGTGAGACTCCTGCCATTGGAGTCCACCAGGCGTCAGTCCGGAGACCGGCCCTCGCTTCCACACTGGTTGATGCGGAGGGCCTCACCAGTGGCAAGTCTCCCGCGACGGGCCTGATTGATCAGGGCGCGCGCGGGGGACGTGTGCTCGCGCACCCTGTCACGCTGTCCTCCTCATTGCGTCTGACGCTTGAGGATCATTCATGAAACACAACAACACTCGTGGTCGCGCATCCGCGCAGGCCAGCTTCACCCTCGTCGGTAGCCTGCTGCTGCTGACTCCGCCCGCCGTCGCTGCTGATGCGCTGACCACCGATTCATCCGAGGACCTGGATACCGTTCAGGTCACCGCCAATCGCATTCCGCAGCTGCAGAATGATGTGCTGGCCAGCACCGACGTCATCACGCGTGACGAGATCGATCGCCTGCAGGCCAATTCGCTGGTCGATCTGCTGCAATCACGCAATGGCATCGAGGTCGCCCGCAGCGGCCCGATGGGCAGCCAGACCAGCCTCTTCATGCGCGGTACCGAGTCCGACCACACCTTGATTCTGGTCAATGGTCAGCGCGTCGCCAACAGTGCCGATGGCCTGGCGCGTTTCGAATTTTTGCCACTCGCCGCCGTCGAGCGTGTCGAGATCGTGCGTGGCCCGCGCGCCAGCGTCTACGGCGCCGATGCCATCGGCGGTGTGATCAACCTGATCACGCGTGGCGGCAGCGAAGTCGGTCAGCATGCAGAAGTCACCCTGCGCGCCGGCAGCGACGGCACCTTCCGCCAGAACGCCCAGTTCAGCTCGGTGGAAGACGACACACGCCTCTCGGCCAATCTCCATCATGATGAGAGCGATGGCTTCTCGGCCCGCGATACCGGCAGTGAAGATGATGGCTACGAGGCCACGGGCGCCGAACTGCGTCTTGGCCACGACTTCGGTCAGCAGGCCACGCTCAGCCTCGGTGTCGCCAACACCGAGACCGATTACGACTATGACGGCTGTAACTTCACCACACCTGAAGATTGTACGGGAGAGGGCAGCCAGCTAGTGCTGGATGCCAGCCTGCTGACGCACCTGAACCCGAACTGGGACATGACGGTCAGCGTGGCGCGCACGCGGGATGAGTACGAGAACACCGAAGCCGGCAGCGATGCCGGGCGTGTCGCCAGTACCCGCAACGAGGTCGGCCTGCGCCACGACTTCTACACCGACCTAGGCACGCTCAGTCTGGGGGTGGACCATCGCGAGGAAAGCCTGGATGCCGATGGCCCCTACTTCACCGCCGAGGGCTACAGCGTCGATAGTCGCTATGCCACCGGCGTCTACGGCAGCTGGCACCTTCAGCAACAGCGTCACCACGTCACGACCAGCCTGCGTTACGACGACGACAATCGTTATGGCCACCAGATGACGGGCGGCTCCAGCTACGCCTATGATCTGACAGCCGCGCAACAGCTCGGTGCCAGCTATTCCAGCGCATTCAAGGCACCGAACCTGATCGACCTCTACAGCCCCTACGGCTCCGGCAACCCGGATCTCGATGCCGAGACCTCCACGACGGCCGAACTCTTCTGGCGTCTGCAGGAGCAGCGGTGGCACGTAGGCGTCAATGCTTTCCAGACGGATATCGACAATCTGATCAGCTACGAAGGTGCCAATTTCACGCCGATCAATATCGATCGCTCACGCATCCGTGGCATCGAACTGAGCAGTGGCTGGCAAGGTGATGCGCTCAGCGTGAACCTTGCCATGACCTGGCAGGACCCGGAGGACCGCGATACCGGTGAGCAATTGAAGCGCCGCGCCCAGCGCTTTGCGCGTCTGGACGCCGATTACGCCCTCGACGACTGGAGCTTCGGCGCTACGCTTCGAGGCAGCGCCAGCCGCAGCGATACTGACGCAGATACCTACACCGACACGCGCACTGCCGGCTATGGCGTGGTCGATCTGCGCACCAGCTGGCAGGTGATGCCGAACGTCAAGCTGAGCGCCAAGCTGGATAACGTCTTCGATCGCGAATATCAGCTGGTCAATGGCTACAACGCCCAGGGCCGTTATGTGGAAGGCGGCGTCACCTTCTTCTTCTGATCGGCTTTCCCGGGGCACCTCTTTCGAAGAGCCTCGGACGATAGCCAGCCACACATGGCACAGCACCGATCAGGGCACCGTCCCTCGGGTCGGTGCTGTGCCTTTGACTCACGGAGCATACGCATGACGGACCGCAATACCCGCCACAAGGTCGCGATGGAAAAGCTCAAGTCGCATGTCGATGACAAGGTGGCGCAGGCCACTGAGGAGCGCGGCCAGCTGCTGGTGTTCACCGGCAACGGCAAGGGCAAGACGACCGCCGCCTGGGGCACCATCACCCGCGCGCTGGGCTATGGCTACAAGGTCGGGGTCATCCAGTTCATCAAGGGGCTGTGGGAATGCGGCGAGCGCGAACGGCTCGCCGAGGATGCCAATCTCGAAGTGCATGCCATGACCACCGGCTTCACCTGGGATACCCAGAATCGTGAAGCCGATACCGCTGCCTGTCAGGCCGTGTGGCAGCAAGCGCAGCGCCTGATGCGCGATGACAGCGTCTATCTGGTGGTGCTCGACGAGCTGACCTACATGGTCAAGTTCGGCTATCTGCCGCTGGAGGAGGTGATGACGGCACTCGAGAATCGCCCAGCAGAACAGACCGTGATCATCACCGGGCGCAATGCCAATCGTGAAATCGTTGCCTGTGCCGATACCGTCACCGAGATGACCGAGATTCGCCACGGCTTCAATCATGGTCTCAAGGCACGGCGCGGCATCGATTTCTGAGCATCCAGCATTCCAGCCGCTCTTGCTCCGACGCGCTTGCTCTGACGCCTTCAGTCCGACGCCTGCACCTTCTCGATGGCAGCGCAGACCTCTGCCATCGCCTCGACACTGCGCGGGCCGGGACGACTGATCAGGTCAGGAGTCAGACCCGCCAGTGCCACCTCGGAAAGCGGCCCTTCACTCGCGCGCCAGGCGGCAACCCACTCCTCGCGCGCGGGCCCCTTCGCGATCGGATGCAGAATCAGGCGCGGCCTGGCCAGCCACAAGGCTTCCCGGTTGATCTGCGGCACCACGGCGGGTGAGTCCGTCAGTAGCGGCTCACCGCCGCAGCGCCGAATCAGCTCATTGACCAGATGGTTGCCGCCCAGCGTCGTCATCGGGCTTTCCCCCAGCTGGAAGAAGACCGGCAAGGGGGCACTGTCGCGGGCGCGCCCCAGCTGCTCGATTCGCGCTGCGAGCGTCGCCACATGCTTATCCGCAATGTCGCGGGTACCCAGCAAGGTGCCAAGCCGGGTGATATTGGACAGCACATCGTCGAGTGAGGCGGGCTCGCTGACGAAGACGGGCATCCCCAACGCTGTCAGACGCTCATGCATCTCATCGGAAAGCCCGCTGCCCCATGCCACGACCAGATCAGGCCGTGCACTGAGCAGTGCCTCCAGGTTGGGGCCGTAATAACTGGCCAGGCGCGGCAGCTCACTGACCGCAAGGGGGAAATCACTGCCCTGGCTCACGCCGATCAAGGCCGGCAAGCCTCCTGCCGCTGATACCAGCTCGGCCGCGTGCGGGGCCAGCGTGACCACCCGCTGCGCTGGCTGTGACAGCGTCACGACATCGCCTGCATCATCGATCACCTCACGCCCTGCGGCCAGGGCAGGCGACGCCATCAGCAATGTCATGACGAGCGCCAGCACTGCCTGTGCAGCGCCTCGTATCCAGCGCAGTCTCTCGTATACCTTCACGCATCGCCCTCATTGCTGATACTTTCAAGCCTATCGCGCCCGCATTCATGCCCCTCACCAAGCGCCAGGCGACAATGTTGCCACTTTACTCAAGGGATTTCCCATGCTGATGAACCACGCCACCAGAGGCCCCGCCCCCCTCGCCCAGCGCCTGCGTCGTACCGCCATGCTGTGCGGCCTGGCGCTCTGCACCGCCAGCGCCACACACCTGGCCCGCGCCGACCAGACGCCCGCACCGGCACTGGTGCATGTCAGCGCCAGTGCCAGCCTGGAGGCGGCGCCCGACAAGGCAACCATCCAGGCTCGCCTGTGGGAGAAGACGCCCGCTCGCAAGGTGGATGACAAGGCTCCCGACAGCGAGGCCGAGGGCCAGGCGGCCCGCAAGGCGCGCGAGTCACTGGAATCACGCATGACGACACTGATTCAGGCACTGGAGAAAGCGGGCATCGACAGCCGTCAGATCAGCGCCGGCAGCCTCAACCTGCGTCCTGAGCAGTACTACGAGCGCAACAATGGTCAGCAGCAGCCCCAGCAATGGCGTCGTACGCACCTCGAACGCCCGATCAGCCTCGCTCTCGATGACCTGGACAAGGTGCCGGAAGTCATCGACCTGCTGTTGGGCGCTGGTGTCAATCAACTGGCCGGTGTGCAGTATCAGATCAGTGAACGGGACGCCCTGGAAGACAAGGTGTTGAAGGAGGCCTTGACCAAGGCACGCCACAAGGCACAGCTGATGGCCGAGACCCTCGGCGCGACCCTGGGCAACGTGCAGTCGATCAATGAGTCCTCTCACAGCCCGCGCCCGCAGATGATGGCGATGCGTGCCGACATGGCGGAGGCCAAGAGCAGCGGCAGCGAATACCGCCCGGGCGAGCTGAGCCTCGAGAGCAGCGTTCAGGTCAGCTGGCATATCAAGCCTGCCGATTGAGGTCGTCGCGCAAAACGTGAGCGAGTGATCAGCAGCAGTGATCACTGCCATGAAAAAGACGCCAGCCGCAGAGTCTGCGACTGGCGTCTTTTTTTATGCCCATGAGGCAGACAATCAGCCGATCAGGCGCCCAGCTCCTGCTCGATCAGCGCCAGCGCCGCCAGCGGATCCTGCGCCTGGGTGACAGGACGCCCGATCACCAGATGGGTGCTACCGGCCGCCATGGCTTCACCGGGCGTCATGGTGCGCCGCTGATCACCGGCCTGCGCGAAGCTCGGGCGAATACCCGGCGTCACCTTGAGAAACTCTGGGCCACACAGCGCCTTGAGGCTCGGGGTCTCACGTGCGGAGCACACCACACCGTGCATGCCACTCTGCTGGGCGAGGGCCGCCAGCCGCTCGACCTGCGCAAGCGGCGTGACATCCAGCCCGATACCGGCCAGATCGGCCTGTTCCATGCTGGTCAGCACCGTGACGGCGATCAACTGGGTGTCGAGGCCGCGAGTCGAAAGGGCTTCAGCGGCGGCCTGCATCATGCGCGCACCACCAGAGGCGTGGACATTGGTCATCCACACGCCGTGCTCCGCTGCCGCCAGCACGGCCTGAGCGGTGGTGTTGGGTATGTCATGGAATTTGAGATCGAGAAAGACCTCGAAGCCGCGTTGATGCAATGCCTTGAGAATCTCGGGACCCACACGCGTGAACAGCTCCTTGCCCACCTTGACGCGACAGCGCGCAGGATCCAGCTGGTCTGCCATGGCAAGCGCAGCACTCATGTCCGGGTAATCGAGGGCGATGATCAGGGGGGAAGTCGTGGCAGGCATCCGGGCTCCAGGCGATGTGGCAGGCGCAATGACAGGAGGTCATGGGCTCGGGGCAACATTATAGCGCTCGGCTCTGTGGTTGTATGCCCAGGGAAAGACGAATCGAATCAGCAGGCTAACGCCTCTTAGCGCTTTCTTGCGTTGAGCGCAGAAAGCGGCGTAAGGATGAGAAACCGTTTAAATCTAAATGACTACAAACCTAATACCTGAGCCAGAGTATTTCTCGCGCAGGGCCTCGGGTGGTGGCTCCGCGCACACCCAATCGACCACCCTGATGTGAGCATAGGAAGCGACCATGAAAACTCTATTAGGAACACTGCTCGTGACCAGCCTGTTGGTACTGTCACCGGCCAGCCAGGCCGCAGACATGAACATCAACACCGCCACTGCCGCACAACTGACCGAGCTCAAGGGCATCGGTGGCAAGAAGGCCCAGGCCATCGTCGAGTGGCGCAAGGCGAACGGCCCCTTCACCGACGTGTCACAGTTGACGGAAATCAAGGGAATCGGCCCCAATACGCTCAAGCGCATGAACACGACATTGACGCTGGGCGAGCCGGGCAAGACGACCTCGGGCATCAACACGAAGAGCCCGTCGGTCAAGCAAGACGAGGCTATCCAGAAGAACCAGGCTGTCAAGAAAGGCCAGAGCGTCGACTCCCACAAGGAAGTCGAGAGTCTCAAGACTGCCAGCAACAATAGTTGAGCCGCCTCACCAATCAGGCAACCTCGTGTCAGTCGCGGGGTTGCCTGCCCATCGACTCTCTTCCTCCCAGAGAACTGCAAAAAATTTCAAGTAGCGCACCGGCAAGCCAGCGTCATGCAAACGCGGTGCTAGCCATTCCCCCTATGCACCCCACAACCAAAAAAGCCGACCCGAAGGTCGGCTAGCGGGGTTTCCCCCTCCCCTGACGGCGAATCGGCACCTGCAAAAAAGCCCGATTCTGACAGCGGCCATCCTGGCCTGCCCCTTCCCCAAGGGGCTCCCTCAATGCCAGCCTCTGTCGGCAGCTGACACCTCTGCTTCTGACATCGGTAGCTTTGATATCAGTAGCTCTGATATCGCTAGCTCTTCCGCCTGTGTCGGCCTGCTGCGGCCTCGACAGGGACACTCTACCCCGCCCCGCCCCGCACGAATCTGATCTGCATCAAGTCCTGAAGGCTTCATGGATCGATCTTGGCGACTGGCGCGCAGACGACTGATCCATATCAATTTTCTCCATCGCCATAGGCCCCAACAACAGACAGCCCCGCTGCCGAGGATTCCGGCAGCGGGGCTGTCTGTTGTTGAAGAGGGGCTGCAACGAGGAGCTTGAGCGATACCCCCTTTTGCAATGCCTACTTCAGCGACGCACCTTCTTGTCTTCGATCTCGGTATGACTGACATCGAGACCGAGCGGATGACCGGCCGAGAGCTCGGCACGCGTGGCATCGCGCACTTCCAGCACCTCGACTTCCCAGCTAAGCGCCTGACCTGCCAGCGGATGATTGGCATCGACCTTGACCTGCTGCTCACCGACTTCCAGCACCGTGACCGACCGCTGGCCTTCCGGGGTGCGGGCCTGAAAGCGCATCCCGGCGTTGATCTCGCCCGGACCGAAGGCATCACGCCCGAAGTACTGCACCAGGCCTTCATCCCGCTCACCGAAACCTTCGGCAGGCGTCAGATTGACGATCTTGCGGTCGCCGACACCGCAGCCTTCAAGTGCGCTCTCCAGCGCTGCCAGAATATTGTCGTGGCCATGCAGGTAGTCCATCGGCTCACGCTCAAGGGAGCTATCCAGCACAGTGCCATCAGCGGTGCGCAGGGTGTAATGCAGGCTGACGACCTGCTGGGAAGTAATCGCCATGGGAACCACTCCAGAAGAAAGGTGCAATGCGGTCTCGCGGATCAAGTGGGATGAGACAGGTCGGCAACTCAGCTTTCGCTGCGTCGCAGCTGACGACTGGACAGCTCGACACGCTGTTGCTGATTGATCAGATTGAGCAGCACGATGACGCGCTCATCGCCCTTCGCGCTCTCAAAGACGCCACTGAGCGAACTCAAGGGGCCATCGATGATCTCGACCTGCTCGCCGGCCCGGAAATAGACATTCTCCGGCGGTTGTTCCTGGCGTTGCTCACCGCTGGCGATCAGGGCTTCCACCAGAGATGTCGGCACCGCCGTTGGCGTATTGCCGAAGCTGACCAGCTTGAGCACGCCACGGGTCGAGCGAATCGGACGCCAGTTGTCATCCATCTGATCAAGGCGTATGAACAGGTAATAGGGGAAGAGCGGCTCTTCGACCCAACGCAGCTTGCCGCCGCGCTTCCTTTCCACCTCCAACAGGGGGTGGAAGACGTGAAATCCCTGATTGGTGAGGTTCTCCGCCGCACGGAAGGACTCCCCGCCCTTGCACTGGATAAGATACCAATGCGCCTTGGCAGCTTCTCGGGCTTCACTCATGATGACCTCTCATTGCCTGCCTGCCCCACTCATGCGTGTCTCGACCTGCATCATGCCTGTCAGCTGACCGGCAGGACAATGCATGGCTCTTGCCCTCAGGCAGTGCGACAATCCGGCCATGAATGACGCAAGCGGCAGATAGCCGCTCACCGTGCGTGTGACACGCGCGGCCACACCCTCTGCATGGACAGGCAAGGCTTTGACTTCAAAGGATTTACGCTTACTCGCTGGCCGTCATGGTATCACGTTCCTGATGGGCTTCGCCTCCGGGCTGCCACTGCTGCTGACCGGTAGCGTGCTGCAGGCCTGGATGACGGATGCCGGAGTATCACTGGACGCCGTGGGCCTGCTCGCGCTCGTCGGCCTGCCCTATACCCTCAAGTTTCTGTGGGCGCCATTGCTGGACCGCATCATGCCGCCGGTGCTCGGCCGGCGCCGTGGCTGGCTGATGATCGCCCAGCTGGCCCTGACCGCCCTCATCGCGCTGCTTGCCTTGCAGGACCCGCACATGTCGCCGCTGACCATGGGCGCCATCGCGCTGGCGGTCAGCTTCTTCAGCGCCACCCAGGACATCGTGATCGATGCCTATCGGCGCGAGCATCTGCCGGACAACGAGTTGGGGCTGGGCTCCAGCTTCTATGTCTATGGCTACCGCATCGGCATGCTGATGGCCTCGGCCGGCGGCCTGGTGCTGGCCGACATGATCGGCTTCCGCGTGACCTACCTGATCATGGCCGCGACTCTTGGCGCCTGCATGCTGGTGACCCTGCTGGCACCGGAGCCCGAGGCACAGGCCGCGCCGCGCGCCCATCATCTGCATGAGATCCTGTGGGACCCCATCCGCCACTTCATGAAGCGCGACGGTGCCATCTGGCTGCTGCTGTTCATCCTGCTCTACAAGCTGGGCGATTCCGTGGCGGGCAATCTGACCACGCCCTTCTACAAGGACATCGGCTTCAGCAACTCCCAGATCGGCGCGACCGTGAAGCTGTTCGGTCTTTGGCCGTTGCTGGCCGGCACCTTCTTCGGCGGCCTGATGATCATGCGCATCGGTATCTATCGGGCGCTCTGGTGGTTCGGCATCCTGCAGATGGTGTCGACTGCCGGCTTCGTGTGGCTGCATCACGTCGGTGATTCGTTGCCGTGGCTCGCGGCTGTGGTCGCCTTCGAAAACCTGGCGGCCGGCATGGGCAGCGCCGCCTTCATCGCCTTCATGGGCGCGCTGACCGACAAGCGCTTCACCGCCGGCCAGTACGCGATGCTCTCCTCGATCATGGGCCTGCCGCGCGTGGTGATTGCCGCGCCCTCCGGCTATCTGGCCGATGCGGCCGGCTGGGACAGCTTCTTCTGGATCTGCACGCTGGCCGCCATACCGGGCCTGTTGCTGTTGCTGCGCTTTCGCCACTGGGGCGCGATGCTGGCCACGCCGCACAAGTCACCCGCCATGTCGGGCGAGTGACAACGCCGCGAAGGCATCCTCGAAAACCTGAAAACAGCAAGAGAGCCCGAGAACAGCGGGCAGAACCACAAAACCCAGCAGGAAAGAATGAGGCAAGTCAGTCGGCGTCGTTGACACTGTAACAGCAGGTAAACGATGCTTATGCGGCATAGTGCATGAAGATAACAAGCTGCACTGCAGGCCCAGCTGGGGCCAGGCGGTGACATCAAGCACAGGGAGCCCGTCATGCCCATCACCACCCGGATGCAAGAAGGCATCATGATCACGCCGCCTGCCCAGCTGACAGGCGAGCTCGCGCGCTATTTCCGCCAGGAGATGCTGGCGATGATTCCTGAGCACACCGGCACGCTGGCGGTGGATCTCAGCCATGTCGAAGCCATCGATGCCGATGGTCTTTCGGTGCTGGTCAGCTTGCATGATGCGCTGTCCCCGGCGGCGCTGGTGGTGGTCGAACCCTCGCCGGTCATGCAGGCAGAGCTGGAGCGCGTGCGCCTGTTCGAGCTCTTCGATATCTACTATCAGCGCGACCCGCTGCTGGAGTCGAGCGGTGACACGCGGACAGGGCCTTCTCGTGAGGTAGCCTGATGAAACGCGACCTGACTCGGCCCACCTCCCTTGCCTGCTCTCTTCGACGCCTGCTGGGCGTCGCGGTCACGGCCGGCCTGATGGGCGGCTGTACGCCGATCATGCTGGACGACACTCCCGCCGAGGACCACTGGCAACAGGCGACCCACTGGCCACTGGAGCTGCCTGCCCCTCATGCCGATGATCGCTTCATGCAACTGCCCGCGGGCGATGACCAGCGGCTGGCGGCGGGTGATCGTCTGAGCGTCAGGGTCGCCGGCAGCGAACTCTTCGATGGCAGCTACGAGGTGGATCATGACGGACGTCTGCGCCTGCCGTGGCTCTCGCCGGTCGAGGCCTCCAACAAGACCATCGACGACCTGGCGGATGAGGTCACCCGGCGTCTGGTGCAGGAAGAGCTGATTCGCCCGGGCCTGGCACATGTCAGCATCCGGCTCGAGGAATGGGCGCCGCTGGCCGTCGCGGTGTCCGGCGCGGTGTTCTTCCCGGGGGAGGCGGTCATCAATACCCGCCTGCCGGAAGAGCGCATGGTACGCCGCGATTTCGCTGGCGGCGATGCCAGTCAACAACGCCGTCTATCGGCGGCCTTGACCACGGCCGGTGGCATCCGCCCCGATGCGGACCTGAGCCATATCGAGCTGATTCGCGACGGCCAGACACAGATTCTCGACATGCGAGGCCTGATCGACGGCGAGTATGCCGCCAATCCCTGGCTGCGTGTGGGTGACCGCATCCACGTGCCTTCCAGCGGCGCCTTCCAGGCCGCGCTGATGCGCCCCTCGCCTCTCACCGCGCCGGGCATCGTCATCTATGCCTCCAACCTGACCACCCCTGCCAACAACAACAACGTCAGCAATTACACGGTGTTGCGCTCGCAGGTGCCCTACGGCGTGCGCATGCTGCAGGGCGTGATCAATGCCAACTGCGTCGGCGGCATCCAGGCGACCTCTGGTTCACGTCGCGCGGTGCTGATCAGCACCAACCCGATGACGCATCAGCCGGTCGTGGTCGATCGCGGTATCGATGCCCTGCTGGCCAATCCGGCGGATGTGGGCGTCAATCCCTACCTGATGCCCGAAGATGTGGTCGGCTGCTATGACTCCGGTGTCACCAACATCCGTGATATCGCCCGCACGCTGACTGACCTGCTCACGCCGGCCACTCTGCTGTAACCCATCGCCTGTCCGTTGATGGAATGCGACTGATCACTACCACGCGACAAGGATGTGCATGACAGAGTCCCGCTCACCCGACACACCACAAGACGCAGCCAAGCCCTCACTGAGACGCCGACTTCTGGGCGTCCTGCTGGGCTGGGCGGCGCGTGGCTCCAGCATGCGCCCGCGCACCCGCCGCGCGGCCTACCTGCTGCTGGCGACCGCCATCATGAGTGTCATCTGGGGGGTGACCATCACTTTCATCGCCGTGGCACCTGTCACCTACACCACCAGCTGGACGATGATCCTGCCGGGTACCGGCTCCGGCCTGTCGGTGAACTTCGAGAGCATCGGCCAGGCCAGCACCAGCGCCAACTCTTCCTATTCCAGCTCCTCGCTGGACCCCAAGGTCAACTACCGCGCCATCGCCGAGAGTCCCGCCGTGCTCGAGCGTGCTGCCAGCATGGTCGACATGCATCCCGACGATTACGGCAAGCCCAAGATCAAGCTGACCGACCAGACCGCCCTGATCGCCTTCCAGACCAGCGCGCCGAGCGCCAGGGCCGCGCTCGCACGTGCCAATGCGCACATCGATGCCTTCAATGAAGTGATCGAACAGCTGCGCGACGATGAACAGGCGCGCCGCGAAGCCGTCATCCGCCGCTCGCTGGAGACCTACGACCGCACGCTCAAGGAAACCCAGCGCAAGCTGCTCGAGTTCCAGTCCACCTCCGGGCTGGTCTCCATGGAGCAGTTCAAGGAATTGACGCTGAGTGTCGAGGCGCTCAAGGACACACTCGAGACGCGTGATGGCGAGCTGTCGGCTCTGGATGCCCGGCTCGCCACCCTGTCCAGTCGCCTGGGGCTGGATGCCGGCCAGGCCGGTGGTGTGATCGCCCTGCAGCGCGATGCCCGCTATCAGGCGCTGCTGACGCAGGCAGCGGAGCAGGCGGCCAGTCTCGATGAAGCACGCGGCAAATGGGGCGAGCGCAATCCGGAAGTCATCAACCTGGCCGCGGGACTTGATTCTCTCGAGCGTTCGCTGGCCTCACGCATGCGCCAGCTGCTTCCCCGCCAGTCCTCGCGCAACCAGAGTGCCCTGCGTGCCGCGTCCGGCCATGCCAATCAGGACACTCTGGTCGGCGAACTGATCACCCTGGATACCCAGCGGCGCGGCGTGATCAGCGAGCTTGCCACCGGGCGGGCCAATCTGGCGGCCCGCCAGCAACGGCTGGACAACAGTGTCGCCAAGGCCGCCCAACTGCAGGACCTGCTGCGCGAGCAGCAGGTCGCCACGGCGGTCTACACCACGGCGCTGGCCAAGATCGACATCGGCCAGATCGACCCCTTCGCCAGCTACCCGATGCTGCAGATTCTGGACCCACCGCCACTGCCCGAGAAGGCGGATTCGCTGGGCATCAAGCTGGCCATCGTCGGCGCGCTGGCCGCCAGCGTCTTCAGCATCATCGGCCTGATCCTGCTGTGGATCAGGAAACCCTACCTGCTGCGCCTGCAGCAAAGCGTGTGAGCCGCCGATGTTTTCCCTGAAGGCCGGACCGGAGGCGGATGTCCGCCCCGAGACCCCGGAAGAGCGCATCATCTGGTTCTCGATCACCGCCACCTATCTGTTCTATCTGGTCGGCGGCCTCTATGTGCTGGCACCGATGCTGGCATGGTCATTGGTGATGCGTGCCGCCTGGTTGCACCTCAAGGGCCGCCAGCGTTTTCCGCGCCTGCCCTGGCCGCTATGGGTGTGGATCATCGGCATGATCGTGATGGAGTTCTCGCTGCTGGCCGGCCATCTGATCGAGAACCTCGGCACCGGCAAGCTGATCAAGTCCTCCATCGGCTGGGCCAAGGGCTGGGCGCTGCTGGCAGTCTTCCCGGTCATCGGCTGCCTGGCGATCCGTCCGGCGGTGATCATTCGCGCGGCCATGCATGTCTGCCTGCATACCATGCTGTTGCTGCCGGTATTCGTCGGCGCCTGGCTGGCGGGGCTGCCCCAGGTACCCTTTGTCTCGCCACTACAGGCTATCGGTGGGCCGGGGCCGGAATTCTTCGCCGTCTCGCTCTACGAGATCGATCCCGGCAGCGGCATGCCGCGCTGGCGACTGTTCACGCCCTGGGCCCCGGCGGTGGGCTTTGTCGCCAGCATCTATTTCGCCTGTGCCCTGCTGGAGAAGCATCCGATATGGAAGGCGATCGGCATCGGCGGCAGCGTGCTGATGATCCTGATGTCCGGTTCACGAATGGCACTGGTGTCGCTGGTATTGATCAGCGCCGGGATGTTCCTGCTCAAGCGCCTGCACAAGCCGTGGCTGTGGTTCAGCTTCTCCGGCCTCAGCCTGATCGCCGGCTTTCTCGGCGCGCCGATTCTGGAAGCCATCGACAACTTCATCGCCGCCTTCAAGGGCTCGCGAGCGGACTCGACCCGTGTGCGTGCCGCGCTGGGGCGTATCGCGGTGGATCGCTGGCGCAATGAGGCACCATGGTTCGGCCACGGCATCGTCGAGCGCGGACCGCACCTGGTGGAGTACATGCCGATCGGCTCTCACCACAGCTGGTATGGACTCCTGTTCGTCAAGGGCATCTTCGGGCTTTTCGCGCTGCTGATCCCGATGCTGGCCAGCCTGCTGCATCTGCTGCGCTTCGTGGTCGGCCGCCCTGTCGTGCAGCTGGGCCTGATCATGGTCGGCCTGCTGTTCGTCTACTCCTTCGGCGAGAACCTGGAGATTCTGGCCTATCTGATCTGGCCGGGACTGATCCTGATCGGCAAGGCGCACCAATTGGCGGGCCTGCCCGCCAGCGAAGGGCATATCCACAACATGGGACCGGTGGATGTGGAAAAGCCGCTTTCAAGGGCAGCGCCCGCCTCCGCCGATGCCGGCAGCAGCGACACGGCAACCTAGTCCGATCACGGGATAGTGGAACAATGCTGCGCCAGATCACGCCAATTCATCAGTACATTGCGCTAGAGTGGCTACACCAGCCGTTCAAAAGCATGACTGACAAGACCAGGTGCCTGGAAAGGCACGACAAGCCAGGGAGCCAGGCGATGGGGGTGATCACGCGACTCAAGACACGTCTGACAGGTGGTGGAGACGGTGGCAATGGCCGCCTGATCCGCAATCTGGCCTGGATGGGCATGTCGCAAGGGGTGCACCGCATCGCGCGTCTGGGCGCGACCCTGGTGGCGGCGCGCATGATCGCGCCGGAGTCCTTCGGTATCGCCGCCATCGTGCTCACCGCGCACGAGATCATGCACGCCATCTCCAATGCCGCCGTGGTACCCGCTCTGGTGCAGGCCGGTCGCGAGGGATATGAACGCCTGTGCCGCGATGCCTACTGGTTCAATTGGGTGGTGTGTCTTGGCCTGATGGTGCTACAGATGGCACTGGCCCCGCTGCTGGCCTACCTCTATGACGCTCCCGATCTGACCCTGCCACTGATGGCGCTGGCGCTGATCTTCCCGATGTTGCCCCCCGCCGCCATCAACGCGGCGCGAATTCTGCGCAGCAACCGCCTGCACATCACGGCGCGCATCGAGATGGGCCAGAGCATCGGCGAGGCCATCGGTGTGATGCTGCTGGCCGCCATGGGCGCCGGGTTCTGGGCCTTGATCCTGCCCAAGCTGATCGTGACGCCCATCTGGACCCTGACCTACCGCTGGTGCGAGTCATGGCGCATAGATGAGCGCCCCTCCACGCTTTGGTCGCGTCCGCTGATGAGCTTCGCGCGCCCGATGATGGGCGTCGAGGTGGTCTCGGTACTGCGTCAGCAGATGGATTACCTGCTGGTCGGCGCCCTGTTCGCCATGGACGTGCTCGGCGTCTACTTCTTTGCCTTCAATGCCGGACTCGGCATCAGCCTTGGCCTCTTGCGCGCCTACTCCACCGCCATCTTCCCGCAGCTGTGCGGCGACATGACGTCTCGCGAACGACTGGCACGCATGCACCACGGCATGCGCCTGTTCGCGCTGGTCGCCGTGCCCGCCATCATCGCCCAGAGCCTGCTGGCGCCCTGGTATGTCCCGATCCTGTTCGGGGAAGCCTGGGTCGAGCGTGGCGCCCTGCCGATCCTGATCCTGATCTGCCTCTCGGCCCTGCCGCGCATCCTGCTCGACAGCTGCGGCCAGTTGCTGCGTGCCCAGGGCATGCCCGGGGCAGACCTCAAGCTGCAGATCTTCATGACGCTGATGCTCGGCGCCGGCATGTTCGCCGGCGTGCCCTTCGGCATCAATGGCGTCGCGGCCGGCATTCTGGTCGGCATCAGCCTGGCCGCCCTGCCCGGCTATCTGTGGACACGCCGGCTGATCCTCGCTCAGGACGGCCCCGTGACAGATGCGCCGCCACCAGATTCACCAGACACACCTCACGCAGCAACCACCGCATCGCTTTCCCCAGACAGGGACGTCCAGGAGGCCAGACCATGACCCCGACCTTTTCGGTCATCATGCCGATCTACAACGTCGAACGTTTCGTCGCGGCCGCCATCGACAGCGTGCTGGCGCAGGAAGACGGCGACTTCGAACTGCTCATAATCGATGACTGCTCCCCCGATGGCAGCCGAGCGATCTGCGAGGCCTATGACGACCCGCGCATAACGCTGATCACGCATCCGGTCAATCGCGGTCTGGCCGGGGCGCGCAACACCGGCGTGCGTGCCGCACAGGGGCGCTACCTGGCCTTCCTGGACTCCGACGACATCTGGGAGCCCGCGAAACTTGCGCGCCACCGCGAGCACCTCGAGGCACGCCCCGAGGTAGGCCTGTCCTTCTCGCGCTCGGCCTTCATCGATGCCGCTGGCGAGCCGCTGGACTACTATCAGATGCCGAGCCTGACCGACATCACGCCGGGGCTGCTGTTCTGTCGCAACCCGGTGGGCAATGGCTCGGCGCCGGTCATCCGCCGCGAGATTCTCGAGGCCATCGCCTTCGACTGTGAGGTCAAGGGGGGCGGCGTGCTGCCCTGTTACTTCGATGAGAGCCTGCGCCAGAGCGAAGACATCGAATGCTGGACACGCATCGCCCTCAAGACCGGCACCACGGTGGAAGGCATTCCCGAGCCGCTGACCCGCTACCGTCTCAATGAAGGCGGGCTTTCGGCACAACTGGAGCGCCAGTACCAGAGCTGGCTTGCGATCGTCGAGCTGACGCGCGCCTACGCGCCTGACTTCATCGAACAATGGTATCCCCGCGCCCAGGCCTATCAACTGCGCTACCTGTCTCGTCAGGCGATTCGCCTGCGTGACGGGGAGGCTGCCTGGGCGTATTGCCGCCGCGCCATCAAGGCATGGCCGGGCGTCTGGAAGGCGGAATTCGGGCGCACCGCTGCCACGGCAGGGGCCGCCCTGATGTTGCGCGTGATGCCCAGGAGTCTCTATCTACGCTGTGAAGGGCTCGCCCAGGGGGTCATCGGCAAGGCGCAGAAGAAGAAGATCGACAATGCGCCGCGCCCGCAGTCGGCCAGACCGAATCAACAGCAGGACGCTCATGAAGTGGAGTCGCCATGATGAGCCAGCCATTGGATCAAGCCCTCTTCACCACAGAGCGCGTCAAGACGCTGCCTCACGTCAAGGTGCTGGGGGTGCCCTTCGTCAACACCAGTCTCGACACCTGCCTGAGCCTGCTCAAGAGCTGGATCAGCGACCCGCAGCCGCGCACCGTCAACTTCGTCAATGCGCACTGCCTGAACGTGGCCCAGGTCGATCGCTACTACATGCAGGTGCTGCATGACAGCGACCTGCTGCTGCCCGATGGCAGCGGCGTCAAGATGGCCTGCCGCATGCTCGGCCAGGAGCTCGAAGCCAACCTCAATGGCACCGATCTGCTGCCCCACCTGTGCGACATGCTGGTGGCGGAAAACAAGCGCCTGTTCCTGCTCGGCGCCGCCCCGGGCGTGGCCGACAGAATGGCTGACAAGCTCCGCGAGCAATGGCCGACGCTCGAGATCAGTGGTGTACATCACGGTTTCATCGGCCCGGAAATCATCGACGACGTGCTGGCGCAGATCAATCAGGGCACCGACCTGTTGCTGGTGGCGATGGGCGTACCGACGCAGGAGAAGTGGATCTCGACCTATCGTGAGCGACTCGAGGTGCCAGTGGTCATGGGCGTCGGCGGTCTTTTCGACTTCTATTCCCAGCGCATTCCACGTGCGCCGGGCGTCGTGCGCAGACTGGGCATGGAATGGGCCTGGCGATTGCTGATGGAGCCACGCCGCATGTTCAAGCGCTACGTACTTGGCAACCCGAGCTTTCTGATGAGCGTACGTAAATATGGGGAAGAGGCGATCCCCGGACGCGGCCTGTGGATGAAATCACGCTCCAACTGGCGCCACTTTCGATGGCGAGTGAGCAACTGGCTGACCCCGCGCGCGCGCCGCGCCATGGATATCGTCGGTGCCAGCGGTGTGCTGCTGGTGCTGTCGCCACTGCTGCTGGGCACCGTGCTGGCCATCCGCCTGGAATCGCCAGGCCCGGTGCTGTTCGGCCAGGAGCGTATCGGGCGCCATGGCAGGCCGTTCAAGCTGTGGAAGTTCCGTTCGATGTACATCGACGCCGAAGAGCGTCTGCGCGAACTGCAGGCCGCCAATGAGAGCGAGGGTGGGGTGCTGTTCAAGATGAAGCAGGACCCGCGCATCACGCGGGTGGGCCGTATCATCCGCAAGCTGTCCATCGATGAATTGCCGCAGCTGTGGAATGTGCTGCGCGGCGAGATGGCACTGGTCGGGCCTCGCCCGGCGCTGGCCCGCGAGGTGGCGCTCTACGAGGCGCGCGCGCGCATGCGTCTGGATGCCACCCCGGGGCTGACCGGGCTGTGGCAGGTGTCGGGCCGCTCGGACCTGTCCTTCGAGCAGCAGATCCACCTGGATCTCTTCTACCTGCATCGTCAGGGCATCAAGGAAGACATCAAGCTGCTGTTGCGCACGATTCCTGCCGTTCTGACCAGCCGTGGAGCCTACTGATGCGCGAGACTTCTCTCATTCGTGCTGCGCTGCACCAGTGTCATGATTCATGCCAAGGAGGTGTGCAATGCATGTGATCCTGTTGGCGGACCGCCTCGGCCAGGAAGTCGCGCCGATTGACCGCCGTTACTCGCCGGCGCTGCTGCCGATCGCCGGACGCAGCGTGCTGGAGCGCAACCTCGACCTGCTGGTCGGACGAGGCGTGACGCACATCAGCCTGATCATCGCCCGTGACCCCGAGTGGTTCCGCGCGCGTATCGCCGATGGCTCACGCTGGGGCATTGATCTCGACATACTGCCGATGCCCGGCGAGCGAGACCCGCGCGAGCAGATCAAGCGGCTCGGCGCCATGGCCGCCCTGCCTGCCCCGGTGCTGCGCGCCGATGTGCTGCTGATGCCGGAGTGGTTCCAGGATGACAGCCTCGCGATCAGCGAGCAGGCCATGGCGTCAGGCGCGCCGGTCTGCCAGCCAGCCAGCGTGGCAGACCCGTCTCTCACTCGCCTGCACTGGCCGGAGTTGCGCGACAACCCCCGGCTGGGGCCGGCCCTGCTGGCCTCGCTGTCGCACTATCACACCCTGGTGATGCAGGCACTCGATGCCGATGACTCAGGCCTGACACCGCACGGTGAGCGTGGGGTATTGCCCGGCGAGCAGGACCTGCACCACGTCTACTACGCCGCCGGCGCAACCCGCCTGGATGAATCGCGCCTCACTGGTGGCTTCGCCGGCATCACCACCCATGTGGAGCCCGGCGTGCAGCTCAAGGGATACTGCTGCCTCGAACAGGGCAGCTACGTGGAAGAAGGCGCCATGCTCGAGGACTGCGTCATCCTGCCCTTCACCCGCGTACACGGTGGCCAGCAGGTCAACGCCGGCATCCTGTTCGAGGGTGAGGCACTCGACAGTACGGCCCCGCACTGGCTCAAGGACCGCCGTCAGGCAGGCGCCGCCTCGCAACGCGGCGTCGCCTACCGCAACCCGGCACGCCCTGAATGGCAAGAACGGGTTCTGGCGGCCCTGATTTCCCTGGCCACACGCCCCTTCGGCTCACGCTACAAGGAGCTTCGCCATCGCCTTCGCCAGGTGCAGGACAGCCGCATGCGGCTTTTCGGGGCACTGCCCGAGCGCTCGCCACCGCCTCTGGACAGGGTCGGCATCAGCAGTGCAGGCGCCATCCAGCCCCCGGATTGGCGCGCCACACCGGATGCCTTCGCTGCGACGCTGGAGGCCATCCAGGTCGGCCAGACGCCGGGGCTTCGCAGCGCCCTTCGCGAAGCCTGGCGTCTGCGCCAGCAAGGCAAGCAGCAGTGATCGCGCCCGTTCATGCTTCCCCCTGAACTCGCCTCGCGCTACAGGACGAGACACAAAAAAACCGCAGTGCCGTGGCACTGCGGTTTTTTTCATACGGACTTCGTCATACGAGCGCTTGCGATCACTCGCTAGGTAGCATGAGCGGTCTTTGACACCGACTCAGCGATGCTTGGCCAGCCAGGCAAGCGCGCCCTCGCTGCGCTTCCACTGGTCCCGCATCAGGGTGCGGTACTGCCAGGCCTCGCCACGCGTGCCGGGTTCCGGCGCTTCCACCGCCAGACTCACTGGCCGCGGATGCTCCGCCAGCAGCAGGCTGATCAGATGCGAATTGGCTTCCCGCACGATCTCGAGTGCCTGCTCGGCATCCTTGTCGCGCCCCAGTCGGTAGAGCGCCAGCACCTGGCCCATCAGGATGCCCAACAACGGCATTTCCTCATCGACGGCACGTCGCTCGATATCATGCTCGGCGAGGGTCACGGCCTCGTCGTTGCGGCCTTCGCGCAGCAACTGATCCAATACCAGCTCACGCAGGCCGAGGCTGTCTTCCTCGTCGAGCTTGAGCAGGCGCTCCGCCAGCTGGCGCGAACGCTCGCGCTCACCGCGCTCCATGCCGATCACCAGCCCCAGTCCACAGCGCAGCAACTGGGCGTTGTCGCCATCTTCCCAGCGCAACAGGCCGCCGGCCTGTTCGATCTGATCGAGCCAGCGATCGAAGCGCTGCGCCAGCGGCACGAAGAAGGTGTCCGACATCCACGGCAGGCTACCGAAGCGACTGGCCAGCGCCAGGATCAGCCCCTGACACACCGACGGAACGTCCAGCCACTCGGGGCTGGCGCACAGCTGCTGCAGCCATTCGTTGGGGTCCTGGACATCCCAGGGATCGATATCCAGCGCCAGTGCCGCCTCTTCCTCGATACGCGCCGGGAAGACCGCCTCCCAGAGCCCGAGTGTCACGGCCTGCTCCGCATTCTGACGGAACAGCAGACTGCCATCTTCCTGCGTTTCCAGCGCCAGACGCGGCGGATGCTCGATCACCTCGAACAGCGCCTGCAGGGCGGCCAGTGAATCCGACAGGGACTCATCGGAATTGACCATCTGCTCGGCGAGCGTGGCACGCGGGTTTTCGGCCAGATCCGCCAGGAATTCCAGCTGACCGGGCTCGATGTCCTTCTGCTTGGACAGACGACGCCACCAGAAGCGCGCGCGATCCTGCGCCTCTTCCGGCTGGCCCTCGTGCAGCAGCAGCATGGCTTCGATATAGGCAAGCGTCGGCGAATCGGGCAGCGTCTGCTGGGCACGAATGAAGGCGGCGCGCGCCGAGCCGAGATCATCGCTGTCCAGATGCAGCAGACATTGGTGCTCCAAGGCGACGCCGCGCAGGAAGGCAGGGCCACGCTCCAGCACCTCATCGAGCAGCAGCGCCTTCTTGCGGGTGAAGCCGCGCTCCTGATAGAGATCCAGCAGCAGCTCGAAGCCAGGCTCGGCCTGCTCGGGCAGGCGCGACCAGTCGCTGGTATCGAACAGCGCCTCCATGATCTGCTGAGCCCGACCGCGATTGCCGCTCTCGGCGCTGATCAACCCCGCCTCGAGCAGCGCCTGCGCCGGCGCGAGACCGGAGGCCAGCGCCGCCTTGAGCTGTTCGCCCTTGAACTCGCGCAGCGACAGCATCCACATCAGATGGTCCGGAATCGCCGGCAGCTGCACCTTGTCGCAGCACTGCTTGTACTTGCGACCCGAGTCACACCAGCAAGGCTCGTTGCGCCCGGGCGGTGCCAACGACTCGCGCGCGAAGTCGAGTCGCACCAGCGGAGTCTGGCTCCACAGCACCGGCGCCAGCGCTACCGCCAGCGCTTCGTCGCCACCGCTGTAGTTCACGCCCTCCGAATGCGCCCACTGCATGAAGGCAGGAAAGGATTCATCGGCGCGGATGGCATCAAGTGCCCCACTGGCGTAACTCAAGAGCCGTTCGACCCACTCGGCAAGCATGGCATCTCCCTAGAAAAGCGTTTCACAGCCCCGCGGGCACCGCATTCTGGTCGCCACCTCGGCGTTTCCTCAGGCGCGGTGCCCGTCAGAACCTGCGAATCAAGGGGCGAAGTCTATCACGAGGAAGCCTCGCCCCTCATCGTTCACTCACTCAAGCGGCTGACGCAGCGATAACCTGCTGACCTGAGCTGTTCGGCCAGGCAAGCGATATGCGCCGGGCCCACCTCGCAGCAACCGCCGACGATACGAATGCCGGCATTGACCCACCCCAGCGCATGCGCCGAGTACTGCTCCGGCCCCAGGTCTTCGCGAGCCTTGAGGTCCTTGACGGTGCCGCCGGGGGTGAGTTCCGCAATGGAGGTGAAGCCATTGGCATAGGCACCGGTCGGCAGCGGGCTGGCCAGCAGATTTTCCAGACTACCCTGAATGGCTTCCGGCGCGCTGCAATTGATCAGGATCGCGTCCACGCCCATCTCCTGGAGCATGATGATCGCGTCTGCCAGCGGCTCACCGCTGCGCAGGGTCGCGGTCAGATCATCCTTCACCGTCAGCGAGACCCACACCGGCAAGCCGCTCTCGAGTGCGGCGGTGGCAGCGGCGCGAGCCTCGACGCAAGAAGACAGCGCCTCACACAGCAGGACATCGACCAGCGGCGCCTGCAATTCCACCAGGCGGCGATAGCTGGCAAGGGATTCGTCAGCACTCGGCGCGACATCGGGGCGATAGGTGGCGACCAACGGCGGCAGGCAACCCGCCACGTGCACGTCCGCCTCGCCACTCAGGGCGATGGCATCCCGCGCGGCCTTGCCAGCCGCGGCATGAATCGCCGCGATCGACTCGCCGACACCCGCCAGGCCCAGACGCTGCGGCGTGGCCGTGTAGGTATTGAGCGTGATGACACGCGCGCCGGCACGAATGAAATCCAGGTGCAGGTCACGCACCAGCTCAGGCTGGTCCAGCATCACCTGAGACGACCACAGCGGCGTCGGCTCACGACCGCTACGGCGCACCAGTTCCTGTCCCATGCCGCCGTCCAGCAGCACGACTTCAGCCCCGTCGCCTGCCCCCTTTCCTGCTTCCAAGACTCGTTCCACACAACCTCCAGAGCTTTTTGGTGTCCTAGCGTGAGCCTGACGACCTGGCGAGACCCGCTGGCCAGTCAGTGGCGGGCGAAATTCTACCACGCTCGACCCGCTTGCGGCCCTTGCTCACTGGAGCCAAAAGGCTGCCCAATGCTACTGTTGACGGCATTCTTTGCCCCGCGCTGCGCTCGAGGCTCGTGCTCAGGAACCTCTCGGCAGCCCATGTCGCGCCAGATGCCCCACCCCGTTCAATCAAGGAAGCCTGCCTTGCTGTTGCCGAGCCCCTTTCGTCCCCGAGCCAACACTGCCAATGACGCGCCCCAGGTACGTCTGGAGCGTGAGGGCCGCGACGAGATTCGCCGCATTACCCAGGCCGTGGAGCGTGTGCCCTGGTCGGTGAGCCTGATGCAGATCCTGTGGACCGCAGGCCCGGTGACGCTGATCGGCGCCTGGGGCGGCTATCTGCTCGGTTACGGCAAGGAACCGACCTTCGAGAACTACATCTTCTTCATCTCCTACACCGTCATCACCGGTGTCGCGGGCATCGTGGCCAATATTGCCCACAATCTGACCAGCTCACGGCGCTATGACCGCACCGAAGCCAAGATCGAGCGCGTGATCGACACCGTGCCGGAGCTGATCCTCGCCACGCGCAACCTGATCGTCGAGAGCCTCGAGGGCGATGCCCGCCGGCGTGAAGCGGCGGCCATGCTGCTGCGCAAGCAGGACCTGGCGCCGGAGGGGGTCGAGCTGGCGGCGCTGGAGCTGCTCGATGACCGTGATGCCGCGCGCATCATCAGCCAGATCGACGTCTACCGTCGCGTGGGCCTGCATGCGCGTATCCGCGACATGAACAGCCTCAACCGTGAATGGCTCGAACCCCAGTTCAATGAGCTGGCCGAGCTGGCCCCCGAGGCCATCGGCCTGCTGCGTGAGCGCTTCGAAGGGCGCGCGCCCGACCTGCACAGTGGCGTGCCGCGTGACGAGAACTTCATCGAGCGTGTGCTGGCCGCCATCGAGCAGGACAACGACCTGCTGATGACCCTGCAGGACGTGGAGGAGATGCTGATTCTGGCCTTCGAGCTGATCAGCGGGCGCAAGATTCCGCTGCTGACTTTCGAATACCGTGGCCGCTGGAAGCTGGCGCGCGCACTGGACAACCTCGAGCATGCCCGCTCGCGTTATCGCATTCGTCAGGCCACCGGCCTGTCACGCCTCAAGGCGCTGACGGTCTATCTGGCCGAGCAGTCCGGCACCCTGGTGGAGGATGCCGCCTCCGGCCTGCGCGCCGAGGTACTGCTGGAGCGCTCCACCCAGGCGATGGACGCCCTTGCCGAGCAGGTGACGCATCTGGCGATCGCGGTCAATGAGGGCGATCGTGAACACCGCGCCGCGCTGCGCTCGCGCGCCGACATCCTCACCAACGCCATCCGCCTCTACAAGACGGTGACCAATGCCTACGAGCAGGTCGGGCGCAGCCACGCCGTCTTCCTCAAGATGTCCAAGCGCTGGGAAAACATCGCCTCGCAGATGTCCGATGACGCCACCCGCCTGCGGGTCGGCCCTGGCCGCCGCGGTCTACGCATCCAGGAAAAGACCATCGCGCTGGACGATGAAGCCAAGGCGGAGGTCTGCAAGCATCTGGCCGATCACTTGAACGAGAGCCGCATCAAGCGCGTCGACAGCGAGATCGCCTACCAGGCCCGCGAGACGGTGCTGCGGGTCGGTGTCGACAAGGCCAAGGCGATGGCGGTCGAGATCGCCCTCGCACTGGAGCCCCACATACACCTGTCACGCCCGGCCGTGCAGCGCGCCATCAATGGCTCCAACGCCGCCTATTTCGGCCAGCTGGAGCCCAATCAGTCCGCGGCAGCCAAGGCGGCCCTGGGCAGCGCCATGGTGCGCGAGATCGACGATGACCTGTCACGCACCGCCGAATCACTGGCCATCGCGCTGGTGCGCCACTACCGCGTCGAGCTGGAGCCGCTGGCCATCGAGTTCCTGCGCGACACCTTCGGCGCCCGTGAAGCGACACTCAACATGCTCAGCAACTATCAGCCCACCGACCACCACCCGGTCAGCTATCTCTCCAATCGCCCACCGCTGATCCAGACCGCCAATCGCGACTGGTATCGCGCCCTCGTCCAGGCACGTCGTGCGCTCGACGACGATTGATCCCTGCCTCGGGCCAACGGCATACTGTATGGATCATCATATCGACAGCCTTTGACCGCAGGATGCCCGATGCGTCTGATCATCGCCGAAAAGCCCAGCCTCGCCCGCGCCATTGCCGAGGCGCTGCCCGGACGCTCAAGCAAGCGCGACGGCTATATCGATGCCGGTGACACCCGTGTCACCTGGTGCATCGGCCACCTGCTGGAGCAGGCCCCGCCGGATGACTACGACGAGCGCTTCAAGCGCTGGTCGCTGGATCATCTGCCGATCATCCCCGAGCAATGGAAACTCAAGCCGCGCAGCCAGGCGCGCGGTCAGCTCAAGACCATCCGCGAGCAGCTCAAGCTGGCCGATGAGGTCGTGCATGCCGGTGACCCTGACCGTGAAGGCCAGCTGCTGGTGCAGGAAGTACTGGAGCACATGCGCTGGCGCGGGCCGGTCAAGCGTCTGCTGATCAGTGACATGAACCGCCCCGCCGTCAGCCGTGCCCTCAACAAGCTGGACGACAATCAGCGCTGGCAGCCGCTCTATGAAGCCGCGCTGGCGCGACAGCGCGCCGACTGGCTATATGGCATGAACCTGACCCGCGCCTGGACATTGACCGGGCGCCAGGCTGGCCACGACGGTGTCCTGTCGGTGGGTCGTGTGCAGACGCCGCTGCTGGGGCTGGTCGTGCGCCGTGACGAGGAAATCGAGGCCTTCGAGCCCCGCGCCTTCTTTCCGCTGTGGATCGAGGCTGGTGTGGCGGCGGGCAGCTTCAAGGCCTGGTGGCATGCGCCCAGCTCGCCCTGGTTGCAACGCCTGGCGGACAAGGGCACCCCACTACCGCTGGATGACAAGGGTCGCCTGCTGGATAGCCGCCCCGCCGAGCGCCTCGCCCGCCATCTCGCGACCTTGACCACCCTCGGCGATGGCCATGTCGAAAGTGTCGAGGCCAGCGACAAGTCTCAACCCGCACCGCTGCCCTACTCGCTCTCGGCGCTGCAGGTCGATGCTGCGCGCCGCTTTCGCCTGCCGGCCCAGAAGGTACTCGACACCTGCCAGGCGCTCTATGAGCGTCACCAGCTGATCACCTACCCGCGCTCCGATTGCCGTTATCTGCCGCGCGAACATCACGCCGGAATGGCCAATCTGATGATCAGCGCCTGCGTGGGCGACCGCGAGCTTGAGCGCTTCAGTGGCGGCGCCGATTTCAGTCTGCGCTCGCGTGCCTTCAATGACAGCAAGGTCAGCGCACACCACGCCTTGGCGCC
Source organism: Cobetia sp. LC6 (assembly GCF_030264805.1). Lineage (NCBI taxonomy): Bacteria > Pseudomonadati > Pseudomonadota > Gammaproteobacteria > Oceanospirillales > Halomonadaceae > Cobetia > Cobetia sp. LC6. The sequence goes on along the minus strand of NZ_JASSPL010000001.1, from coordinate 114,911 downwards.
GACCGGGCGTGAACCGGACTATGCGCGCCTCTCTCGCGATGAAGCCAACCTCTATCGCATGATCACGCGCAACGTGCTGGCCCAGTTCTATCCGGCCTATCGCTATCGCGAGGTCAAGGTCGAACTGCGCTTCGCCAAGGAGCCCTTCCGCGCCAGTGGCCGCAGCGTCATCGACGAGGGCTGGAAGGTGCTGTTCCAGCGCACGGCGGAGACCAGGGAGGCAGCTGACAGGAACGCAGCCGCCGATGACAAGACCCCGCCGCCACTGCCCGCCCTGACGGCAGGCGAACCGGCCTGCGTGCTCGACTGCGGTATCGAGGAGAAGGAGACCCGCCCGCCGGAGCCCTTCAATGACGCCAGCCTGATCCAGGCGATGATGAACATCGCACGCTACGTCGAGGATGAAGCGGTGCGGCGCACGCTGCGCGATGTGGATGGCCTGGGCACCGAGGCGACACGCGCCGGCATGCTCGAGACCCTGATCAATCGCGGCTATCTGGTGCGCGAGGGCCAGGCGATGCGCTCGACGCGTATCGGCCGCGCGCTGATTCATGCCCTGCCGCCCGCCGTGTCGCGCCCGGAGCGCACCGCACAATGGGAGCAACGCCTGAGCATGATCCACGAGCAAGGCGACCCGGCGGCGCCCTTCTTGAGCGATCTGATCGTGGATCTGCGTGCGCTGCTCGCCGATAGCTCCGCCAGTCGTCTGAGCACGGCATTGGCCAGCGTCGGCGGTGCGACACCCGCGCCGCGCAAGGGCGGTGGCAAGGGCGGTTCGCGTCGCAAGGCCACGTCCTACAAGAAGCGCGCGTCTGGCAGTGCGTCAGGAAAGGCTGCTGCTGGCAGCACTACGGACGGTGCTTCTCGTAAAAGTGCCTCATCCAGAAGCTCCCGCAAGCGAGCGACTGGGTCACGGCGCAAGACCGATAGCTGACAGCGGGTCAGGTGGAGTACAAGCGGCCTCCTCCTGCGGGCAGGGGTATTGCTCTTCTCTTTTCCAACCTGCCCTGCTCATCTCCCCGATGACAGATGGCAGATGACATGAGGATGGATACGCACACAATGATTGATCCGGAAGACAACTGGCTATGGATCATCGGCCCGGGTGCCATCGGGCGCCTGTTGGCGACTTCGCTGATGGCAGCACGCCAGCGAGAGCTTCGTGAGCAGGGAACATCCGCGCTACCGCGTGTCTTGCTGCTGGGACGCCAGGCGATGGCGGGGCAAGTGGTCGCGCTCGAGATGACTACACCTGAAGCACTATCTTTTATCGAAAAGATAATCTATTCAACAATTGACACACTACAAGGCCTGCCATCCAGAAAGCCCTCTGCCATCTGGCTGACGACCAAGGCCCACGGCGTACCCGCCGTGTGGCAGCAACTGGCACCACATATCACGCCCGAGACACCCGTGACCTGCTGGCAGAATGGCCTGAGCGCTCAGCCGTGGCTGGCCGAACGCCACGCCAACCTGCTATGCGCCAGCACCACCGAAGGCGCCTGGCTGCCAGCCGAGACTGGCGCCAGCGCGACGCCTGGCACTGACGCGACCGCGGATGACCTCCAGCACCTTGGCGTGCAACACGCCGGGCGCGGCCACACCTGGTTGGGCGCATGGCAAAGTGACGGCGACGGCGACCCCGGCCGCCAGTCCCATCAGGCCGCTCTCTTGCAATGTGACTGGCTCAGAGCAGCAGGGTTTGCATGCGAACGGACATCGGACATCCAGACTCGTCTGTGGCACAAGCTGGCGATCAATGCGGCGATCAATCCCCTGGTGGCACGCTATCGCATTCGCAATGGCCAGCTGCGCGACCAGCCCTTTGCGCCAATGGTGCGCCAGGCTGTCGAGGAGATCAGCACGGTACTGGATAGCGAAGGCATCCCTGCTCCGGGGGAAGGCTGGCAGGCGCTGGTCGAACAGGTCATCCGCGCGACCGCCAACAATCGCGCCTCGATGCTGCAGGATGTGCTGGCCGGTCGCCCTACCGAGGTCGAGGCGATCCTTGGCCCGTTGCGCAGCACTGCCTCCCGACATGGCCTGGCCCTGCCCTTGCTGAATGACCTCTACCACCAGCTGAGCACGCCGCAGCGCTGAAACCGGCATCACGACCAGCCCACCTGACTCGCCAGCCCGCCAGATGACGCGCACAAAAAAGACCCGCCTCGCGAGAGACGGGTCACAAGCAACAGCCAAGCTGTCGAGAGAGAGCAATACTGGCAGCCTGTCAGCCTCAAGCACGACGTGCATGACGTTGACAGGCAACCGCTGGATCAGTGGCCAGGACTCAGTGCTCGCGTAGTTGCCTGCGCAGCGGCTCGCGAGCGCTGAGTCGAAAGAGCACTCATCCAGATATCAGGCTTCAGCGGTGGAAACGCTCTGAGGCTTCACGCGCCAGCGCGCGGATACCATCCCAGTCACCCGCATCGATCAGCTTCTGCGGCGCGACCCAGCTACCACCGACACACATCACGTTCTTGAGCGCGAGATAGTCAGCGGCATTGCTCAGAGAAATGCCACCCGTCGGGCAGAAGCGTGCTTCACTGATCGGGCCACCGAAGGACTTGATCGCATTGACGCCGCCCGAAGCTTCCGCCGGGAAGAACTTGAAGCGACGGTAACCGTACTGCCAGCCCGTCATCAGCTCCGAGACGGTCGCGACGCCCGGCAGCATCGGCACGCTGCTGGTCACGCCGTACTGGTACAGCGCTTCGGTGGTGCCCGGCGTGACGATGAAGTCGACGCCCAGCTCTTCCACCTGGCGATACTGTTCCGGAGTCAACACGGTGCCGGCACCAATGCTGGCATTGGGCAGCGCTTCACGCATCAGACGGATGGCTTCCAACGCGCAGTCGGTACGCAGCGTGACTTCCAGTACAGTCAGGCCACCCTCGTAGAGGGCCTTGCCCAGCGGTACGGCGTCCTCGATGCGCTCGACGGCGATCACCGGCAGCACGGAGGCCTTCTGGCAGATGCTGTCGATCTCGGTGGTGCGAGTCGACGGAAGCTGTTTTTCAAAGCTCATGGCGTTCTCCTTGTGCCGCGGCCAGCCTCCCTTGTGGCTGGCCGCGGCCGATGTGATCAGGGGGCCCAGTAAAGCGCCAGCGGCGCGGACAGGAAGGCACGAATCGGCAGTTCACTGACCGCCTCGACATCGCTCAGCGCGCGCGACAGCACGGCCTGCTTGTCGGTCCCCGTGAGGTGAAGCACGGTACGACGCGTCTGGCGCAGACGCTCGAGGGACAGCGTGATACGCGCCTGCGGCACGCTGGGTGCTCGCATCGGCACACAGCAATCCGCACTGGTCAGCGCTTCCTGCAGACGGTCACCATCCGGGAACAGCGAGGCCGTATGGCCATCGCCGCCCATGCCGAGAATCAGCGCGGAGGCCGGCCAGGGGAGCGCCGCGATGCGAGCACTCACTTCTGCGCAACCGTTTTCCGGCTCTGCCTCGGCGTTGGTCAGCGGATGGAAAGTGGCGGCACTGGCCGCGCCGCTCAGCAGGTGCTCACGCACGAAACGTGCATTGCTGTCATCGGCGTCTTCGCTCACCCAGCGCTCATCGGCGAGGGTGATATCGACCCGCGACCAGTCCAGCGGCTTGTCGCGCAACGCGGCAAACAGCGGCTTGGGCGTGGAGCCGCCGGAAACCACCAGCAGCGCACGCGCTGACGGATCAACGTCAAGATCAGCCCGCAAGGCGGCGGCCAGATACTCGGCGAGAGAGTGTGCAGTCTGACCGCGCGGGTCCTGCTCAGTCACGGTGGCGCTCATCTCAATACTCCTCATACCAGCTGCGACCATCGCGCGTGATCATCGCGATCGAGGAGACGGGCCCCCAGGAGCCGGCCGGATAACGGCGTGGCGTGGCGGCGCGAGATTCCCAGCCATCGATGAGGGTATCGACCCAGCGCCAGGCGTGTTCGATCTCGTCACGACGCACGAACAGATACTGCTGGCCCTTGATGACCTCCAGCAGCAGACGTTCGTAAGCTTCCGGAATACGGCGCTTGGGGAAGGCGCTGTTGAAGTCGAGATCCAGCGGGCCCGGGCGCAGACGCATGCCCTTGTCGAGACCGGAATCCTTGGTCAGCACCTGCAGGGAGATGCCTTCGGACGGCTGAAGACGGATGATCAGCTTGTTGGCCGCCAGCGAGCGCTGGTCCGGATCGAAGATATAGTGCGGCTGCTGACGGAAGTGGATCACGATCTGTGACAGCTTCTCCGGCATGCGCTTGCCGGTCCGCAGGTAGAACGGCACACCGGCCCAGCGCCAGTTGGAGACTTCGGTCTTGAAGGCCACGAAGGTCTCGGTCTGGGATTCGGTGTTGGCACCCTCTTCCTCGAGATAGCCCGGCACGTGCTGGCCGTCGACGGCACCCGCGATGTACTGGCCACGCACCAGATCCGTGTTGAGACGCTCGCCGGTGATCGGGCGCAGCGCCTTGAGCACCTTGACCTTCTCGTCACGAATGGCGTCTGCGTCCAGGTTGGACGGCGGATCCATCGCGATCAGGCACAGCAGCTGCAGCAGGTGGTTCTGCACCATGTCACGCAGCTGACCGGCCTGATCGAAGTAACCCCAGCGACCTTCGATGCCGACCTTTTCCGCCACGGTGATCTCGACGTGGGAAATCTGGTTCTGATTCCACTGATTGCCGAACATCGGATTGGCGAAGCGCAGCGCGATCAGGTTCTGGACGGTTTCCTTGCCCAGGTAATGATCGATGCGATAGATCTGGGATTCGTGGAAGACGGCACCGATCGCGTCGTTGACGACGCGCGAGCTCTCCAGATCAGAACCGATCGGCTTCTCGACCACGACACGCGAGTGCTCGTCGAGGCAGCCCGCAGCCTGCAGATTGCTGCTGATATCGCCGTAGATACGCGACGGTACGGAAAGATAGATCATCAGCGGGCGCGGTGATGGCTTGCCCTTGTCATCCACTCGCCAATCGGCGATCGCGGAATAGCCTTCCACGGTGCTGAAGTCCAGCGCCGCGTAACTGATACGAGAAAGGAAGCGCTCGATGCATTCCTTCTCGAGGTGCTCCGGCTTGACGCGCTCCTTGAGCGCCGCCTGCACGGTGTCCTTGAAGGATTCGAGGCTGACATCCTGACGCGCCAGACCGATCAGGCGGGTTGCCTTCTCGAGCAGGCCGTCACGGTCGAGGTGATAGAGGGCTGGATACAGCTTGCGCTTGGCGAGGTCGCCCAAGGCGCCGAACAGGGCAATATCCACGCCCGGAATGATGTCGGAACTCATGCCGCCGATTTCTCCCGTCGAAACTGCCCTGTATGCCGAAATGACCGACAAGGTGGGCGACATCGAACCCGCTTCCTGAAAGCTGCGCAGGCTGGCGCGGCGAGGAGAGGCTCGAATGACACACGGCACCGGGAAGGCGTTGGCGATACATGGCTGGTTATATTAACAACAAATGTAGCGATAACGCCGCTGTCACTCAAGACAATTCGCCCCACAAATAGGTAAACTTACCTAAAAGTGGTAGTCAGCGGCGCTTTCGCCTCCACCTCGTCCTTCGCGCCCCTGGATCAGCAAGTGACCCAAAGAGATGCTTGGCCTACCAGACGAGTGAGGCTAGGATGCCCAGATTACGTAGTTATTTCACTACACAATGGCAGGGTAACAGGCGAATGGCAGTACACGACCTCATCAATCGCATCCGTGAACGTCTCGACGAGCTCAACCGCTCCGAGCGCAAGGTCGCCGACGTCATTCTGGCGGACCCGGCTGCGGCCACCGGCATGAGCATCGCGGCGCTCGCTCAGGCCTCGCTGGTCAGCGAGCCCACCGTCAACCGCTTCTGTCGCAACTTCGATGCCAAGGGCTTCCCCGACTTCAAGATCAAGCTGGCCCAGAGCCTTGCCGGCGGCACGCCCTACGTGTCGCGCAGTGTCGAACAGAACGATGATGCCGCGTCCTATGGCGACAAGATTCTCGGCGCCACCGTGGCGGCGCTGGACGATGCCCGACGCGCACTGGATCCCAGACGCATCGAACGCGCCGTCGACTACCTGAGCCAGGCCAAGCAGATCTGCTTCTTCGGCCTTGGCGCCTCAGGCCCGGTGGCGGCGGATGCCCAGCACAAGTTCTTCCGCTTCAACCTGCCGGTCATGGCCTATGAAGACGTGCTCATGCAGCGCATGGTGGCTGCCGCCTGCCATACCGGCGACGTGATCGTGATCATCTCCTACACTGGACGCACCCGCGAGCTGGTCGATATCGCCAAGCTCGCACGCAGCAATGGCGCCGCGGTACTGGGCATCACCGCACCGGACTCTCCGCTGGCGCGCGAGTGCACCGAAGTACTGGAAGTCATGGCACCGGAAGACACCGATATCTATATGCCGATGACCTCACGCATGATCCACCTGGCCTTGATCGACGTGCTGGCCACCGGCGTGACGCTGCGCCGTGGGGAAGACTTCCAGCAGCACCTCAAGAAGATCAAGGACAGCTTGAAGGACACCCGCTTCCCACCGGAATCTTGAGCACCTGTCTGGACGCCATGAGCACTTTCTGAAAATCACCAGCACCAGGCTCGGCGTCATCAGTCCCAGCCAGAGCAGATGAGCGCTTCCTGCGAGGCCATTCGGCGCGTTGCTGACCCTTCCGCGTCACTTGAGCGATCCTTCAGGGATGGCGCGGGGCTTGCACCCGCGTGATCAAGACACAACAATACGCGCCATACTCCCTGACATGCGGTGTTCACCGCATGATGTCTCATGTCGTGAATGCTGAGGATGCTTCCCATGCGCTGGCTGGCCACTGCTGCTCTGACCCTGATATCCGCCCTTCCCGTGACGATGAGTCTGGCTCAGGCCGACACCTTCAAGTTCACGGCGATTCCGGATGAAGATGAGTCACGCCTGGTCGAGCGTTTCGACAAGGTCGCTGACTATCTGGAAGAGAAGCTGGGGGTCGATGTCGAGTATGTGCCGGTCAAGTCCTATAGCGCCGCGGTCAGCGCCTTCCGCAATGATCAGATCCAGATGGCCTGGTTCGGCGGCCTGACAGGCGTTCAGGCAAGACAGATGGTGCCGGGCTCCGTCGCCATCGCACAGGGCGTGGAAGATGCCGCCTTCCGCAGCTACTTCATCGCGCGTCGCGACCTCAAGCTGGCCGGCGATGCCGCCGAGCCGCTGGACACCCTTCCCGACTCCGTCGAAGGCCACTCCTTCACCTTCGGCGCCAAGACGTCCACTTCAGGCCGTCTGATGCCGGAATACTATCTGCGCGAGCAGTTCCAGCAGGCACCGGACGCCCTGTTCAGCCGCGTCGGCTTCTCCGGCGATCACTCACGTACCATCGCACTGGTCGCCGCCGGCACCTATGACGTCGGCGCGGTCAACTTCGCGGTGTGGGAAGCCGCCGTCAAGGACAGCAAGGTCGACCCGAGCAAGGTGCAGGTGCTGTGGCAGACGCCGGCCTACCCGGATTATCAGTGGACGATTCGTGGCGATGCCGACAGCCACTTCGGCGCGGACTTCACCGCCCATGTCACCAAGGCACTGCTGGACATGAAGGACCCGGACCTGCTCGAGAGCTTCCCGCGCTCCGGCTTCATTCCGGCCAGCAACGATGACTACGCACCGATCAAGACCGTCGGCGAGCAGCTCGGTCTGCTGCGCTGAGCTCATGACCCAGGAAACACCCTCTCCATTGCTGCACCTTTCGCAGGACCACCTCGGCCATGGCGCCGAGGTGGTCCTGCGTGATCTGGATATTCGTCTCCTGCCGGGCGAGCGCATCGCCTTGCTCGGCGCCAGTGGCGCAGGCAAGTCCACGCTGCTGGAAGCCCTGCGCGCCGCGCTGCAACAGCGCGACGTAGCAGCCGCCTGGTGCCCTCAACGCCAGGGACTGGTGCCGCAATTGTCGGTCTACCACAACATCTTCATGGGCCGGTTGGACCAGCACTCACGGCTGACCAACCTGTTCAATCTGCTGCGCCCGAAACCGGCTCACTGGCAGGCGGTCGCCGAACTGTGCGAACCGCTGGGTATCGCCGGCCTGATGGAGCGCTCCGTCGAGGCGCTTTCCGGCGGTCAGCGCCAGCGTGTCGCCATCGCACGCGCGCTCTATCAGGGCCATGATCTGTTCCTCGGCGACGAGCCAGTCGCAAGCGTGGACCCGCATCAGGCCAGCCAGCTGATCCAGCTGATTCATGCTCGTCACACTACCAGCGTGGTAGCACTTCATCAGCGCGAGTTGGCACTCACTCACTTCACGCGCGTGATCGGGCTTGGCAAGCAGACTGATGGCATGGGCCATAGTCAAGGTCAGGTGCTGCTGGATGTCGCGACCGACGGACTGACGCCCGCCGACCTGGACTTCCTGTACCCCGCTGCGGCGACCCGCGAGTCATCCGATGTCAGCTGACCCCTCCACCATGACGGCAGAGCTACGTCGTCCCCCTCGCTGGTGGCAGGCACGCAGTGACGGTGCGCGCCTGTTGCGCCTCGGTGGTGGTCTGGTCATCGCCATGCTGGTACTGGTGCCCTTCGCCGATCTCTCCGTTACCTCGCGAGATCCCTGGCAGGAGCTGGGCCGCATGCTGGCGGGTCTGGCATCGCCGGCTCCCGGCGCGCTGGAATCCCCGTTGCACGCTCTGATCCTGACCATCGCCTTCGCGCTATGGGGCACCCTGCTGGGCGCACTGATCGGGCTGCCGCTGGCATTGGTCTACTCTCGTTCGCGCCTGCTGCGGGGTGTCTGCGCCGGGTTGCGTGCGGTGCACGAGCTGTTCTGGGCACTGCTGTTGCTGCAGGTGTTCGGGCTATCGGCCGCCACGGCGCTGGCGGCGATCACGATTCCCTATGCAGCGACCTTCGCCAAGGTCTATGCCGAGATTCTCGAACAACTGCCACAGGCGCCGCTCAAGGCGCTGCCCTCTGCCAGCTCGCGCGCGATGCGCTTTGTGTATGCTGAACTGCCGATGGCGTGGCGGCGCATGGCCAGCTACACCCGCTATCGCTTCGAATGCGGACTGCGCGCCAGTGTCCTGCTGGGTTTCGTCGGCTTGCCCACGCTGGGCTTCTATCTGGAAAGCGCCTTTCGCGAGGGCCGTTACGCCGAGGCGGGCGCTCTGCTGTGGATCTTCTATCTGCTGATCGCCACGCTCCCATGGTGGGGGCACCGTCGGGCATTACCGGTACTGGCCATTGTCAGCCTCTGGTGGCTGGGACCATGGCCCGATGTCAGCCCGACCCTGCTGTGGCGCTTCATCAGTCATGACATCTGGCCGGCACCGCTGGTCAATGCATCATTTGAGACATTGACCTCGGGCGAGTTTGCGACAGGCCTGCTGCAGTGGGCGAGTCACCTGCCCGATCTGCTACCCGCCATCGGCAATACCTTGCTGCTCGGCCTGCTGGGCACCGCCGGCAGTCTGCTGATCGCCATGCTGCTATGGCCGCTGGCCAGCCGTCATGTGGGCAACCGCCTCTCGCAGCACTCGACCAACGGCCTGCTGATCTTCCTGCGCACCACGCCGGAGCTGATTCTGGCCTTCATTCTGCTGTTGCTGCTGGGGCCTTCCCTGCTGCCCGCCTGGTTGGCGCTGGCGCTGCACAACGGCGCGATCATCGCCTTTCTGTGTGCTCGCCATGCCAACCAGATTCAATTACCGCCCAGCCGCCCGCAGGGCAAGTTCGAATGCTGGCTCTATGAGCTCAACCCGCGTGTCGCCCCCGGCATGTTCGCGCTGCTGCTCTACCGCGCCGAGACCATCATTCGTGAGACGGCCATTCTCGGCATGTTGGGGGTGGTAACGCTGGGCTTCCATATCGACTCGAGCTTCGAATATCTGATGTTTGATCAGGCATTTGCCTTGCTGGTGCTCACCGCCACACTCAATATCGGCGTTGACAGCCTCGCGCGGCGCCTGCGCCCCAGCGGCGAGATCTCTGAAGACAGCTGCGTGCGCTGACTCCAGCCCTATGCAGTAGTAGGCGCTGACTTCATGACGCACCCGACTCCCCTTTGAGCGAGCCTTCCCATGCCTCAATCGTCACCCGTAGAAGTCGCCAGCACGGCAAGCGCCAAACGTGAAGCACAGCGCATCACCTTGATCGGCGCGGCGCTGGATGGCGTGCTGGGGGTCGCAAAGCTCGTCATCGGCAAGATGGTCGGCTCGCAGGCACTGATCGCCGATGGCATCCATTCCCTGTCAGACCTGGTGACAGATGCCTTCGTGTTGGTGGCGACTCACTACGGCCGCCAGGCGCCGGATCGCTCACATCCGTGGGGGCATGAACGCATCGAGACGCTCGGCACCCTGGTGCTTGGCAGCCTGCTGCTGGCCGTGGCGGGCGCAATAGGCTGGGAAGGCATTTTGCGCAGCTGGGAGCTGATGTTCGGCTCATTGACCATTCCGCTTCCCGGCGCGCTGGGCATCGGCATCGCGATCATCTCGCTGCTCGGCAAGGAAGGTATCTTTCGCGCTACGCTGAAGGTCGCACGCAAGCAGAAATCCAAGCTGCTGGAAGCCAACGCCTGGCACTCGCGCAGCGATGCACTCTCCACCGTGGTGGTGCTGATCGGCCTGATCGGCACCCAGCTGGGGGCCAGCTGGCTGGATGGTATCGCGGCGGTCGTAGTTGGCGTGATGGTGGGCAAGATCGGCGCTTCATTGGCCTGGGAGGCCTCCCGGGAACTGATCGACACCGCCCTGCCACGCGAACAGCAACACGCCATGCGTGAGTGCTTGCTGTCACTGCCGGAGGTACGTGGCGCGCATGACCTGCGCAGCCGCACGCTGGCCGGCCGTATCGTGCTCGAAGTCCACCTGCTGGTCGCGCCACGCATCAGCGTCTCGGAAGGTCATGCCATCGGCCATCATGCCGTGACTCGCCTCAAGGCCGAATTCCCTCAGCTCAGTGACGTGATCTATCACATCGACCCTGAAGATGACTCGCATCTCGCCCAGGCAAGCCTGGCGCAGCCCACGCTGCAGCAGCCACTTCCCCTGCGCAGCGACATCATCGCCACACTCGATGAATGCTGGCAGCAGTCGCCTCTCTGGCAGGCGCGCAGCGGCCTCACCCTGCATTACGTCAACCATGCTACCACGCCTGCTGACACCGCCTCGTCAGCCCCGCATGTGGATATCCTGCTGGAGCTGCCGGGCTGTGCTACGGAAGCCGCCTCGGAAAGGGCTCAGCAATGTAACCACAACGCTGACACACGCAACGCAACAATCGCCGAGATGGAACGCCTGGCAGAAGGGCTTGAGTGGTTTGGCAAGCTGGAGATTGGGGTGATGTCACATATCCACCAGCGCTGACGTGTGGGTTACACTGCAGGCAAAGGCAGGCATGGCAACCTGAACTTCAGAGGCAGACCTGGGCCGGCCCCTCATCGCTCAAGAGCGTTCAAGAGAGCTCAAGTCAAAGTCACCAGGACCAGAATTCACCCTCGAACAAAGACAGACATCCACCAGACAAGGAGCACGCCATGAGCAACGCATCCGGCGAAATGCACAAGACACGCATCATCAGTGAACTGAAGGGCTTCATCCGCAAGCTGCTGCAAGACCCGAAGATCCTCGAGCAGTCACTGGTCGTGGCGCGAGCGCGCCTCAAGGAAGGGGCAGAACAAGGAAAGAATGAGCAAACAGTGCTGGCTATCATCGCCAACGAGATTTCTGACACTACCAGCATCCATATCCCGGAAGACCCGGCAGAACACTCCGATGCGGACAAGCTATTCCTGGAGCTGCTAAAGGATGTGGTGGAGGAAGAAGAAGCGCTTTATTAAATCAAAGGATATAAAACTCTTGCATAAAAAACCGCCCCCAGATGGAGGGCGGTCCAGTGTAATTAGTAAAAGATCATATTTATTACGAAAGTTCTGCAGGAGATAATGATCAGCGACAGTTCTGCGGAAGATACTGATCAGCGACAGTAGAAGCAGTACAATCCCAGACTATTGAACCAGCACTATCATCGTCAGGTGTCAGCACTACAGTATTAGCATTTTCTTCAGTCAGAACCGCATTTGCATCATTACCCATAGTTGCTGTAATAACACCATTAGCGACTGCTACCCTCGAAACATAAGCACCTGTAACGGAAGCAGCCGCAGGGATACCATTTGTTTCGCTATTAATGCCATCCAAATCACCAGTATTTGCATAAATTTCTGCAACCGAAGTTTTCAGACCACTGGCAAGATTGATCGCTTCAGTGACTTGAGAACGAGCTACATAATCTTGATAACGTGGAATCGCGATGGCCGCCAGAATACCGATAATCGCCACAACGATCATCAGCTCGATCAATGTGAAACCAGCTTGTTGCTTGCGTGTCATGGTGTGACTCCCTTGCCTTTGCGTAGTGAGATCAGGTCGTACGTCCTGAAACCCCGGTTACCTTCCCTGACCAGCAGGATGTTACAGAAGAATGTCAGTATGGGCGTTTATTCCAATATTCCCAACATCATCTTCGTCAGCATAACATCTTGATATCACGGGGTGTCGACCGGACGGGACGAGTGATACCACAGCCACAGTTCAGGTGCCATTGCCATGTCGCAAGACGCTTTCTTGGCGGCGCTGACGGCTGCTTGACTGTTACAATAGATTACACTCGGTGACATTGCAAGCAACGAACACAAAAACTTTGTGATCGAGATTCAGGCTCTCTTCAACGTTACTCCCGCCCCACCAGCGTTTGGCTACCTCCCTCCGCAAACTCTATCCCCTTCTCATGTCACGAATGCGCCATTCCTAGCGCAAGGCAATCCAGCTACACTCTTCTGCAAGATGATGTCTGTAATACGATGGCTTGCCGCACCACAGTTCACGCACAGCGCATCAGCACCTGTTTCTCGTTAGAAGCAGCGAAAGTAGGCCCATAGGCAACTGCAACAGGAAGAGTGTCATGCCCCAGTCAGAACACACGCTAAAAGGATTTGCCGCCCGACTGGTCGACTCTGGCCTGCTCGAACCACAGGCAGCACTGCTGGCTGAACGGGAGGCCAATGAGGCAGGGGAAAGCCTGTTGCTGCATATCATCGCGCACGGTCTGGTACCGGCGCGTGAGGCTACATTGGCGGCCGCCTGGGAATACGGCCTACCGTATGTGGACCTCGATGCCCTTCGTATCGACTCGCTGCCTTCCATTGATGAGCTGCCCGAGAAGGTCCTGCGCAAGTTGGGTGTACTGCCACTCTATCGCCGTGAGCATCGGCTGACCGTCGGTGTGCCCTCACCCTCAACGCTCACGCACCTTGATGAGCTGCAGTTTGCCACCGGCTTGTCGATCGAGAGTGTGCTGGTCGCTGCCGACCAGCTGACGCCGGCATTGGAGCAGTACCTGGAAGCCGGCGAAGAAAGCGCCATGGACCTGCTGAGCGAAGATGGTGAAGCGCTCGATGGACTGGATTTCGAAAGCGAAGAAGATAACAAAAACGACATGGCCATCACGGCCAGCAGTGATGATGCACCAGTCGTGCGCTTCGTTCACAAGGTACTGCTGGATGCCATCAAGCGTGGCGCCTCGGATATCCACTTCGAGCCCTACGAATCCACCTATCGCATTCGTTTTCGTATCGACGGCATGTTGATCGAGAATACTCGGCCGCCCTTCAATATGCGTAACCGTATCTCGGCACGCTTGAAGGTCATGTCGCGTATGGATATTTCCGAGCGCCGTTTGCCGCAAGATGGCGCAATCAAGCTGCGGCTGTCCAAGTCCCGCTCCATCGACTTCCGCGTCAATACACTACCTACCGTGTATGGCGAGAAGATCGTGCTGCGTATTCTCGACCCCAGCTCGGCCAAGATGGGCATCGAAGCGCTGGGCTTCGAACCCGAACAGCGCGCCATGTTCGAGAAGACGCTGGATCAGCCACAGGGCATGATTCTGGTCACTGGTCCGACCGGTAGCGGCAAGACAGTGACGCTCTACACCGGCTTGAATATCCTCAATACCCCAGAGCGCAATATCTCGACGGCGGAAGACCCGGTCGAGCTCAAGGTAGAAGGCGTCAACCAGGTCAACGTACTGCCCAAGATCGGCCTGGATTTCGCCTCGGCCCTGCGCGCCTTCCTGCGCCAGGACCCTGATGTGGTGATGGTGGGGGAGATTCGTGACAAGGAAACCGCCGAGATTGCTGTCAAGGCTGCACAGACCGGCCACCTGGTGCTTTCTACCCTGCACACCAACTCAGCACCTGAAACGCTGACACGTTTGAGCAACATGGGGATTGCCCCTTTCAATATCGCGAGTTCCGTCTCGTTGATCATCGCTCAGCGCCTTGCGCGTCGCCTGTGCACCCACTGCCGTCAGCCCGCAGAGATTCCGCCTGAGGCGATGGCCTCGATGGGCTTCAGTGAAGACAATGGCTTCAGCGCAGCAGAACTCGAGGCCGCAACCATATTCCGCCCGGTCGGTTGCAGTCAATGCACGCTGGGTTACAAGGGGCGAGTCGGCATCTATGAAGTCATGCCGATCTCGGATGAGATGAGCCGCTTGATCATGCGTGAGGGCACCGCCATCGAGCTGGCAGACCAGGCACGCAAGGAAGGGCTTTCAGACCTGAGACGTAGCGGCTTGCGCAAGGTGATGTCGGGCATGACCTCACTGGAAGAAGTCAATCGCATCACCAAGGACTGAGTCACTGTTGCAGGCCACGCATGTCACGGTTATCCATGGCGGCTGACAGTGATCAATACGCCAGATAGCTGACTTTTGCTCAGCCATCAGGCACATTGAAGACAAGAAGACCCAGGCATTGATCATGGCTCGACCTTCAATGCCTGCTCCCCATTTATCAGGGAACGATAACTGACATGGCAACTCCCAGAACTGCCAAGAAAGACAAGAAAAAAGCGGGCATTGAGACCTGGCAATGGTCGGGCAAGAACTCGCGCGGTGAAAACGTCAAGGGCGAGCTGATGTCGGCCAACGTCGACCAGGTCAAGAACACGCTGGTTAGCCAGGGGATCGTGGTCAAGCGCCTGCGCAAGAAGTCCTCCCTGTTTGGCGGCAGCAAGAAGGTAAATGGCAAGGATGTCACCATGTTCGCCCGTCAGATGGCAACCATGATCCGTGCTGGCGTGCCGGTATTGCAGGCATTTGGCATCGTGGCTGAAAGCATGAAGAGTCCAGGTATGCGCCATCTGGTCGAAGACATGATGAATCAGGTGGGAGCAGGCGCCAGCTTTTCGGAAGCCTTGCGCAAACACCCCCAGCACTTTGATAACCTGTTTGCCAATCTGGTCGAAGCTGGCGAACAAGCTGGTGCCCTGGACAAGATGCTCGACCGCGTCGCAACTTATAAAGAAAAGATTGATTCTCTCAAGGCGCGCGTCAAGAAAGCCCTGTATTACCCTATCGCCGTGATCGGCGTCGGGATCGGGGTAACAGCCATCCTCTTGATCAAGGTAGTCCCGCAGTTTGAAAGTCTTTTCCAGGGCTTCGGCGCAGAGCTGCCTGCATTTACCCAGCTGACGATCACCTTGTCGGAGTACGCGCAGAATTACTGGTATGTTGCTTTAGGCGCGATAATCCTGACCGTCGTACTCATTGCGCAAGGCATCAAACGCTCTGACAAGTTTGCCTACGCCAGTCACCGCTTCATGCTCAAGGTACCGGTGCTCGGCGATATCCTGGATAAATCGTCTGTCGCTCGTTACTCACGCACATTGGCCACGACCTTCCAGGCCGGGGTTCCGTTAGTGGAATCGCTAGATACTGCCGCCGGCGCCTCAGGCAACAAGGTCTACGAGCGTGCCATTGCCCAGATCAAGGAAGATGTCTCTACCGGCCAGCAGCTGAATTTCGCCATGCGCAATACGCAGTTGTTTCCGACACTGGCAGTACAGATGGTAGCGATTGGCGAAGAATCCGGCTCATTGGACGCCATGCTCAACAAGGTGGCAGATTTCTACGAAGAAGATGTCGACAACAAGGTAGATGCACTGACCTCATTGCTGGAGCCCTTGATCATCGTGGTGCTAGGCACCCTGGTGGGCGGGCTTGTGGTCTCGATGTATCTCCCCATCTTCGAGCTGGGCAACGCGATCTAGAGCGCGGCCTGCACTCGAAAGATGCTTTCATGCCAAGCGGCCGCGCCACCTCAGGGACGCGGCCGTGTCATTTACTGACAAGGACGACTCGTGGAATCACTCGCCCAACTCTCCCCCACCCTGCAGGCCTGCCTGGCCGGTATATTCGGTTTGCTGATCGGCAGCTTTCTGAATGTCGTCATCACCCGCCTGCCCGTGATGATGATGCGCCAATGGCGCGCTGAAGCCCGCGAGGCATTGGAGCTGGAAGCCGAGGACACACCGCGCTTCAATCTGCTGGTGCCCGCATCACGCTGCCCGGGCTGTGACACGCCGATCAAGTGGCACGACAACCTGCCCATTCTCGGCTGGCTGAAACGGCGTGGTCGCTGCGCCAGCTGCAATACGCGCATCAGTGCGCAATATCCGCTGGTGGAACTGGCCGGTGGCGCACTTGGTGCGTCCATCGCGTTGATCTACGGCCTGGAGGCACAGAGCCTGTGGATCTTCGGTGCCTGCCTGACCCTGCTGGTGCTGTCGGTCATCGACTTCCGCACCCAGCTACTGCCAGACGCCATCACCCTGCCACTGCTGTGGGCAGGCCTCGCCTATCAGTTGCTGTTCCAGCCTCTGATGCTGCCCAGCGCCGTCATCGGCGCGATGGCAGGCTATCTGGTGCTGTGGAGCTTCTACTGGCTATTCAAGCTGGTCACCGGCAAGGAAGGCATGGGCTACGGTGACTTCAAGCTGCTCGCCGCTCTCGGCGCCTGGCTCGGCTGGCAGTGGTTGCCGCTGTTGCTGATTCTGTCCGCTGGTCTCGGGGCCGTACTGGGCATCCTGCTGCAACTGCTGGTACCGCGCCTGCGTGGCGCACCGATGCCCTTCGGGCCTTACCTGGCGGTTGCCGGCTGGATCGCTCTGCTGTTTGGCACGCCCTTGATGAGCCTCTACCTGAGCGTGATCGGCGCATGACGACGTCCTCTCCAACCCAGGGCCCCATCGTCGGGGTGACCGGCGGTATCGGCAGCGGCAAGTCGAGCGTCGCGCGGTTGTTCGGCGAGCTGGGCATCCAGTGGGTGGATGCCGACGATGTCTCGCGCGAGATCGTGCGTCCCGGCGAGGCCGCTCTGGGCGAGATCATCGCCCACTTCGGCGAGTCGATCGTCACGGCACAGGGCGAGCTTGACCGCGCCGCGCTGCGTGAGCGGATCTTCGCTGCCCCCGAGGAGCGCGAGTGGCTGGAGCGCTGCACCCATCCGCGAATCCGGGAACGGATCGTACAGCACCTTGCTGCCATGACCGGCCCCTATCGCCTGCTGGTCTCTCCCCTGTTGTTCGAATCCGGCCAGGACAGCCTCGTCTCACGCACCCTGGTGGTGGATGTCAGCCAGGATGTGCAGCTGGCGCGCACGCTGAGCCGCGATGGTGTCAGCGAAGCGCAGGTACGCGCCATCCTCGCGGCTCAACTGCCACGCGAGACACGACTGGCCAAGGCCGACGATGTCATCGACAATGACGGAAGCCAGGCGCATCTTCGTGAACAGGTAGTGGCCATGGATGCCTACTACCGATCACTGAGCGCCCCCCACACACCGTTTCAGGACACCCCTCATGTCTGATGCCACCGCTTCCCACAATGGCAAGACACCATTGACCGTCGCTTGCCCGCAATGCCGTACCGACGTGGTATGGAGTGCCGCCAGCGAGTTTCGCCCCTTCTGCAGCAAGCGCTGCCAACTGCTGGATCTTGGCGCCTGGGCGGATGAATCCCACAGTATCGCCGGTGAGCCTGCCATGGATGAGACCAGTATCGACGAGATGGTGGCGCGCATGGAACGCGACATGAATCAGCAGTAGCGCTCGAGAGAGCCCTGCTGGTTCAGACTGACTCAAGCTCGACACTCAAGATGCTCGGCAACCAAGATGCCAAGCAACAAAAAAGACCCTCGAGGCTAGCCTCGAGGGTCTTTTGTCGTTCAGGCAGCTGCCATCAACGCGCGATCATCACTTCCAGAAATCACGGATCGAGGCGATACCCTGGGCACCGACGGCGCGTGCGTGATCGCTGTCATAGCGGGACATGCCGCCCAGCGCATAGACCGGCATGCACGCCTGCTCGACCAGCCCCTGGAAGTCATGCCAGCCCAGCGGCGGGCGCTCCGGATGCGATGGCGTCACACGCAGCGGTGACAGTGACACGAAGTCACACGCCACACGACCGGCCTGATCCAGCTGCTGCTGATCGTGGGTGGAGGCGGACAGCCACTTGTTGGTAGCAATCGGACGCTCGCCCTTTTCCGCCAGCCCTGCCAGACGCACGCTGGTCAGGTGAATACCATCCGCGTCGACCTTGTCGAGCATGGATGGTTCGGCATTGAGCAGCAGACGGGCACCACGCGCATGACAGATCGCCAGCGCCTTCTCGGCACGTGCGATATAGGCCGCCTCGTCCAGCTCCTTGGCGCGCAGCTGGACCAGACGCACGCCGTCCTCATCCAGCGCACGCGTCAGACGCGTCTCGAAGACGTCCTCATCGGTCTCTTCCGGCGTGATCAGATACTCGCGCGGCAGCGAGACCGCCCGCAGAATCGGCAGATTCGCCGCCGGGAAAGCGTACTTGTAGAGATCCTCGATCTCGACCCAGCGCACTGCCTGCCCTTCACGACCAAAGGGCTCACCAGTGAACTGACGCGTTTCCCACACATCCAGCAGAATGTGCTTGTCCGGGTATTCGTGATGAATACGGATCAGCGGCTGAGCACGAATGATCTCGATGCCCAGCTCTTCGCACAGCTCACGCTTGAGCGCTTCCAGACCGGTTTCGTAAGGCGCCAGCTTGCCACCCGGAAACTCCCACAAGCCGCCCTGATCCACCGTCGAGGGACGACGTGCAATCAGGACCTGGCCCTGTTCGTTTAAGATGGCGGCAGCCGCCACGTGAACCCTTCGCTTGGGCATGATGCCTGTACCTTTGACTCGCGTTGTACATCCGACTTCGCCCCAAGAGGCGAAGCCTGCGGGAGATATTGCATTAGCGTTTCAGCGTAAGCCTCCGCCCTGGGGCGTCAGCTACGATAATCAGCGTTGATCGAGACGTAATCGTGGGACAGATCCGATGTCCAGATGCGCGCTTCCTGCTGCCCACGTCCCAGGCGGATGCCGATCACCAGCTCCTCCTCGGCCATGGCGGCACTGCCGGCGGCTTCGGTGTAGCTGTCGGCACGGCCACCCTGTTCGACGATGGTGACGCCATTGAGCGTGATCGCGACACCCGTGACGTCCAGCTCTTCCAGCGGCGCACGTCCGACGGCCGCCAGAATGCGCCCCCAGTTGGCGTCGCTGGCATAGAGGGCTGTCTTGACCAGCGGCGAGTGCGCGACGGTAAAGCCGACGGCACGCGCCTCTTCCTGTGAACGCGCCTCGCTGACCTCGATGGTGACGAACTTGGTCGCCCCCTCACCATCACGAATGATGGCCTGAGCCAGCTCGAGCATGACCTCCGCCAGGGCGGCCTCGAACGCGATCAGGTCTTCACCCTCGACACGCCCGGCCTGCCCCGTGACAGCCAGCATGCAGGCGTCATTGGTGGAAGTATCGGAATCGACGGTGATGCTGTTGAAGCTCTTTACCACCACCCGGCGCAGCATGGCATCGAGAGCCGCCTGATCGATGGCGAGATCAGCATCGGTGGCCACGAAGCCCAGCATGGTCGCCATGTTCGGGCAGATCATGCCGGAGCCCTTGGAGACTCCTGCCAGCGTCACTGTCTCACCATTGCTCAGCGTCAGTGTCCGCCAGCTGCCCTTGGGCCGCGTATCGGTGGTCATGATGCCATGCGCGGCGGCTGACCAGTCGCCATCGCCCAGGTTGGCAAAGGCTGCCGGCAACGCCGCCGTCAGACGATCCATCGGCAAGGGTTCGCCGATCACGCCAGTCGAGAACGGCAGCACTGCCCGGGCATCACAGCCAGCGATCTCCGCCAGGGCCTGGCAGGTCGCGCGAGCATCGGTCATGCCCTGCTCGCCGGTTCCCGCATTGGCATTGCCGGTGTTGATCACCAGATAACGCGGCCCTTCGACGCCTGCCGTGAGGTGCTCACGTGCGACATGGACCGGCGCCGCGCAGAAGGCATTGCGGGTGAAAGTGCCTGCAAGACGCGACCCTGCCTCGAGGGCCATGATCACCAGATCACGACGACCCGGCTTCTTGATACCGGCTTCAGCAACCCCGATCTGACAACCGGCAATCGCCGGCATGTCAGCGGGAAAAGTGGAAGGCCCTACCGCCATCGCTCACGTCTCCAATCATGGTGTTCTGTGACAACTGCCCCCTGCGAGCCGAATCGACGTGACTCGCAGGGAGACTGTTTGGCGCAGTGTCAGCTCAGCTTGCCGTGGCACTGCTTGTATTTCTTGCCGGAACCGCACGGGCACGGGTCGTTGCGGCCGACCTTGGGCACATCGCGGCGCATCGGCTCGCCATCGGCCTGACCCTGAGGCTGCGAACCGTACTGTGCCTCAACGACTTCTTCCGCCGCCTGGACACCGTCTTCACTGACCGCATCTTCATCGACACGGCGCGTTTCGGCACCGGCCTGCTCGCGCTCGAGATTGGCACGACGCTCTTCTTCCAGCGTGTCGACCTCTTCCTGACGACGCACCTGCACGTGGCTGAGGATGCGCACCACGTCGGACTTGATGTTGACCAGCAGCGTCTGGAACTGCTCGAACGCTTCGCGCTTGTATTCCTGCTTCGGGTTCTTCTGGGCATAGCCGCGCAGGTGGATACCGCGACGCAGGTTGTCCATCGCCTGCAGGTGCTCCTTCCAGCGCGTGTCCAGCACCTGAAGCATGACCTGCTTCTCGAAGCGACGCATCAGCTCAGGGCCGACGGCCTCGACCTTGTCGGCATAAAGCGCTTCATGGGCGGCCTGCAGGCGTTCGCGCAGCGTTTCCTCATGGAAGTGCTCATCCTCTTCCGCCCACTGCACCAGCGGCAGGTCGAGGTTGAAGTCGGTCTTGAGGTCGTTCTCGAGGCTCGGCAGGTCCCACTGTTCCGGCAGGCTCTGCGGCGGCACACGCAGGGAAATGGCGTCATCGAGCACTTCGCGACGGATGCCGGCGATGTTCTCGGCGATCTCGTCGGCTTCGAGGATGTCGTTGCGCTGCTCGTAGATCACGCTGCGCTGGTCGTTGGCGACATCATCGTATTCGAGCAGCTGCTTGCGCACGTCGAAATTGCGACCTTCGACCTTCTTCTGCGCGCGCTCGACGGCATTGGAGACCATCTTGTGCTCGATGGCTTCACCCTTCTCGAGCCCCAGCGCGCCCATCAGACGCTGCACGCGGTCAGAGCCGAACAGGCGCATCAGGCTGTCTTCCAGCGACAGGAAGAAGCGCGTGGAGCCCGGGTCACCCTGGCGACCGGCACGACCGCGCAGCTGGTTGTCGATACGGCGTGATTCGTGACGCTCGGAGCCGATCACGTGCAGACCGCCCGCGGCCAGCACGGCTTCGTGACGCTCCTGCCAGCCATGCTTGATCTCGTTGATCTGCTCTTCGGTCGGCGCTTCCAGCTCGGCAAGCTCGGCTTCCCAGTTGCCGCCCAGCATGATGTCGGTACCACGACCGGCCATGTTGGTCGCGATGGTCACGGCGCCCGGACGACCCGCCTGGGCGATGATGGCGGCCTCGCTGACGTGCTGCTTGGCGTTCAGGACGTGATGCTTGACGCCCGCCTTGTGCATCATCTGCGACAGCAGCTCGGAGGTCTCGACCGAGGCGGTACCCACCAGCACCGGACGACCTTCCGCGACCTTCTCGCGGGCATCCTCGATGATGGCGTTGAACTTCTCTTCCGCGGTCAGATAGACCAGATCATTCATGTCCTTGCGCGCGATGGGCTTGTTGGTCGGGATGACCATCACGTCGAGGTTGTAGATCTGACGGAATTCGAAAGCCTCGGTATCGGCCGTACCGGTCATGCCGGACAGCTTGTCGTAGAGACGGAAGTAATTCTGGAAAGTCGTGGATGCCAGCGTCTGGCTTTCCTTCTGGATGGCAACGCCTTCCTTGGCCTCGACCGCCTGGTGCAGGCCTTCAGACCAGCGACGACCGACCATGGTACGCCCGGTGTGCTCATCGACGATGACCACTTCGCCGTTGTTGACGATGTAATCCACGTCACGCACGAACAGGTTCTGGGCACGCAGCGCAGAGTGCACGTGGTGCAGCAGGCTCAGGTTCTGGGCCGCATACAAGGAATCCTCCTCCCCGAGCAGCTCCTGGGCACGCAACAGCGCCTCGACCTTCTGGTGACCGAACTCGGTCAGCTCGACCTGCTTCTGCTTCTCATCGAGGGTGAAGTCGCCGCTTTCCGGATCTTCCTCATCGCTGCACTGCTCGAGCTCGCGCGCCATACGATCGATGATCTTGTAGAGGTCGGTATTCTCTTCCACCGGACCGGAGATGATCAGCGGCGTGCGCGCCTCATCGATCAGGATGGAGTCGACCTCATCGATGATGGCGAAGTGCAGCTTGCGCTGGACCTTGTCTTCCAGCGAGAAGGCCATGTTGTCGCGCAGGTAATCGAAACCGTATTCGTTGTTGGTACCGTAGGTGATATCGGCCTGATAGGCGGCGCGCTTGTCTTCGTTGGGCTGGCCGGAGTAGATGACACCGACACTCAGGCCGAGGAATTCATACAGCGGACGCATCCAGTTGGCATCACGGGTGGCCAGATAGTCATTGACCGTCACCACATGGACGCCTTCGCCGGTCAGTGCGTTCAGATAGACCGCAAGCGTTCCCACCAGCGTCTTGCCTTCACCGGTTTTCATCTCGGCGATGCGGCCTTCGTGCAGCGCCATGCCGCCGACCATCTGGGTATCGAAATGACGCATGCCCATGATGCGCTTGCTGGCCTCACGCACGGTGGCGAAGGCTTCCGGCAGCAGCTTGTCGAGGTTTTCCCCTTGCGCGAGACGCTCGCGAAATTCCGCGGTCTTGGCTGTCAGCGCCTCATCGGAGAGCGGTTCAAGCTCGCTCTCGAGCGCATTGATCACGTTGACCCGCTTGCGCAGGCGCTTCACTTCGCGATCATTCTTGGAACCCACTACCTTGGTCAGGAATTTACCCAGCATATTCTGTCCTTGTACGTGCCCCGGGGCCGGGGCACGGCTTCACATATCATGACACTCAAGCGCTGCCGCCAAACACGATGACAGGCAGCTCGATGTGGCCCGGGGCCCATCAGGCATTACGCTCGAAAGAAAAAACGAACCTCACCATCCGCGGCGCGAACGATGAACGGGGTGTCAGGACAGAATGGGCGGCGCACGCGGCGCGATGGCGTTGACGAGGCCACGCAGCAGGACGCGTGTGCAGGAAACGAAGGAGCGCTGTCGCGGGAGGTTGGGACTGGCCTGGGGCGCACGACGCACCCGCTTGCGCAGACAGCGCAGCCCCTGACGGCGACTCTCGGCACGAATCACCGCGGGTGCCAGCAACTGGATGCTGGCCAGTGTCAGATTGACGCGCTCGACCTGCGCCGCGCTCAGTCCAGCGGGGAACAGACAGCTGAGCAGCAGACCTGCCAGCAGCCAGCGCGGGGCCGTGCGTACCGACCAGCGACGCGAAGCGCCGCTACCGGAATCCGGTAACGCACGAGGGCGTGCTGTGGCATCGACAGGGCTCATGCTGTTGCCGGACTCCCGCTCATGATAGATTGCCGGAAATCACTGAACCGGCATGCAAGCCCATGAGTATAAAGGCTAAGCGTTTCCGCGCCCAGCCCGCGGCGCGCCTGTTGAACGGCAAGGGGCAACTTGGCAGCGTCATGCGCCAGGCACGCATGCTCGAGCAGGCCCAGCTGCACCTGCGTGCTGCACTGCCCAAGGACATGCAGGAACAGGTCTTCGTCGGCGGCTATCACGATGACACCTTGACGTTGATCACCAGCCGCGCCTCCTGGCTGACCTGGCTGCGCTATGAGCAGCGTCGCCTGATCAGTGTGCTGCGCGAGCTGCCAGAGCTCGCCACCCTCGCCCGCCTGGCCTTCAAGGTCCGCCCGATTCGTCCGGCTTTCGTGCCCGCACGCCAGCCACGCCACCTGCCAGAGGCCGCCGCGGAACATCTGCTGGATTGCGCTTCCCATACCCGCGACGAGCGTCTGCGTCTCGCCCTGGAGCGACTGGCGGCCCACGCATCGGATTCGAGCGACGACGCCGAGACGCCCTGAGCCAACTCAAACATTTCTTGTCCTGCATGCAAACAGCCGCGCCGCCCTTCTGGGCGGCGCGGCTGTTGTCGTTTCCATCTCCGGCTGGCTAAGGCCGGAGCAGTGCTGTCAGGCTGGACGGGCTAGGTCACAGTGTTCTGCTCGTACTGTCTCTCTGAGTGCTTTTCTTCTGAAGTACCTCGTCTTGCAGCTTTCGCAGATGTCATTGGCCTCGACTCAGACGGCAAGCGCCGGAGAGGCGTAGGAAATCGGCATCGCATCGGAGTTCTCGAAGGTGACGATCTCGTAGCTGTCGGCATTTTCCAGCAGTGCGCGGCACAGCATGTTGTTGAGACCATGGCCGGACTTGTAGCCACGGAACTCACCGATGATGCTGTGACCCAGCTGATAGAGATCACCGATGGCGTCCAGCACCTTGTGCTTGACGAACTCATCGTCGTAACGCAGGCCTTCATCGTTGAGGATGCGGTAGTCATCGACGACGATGGCGTTGTCGAGGCTTCCGCCCAGCGCGAGATTCTGGGAGCGCAGGAATTCGAGATCACGCATGAAGCCGAAGGTACGCGCTCGAGACACTTCCTTGACGAAGGAGGTGGTGGAGAAGTCGACCGTGGTGGTCTGCTTCTGCTGCTCGAACACCGGGTGATCGAAGTCGATGGCGAAGGACACCTTGAAGCCGTTGTGCGGTAGGAAGGTCGCGACCTTGTCACCATCACGCACTTCGATCTCGCGCTTGATGCGGATGAACTTCTTGAGCGACGACTGCTCCTGGATACCAGCGGACTGGATCAGGAAGACGAACGGACCGGCGCTGCCGTCCATGATCGGCACTTCCGGCGCGGACAGCTCGACGAAGCAGTTGTCGATGCCCAGGCCTGCGAAGGCGGACATCAGGTGCTCGACGGTCGTCACCTTGGCTTCACCATTGGAGACGGCGGTGCACATGGTGGTGTCACGGACGCTCATCGCATCGGCACGGATATGAGCCTGCGGCTCGAGATCGGTACGGATGAAGACGATACCGGTGTTGACCGGAGCGGGACGCAGCGTCAGGTAAACCTTGTCACCTGAGTGCAGACCAACGCCTGTGGCGCGGATCGTATTCTGGAGTGTTTTTTGTCGAATCATAGGGAGATAGCCAGTCAGCCTGAATTTGGAAACAGTGTTCATGATAACAGCAATGCAGGAATTCAACAAATTGTCACCTGCCGCTGCTAGGGAAATTCAACATTGCCTTTCGAGCACCATTGAGGCTTGCCCGCGCGCCTGCTGGCCTCGTGCTGAGTATGAACACGCAATCACCAAACAGTTCTCACTCGTACTGCCATAAAACGATAATCAATGTGCAAGACAGCTTAAAGACCTCCCTTCCTTACGCGCCCACGGCACTGGCGGATGCACTTGTGATGCACAGGCAGCACTCCCCGCGCCGGTGACGAAAGCCCCTTTTGTCTACCCCGGAAACGACTTCACCCACCCGGGAAGCCCCGAATGGGTGAAGTCAGACTCACGATGAGCCGTGTCATCTCAGCCTCGTGCCGACTGGCACATGAGCGTCAATGACGTGTCAGTCAGTGCGCATCAGTCAGCCTGGCGACGCAGGAAGGCCGGGATATCGAGATAGTCATCCATATCACGCGACTTGCGCGGTTCCGACTTCTTGGCTGCCGCTTCCTGCTCTTCCTTGGCCTGACGGGTGACCGTCGGCGTCTGCAGACTGCGGTAGTCCGCCGGCTTCTCGACGGTACGCTTGGCCGGTGCCGCTTCACGCGCCGCCGGCTTCTCGACGCGACCGTCAAGCCCGGCCGCCACGACAGTGACACGCAGCTCGTCGGTCATGTCCATGTCGATGGACGTCCCGACCACGATGGTGGCGTCCGGAGAAGCGAACTCCTGCACGGTGGCACCCACATCGTTGAATTCACCGATGGAGAGGTCCGGGCCTGCCGTGATGTTGACCAGGATACCGCGCGCGCCGTGCAGATCGATGTCTTCGAGCAGCGGGCTGCGAATGGCCTTCTCGGCGGCTTCACGAGCACGGTTCTCGCCGATGGCATCACCGGTCCCCATCATCGCCATGCCCATCTCGGACATGACAGTACGCACGTCGGCGAAATCGACGTTGATGATGCCCGGGCTGGTGATTAGCTCTGCGATCCCCTGTACGGCCCCCAGCAACACGTCGTTGGCGGCGCTGAAGGCGCTCAGCAGGCTGGCGCTCTTGCCCAGCACTGACAGCAGCTTCTCGTTGGGGATGGTGATCAGGGAGTCGACGTGCTCGGAGAGCTCCTTCATGCCCTGCTCCGCCGCCTTCTGACGACGCGGCCCTTCGAACGGGAACGGACGCGTGACGACGGCCACGGTCAGGATACCCAGTTCCTTGGCGACCTGCGCCACGACCGGAGCACCGCCGGTACCGGTACCTCCCCCCATACCAGCGGTGATGAAGACCATGTCGGCGCCTTGCAGCAGCTCGACGATACGCTCACGATCTTCCATCGCCGCCTGGCGACCCACTTCCGGGTTGGCGCCAGCGCCAAGCCCCTTGGTGATTTCACTGCCCAGCTGAAGGACAGTCTTGGCGGCCACGCGCTTGAGCGCCTGAGCATCGGTGTTGGCGCAGATGAACTCGACGCCTTCAATGTTGCTCTCGACCATGTGATTGACGGCGTTACCACCGCCGCCGCCAACACCGATCACCTTGATGACCGCGCTGCTGGAGGGTGCGTTATCTACCAGTTCGAACATATGCCCTGTCTCCTGGATCACAGTCTTTCTGTAATCCCTGTCAGAAATTTCCCTTGAACCAGCCCTTGATCCGCTCCAGCGTGGAGGTGTCGTGCTCATGGCCGTGAACGCGTCGTGCGGCAGATTCCTCCCTGCGCACCGCGACCGCAGTCGAGGATGGCGTATGCCGCTCCTGTTTCATCCCATAATGTAGCAAACCCACACCCGTGGAATAAATCGGATTGCGGACCACATCCGCCAGTCCACGCACATTTTGCGGGCAAGCGATGCGAACCGGCATATGGAAGATCTCCTCCGCCAGCTCAACGACACCTTCCATGCGTGACGTTCCACCCGTCAGGACCACGCCCGCAGCCACGAGATCTTCATAGCCACTGCGACGCAATTCATCGCGGACCAGGGTGAACAGTTCCTCATACCTGGGCTCGACCACTTCTGCCAACGCTTGACGGGACAGGTCACGTGCCGGTCGGTCACCGACACTCGGCACCTTGATCGTCTCGTCGCTGGAGGCCAGCTGGGTCAGAGCACAGGCATACTTGACCTTGATTTCCTCTGCATATTGCGTCGGTGTGCGCAGCGCCATGGCGATGTCATTCGTGACCTGATCACCCGCGATGGGGATCACAGCCGTATGACGAATGGCACCTTCGGTGAAGACGGCGATATCCGTGGTACCACCGCCGATATCCACCATGCACACACCCAATTCACGCTCATCCTCGGTCAGAACCGCATGACTCGAGGCGAGCTGCTCGAGAATGATGTCGTCGACTTCGAGCCCGCAGCGACGCACGCACTTCTCGATATTCTGCACGGCATTCAGTGCGGCAGTGACCAGGTGAACGCGCGCCTCAAGACGCACCCCGGACATGCCCAACGGCTCGCGAATACCTTCCTGCCGATCAATGGCATATTCCTGCGGCAGCACGTGAAGAATGCGCTGACCTTCAGAAATCGCTCGAGCGCGCGCCGAGTCGATCACGCGTTCGATATCAGACGGCGTCACTTCGCGATCCTTGATTGCCACGACACCATCGGAATTCATCGAACTGATATGACTGCCGGCGATGCCCACATATACCGAGTGGATATCGCAGCCGGCCATCAACTCAGCCTCCTCCACTGCGCGCTGAATCGACTGTACGGTCGATTCGATGTTGATCACCACGCCCTTCTTCATGCCACGTGAAGGGTGGGAACCAATTCCCGCGATTTCGATACCGCCATCATCGGTCGGCTGACCCACGATCGCGACTACCTTGGAGGTTCCGATGTCCAGCCCGACCACCATATCCTGTGATTTGGAATGTCCTGCCATAGGTCGGGCCAGCTCCTTGATTCTGGTTCATCATGAAAATAATTGCGCGCTTTGACAGACACCATGTCTGCCGCACCACCCAGAACGGGTTTACGTTCCGTTTAACCCGTACAGAGGGATTTGACTTCCCAGTATAGGAGCAGCCACTTGGGGCATACCAGCCTAAAATACCGAGGGGCGCAAATCCCCGCTAGAATAGGCGGGATTGACGACAAATGAAACTGGCGATATCGCCATTTTGCTAATACTCACACGCAAATGAAGCATGTAGTGAGTGTCGCCATTTGCCTCAACTGTCCTTGCCTTCTTCGAGTGCCGTCGTCTCCCCATGCCACGCCACTGCCACTCCGTTGGGGTAGCGCAGATCAATGTAGCGGATCTGCGACGCCTCATCACCCAGACGCCGTTGCCAGGCCGCCATGAAACGCGCCAGACGCGCCTCTCGATCATTGCGACCCAGCATTACCCACACCGAATCATTGACCTGAAAGCGCCAGGCGCCACGTGGCTCCAATCGCAACTGGGAGACATTGAGCCCCAGCCCGCCCAACTGGCTCTGCAGCGCGTCAAGCTCGGCCAGCACTTCGGATCCACTGCCCTTGGGCCCCGCCAGATTGGGCAGGTTGCCCAGCTGCGTCACCGGGCCCGCCTGGAAGGCATCGCCGCGTACATTGAGCAATTCGCCATCATTCCAGTAGGCGACCGGCTGCTGTTCAAACAGCTCGAATTCAAGTGTATCCGGCCAGCGACGCGAGATGCTGACCTCACTCAGCCAATCGATCGCCAAGGCGCGACGCCGAACCTCGCCCAATGGGACGGAGAGCCAGCTCTGGCCACGAATCAACGGCGCAATATGACGCTGAAGGTAGGCAGCACTGACATGATCGAAGTCACCCTTGATGGTGACTCGCTCAATGGGACGATCAAGCCAGGTCCACAATGCCTGTCCGCCCGCGACCAGCAGCGCAAGGCCGAGAACGAGGCCGAAGATTGCACCGGTAGTGCTACGCGCCGCCATCGATCAATGACCACTCTGCTGAGCGACTGACGCATCGTCTGCGTCCTGCTCGGCAAGAGTCGTGTCGAGAATACGCAGCACCAGAGTGGCGAAATCGAGCCCGACATGTGCCGCGGACTGCGGCACCAGGCTGTGATCGGTCATGCCCGGCGAAGTGTTGACTTCCAGCAGCCAGAAGGCGCCGTCCGCATCTTCCATCACATCGACACGGCCCCAGCCCTCGCAACCCAGCACGTTGAATGCCTTGAGCGAGAGAGTCGCCAGTTCGGCCTCGCGCGCAGCGCTCAGACCACAGGGCAGCAGGTAGCGAGTGGTATCGGTGAGATACTTGGCATCGTAATCGTAGAAACCGCTATCCGCTTCGATACGAATGGCTGGCAATACCTCGCCGTCCAGCACCGAGACCGTATATTCCGGCCCCTTGATGAAACGCTCGGCCATCACCACCGCATCGAAGCGGCTGGCATCCGTCCAGGCGTCCTGTAGCGCCTGAGCGTCCTCGACAATATGGATACCGAGAGTCGACCCCTCATGCACCGGCTTGACCACTACCGGGGTACCGAGCGTCTCGAGCACCGACTGCCAGTCCGTATCCGCCGCCAGGCGACAGGAGCGTGGCGTCGGCAAGCCCTCTATATCCCAGAGCTTCTTGGTGCGCAGCTTATCCATGCCAAGCGCCGAGGCCAGCACGCCGCTTCCGGTATAGGGAATGCCCAGCAATTCCAACGCTCCCTGCAAGGTGCCATCTTCGCCGCCGCGACCATGCATGGCGATGAAGACACGGTCGGGCCGCAATGCCTCGAGACCGGCCAACCCATGTGCCATGTCATAGCCCTGCACATCGACGCCCGCGCCCTGCAGGGCCTCCAGTACCGCCGCACCGCTCTTGAGTGACACCTCGCGCTCGGCGCTCAGGCCACCGAACAGCACCACGACACGTCCATAGCGCGTGGCCAGCTCAGGATTCACGCCTGTCGCTCCAGACGGGGAGGAAGAGACGGTCATAGCGTCACCTCGTCAAGCTTGAGGTCGGCCCCCGCCAGTGCCAGCGCAATGCCACCGACATCACCCGCCCCCTGGGTAATCAGGATATCGCCCGGACGCAGCACGTTCTTGAGCAGGTCCGGCAAGGCACGCTTGTGTTCGACGAACAGCGGGTCCACCTGGCCGCGCTGCCGGATCGAGCCCGCCAGCGAGCGGCCATCGGCGCCCGGAATCATCGCTTCCCCGGCACTGTAGACATCCAGCAGCAACAGGGTGTCGACTTCGGACAGCACACGCACGAAATCTTCATAGAGATCATGGGTGCGCGAATAACGGTGCGGCTGGTAGGCCATCACCAGACGGCGCTGCGGCCAGCCGGCGCGCACGGCGCGAATCACCATCTCCACTTCGCGAGGATGGTGGCCATAATCGTCCACCAGCATCACGCTCTGCTCGCCATTGGGTGCCGCGAATTCTCCGTGCACCTGGAAGCGACGACCGACACCGGCAAAGCTTGCCAGCGCGCGAGCGATGGCTTCATCGCTGACACCGACATCGGTGGCGATGGCGATCGCCGCCAGGGCGTTGAGCGCATTGTGCTCACCCGGCATCGCCAAGGTGATCTCGAGCGGTGCATGGCCTTCCGGACGCAGCGCCGTAAAACTGAGCTGACCGCCTCCCTGGCGGAAATCGCTGATGCGGTAATCGGCATCGTCGCTGAAGCCGTAGGTCACGAACTGACGCTGAACACGCGGCAGCAGCTCACGCACGTTGGCATCATCGATACACAGCACCGCCAGACCGTAGAACGGCAGGTTGTGCAGGAATTCGATGAAGGTGTCCTTGAGGCGATTGAAGTCGCCCTCGTAGGTGGCCATGTGATCGGCATCGACATTGGTCACTACCGAGATCAACGGCTGCAGATGCAGGAAGGAGGCGTCGGACTCATCCGCCTCGGCGACCAGATACTCACCCTCGCCCAGACGGGCATTGGTGCCCGCGCTGGTCAGCTTGCCGCCGATGACGAAGGTCGGGTCCATGCCGCCTTCCGCGAGCAGAGTCGCGGTCAGGCTGGTGGTAGTGGTCTTGCCGTGGGTACCGGCAATCGCGATGCCCTGGCGGAAACGCATCAGCTCGGCGAGCATCTCCGCACGACGCACGACGGGAATGCGATGCTCCCGCGCCCAGGCGACTTCCGGGTTGGTGGTGTCCACCGCGGTCGAGACCACGACCACATCCGAGCCTTCGGCATTGATGGCCGCATGACCGATGGCGACACGCACGCCGCACTCACGCAGATGAACCGTGACGGCGGACTCCTTGAGATCGCTACCGCTGACCTCATAGCCCATGTTGCCCAGTACTTCGGCGATACCACACATGCCCACACCGCCGATGCCGACGAAATGGATACGACGGATGCGGCGCATACCTGCACCGCGATCAGAATTGCTAGCGTTCAAGGCGAGTCTCCATGCAGCCTGCCAGCATGGTCGCTACCGCATCGAGTTCCGCACTATTGCGGGCGCGAGCGGCCATGCCAGTGAGTATCTTGGGGTCGAGCAATTCTGCCAGCGTCTCGGCGAGGCGCTCGGCAGTCAACGTATTCTGGGGAATCAGGCGCGCGGCATCCGCCTTGACCAATACCGCGGCATTGACGGTCTGGTGGTCATCCACGGCGTGGGGGAACGGCACCAGCACCGCAGGGCGACCTGCCGCGGCCAGCTCGGCCACGGTCAGGGCGCCGGCGCGGCAGACCACGAGGTCTGCCCAGGCATAGGCCTCGGCCATATCACCGATGAACTCGCTGACCTCAGCCGTGACACTGGCTGCCTGATAGGCGGCGAGGGTCGCCTCCTGCTTGTCACGTCCGGCCTGATGGCGCACCACGGGACGCGAGGCTTCCGGCAGCAGGGCCAGCGCCGGCGCGAGCGTCTCGTTGAGCGCCTGAGCCCCCAGCGAGCCCCCCATCACCAGCAGATGCAACCCACGCTCGCCTGCCGCCTCGGTCGTATGCCCGGCGGCGCCGACGTCGGCGATCTCATCACGTACCGGATTGCCCACCACCTGAGCCCCGAGAGCCGGCGGGAAGGCGCCCGGGAAGGCGGCATAGACACGTGTCGCCATCCGCGCCAGCACCTTGTTGGTCAGGCCCGCGATGGCGTTCTGCTCATGAATGATCAGCGGAATGCCTTCAAGGCGCGCCGCGAGCCCGCCCGGACCACTGGCGAAGCCACCGAGGCCCACCACCAGCACCGGCTTGAGCTCACGAATCACGCGCCTTGCCTGCAGGACGGCGCGCGCGAGACGAAACGGGATCGCCGCATAGCCCGCCAGCCCCTTGCCGCGCAGGCCCGCGACCTCGACCCGATGCAGCGGGTAGCCGGCGTCGGGCACCAGACGGTTCTCGATGCCGCGCGGGCTGCCCAGCCAATGGATCTCGTGACCGGCCGCCGCAAGGGCACGCGCCAGCGACAGCGCCGGAATCACATGCCCTCCCGTCCCGCCGGCCATCATCAGCACGACGCCCTTGGAGACAGCGTCTACCGAGTCAACCGCCCCCTCGGGAGCGATGGTAGAAGAAGATGACGTCATGCCTGTGCTCCTTGCGGTGTCTCGGTCGGCTTCCTGGTCTTGCGGCGGGGCGCGGCGGCATTTCCTGTCGATGTGCGGGTCAGCTTGCGGGTCTCGGCATCGATACGCAGCAGTATCGCGATCTGCACGCAACTGACGATCAGGCTGGAGCCGCCATAACTCATCAGGGGCAAGGTCAGCCCCTTGGTGGGCAGCAGTCCGCTGGCCACACCGATGTTGATGAAGGCCTGCGCCCCCAGCACGAGGGCGATACCGTAGCCGAGGTAGGCGCTGAACGGCAAGCCGGCGAGTTCAGCGCGGCGACCGATCTTGAAGGCGCGGTAGATCAGCAGTCCGAACAGCGCCACCACGGCCGTCGCCCCGATCAAGCCCAGCTCCTCGGCCAGCACGGCAAATACGAAATCGGTATGCGCTTCCGGCAGATAGAACAGCTTCTGCACGCTGTTGCCCAGCCCCATGCCGCTCAGGTGGCCACGACCGAAGGCGATCAACGCCTGGGTCAGCTGGTAGCCACTGTCATACATGTTGGCCCACGGGTCGGTATAGGTGGTCAGACGCTCCCAGCGATAGGGCTCGGCGATCGCCAAGAGCCAGCCACC
This sequence comes from Cobetia sp. LC6, assembly GCF_030264805.1. Lineage (NCBI taxonomy): Bacteria > Pseudomonadati > Pseudomonadota > Gammaproteobacteria > Oceanospirillales > Halomonadaceae > Cobetia > Cobetia sp. LC6. The sequence continues at coordinate 81,371 of NZ_JASSPL010000001.1, read as the reverse complement.
ACCGCCCGCCAGACCCAGCAAGACGATGAACCCCCACCAGGCGACGCCCGCCATCAGCAGCATGCCCATCACGGCACCGCCCATGACCACGATGGAGCCAAAGTCAGGCTCCAGTGCCAACAGCACGATCATCAGCAACAAGGGAACACAGGGCAGAATGAGGCCATTGACGACGCTGGCGCGCACCTTGTCGAGGCGGCGGTCCAGATAGCCGGCCAGCCAGATCATCAGGCACAGCTTGGCGATCTCGGAGGCCTGTACCCCGCCGACCAATGGCAGCGGTATCCAGCGCTTGGCGCCGTTGATCTCGCGCCCGACCACCAACACGACCACCAGCAGCACGAAGCCCAGCATCAGCATCGCGAAGCTGCGCTGCTGCCAGGCGGACATCGGCACGCGCAACGTACAGAAGGCGGCCACCAGGCCGATCACGATGAAGATGCCGTGGCGCATGCTGTAGTAGAAGGCATTGCCATCGAAGCGCTCGCTCGAGATCTCGCTGGAGGCAGATGTCACCATTACCCAGCCGATACACAGGATCGCCAGCGCGCAGAACAGCAGCCAGCCGTCGACGGGCTGACGCTCTGCCGTCAAGGTGTCATGGACTCGCCGGGCCTTGTTACGCATCGCAGGCTTCCTTGTCGCTGCTGCCAGAGCCAGAATTGCCGTCAGCACCGGACATGATGTGCTGCGTGACCCAGTCACGGAACGAGTCGCCACGCGCCATGTAATTGGGGAACTGATCAAGACTGGCGCAGGCCGGTGACAGCAGCACGCAGTCACCCGCCTGTGCTATCTGTCGAGCATGACGCATGGCATCGCCCAGCGTCATGACTGGCGTCACGGTGACGTCATCGGCCAGGGCTTGCGTCAATAACGGCGCATCCTGTCCGAACACCACCACCTCACGGGCATAACGAGCCAATGGCGCCGCCAGCGGTGTGAAGTCCGCCCCCTTGCCCTGGCCACCGGCCAGCAATATCAGCTTGCCCTCGAGCGTCGGCCCGAGACCGGCGATCGCCGCCAGCGTCGCCCCGACATTGGTGCCCTTGGAATCATTGATCCAGCGCACGCCCGCCACGTCGGCGATCAGTTCGCCACGATGCGGCAGCCCCGCGAAGCTGGTTAGCTCATCGACCATCGCCACCTCGTCGAGGCCGATCGCCGTGCCCATCGCAAGTGCCGCCAGCGCATTGGCCTGGTTGTGGCGGCCCGCAAGACGCACCTCCGCAGCAGGCATCACGCCGCGCAGCTGGCCAGACTCGGCATGACACAGCGACAGCGTGCCGCCCTGCTCCGCCAGGCACCATTGCGCCTGCCTGGCAGCCTCATCGGTCGACTTATCGACCGACCCACCGAGCTGCACGCTGAAACTGACTCGCGCCACCGCATCATCTTCGGCCGGCCAGCTCCAGGCGTCATCGGCATTGATGACCGCAAGGCCTGCGCCGCGGAAGATGCCGCGCTTGGCGGCCTGATAGCCACGCATGCCATCGTGGCGATCCAGGTGATCTTCAGAGAGATTCAGGAAGCAGGCGACATCGGCCTTGAGCTCAGGCGTGGTCTCGAGCTGGAAGGAAGACAGCTCCAGCACGTAGAGCTCGGCATCGGGCTGCTCACGCAACAAGGTCAGCGCGGCAGTGCCCAGATTGCCGCCGACCGCCACGTCACGGCCGGCACGCGCGGCCATCTGCGCGATCAGCGTGGTCACGGTGGACTTGGCGTTCGAGCCAGTGATCGCGACCAGCGTGGGCCGCTTGCCCTGCGCGTCGCGGGCCTCACGCTCATCCAGCGCGCGCACGAAGAGTGCGATCTCGCCGACCAGCCGCTCGCGAATCCCATCGAACACCGCCTGACGCGGGTCAATGCCCGGACTGAGTACCACCTCGCCGAAGCGTGACAGATCCAGCGCTTCCAGGGGGCCAAGATGTACCTCGGCCTGCGGCGCATGCTCGCGCAGGCTCTCGAGGCCAGGCGGTGCGCTGCGGGTATCGGCGACGGCAAAGTCGATGCCGCGATCACTCAGATGGCGAGCGATCGCCTGTCCGGAGACACCAAGACCGACCACCAGGGTCGGTCCTTTGGCAGGCACCGGCGAGGCCGGTGCTTGAGAGGTGGCAGAGAGGGTCATCGCGAATGCGTCCTCAGCGAACCTTGAGTGTGGCCAGGCCAAGCAGCACCAGCACGACGGTGATGATCCAGAAGCGCACGATGACGCGCGGCTCCGGCCAGCCTTTCAGCTCGAAGTGGTGATGCAGCGGCGCCATGCGGAAGATGCGTCGCCCGGTCAGCTTGTAGGAGCCGACCTGCAGGATCACCGAGACGGTTTCCATCACGAAGACGCCGCCCATGATGAACAGCACGATTTCCTGACGCACGATGACCGCCACGACCCCCAGTGCCGCGCCGAGCGCCAGCGCGCCCACATCGCCCATGAAGACCTGGGCGGGGTAGGTGTTGAACCACAGGAAACCGAGACCGGCACCCGCGATGGTGGCGCAGAACACGGCCAGCTCACCGGAACCGGCAATGAACGGAATGTGCAGATACTCGGCGAACTTCAGATTGCCCGAGGCATAGGCGAAGATGGCCAGGCCCATGGCGACCAGCACGGTCGGCATGATCGCCAGACCATCGAGGCCATCGGTCAGGTTGACCGCATTGGAGCTGCCGACGATCACGAAGTAGGTCAGCACCACGTAGAACACGCCCAGCGGGATGACGACGTCCTTGAAGAATGGCACCAGCAGGCCCGTCTCGGCCGGGGTGCTCGCCGTCAGGTACAGCACCACGGCGGCGCCGATGCCCACCACCGACTGCCAGAAGTACTTCCAGCGCGCCGGCAGGCCACGCGGATTCTTCTCCACCACCTTGCGGTAGTCATCGACCCAGCCGACGGCGCCGAAACCCAGCGTGACGGCCAGCACCACCCAGACATACAGGTTGGTCAGGTCGCCCCACAGCAGGGTGGAGACAGCCATCGACAGCAGGATCATCACGCCGCCCATGGTCGGAGTACCGGCCTTGGAAAGGTGAGACTTGGGGCCATCGTCGCGCACGGCCTGGCCGATCTGGCCATCGACGAGCTTGCGTATGACCCAGGGGCCCAGCCACAGACACAGCAACAGTGCCGTCAACGTGGCCAATACCACGCGCAGGGTCAGATAATTGAAAACCGTAAAGGCGCCATTGAATTGGGCCAGAAACTCAGCAAGCAGCAGCAGCATGACTCACATTCACCTTGATGCGTCGACCTTGAGCGCGGCAACGATATTCTCCATGCCAGCGCTGCGAGACCCCTTGACCAGAACACTGGCCCCGGTGGGTAGATGGTTACGGGCGTAAGCTTCCAGCTCTGCCCGCTCGATAAAGTGCTTGCCACCGGCCCCGAAGGCCTCGGCAGTCGCCTGAGCGCCCTCGCCGCAGGTGGCAATGAAATCTATGCCCAGCTTGCGGGCGTAATCGCCCACCTCGGCATGCAGACGCTCGGCGTCGGCTCCGAGTTCGCCCATGGCGCCCATCAGGCACCAGCGCGGCGCAGGCAGTGTCGCCAGCAGATCCAGCGCCGCCAGCATGGCGCCGGGGTTGGCGTTGTAGCTGTCATCCAGCAGACGCGAGCCATTGATGCCTGCCACGACGCCCAGCCTGCCGGGTACGCTCTCGGCGCTCTCGAGTCCGGCGATCACCAGATCACTGTCGATGCCCAGTGCCAGGCACGCCGCGGCGGCCGCCAGCGCATTGGCCACGTTGTGACGCCCCAGCAACGCCAGCTGGACACGGCCGAGCGAGCAGCCATCAAACGTCAGTTCGAAAGCATAACGCCCGAGTTCATCCGCGCCTAGCTCACGCGCCTGCAGGCGTGCCGGGCGATCACCGCTATCCACGCTGCCATCCACAACGCCATCCGCAACGCTGAAGTCGATGACATCGACCGCCTGACCAGTCGCGGCCAGCGCCTGCCAAAGCGAGAAGTAGGCGTCATCACGGTTGAGCACCGCGACCGGGCGTCGTCCTCCCAACGGGCTCAAGCCCGCCAGAATCTCGCCCTTGGCCTGGGCGATCTGACCCATGCCGCCGAATTCGCCGACATGGGCGCCGGTGACATTGGTGATCACCGCCACTTGCGGGCGCGCCAGGGCCGTCGTCCAGGCGATCTCGCCGAGATGATTGGCGCCCAGTTCGACCACGCCGTGCTGATGGGCATCGCTCAAGCGCAGCAACGTCATCGGCAGGCCGAAATCGTTGTTGAGATTGCCGTGATTGGCGAGGCTTTCGGCCTCGAAACGCGCGGCATCCCGCACAAGGATGGCATGCACCAGGCCCTTGACGCTGGTCTTGCCACTGTTACCGGTCACCGCGATCAACGGCTTCCCCCAGGCACGGCGACGCGCCGCCGCCAGCAGCCCGAAGGCCAGCCGGGTATCCGCGACGATGATCTGCGGCAGCGGGTCATCCACTGCCCGCTCGACAAGCGCCGCGACGGCGCCATTGGCGCGAGCCTGGGCGAGGAAGTCATGGGCGTCGAAGCGCTCACCCTTCAGCGCCACGAAAAGCGGCGCGACCTGCTCGCCAAGCTTGCGGGTGTCCGTCTCGATGGCGCCCAGCGCTTGATCGCGCAATGCCTGTGGCAACTGCGCCCCGAGCACCGCGGCCAGTTCCTCGAAGGTGCTCAGACCAACGGGCTGTTCAGGCGCACTCATGCGTCACGCTCCTGACCTTCCAGCATCGAGAGCTCACGACGCTCCAGCGCCGCGACCGCATGGGCCACATCCGAAAACGGCAGTCGCTGACCGTCGATCTCCTGATAGTCCTCGTGCCCCTTGCCGGCGATCAGGATGACATCATGCTCGCCGGCATCGCGGATGACCTGGGCAATGGCTTCGCCACGCTCGGCGATATCCAGCACGCGCTCGTGGGCATGGATGCCGGCCATCATCTGCTGACGGATGGCGGCGGCATCCTCGCTACGCGGATTGTCATCGGTGATCACGACACGGTCGGCGCCCTGCTCGGCGGCCGTGGCCATCAGCGGGCGCTTGCCGCTGTCGCGATCGCCACCACAGCCGAGCACACACCACAGGCGCGCATCATCCCGCGCCGGCAGGTGGGCACGCAGCGCGGTCAGCGCCGTCTCGACGGCCTCCGGCGTGTGGGCGTAGTCGACCACCACCACCGGCGCGCCATCACGGCTCAGGCGCTGCATGCGGCCCGGCACCGGCGTCAGACGCGGCGCGGCGGCAAACAGCCCCTCGAACGTATAGTCGAGGCCATGCAGGATCAGCATTGCCAGCAAGGCGTTGTCGAGATTGAAGCGCCCCATCAGATTGAGGCCCAGCTCGCGCTCGCCATCCGGCGTCGCGATCACGGCAACCTGGCCCAGCGGCTCGGGGAAGACATCCAGCACGCGCAGGGTCGCGACGTCATCACGCCCCATCGCCAGCACGCGCACGCCGCGCTGCATGCCGGCCAGCATCAGTCGCGCCAGCGCATCATCGGCATTGAGCACCGCAAGCTTCAATTCGGGCCGCTTGAACAGCTTCGCCTTGGCCGCCGCATAGGCCGCCATGCTGCCGTGGTAGTCAAGGTGGTCTCGCGAAAGATTGGTATAGCCCGCGACGGTGAAGCGACAGCCATTGACGCGCCCTTGATCGAGCGCATGCGAGGAGACTTCCATCGCGATCAGCTCGGCACCGGCAAGGCTCAGGCCCTTGAGCGCCGCCTGCACGGCCAGGGCATCGGGCGTGGTGCGCTCGCCCGCGACCAGCGCGCCGGGGCGCCCGATGCCGAGCGTGCCGATCATGCCGGCGGGCGTGCCCATCGCTTCGGCCAGCTCGGCGATGTAATGGGTGACGGAAGACTTGCCGTTGGTGCCCGTGACCCCGACCAGCGTCAGTGACTCGGGCACACTGAAGGCCTGGCGGCCCAGCTCACCGAGCTGCTCGCCCAGATTCTCGAGCCAGACGACTCTGGCATCATCTGAGTGCAGCGCGAGACGTGCATCCCCGCCTGCGGGTCTTTCGGCCAGCACCAGCTCGGCACCGCTCTCGAGCGCCGCGGCGATATAGTCGCGGCCATCGCTGGCGATGCCGGGGATGGCGATGAAGAGGGAACCCTGCGCGGCACTGCGACTGTCGATCGTCAGGTGCCAGTCATCGCGCGCGGCAAGCCGCGCGCGCCAATCATCATCGAGGGCGCCTGGCCACAGCGCCAGCAATGCTGCCAGCATATCTGTCGCCGTGGCCAACGGGCGCGCCAGAAACTCGCCCAGGCGCCTGGAATCGTGCGGTGAAGTCATGTCGGAAGACCTTCCTTGTTCCCGATGTCCCGGAACGTATTCACTACATGAGAAAAAAGACGCAGCCGCCCGCCCGGGGCCGACGACCATGCCACATTGAATGCGTTACTCATCGACCTTGCTGTCCGGCGGCACATCCAGCAGGCGCAATGCCTTGCCCACCACGCGCCCGAACACGGGCGCCGCCACCAGACCGCCGTAATATTCTTGTCCTTTGGGGTTCTCGATCATCACCACGGTCACGATACGCGGATCAGACACCGGTGCCACACCCGCGAACAACGAACGATAGGCGGTCTTCTGATAACCACCGGCCGTCACCTTGCGCACGGTGCCCGTCTTGCCGGCAATGCGATAGCCTTCGACCACCGCCCGCTTGGCAGGCCCGTTGGGCTGCACGATCTTCTCCATCATGCCGAGCAAGGCGTGCGCGTTGTCCGATGAGATCACCTGGTCACCCACCGGTGGTGTCTTGACCTTGAGCAGCGACGGCGGCACACGACGACCGTCGTTGGCGAGCGCGGTGAAGGCACTGGCCAGCTGCAGTGCCGAGACGCTGATACCGTAACCGTAGGAGATGGAGGCCCGCTTGCTGCGCGACCAGTTGGTCGGCGGCGGCAGCACGCCGGTCGTCTCGCCCGGGAAGCCGGTGCCCGGTGCCTGGCCGAGGCCCAGCTCATAGTAGCGATTCCATACCGCATCATCCTCGAGACTGAGCGCCATGCGGCTCATGCCAATATTCGAGGAGTGATAGAGAATACCGGCCATGTCGAGCTTGCCGTAGTTGCGGAAGTCACGAATGGTGAACTGATCGACCCGCATGTAACCCGGCGTGGTATCGATCACCGTATCCGGCTGATACAGGTCAGTGGCAAGCCCAGCGCTCATCGCCAGCGGCTTCATCACCGAGCCGGGCTCGAAGGCATCGGTGATCGCGCGGTTGCGAAGCCCCTCGGGGTCAAGCCCGGCGCGGTTGTTCGGGTTGTAGGATTTCTGATTGACCATCGCCAGCACTTCGCCGGTGCGCGCATCCATCATCACCAGGGTGCCGCCATCGGCGCGGTGCTCCGCCACGGCCGCCTTGAGTTCGCGGTAGGCCATGTATTGCAGACGCAGGTCGATGGAGAGCGTCAGGTCGCCACCGGGCTTGGCTTCGCTGATCAGATGCAGGTCACGCACCAGGCGCCCCTTGCGGTCCTTGAGCACACGTCGCTTGCCCGGCGTGCCGGAAAGGTAGGAATTGTAGGCAAGCTCGAGCCCTTCCTGCCCCTTGTCATCGACATTGGTCACGCCGATCAACTGGGCGGAGACTTCTCCGGAGGGGTAATAGCGCTTGTATTCCTGCTTGTGGCTGACGCCCGGAATGTCGAGGTCAATGGCTGGCTGAGCCTGCGGCGGGGTCATCTGGCGCTTGATGTACATGAAGCCCTTGCCGGCATCACGATAGCGGCGGACGCGTGCGATCAGATCATCCGGCTTCTGGCCCAGCGCGCGCGCCAGCAATGACAATCGCACGGGGTCATCGGGCACCTTGCGCGGGTCGGCCCATAGAGTGATGACAGGCGTGGAGATCGCCAGCGGCTCACCAGTGCGATCGGTGATCATGCCGCGGTGAGCATTGATGCTGTCGACACGCAGGGTGCGTGCATCGCCCTGATCCTGCAGGAACTGCTGATCGAAGAGCTGGAGATAGCCGATGCGGCCGACCAGAGCGACAAGCCCGGCCAGCACGATGAAGAGCATGATGCGATAGCGGGCAGGCCCCATGGCCGCGCGTGCGCTCTTGCGGGCACTACTTGCGGCCTTGGTACGAGCGGGCGTCTCAGCGCCGGCGGCTTTGCGCGGGCGAGACGAAGGCGGGCGACGCGCGGCCATCAGCGAATGACCTCGACATCGTGGACATCCGGGACGCGCATCTCGAGTCGCTCGATGCTGATGCTTTCGATACGCGCCGGTGCCGACCAGGCGCTCTCCTCGAGCAGCAGCCGCCCCCAGCGTGCACGCGCGTCATCGCGCGCCGCTTCCAGCTTCTGCAGCTGGGCATATTGGCCGCGCGAGAGGTGGGAGCTGATCACGACGGCAGCGGCAGAGCCGAGCAGACTGAGCATCAGCACCGCGAAACACAGGTGACGCCAACGCATCTGCACCTTGATCGGCCAGTTACCCGTCCAGCCCTCCTGTCTCCGTCCCGCCATGCCGACTCCCTAATCACTCTGAACGTGATGCCCCGCATCACGAATATCCTTGCAGACTGCCAACGTGCAAACGCGATGTTCGCTCACTTGTTTGAAGCGCCCGGCGCATTATGTCAGCAAGTGGCGTTAGCCGCTAAGAGTTGCAGCACGGCAACACTTGTGTCGCCCTTTCACCACAGCCCACTTGCGCGCGCGCCTGCCGGTAGGCAGGCGCAGAAAGAGGCACGATTCCCCAGAGGGTGCACAGACGCTATTTGAGCTTTTCGGCAATGCGCATCACCGCACTGCGCGAACGGACATTGGCATCGACTTCGCTTTGCGAAGCCTTCTGCGCCTTGCCCACCAGCTTGAGTCGCTTGTTGAGCTGGTCTTCGCGGATCGGCATGCCTCGCGGGGCCTGATCGCCCCGCGCCTTGTCACGCATGAAGCGCTTGACGATGCGGTCTTCCAGCGAGTGGAAGCTGATCACGACCAGACGACCGCCGGGCTTGAGCGCCTCGAGACCGGCATCCAGCGCGCGGGTCAGCTCATCCAGCTCTCCATTGATGTGAATGCGGATCGCCTGGAAGACACGCGTCGCCGGGTGCTTGTGCTTCTCCCAGTTGGGATGGGCATCCTTGATCAGGCTGGCAAAGTCGCCGGTACGCGTGATGGGACGCTCGGCGCGACGCTCCACCACGGCGCGTGCCAGACGCTTGGCATAACGCTCCTCACCGTAGGTCTTGAAGACCCAGGCCATGTCCTCGGCGCTGGCACGCGACAGCCACTCGGCGGCGCTCTCGCCACTGGTGGGGTCCATGCGCATGTCCAGCGGGCCATCATTCATGAAGCTGAAGCCACGCTCGGCATCATCCAGCTGCGGGGATGACACGCCGATGTCAAGCAGGATGCCATCCAGCTGACCGTGCACGCCCTCATGCTCGGCATACTCGCCAAGACGCGCGAATTCACCGGCATGGATACTGAAACGCTCATCATCGATGGTCGCGGCTTCCGCCAGCGCCTGGGGGTCACGATCACAGGCGATCAGACGTCCCTCGGGTGCCAGACGCGACAGGATCAGACGCGAATGGCCACCGCGACCGAAGGTGCCGTCGAAGTAGACGCCGGCAGTGTCCTGAATCAGACCATCGACCGCGCCATCGAGCATGACACTGACATGCGCGAAGCGATCAGCCACTTCGACGGACTCGGTATCGACAGACTCGGTAACGGAAGGAGCGCTGGGCTTGGACATGACGAAACTCTGGACCTTGGCACGCGATGCGAGCAGTGAAAGCCGGTGGCAATGGACACCGACAGCATAAGAGCGGAGACAACACCTGCGTGCAGCAGACAAGCGGCTGAAACACGAGTTCAAGTGCCATAACCGACAACCGGCGCCTGTCACGGCTGCGTGTTCGTTGCCATCCAACTGCAATGGTCTTCACGAAACACGCAGCGGACGGCGCCGGTCATGCGAATTCAAGGTGTGCTGCCATCACTCGCATCGCGAAGAATGGCAGCACACTGACGTTATAAGGCGGGAGATGGCCGATAAGCCGGGTCTTGTCGTGGACAGTCATTCATCTAGGCCCTGAATCACTTCAGGGCTCAAGCAACCAACCCGCCCCCACTGCGGGCAGCAGCATAGGGGGCCTATTTGGTCTTGCTCCAGGTGGGGTTTACCTCGCCGCGAACTGTTACCAGCCGCGCGGTGCGCTCTTACCGCACCCTTTCACCCTTACCGGTCAGCCGAAGCTGACGTAGGCGGTCTTCTCTCTGCTGCACTTGCCGTCGGCTCGCGCCGCCCAGACGTTATCTGGCACCTTGCCCTATGGAGCCCGGACTTTCCTCCCCCAGCTTGCGCTGGCGGCGACTGTCTGGCCGTCTCCCAAGCGCGCAAGACTACCAGTGTCATGGGCCTTTCACAAGACGAAGCCCGCGCAGGCCGAACAATGGCAGCGGCAAAAAGTTCTGGCGTGACAGAGGTTTGCCTATTCCTCCGCCGCGTCCTTCATGGCTTGCGCCTTGGCATACCAGGCTTTCTTGCGCCCGCCCACCAGACGTGTGGCGATGGCGGCCATCTGCTTGACGCCGACGCCCTCCTCGAACAGCACCTGCAACAGGGCGTCGCCTTCGACACTGGCCGCCTCGTCGCCGTCACGTGCCGGCGCGCCTTCGATCATGACCACGAACTCGCCGCGGGTCTGATCACTGTCAGCGTCCATCTGCGCCAGCAGCTCGGCTGCCGTGCCATCGAGAAAGGTCTCGAAGGTCTTGGTCAGCTCACGCGCCAGCACGACCCGGCGCTCGCCAAGCACCTCGCGAATATCGCCGAGCAGCGCCTGGATGCGGTGCGGAGACTCGTACAGCACGTGGGTGGCGCTATCCTCGCGCAGCGCGGCAAGGCGCGCCTGACGCGGGCCGCCCTTGTGGGCCAGAAAACCTTCGAAGGTGAAACGATCCGTCGGCAGACCCGCCGCGCTGAGGGCGGTGATCAACGCACACGGCCCCGGCAGCGGCACTACCTTGAATCCACGCTCGCGCAATGCGCGCACGACGATGAAACCGGGATCGGAGATCAGCGGCGTGCCGGCATCGGAGACCAGCGCGACGCGTCGACCTGCCTCCAGCGCCTGACATAGCTGATCGACACGGCCACGCTCGTTGTGATCATGCAAGGACATCATGGGCACTTCCAGCCCCAGGTGACGCAGCAACCGCGCACTGTGGCGGGTATCCTCGGCTGCGATCAGGTCCACTTCTCCCAGCACCCGCGCGGCGCGGGGACTGAGATCATCGAGGTTACCAATCGGCGTGGCGACCACGTACAATACGCCTTCAGAAGACTCGGACATTCAATGCTTCGACTCGTTGAACTCAATGGTAGAAATGGTCGTCAGACACAGGCAGATTGCCTTGGGACATTTCATCCGAAGGACGCTGCATGCGTGGCCCTGATCGACCGAGTGCCATGATGCCTTTCACCCTTCATCACAGTAGGTGGCGATGCAGCCCTGACCACATCGCCCATCAGCCAAGGGACCGTCGTACATGCGCCAGACATGGAACCGTGCATCAGCCAATACGCTGGGCACTTCGTCAGCCATCCGGCAGGAGGCCGCGCGCCGTTCACGTTCCGGCCTGAGAACGCTGGCGGGCCTCGCCGCCTCCGCCCTGCTGCTGGCAGGGTGTGCCGGACAGTCACCGCTTTCAAGCGGCCCCGGGGCCGATGCCCTGCTCGCTCAGGCCGAGCAGCAACAGGGTCAGCAAGCGGCCAGTACGCGCCTGCAAGCTGCGGACATCCTAGCACGCAGCGGCGACAACGCGCAGGCGATCACCATCGCATCCGACATCGATCCGGCAAGCCTCGAGCCGCAGAAACGCGTGCAATGGGCCCTGCTGCTGTCGCGCATCGCGCTTGAGCAGCAGGACGGCTGGAACACGATCCTGGCCACCTCGGTGCTCGAGGACGGCATACAGATGTCCAGCGATGACCAGCGCACACTGCGCAAGCGACGCGGCCTGGCACTCGGCATGGTCGGCGAACCCCTGGCCAGCGCCCAGACCTTGATCGCCCTGCAGGCCGACAGCGATGACCTGAGCATCAACGACACCCTGTGGGAGCAGCTCACGCGCCTCTCGCCCACTCAGCTCAATGAGCTGGCCAGTGCCAGCCCCACCGCCAGTGACTGGACGGACCTGCTGCGTCTGCAGCGTCGCTTCGGTGGCAACATCGACCAGATGTTCTCCGCCATCAACGACTGGTCGGACGCCAATCCGCAGCACCCCGCCGCGCGCCAGATGCCGCAGGGCATTCTCGACCTGCGTGAGCTGTCCGGCCAGGAGGTGCGCAAGATTGCCGTCTTCCTGCCCGAGTCCGGTTCACTCAAGCGGATCGCCCAGGCCATCCGTGAAGGCATCGAGGCACGCCATCGCAGCGCCATCGACAATGCCGAGGCCACACCGCAGCTGAGCTTCTATGATACCTCGAGCGCGGATCTCAAGACCCTGTATGCCCGCGCCACCATGGATGGCGCCCAGGTTGTGCTCGGCCCGCTGGACAAGAAGCTGGTCAGTCAGCTCGAGACCCAGAACAGCCTGCCGCTGCCGACGCTGGCCCTCAACTACGGCACCCATGACAGCAACCGTGCCGACAACCTGCTCCAGTACGGCCTTTCCGCCGAGGACGAAGCCCGCCAGGTCGCCATGCGCGCCGCACTCGACGGCCATCGTGGCGCCGCTGCGCTGGTGCCCAACAATGCCTGGGGCCAGCGCGTCTACAGCGCCTTCCGCGACCGCTTCGAGCAGGAAGGCGGCGATATCGTCTCCGTCGAGCGCTACAACCCCAAGGGCGCCGTCAGCTCAGCCGTCAAGGACCTGCTGTCGGTCTCCAGCCAGGATCAGGCGCGCATGAAGTCCGCCAAGAAATCCGGCAGCAAATACGGCCGCGCCCATTCCGGCAACATCGACATGATCTTCCTGCTGGCGCTGCCGAGCTATGCTCGCCAGGTTCCGCCGATGCTGGACTTCTACTACGCGGGCGACCTGCCGATCTACGGCACCTCCCATCTCTATGATGGCGCACCGCAGCCCGATCAGGATGGCGACCTCAATGGCGTCGACTTCGTGGACATTCCTTGGGAAGTGCCGGAAGCCTCCTCAGGCGGCAAGGCATCCCTGCCGGAAGTCGATACCTACCGCGCACTGTCCGATGCTTCACCGCGCATGCTCAAGCTCAACGCCATGGGGGTCGATGCCTATCGTCTGGCCCAGCGCGTACCGCTGATGCTGGCCGGTGCGGGCGGCGAACTCTTCGGCGCCACCGGCAGCCTCTTCCCGCGCCACGATGGTCGCATCGAGCGCACGCTGCCCTGGGCGGAATTCAGAGGTGGCGTACCGCGTCCGCCACTGAAAGGCGCCAACAGCCGCACCGTCGAAGCCTACACGCCCTGACATGGCACGCACCGGCTCGCCCTCTGACAAGGCGCACCCGCCTCCCCAGCGTCGCGCCCGAGCGCGCGGCGCCGTCATCGAGGCCGAGGTAGAACAATGGCTGGCAGCGCGTGGCCTGACACCCGTCACTCGCAACCAGCATGCCAAGGGCGGCGAGATCGACCTGATCATGCGTGACGCCGAGACCCTGGTCTTCATCGAGGTGCGCTACCGGGCCAACTCCCGCTTCGGCAGCGCACTGGAAAGCGTGACCCATACCAAGCAACGCCGGCTGATCACTGCCGCGCGTTTTTATCTGGCCCAGCACGGGCTATCATGTTCCTGCCGCTTCGACGTGGTAGGCGTGGAGGGGGCTTCCCCTCGTTCCATTCACTGGATTCGCCACGCCTTCGAAGCGTTCTGAAGCCAACGACCAAGAGCCATCATGGATTTCCAATCGCGTATTCTCGGCCACTTCAACGCCAGCATTGACACCAAGACCTACGCCAGCGAAGTGCTGCCGCCCTTCATCGAAGCGGCCAGCCAGATGATGGTCCAGAGTCTGGTCAATGACGGCAAGATCCTGGCCTGCGGCAACGGCGGCAGCGCCGGCGACAGCCAGCATTTCTCCTCCGAGCTGCTCAACCGCTTCGAGCGTGAGCGCCCAAGCCTGCCAGCCATCGCGCTGACCACCGACACCTCCACGCTGACGTCCATCGCCAACGACTACAGCTACAACGAGGTGTTCTCCAAGCAGATCCGCGCCCTGGGTCAGCCCGGTGACATCCTGCTGGCCATCTCCACCAGCGGCAACTCCGCCAATGTGGTGCAGGCCATCCAGGCGGCTCACGACCGCGACATGCGCGTCGTGGCCTTGACCGGCCGTGACGGTGGTGACATGGCGTCACTGCTGGGCAGTGAAGACTGCGAGATTCGTGTCCCCGCCACCTCTACGGCACGCATCCAGGAAGTCCATCTACTGGCCATCCACTGCCTGTGCGACCTGATTGATCATCAGCTGTTCGGCAGCAACGAGTAATCCGCGCGCCCCACGGCATTCACCAGGAGAAAACGGCATGACGCCCAAGAACCTGCTTTCCCTCATGGCCACCGCCGGCTTCCTGACGCTAGCCGGCTGCACCACCGTCGCCGACCTGACCAACAGCGGCCCGATCGACGAAGACTATGGCGATCGCACCCTGGGCGCCCAGGTGGAAGACGAGAGCATCGAGACCAAGATCGAGGTCAATCTCGGCAAGACCGATGCCCGCTTCAATGATGCCCACGTCAACGTGAACTCCTACAACGGCATGGTGCTGCTGACCGGCCAGGTCGCCAGTGACGAGCTGAAGCAGAAGGCCACGGACATCGCCAAGGATGTGCGTCGCGTACGCCAGGTGCACAACGCGCTGGAAATCAGCGCCAATGCCCCGGCCAGCCAGCGCGTGCAGGACACCTGGCTGACCACGCGCGTCAAGGCCACGCTGGCGGCGGATGCCAACATCGACTCCGGCCGCATCCTGGTGCTCACCGAGAATGCCAGCGTCTACCTGATGGGTATCGTGACCCGCGCCGAAGCCGACCAGATCGTCAGCAAGGTCTCCGAAGTCGGCGGTATCCAGCGTATCGCCAAGGTCTTCGAGTACCTCGACTGATCGAGGTGGCGCGCTTGCATACCTGACATGCAAAGCGCCCTGAACGAAAAGTGCCCTGAATAAATAGCACCCAGAATAAAAGATGCCCCGCAGGCCGAAGCCTGCGGGGCATTTTTCATGACAGGAGCGACACCAGGCGGACAATGGCCAACCCTCATCCATCGCCCCACCTGCCGACAGGATTACTTGATCACGCGCAGCGAAGGACGCCCCTTGCGCGGCGGCTTGGGCTGATCATTGTCATCAGCGCCCTGCTCGTCGCTGGCCGAGTCTGACGCCTGCTCTTCACCGGCGACTTCGGCATCAGCGCCTGAGCCTGACTCGATGGGCGCATCCGCTGATTCCGAGACAGGCGCCTCTTCCTCGGCAGGAACACTGCCGACACTGGCCAGCGTCGGGCGCGCCGCGGCGGCCGGCTCGGCATCTGGCGCGACTTCACCGAATGTCATCTCATCGGCACCCGGCATCACCGGCTCGTGACCGAAGACCATACCGACACCGTTTTCACGCGAATACAGCGCGACCAGAGCCGCCGTCGGCACGCTGACGTGCATCGGCTGGCCACCGAAGCGGGCATTGAAGCTGACCCCTTCATTGGCGATCAACAGATCACGCACCGCACCGGGTGCGATATTCAGCACGATTTGACCATTCTGGACATGTTGACGCGGTACCTGGACACCTTCCTGCTCGGCGTCCACCACGATGTACGGCGTATTGTCGTTATCCAGCAGCCACTCGTAGAGTGCGCGTGCCAGATAAGGGCGACTGGAAAGCATGGGAGAACCTCTTGAACTGCAATGAGTGTCAGCGACGACCGAAGTCCATTCCGCCAACGGGCCAACGCCCCGCACATCGCTCACATCCGTCATTCACGGACTGATGAGCGAGGGCGAAAGTCCGAATGCGTGACCGATCGATCAGTGACCGAAGGGTCACGCACGGATCAGATGCGCATCTCGCGCTCGGCCTCGGACAGCGACGCCTTGAAGGCATCACGCCCGAACAACCGCTCCATGTAGGTCAGCAGCGGCTTGACCTGCTTCTCCGGCAGCTCGATTCCCAGTGTCGGCAAACGCCACAGGATCGGGGCAATGCAGGTGTCCACCAGCGAGAACTCGTCGCTCATGAAGAACGGCATGTCGTCGAAGATCGGGGAAATGCCGATCAGGCTTTCACGCAATTCCTTGCGCGCCTTGTCGGCTTCCTTCTTGGTGCCTGTCTGGATGGTTTCCATCATCGGCACCCATTCGCGCTCGATGCGATGCATCCACAGACGGCTCTGGGCGCGCGCCACCGGATACACCGGCAACAGCGGCGGATGCGGGAAACGCTCGTCCAGATATTCCATCATGACCTTGGACTCGTAGAGCACCAGGTCGCGATCCAGCAGCGTCGGCACACTGTTGTACGGGTTCAGGTCGGCCAGTTCGGCCGGACGGCTGTCATCATCCACATCAATGATATCGACTGCCACACCCTTCTCGGCCAGCACGATCCGTACACGGTGGCTGAAGTGGTCGTCACCACCGGAGTAGAAGGTCATCGATGAACGCTTGGCCACAACACCCATGAAACTGTCCTCGCATCTGTTCGAGACATGCCCGTGTCAGCTTTTGGACTGACAAACGGGGATAAGTTTCCTCTGGCCTGCCCTTGTCACAACGGGCCCTGCCAGAGGGTCAGCCTGCGCCACCTCGAGGCGACGCAAGCGGGCGCGCGACTGATCAGCCGCGCGCCCGTCACTGCCGGCTCGCCATTATCACTGAGACCCCGCCCCGGGGGCCATCAATGAATGTCGCGCCAGTATTCCTTCTTGAGAAGATACGCCAGCAAGGTAAAGATCAGAATGAATATTAACACCTTGGGGGCCATGCTCTCAGCCTTGAGTCGCGAAGGCTCGCCGACATAGGCCAGAAAATTGGTCAGATCCCACATCGCCTGATCGAACTCCCCAACCGTCATGCTGCCAGGCTGGGTGATCTCTAGAATATCACAGGACGCATAACGCCCCGTGTCGGGATCCATTTCCGCCCCCGCTACCGCCAGATCACTCTGCCCACAGACCTTTTCCTGCACGCCCTGCAGCGGTTCCAGTACATGCGGCATGCCGACCTGGGGGAAGACCGCATTGTTCACGCCCCACGGACGTGACGCATCGCGATAGAAGCTTTTCAGGTAGGTGTAGATCCAGTCAGTGCCGCGCAGACGCGCCTCGAGCGACAGATCCGGTGGCGGCGTGCCGAACCAGCCGGCCGCGTCTTCTTTCTGCATGCCCGTGCGCATGGTGTCATTGATCTTGAGCGCTGGCGAGAGAATCAGATATTGCTCGACCAGGTCCTCGGGCATCCCCAGATCCTCCGCGGCGCGCGAGTAACGCTGATATTGCAGGCCATGACAGCCGAGACAGTAATTGGTGTAAAGCTGCATGCCACGCTGCAGCGAGGGCTGATCATGCAGATCCGGCTGCATCGTCTCCAGCGGCACCGCACTGCTCGCCGCGCTCACCATACCCGACCCCAACAGACTCACTACGGCCAGCAACCCTGCTGCCAGCCCGCGTTTGAGCCACCCCTTTGCCCCACCCATCAGCGCGCTCATCGGCCCGTCACTCTGTCAGGCACCGCTCGCGTCGTCTCGAAGCGCGTATACAGCGGCATCAGTATGAAGAAGGCGAAATATGCCACGGTCGCCAGCTGCGCGATGATCGTGCGCTCATGCGTGGGCGGCATCACCCCCAGTACGCCCAGCGTCACGAAACTGACCACGAAGATGACGATGGCGATACGCGACAGCCAGCCCTTGTAGCGGATCGAGCGCACCGCCGAGCGATCCAGCCACGGCAGCACGAACAGGATGGCGATGGCCAGCCCCATGACTACCACGCCCCAGAACTTGGCATCCACGCCGAACAGCGGATAATTGACCGCGCGCAACATGGCGTAGAACGGCGTGAAGTACCATACCGGCGCGATGTGCTCGGGCGTCTTGAGCGAATTGGCCGGCTCGAAGTTGGGCGTCTCCAGGAAGTAGCCGCCACCTTCGGGGAAGTAGAAGATCACCGCACAGAACACGAACAGGAAGACGCCGACGCCGACGAGGTCCTTCACCGTGTAATAGGGATGGAACGGAATGCCATCCAGCGGCTGCCCCGCCTCGTCCTTCCTGTCCTTGATCTCGATGCCATCGGGGTTGTTCGAGCCCACCTCGTGCAGCGCCACCAGATGCAGCACCACCAGCCCGACGATCACCAGCGGCAAGGCGATGACATGCAGCGCAAAGAAGCGGTTCAGGGTGATTCCCGAGATCAGATAGTCGCCACGAATCATCTGCGCCAGATCTGCCCCGATGACCGGAATCGCCGTGAACAGCGAGATGATCACCTGCGCCCCCCAGTAGGACATCTGCCCCCAGGGCAGCAGATAGCCCATGAAGGCCTCGGCCATCAGTGCCAGATAGATGCACATGCCGAAGATCCATACCAGCTCGCGAGGCGCACGGTAGGAGCCATAGAGCAGGCCACGGAACATGTGCAGATAGATGACCACGAAGAAGGCCGAGGCGCCGGTGGAATGCATGTAGCGGATCAGCCAGCCGTACTCCACATCGCGCATGATGTACTCGATGGAGGCAAAGGCCTCCTCGGCACTCGGCGTATAGCTCATCGTCAGCCAGATGCCGGTCAATATCTGATTGACCAGCACCAGCAAGGCCAGCGAACCGAAGAAGTAGAAGAAGTTGAAGTTCTTCGGCGCGTAATAGCCGGTCAGGTGGTCCTGCAGAAACTGGGTGGCCGGCAGACGATCATCGATCCAGCGCATGATGCCGCGCGGCGCCTTGGCACGGTTTGGATTCCCCATCAGGCAGCCTCCTCGTCGACACCCACCACCAGCACCTGCTCACTCTCGTAGCGATGCGGCGGCACCTCCAGATTCGAAGGCGCCGGCACTCCGGTGAAGACTCGCCCGGCGAGATCGAACCTGGACCCATGGCAGGCACACAGATAGCCGCCCGGCCAGTCCGCGCCGAGATCCGCCGCGCCGATCTCGGGACGATAACCAGGCGAGCAGCCCAGGTGCGTGCAGATTCCCACCAACACCACATATTCCGGCTTGATGGAACGCAGCACGGCATCGACATAAGGAGGCTGCTGGGGACGCAGTGACTCGGGGTCCTGCAGCTCTGCGGGAGGGATGGCGCGGATATCGGCGATCATCTCGGGAGTGCGACGCACCACCCACACCGGCTTGCCGCGCCACTCGATGGTCATCTGCTGGCCGGGTGCCAGCCGCGAGATATCCGCCGTGACAGGCGCGCCTGCCGCACGGGCACGCGCACTTGGCTGCCAGGACGCCAGAAAGGGCGTTGCGATACCGACCACCCCTACCGCCCCGACCACGGCAGTTGCGCTGACGAGGAAGCGGCGTCGCCCTCGGTTCACAGCATGATCTGACATTTTATTGTTATCCCCCAAACACTACCGCTTGATGCTGGGCCATCCACTTGCCGAGCATTTGATGCTTGCTTGTATTAAAGGGCAAGAACAGAGCGCTCACAACTCAAGAAAGCCACCTTGACCAAAGCCGCTTTCGTCAATCGTGTAGCAAGACCGCAAAAAAAACGCCCAGCGCCCTTGCGGGCACTGGACGTTCTTGTGGTCGACGCGAGTTCTCTTAACGCTTGGAGAACTGCGGACGACGACGGGCCTTGCGCAGGCCGACTTTCTTACGCTCGACTTCACGGGCGTCACGAGTGACGTAACCGGCGGCGCGAAGGGCCGGACGGAAGTCTTCGTTGTAAGCCATCAGGGCACGAGTGATGCCGTGACGGATAGCGCCGGCCTGGGCAGAACCACCACCACCAGCAACAGTGACGTAGACGTCGAACTGTTCGGTAGTTTCGGTCAGCTCGAGCGGCTGACGAACAACCATGCGGCCTGTCACACGACCGAAGTAGTCGTTCAGGTCACGCTGGTTGACGGTGATTTTGCCGGTGCCCGGCTTCAGGAAGACGCGCGCGGTAGAAGTCTTGCGGCGCCCGGTACCGTAGTGCTGCTGTGTCATGGCGATGCTTCCCTCAGATGTTCAGTTCTTGCGGCTGCTGCGCAGCGTGCGGATGCTCGGAGCCAGCATAGACTTTCAGCTTGGACTGCATGGCACGACCCAGCGGGCCCTTCGGCAGCATGCCCTTGACAGCCAGTTCGATCACGCGCTCAGGCTTGTGCTCGATCATCTGGTTGAAGTTCATGGAGCGCAGGCCGCCCGGGTAACCGGTGTGACGGTAGTAGGTCTTGGCTTCTGCCTTGCGACCGGTCACAGCGACTTTCTCGGCGTTGATGACGACGATGTAATCGCCAGTATCAACGTGCGGAGTGTACTCGGCTTTATGCTTGCCGCGCAGGCGACGAGCAATTTCGGTAGCCATACGGCCCAGCGTCTTGCCGGCTGCGTCGACGACGAACCAGTCACGCTGGACGGACTGCGGCTTAGCAGTAAACGTCTTCATGGATGAATCACCTATAGTCGGGTCTTGCACCTGTGTGCGCGACCAATCCCTATTTTTCTTGGTTGTCCGACGTCTGGCAGCGAGCGGCATGCTGCTTGCGCAGTCACTGACCTCTCATCTCCAGACTGCCCTCGCCCATCAGGAGTGAATGACTCAGGATGGCTCGAGAACCGGTCAACAGTTCGAGCGAGCGCGCATTGTACATGTCATGCCCGCCTACCACAAAGGCTATTTTGCCCTTGCCGCAGGTCTCACGGCTTGTGCGGCAGCGCGAGATACTCACGCGATTGCATTTCCTGCAGACGTGACAGCGTGCGCTGGAATTCAAAATCCAGATTGCCGCCGGTGTAGAGGTCCTCGACGGGCGTCGCGGCGCTCATCAGCAGTTTTACGCCACGGTCATAGAACTCATCGACCATGTTGATGAAACGACGCACCTGGTCGTCACTGTCGCGCCCCATCTGCGGCACCTCGGACACCAGCACGGTGTGGAACTCACGTGCCAGCTCGATGTAGTCATTCTGGCTACGCGGGCCATCACACAGCTCGTCGAAGTGGAACCACACCACGTCTTCATGGCGACGCAGGGCGTGCAGCACGCGGTGATTGATGCTCAGACCTTCATCGGCATGGCCTTCGGCACCGGCGATGGAGCGGAATTCCCGCGCCAGCCGCGCGGCACTGTCATCGCCCAGCGGGCTATGGAAGAGCTCAGCGTGCTCCAGCGCGCGCAGACGGTAGTCGATGCCCGAATCGACGTTGACCACCGTGCAGTGACGCTTGACCAGGTCGATCGCCGGGAGGAAGCGCGCCCGCTGCAGACCGTCCTTGTAGAGGTCGTCCGGCACGATATTGGAGGTCGCGACCAGCACCACGCCCTGCTTGAACAGCTCTTCGAACAGGGTGGCGAGAATCATCGCATCGGTGATGTCCTTGACGAAGAATTCGTCGAAGCAGATCACGCGCGCCTCGACGGCGAACTTGGCCGCCACCAGAGTCAACGGGTTCTTCTCGCCCTTGTAGTGGCCAAGCTCGTTGTGGACACGCTGCATGAAGCGGTGGAAGTGCGTGCGCATCTTGTCGGCAAACGGCAGGCTCTCGTAGAAGGTATCGACGAGATAGGTCTTGCCACGCCCCACGCCGCCCCAGAAGTAGAGGCCCATGATCTCGGGCGCTTCATCGACAGGCGCCGTGCGTGACGGCTTGCCGAACAGACGACGCACCTTGGAGCCCAGCCCGCCGCCCCCCGTCGCGTCGGACACCTTGTCAGGCGTCTGACGCGGCGTGCGCACGAGGTCGTCGTAGAGACGCTGCAGATGGCGGACCGCATCTTCCTGGGCGGCATCGTAGGCAAAGTCATCACGCTTGAGGTCTGCCTGGTACTTCTCGAGAGGCGTCGGTGCTGGCATTGAGAAACCCGCTGCAGGTCAGGCGCCACGCACTGGCGCACGCCTGACATGAAAAGAACAAGAACACGCCTGACCCGACACGGCGGGCAGGCAAGAACGAAATTGCGCGGCATTATACGCCTTGATGGCCGCTTTACCCACTCGCCGGCCAGCAATCGGCTGTGCGAGGTGGCTTTCACCGCGCTCATCACTCGCAAGGCATTGGCTGGTATCCACCCATACCCCACCGGCTGCGACGACAGGCGACCAAGGTCGCGCGCCGAGTGAATTGACGCATCGCTGCACCACACCGATATAATGGCGCGTGGACGCTTTCGAAACGCAAGCGGCACGAAAGACTGAGCCAGGAAAGACCAAGGCAAGAAGGACAGCGGCAAGCGGCGCTGACCTGCTGGACACCAGACCGATCCCGAGATCGGCGTGATGGAACATCATTGAATACCGGCATCGTATCTCAGCGCTACCATGCCCCAGCGGTGACGATCACCGCAGTCGTGACACAAGGAGAGCGACGTGAACGAGAGCAACATTGACTGGATCCTGGCCATTGCCTGTTTTCTGGCTGGCATCGGTATCGGCGCCTTGTGCTACCACCTGCTGAATGCCAACGTGGCCCGCAATCAGAAGACCCGCCAGAAGCTGGCTGAGCGCGAGCTGGAGCTGACCCAGTTCCGCGATGCCCTCAATGACCACTTCTCCAAGGCCAGCGACCTGACCGACCAGATCCAGCGTGCCGGCAATGAGCTGCGCCAGCACCTGGCCACTGGCGCCACCGCGCTGTGCGATGACAGCCAGCTCAAGCGCCGCCTGCTGGACACCGACACCACGCCGGACGACAGCGAGACCGACAAGGTCGACCTGCCGCGGGATTACGCCGACAACCGCGGCACCCTGTCAGAGGACTTCGGCCTGAAGCCGCAACCGAGTGAAGGCGAGACTCCGGCCACCAACCCGCCGCGTATCTGATCGTTTGCTGTCGTGAACATTTCACGGCATCTGAAAACGACAACGGCCACCTTGCGAGGTGGTCGTTGTCGTTTCCGGCATCAGATGTCACGCCGGGTTGTCGATATCCACGAAGCGGTGCTCCACACCATGCTCGGCGGCCAGCCATTCGCCCAGGGCACGCACACCGTCACGCTCGGTCGCATGATGCCCCGCCGCGAAGTAGGTCACTCCCTCTTCACGGGCGCTATGGGTGGTGCGCTCGGAAATCTCGCCCGAGAGGAAGGCATCGACGCCGGCCTCGACGGCCAGACCGATATAGTCCTGAGCGCCGCCGGTGCACCAGGCAATGCGCTTGATGGGGCGATCATGACCGGCCACCACCAGCACCTCACGCCCGAGACGCCGACTGAACTCGGCCCCCAGCGCGGCGCTGTCCAGCCCTTCCACCTCAGCGGCCAGGCGCCCGACATGCACCAGACCACGCCCGGGCACGCCATCCAGACAACCTTCACTGACCAGCCCCAGACGCTCGGCCAGCTGGGCATTGTTGCCCAGGGTCGGATGCGCATCCAACGGTAGGTGGAAAGCCGCCAGATTGATGTCATTGGCCAGCAAGGTCTTGAGGCGCCGACGCTTCATGCCGGTGATCTGGGCCGGTTCGTTCTTCCAGAAGTAGCCGTGGTGCACCAGCACCAGGTCGGCCTGCCAGGCGATCGCCTCATCGAGCAGCGCCTGACTGGCCGTCACGCCGGTCATCACCCGGCGCACCTCACGACGCCCCTCCACCTGCAAGCCATTGACGGTATAGTCCTTGAAGGCCTGCGCCTCCAGACAGCCATCCAGTGCCTTCATCAGCGTGTCACGATCAGCCATTGGGCCTCCAGCAGTCAGAATCATCGAGTGTTACACTGGCGAGCATTGTAACGGCGCATCGGCGCCATGTAAGCGTGTCGCGCCTTGACCGGGGCCATCCCTTCGCGTTGGCACGCGGACTATCAGGCTATCCATCTTCATGTCCGCAGCATCGCGTCGATGCGCAGACTTTTCATCAGGTAATCCGATGCCCCGTTCTCTTCGCAGTACACTGCTCCCGCTACTATGGCCCGTCGTCACCGGCGTCCTGCTGGCCGTCGTCGTGCTGGACCGCTTTCCGACGCTGGGCCTGGGCGAGCCCGCCCCGCAGCAGAGCGAGCAGGCAGGCAACACCCCCTATCCGAGCCCGTCACGGAACTCCGCCGCCAATCAGCAGGTACTGCCGCCTCCGAGCCTGACGCTGTCAGCGGCGCAGCGCGAAGAGTCGGCAGACCCGGTACTGCGTGAAGCACCGCCGCTGCAGCGCAACAGCGGCCCGGCCAGCTATCAGGCCGCAGTGGACGCTGCCGCACCGGCGGTGGTCAACATCTACTCCTCGCGCGAGATCAAGGACGACAGCAAGCATCCGCTGATGTCCGATCCCTTCTTCAACCAGTTCTACGGGGAGGACGCCCTGCGCAGCCAGCGCATGCTGTCGAGCCTGGGCTCCGGCGTCATTCTCTCCAGTGACGGCTATATCCTGACCAACAACCACGTCATCCAGGGCGCCGACCAGATTCAGGTCGCCCTGCGCGATGGCCGCGAGACATTCGCCAAGGTCGTGGGCGTGGACCCGGAATCCGACCTCGCGGCACTCAAGATCGATCTCGACAACCTGCCCACCGTCGCGATCGCCGATTCCGCCCAGGTCCATGTCGGCGATGTCTCGCTGGCGATCGGCAACCCCTTCGGGGTCGGCCAGACGGTCACCATGGGCATCATCTCGGCCACCGGGCGCAACCATCTTGGCCTGAACGCCTATGAAGACTTCATCCAGACCGATGCCGCGATCAACCCCGGCAACTCCGGCGGCGCGCTGATCAACACCGACGGCTCACTGGTCGGCATCAATACCGCCATCTATTCGCGCTCCGGCGGCTCGCAGGGCATCGGCTTCGCCATCCCCGCCAACCTGGCGCGCGACATCCTCGAATCGCTGGTCGATCACGGTCGCGTGATTCGTGGCTGGCTGGGCCTGGAAGTGCAGGAACTGACGCCGTCGCTGGCGCACTCCTTCGGCCTGAGCGCCCCGCAAGGCGTGGTGGTGGCCGCCGTACTGCGTGACGGCCCTGCCGCACGCGCCGGCCTGCGTCCGGGCGATATCCTGACCGCCATCGGCGGCAAGCGCCTGCTGGATGCACGCCTGGCCATGGCCGACATCGCCGCCGTCAAACCCGGCAATGCGCTGGAACTGCGCCTGCTGCGTGACGGCAAGACACTGGACATCGACGTCAAGGTCGGCGAGCGCCCGATTCCCGACAACACGCCGGCGGCCGCCGAACCGACCCTGCAGGACAAGGACTGAGCCAGAGTATCGGCGCGACGCCTTGAGCAGAACACCCGCTCCATGATGAAAGAAGCCCCGCGACGGTGTCCGTCGCGGGGCTTCTTTTACTGACCAGACAAGGCTCAGTCTCAACCTCAGTCGAGAATGCGATTCTCGGCACTGCGCGCATGCGCCGTCAGTGACTCGCCGTGTGCCAGCACCGAGGCTGTACGCCCGAGCACTGACGCGCCTTCCGGCGAGCACTGGATCAGCGAGGAACGCTTCTGGAAGTCATAGACGCCCAGCGGCGAGGAGAAGCGCGCGGTGCCGGAGGTCGGCAGCACGTGGTTCGGCCCGGCGCAGTAATCGCCCAGCGCCTCGGAGGTGTGCGAGCCCATGAAGATGGCGCCGGCGTGACGCACGCCCTCGACCCACTCCTCGGGATTCGCCACCGAAAGCTCCAGGTGCTCCGGCGCGATGCGGTTGGTCAGCTCCAGCGCCTGCTCCGGCCCGCTGACGCGAATCAGGGCACCGCGCTCACGCAGCGAGGTCAGGATGATCTCGGCGCGCTCCATGGTCGGCGCCAGGCGCTCGATGGAGGCCTCGACGGCGGCCAGGTGCTCGTCATCCCACCCGATCAGGATCGCCTGAGCATCTTCGTCATGCTCGGCCTGGGAGAACAGGTCCATCGCCAGCCAGTCCGGGTCGGTCACACCATCGCTGACCACCAGAATCTCGGACGGTCCGGCGATCATGTCGATACCGACCTGACCGAACACCGCACGCTTGGCAGTCGCCACGTAGATGTTGCCGGGGCCGACGATCTTGTCGACCCGCGGCACGCTCTCGGTGCCATAGGCCAGCGCCGCCACGGCCTGGGCGCCGCCGATGGTGAAGACACGGTCGATACCCGCCAGGTGCGCCGCGGCCAGCACCAGCTCATTGACCACGCCGTCCGGCGTCGGCACGACCATGATGATCTCGCGTACGCCCGCGACATGCGCCGGAATCGCATTCATCAGCACGGAAGACGGATAGGCCGCCTTGCCGCCCGGCACGTAGATCCCGGCACGGTCCAGCGGCGTGACCTTCTGGCCCAGCAGGCTGCCGTGCTCGTCCTTGAAGGACCAGCTTTCCGGCTTCTGGTGCTTGTGATAGACACGCACACGCTCGGCAGCCACGGCCAGCGCCTCGCGCTGATCCGCCGGCAGGTCGGTATAGGCCTGGGCCAGACGCTCGGCACCGATGACCAGCTCGGCCATGTTCGAGACATTCAGGCGGTCGAAGCGATTGGAGAACTCCACCAGCGCCGCATCGCCTTCCTGCTTGACGCGCGCGAGGATGTCGGTGACTCGATGCTGAACCTCTGCATCGGACACGCCTTCCCATGACAGCAAGCGGTCCAGGCGGGCGGTAAAATCGGTATCACGGCTATCAAGCCGGTTGATCAAGGTATCCATGCGAACCTCTTTTCTCATTGCTTGGCAGAGAAGGCTGAACCGGACGGGCTCTGTCCAGCGCCTGCCCGCATCATCTTGAAAAGCATCGTGATGAGCAGGGGGCGGCAGCTGGCGTTTCGAGTGTCATCTTCTGCCACGGTCATCTATGCGACCTTGGGTATCCATAGGACCGATGCCAACAGCACGCCGCCATCACGCCTCGCGGCGAGCTTCCACGGCCTGACGCAGGCGATCGATCAACGGCTTGAGACGATCGTGCTTCATTGTCATGGCGGCCTTGTTGACCACCAGACGCGTGCTGATGTCGGTGATCAGCTCGCGCGGCTCCATGCCGTTGGCGCGCAGGGTGTTGCCGGTGTCGACGATATCGACGATCTCGTCGGCCAGGTTCATCAGCGGGGCCAGTTCCATCGCGCCGTAAAGCTTGATGACTTCGGCCTGGATGCCCTGCTCGGCGTAATAGCGACGCGCGACATCGACGAACTTGGTCGCGACACGGCGGCGAGCGCCCTGCTGCTGCTGACCGACGACACCGGCGGTCATCAGGCGGCACTTGGCGATTTCCAGGTCCAGCGGCTCGTACAGGCCTTCGGCACCATGCTCGAGCAGCACGTCCTTGCCGGCGATCCCGAGATCGGCCGCGCCCAGCTGCACGTAGGTCGGCACGTCGGTGGCACGAATGATGACCAGCTTGACGTCCGGCAGATTGGTATCGAAGAGCAGCTTGCGGCTCTTGTCGAGATCTTCCAGCGGCTCGATGCCAGCGTCAGCCAGCAGCGGCAGGGTTTCCTTGAGGATACGCCCCTTGGAGAGGGCGACGACCAGTTGCTTGCTCATGGGGTATTCGCCCGTGCTTGTACGTAGGAATTCGGCACGCGCTGTCGGTCAATCAACACCGACAGCGCGAGGTGGGCCACTGATCAGCCGGCGGAGCGACGAATGATCACGTTCAGCCCGGACAGCTTCTCTTCGATGCACTCGTAACCGCGGTCGATGTGATAGATGCGATCAACCATGGTCTCGCCGTCGGCGACGGTCGCCGCGATCACCAGCGAGGCAGAGGCGCGCAGGTCCGTCGCCATCACCGGCGCGCCGGACAGGCGCTCGGTGCCGGTCACGACCGCGGTGTTGCCCTCGAGCGCGATGTGGGCGCCCATGCGGTTGAGCTCCTGCACGTGCATGAAGCGGTTCTCGAAGATGGTCTCGATCACGGTGCTGGTGCCTTCCGCGACCGCATTCATCGCCACGAACTGGGCCTGCATGTCGGTGGGGAATGCCGGGTACGGCGCCGTACGGATATTGACCGCCTTCGGGCGCTTGCCGTGCATGTCCAGCTCGATCCAGTCATCACCGGTGGTGATGGTGGCGCCGGCTTCTTCCAGCTTGGCCAGTACGGCGTCCAGGGTGTCGGCACGCGTACGCGTGACACGCACCTTGCCGCGCGAGGCAGCCGCCGCGACCAGGAAGGTGCCGGTCTCGATGCGGTCCGGCATGACGGAGTATTCACAACCGTGCAGCTTCTCGACACCGTCGATGACGATGGTGTCGGAGCCCTGGCCCGTGATCCTGGCGCCCATCGCGATCAGGCACTCGGCCAGATCGACGACTTCCGGCTCACGCGCGGCGTTTTCCAGCACGGTGCGGCCATCGGCCAGGGTCGCGGCCATCAGCAGGTTCTCGGTACCGGTGACGGTCACGACGTCAAAGACGATACGCGCGCCTTTCAAGCGGCCACCCGGCGCCTTGGCGCGGATGTAGCCATTCTCGACCGTGATCTCGGCCCCCATCGCCTCAAGGCCACGGATGTGCAGATCCACCGGACGCGAGCCGATGGCGCAGCCGCCCGGCAGCGAGACCTCGGCACTACCGAAGTGCGCCAGCAGCGGGCCCAGCACCAGAATCGAGGCACGCATCTTCTTGACCAGGTCGTAGGGCGCGTGACAATGCTCGACCTTGGAGCCATCGAGCTGCACGGTCATGTTGTCGCCCATCACCGGCTCGACGCCCATGCGCCCGAGCAGCTCGAGGCTGGTCGTGATGTCCTGCAGATGCGGCAGGTTGCTGATGGTCACGGGGCCTTCCGACAGCAGCGTGGCTGCCAGAATGGGCAGTGCCGAATTCTTGGCGCCGCTGGCCCAGACTTCCCCGTTGACCGGCCCGTTGCCAGTGATGATCAGCTTATCCATGAAATGTTCCGGTCAACCCTGAGCGTTGCCGGCGGCAGCTTCGAACTGCGCCGGGGTATAGGTACGAATGCTGATGGCATGCAGCGCGCCAGAGCGGATCTCGTCATTGAGTGCGGAGTAGACCAGCTGCTGGGCCTTGACGCGACTCAGCTCGGCAAAGACATCCCCCACGGCGACGACCTGGAAATTGCAGCCCTCACCCTGGATATGAAAATCGACGTTCTCGATACGAGCCTCGAGCAGGGCCTTGACATCATTCGGTTGCATGACGGGCGATGACTCCTTCGCGGTACATGTCGGGATCGTGGCAGGGAATCCTTGCGCGACGATCGATGCGATATGACCGCACATGGTAATCAAAAGCGCGCGGGAACGCGATTGGCAGTCAATCGCTGCCTCCACGTTGCCGCGCGCATGAATGGCGATTAGGACAAGCCTCTAGCATCCAGCAAAGCGGTGCAGCCTGACAGACAATCAGGCCACCGCTGGCTCAGGACGTCTCGAGTGACAGCGGGGGCTCTGCGCTGATCTCAGCGACATTCAGCCCCGGCAGCAGGTTTTCCAGTCCGGAGACTGCCGCCAGTCGGCTCAAGGCGGGGGACAGCGCGAGATGAGTGACATGCCCACCATGCTCCGCCAGATGGCGCTGCCACTCGAGCAGCACGCTCAGGGTAGCGGTGCTGGCGCTATCCACGCCGCAGAGATCGATGGAAACCCCATCATCGCGGCGCCCCAGCCATTTCCTGCCGGAATCCGCCAGCTCTGCGGCATTGTCGAAATCCGGCTGGCCACTCAGGCTCAACCGTGCGTCACCGGCTTCCAGCGTGACGCCCTCGCGATCGAAGAGAGTTTTCATGGTCATGGCGACGACAGGGCTCAACCGTTGCCCTGATCCCCCTCACCCTTCTCGAGGTCGACATCCGGCTGCCAGCCCTTGATGACGGCATCGATGTCGCGGCCGTTGTCACGCATGGCCTGGTCGAACTGGTTACGGAAGGTCAGGCCCAGGTTGACGCCATTGACGATCACGTTGACCACCTTCCACTCGTCGTTGCGCAGACGCATGGAATAGGCCACCGGGTAGACCTTGCCCTTGGTATCGACCACGTCCATGTAGACGGTGTCCTGGTCTTCATAGCGACGCTCGCCTTCGCTGTCCTTCACGTCCAGCCTGGCGTAATCGAAACTCACCAGACCCTTGGCATAGGTGCCGATCAGGGTGTCATGGAAGACCTTGGAGAATTCGGTGCGCTGCTCAGGAGAGGCGCCCTTGAAGTACTTGCCCATCACACTGGCGGCGATATAGCGATAATCCACCACCGGCTTCAGCGCGGAATCCACCAGGCTTTCCAGCTCGTCGACGTTGTCCTTGTAGTAGCTCTCGCGGCTATCGATCTTGGTGGTCAGGCCCTCGACCGTGTCACGCAGCAGCACGTCCGGCTCCTGCGGGGCGGCCATGGCCAGCGGGCTCAGCGCCATCAGGGCGGACAGGCTCAGCACGCTCAACGGACGAAACAGCTTCTTGAGGCTAGAGGTCATCAGGGTTGCTCCTTGAAAATGTGCATCGTGCTGGAACGCGAAGCTGCAAGCACCGAATCAGGTCTTTCGGCGTATTACACGCATGCGCCGGGTGCCCGGGCTTCGATGAACAGCGCTTCGAGAATCAGCGCTTCCAGAATCAGCTCTTCGAAAAATTGGACACGAACTGCTGGATCAACTCCTCCAGCACCAGTGCAGACTGGGTATCGCGAATGGTGTCGCCGTCCTCCAGCACGTCCGGGTCTCCCCCGGTACTCAGGCCGATGTACTGCTCGCCCAGCAGGCCGGACGTCAGGATGGCGGCGGTGGTGTCCTTGCTCAGCTTGCCACGCAGGCTGCTGTCCAGCTTCATCGTGACACGGGCGTCAAACCACTTCGGGTCCAGCTCGATCTTCTCGACGCTGCCGACGGCAACACCTGCCATCGTGACCTTTGACCGCGCCTTGAGGCTTCCGATCCCTGAGAAGTTGGCATTGAGCACGAAGGTGTCATCGGCCTGCTGGAACGTGACGCCGCTGACACGCAGCCCCAGGAAGACCATTCCCAGGAAACCAGCGAGTATGAACAGGCCCACGCCGAACTCGAGCATGCGGGTACGTTTCATCAAATCTCTCCGAACATGACGGCCGTGAGGACAAAGTCGAGTCCCAGCACCGCTAAAGATGAATAAACCACGGTACGTGTGGTGGCGCGCGAAATGCCTTCCGAGGTCGGGATCAGGTCATAGCCCTGGAAGACGGCGATCCAGCTGACCACCAGCCCGAAGACCAGTGACTTGATGACGCCATTCATGACATCACCGATGAAATCGACGTTCGACTGCATGCTGCTCCAGTAGGCGCCCTCGTAGATGCCCAGCCAGTCGACCCCCACCAGCTTGCCGCCCCAGATCCCCACGACACTGAAGCCGATGGTCAGCAGCGGCAGCGAGACGAACCCGGCCCACAGGCGCGGCGCGACGATGCGCTTGAGCGGATCGACGCCGATCATCTCCATGCTGGTCAACTGCTCGGTGGCCTTCATAAGGCCGATCTCCGCCGTCAGCGCCGACCCCGCACGCCCGGCGAACAGCAAGGCCGCGACCACAGGTGCCAGCTCACGCAGCAGTGACAGCGACACCATCTGCCCCAGCGCCTCCTCGGCACCGAAACCGACCAGAATGGTGTAGCCCTGCAGCGCCAGCACCATGCCGATGAACAGCCCCGAGACCAGCACGATGGCCAGCGACAGCACACCGACGAAGTGCATCTGCCGCATCCACAGGCCGATGCCCTCACGGGACGGGATGCCGATACCGGCCTGCACCAGCAGCATGCCGGCACGCCCGATGGCCGCGATCACGTCGATGCTGCTGCGGCCCAGTGACGTGATGGCCCCGAGCGGGCCACGATTCAGACCACTCATGACTCTCTCCTGCGGGTTGCCGCTTCGCGA
This sequence comes from Cobetia sp. LC6, assembly GCF_030264805.1. Taxonomy (NCBI): domain Bacteria; kingdom Pseudomonadati; phylum Pseudomonadota; class Gammaproteobacteria; order Oceanospirillales; family Halomonadaceae; genus Cobetia; species Cobetia sp. LC6. The sequence continues at coordinate 49,490 of NZ_JASSPL010000001.1, read as the reverse complement.
CCATCGAGAATGTCGCCGGCGAAGTCCGGGGCGGGGTAATGGAAGGGCACCGGGCCATCCGGCTTACCGTGGATGAACTGGGCCACGCGCGGGTCCGATTCGGCGTTCAGCGCCTCGGGGGTACCCTGCGCCATCACCTTGCCATCGGCGATCACATAGACGTAATCGGCGATGGTCAGCGTTTCCTTGATGTCGTGCGAGACCACCAGCGCCGTCATGCTCAGCGCATCGTTGAGGCGCCGGATCAGATTGACCAGCACGCCCATCGAGATGGGGTCCTGCCCGGCGAACGGCTCGTCGTACATGATGAGGTCCGGGTCCAGCGCGATGGCTCGCGCCAGCGCGACACGCCGTGTCATGCCGCCGGAGAGTTCGGCCGGCATCAGTTCACGCGCGCCGCGCAGCCCGACGGATTCGAGCTTGATCAGCACGATGTCACGAATCATCGCATCGGGGAGGTCGGTGTGGACGCGCAACGGGAAGGCGACGTTCTCGAACACGCTCAGGTCGGAGAACAGGGCACCGCTCTGAAACAGCATGCCCATGCGACGGCGCATGCGAAACAGCTCGCGCCGCGACAGGCCATGCACGTGCAACCCGGCGATCTCGACGCGCCCCGCCGAGGGCGTCAACTGGCCGCCGATCAACTTGAGCAGTGTCGTCTTGCCGGTACCGGAAGGCCCCATGATGGCGGTTATCTTGCCGCGCGGGATCTTGAGGTCGATGCCGGAGAATATCTCGCGTTCTCCACGGGTGAACCGCAGGCCTTCGACACGAATCAGGGCGTCATCGAGATTGATCTCGCCTGCCGCGCCGCGTGAAGAAGCCTGCGCATCCTGGCCGTCCGCACCCGTCCGGGTTGCGGTCTGACCGGGCAAATCAGTCATAGAAGCATCCGCTGTGAGGGACCTTCGCCGTGACAAGCCACACGCAGTCGGCTCGTGAACAGGACGAATGTCCGAGTCATGGGATCCAAGGATCAAGTTAGTTAGCGAACATCGTATCCGAACCCACCCCTGCGCCGCCAGTCTCATCAAGGCAACAGAGCCGTGCCGCGGGGAGCGACACGGTCAGCAATGCGCTCAACAATGGGAACACGGCCACTGCCTTGCAAAGGATTGGGGGGATGCGTTTAATGGCGCGGTTCCCGGCGATACGCCACCGCCCTGCCCCCTGCCCCGAGAGTTCTGATGCTATATCCCATCCTCGCAGTCGTCATCGGCCTGATTGGCCTTGTCTGGAGTGCTGATCGCTTCATCGAAGGAGCCGCGGCCACTGCGTGGCGCGCCGGGATGAGCAAACTGCTGATCGGGATGACGATCGTCTCGGTCGGCACCTCTGCCCCCGAGATCGTCGTCTCCATCATGGCCTCTCTTGATGGCACTCCGGATATCGCGACCGGCAATGCGCTTGGCTCCAACATCGCCAATATCGGCCTGGTGCTCGGCGTCACGGCGCTGATCGCCCCGATTCCGGTGCATTTCGGGCTGGTGCGCCGCGAGCTGCCGCTGCTGCTGGCGGCCACGGCGCTGGGCGGTTATGCGCTGTCCAACAGCGGGCTTGAGCGTCTCGATGGCATCCTGTTGCTGGCCCTGCTGGTCTTCACGCTGGTGTGGCTGTTCAAGGTCGACTCGCCAAGCGAGACGGAAAGCCAGGATGACGTACCCGAGATGAGCACCGGACGCGCCATCTTCTGGCTACTGGTCGGTCTGACGGTATTGATCGCCAGCTCGCGTGCGCTGGTGTGGGGGGCGACCGACATCGCCCAGGCACTCGGCGTGCCGGAATTGATCATCGGCCTGACCGTGATCGCCATCGGCACCAGCCTGCCGGAACTGGCCACCAGCGTGGCCAGCGCCCTCAAGCGCCATCACGACATCGCCATCGGCAATGTCATCGGTTCCAACCTGTTCAACATCCTTGCCGTGCTGCCCGTGCCGGGCCTGCTGGCGCCGGGTCCGGTGGATGGCAGCGCCATCAGCCGTGACTATCCGGTGATGCTGGGGCTGACGCTGCTGCTGGCCGCGTTGCTTATCTGGCAGCGCCGTGGGCGCATCGGCCGTGGCCCGGGTGTTATCCTGCTCGCCGGCTATCTGGCCTACACGGCCTGGCTTGCCATCAGCCTGACTCGCTGACGGCAGCGTCTTCATCATCGTTTGCCACGCCGCCGCGCGGGATACACGCCCTTTCCGCGCGGCCTGAGCCCTGGCCAACCACAGGCAACAATTCGATCATGACAGAGCCTTCCAGCACTCCACACGCCACCGCACCTGGCGCCTCAGCATCCAGCCAGTCCGCCGCCGCTGATGAGACTCCGGCCAGCCAGGCGGATTTTCGCGCCAGCGCCCGTCGCACCTTCGCCATCGAAGAGGCGGCCATCGCCGCGCTCGAAAGCCATCTCGATGACGACTTCGACCGCGCCTGTCAGCTGATGCTCGCCACCAAGGGCCGCGTCATCGTGACCGGCATGGGCAAATCCGGCCATGTCGCCAGCAAGATCGCCGCCACCCTGGCCAGCACCGGCACCCCGGCCTTCTTCGTCCACCCCGGTGAAGCCAGCCATGGCGACCTGGGCATGATCACGCCGGCCGATGTGGTACTGGCGCTGTCCAACTCCGGAGAGACCGCCGAAGTCACTGCGCTGCTGCCGCTCTTGAAGCGCATGGGCACCCCGCTGGTCTCGATGACCGGCAAACCCGGCTCGACCCTGGCGCGTGATGCCGAGGCGCATCTGGACACCAGCGTTGCCCAGGAAGCCTGTCCGCTGAACCTGGCACCCACCGCCTCGACCACCGCTGCGCTGGTGATGGGCGACGCCCTGGCAGTGGCACTGCTGGAGGCCCGCGGATTCACTGCCGAGGAATTCGCCCTTTCCCACCCGGGCGGCAGCCTGGGTCGCCGCCTGCTGCTGCGAGTCCAGGACGTGATGCATCATGGCGACGCCCTGCCGCGCGTGGCACTCGGCAGCCCGCTGCGCGATGCGCTGCTCGAGATCACACGTCAAGGCATGGGCTTCACCTGCGTGATCGATGATGACGACCACCTGGTCGGCGTCTATACCGATGGTGACCTGCGCCGCACACTCGACCAGCACGGCGATCTGCGCGCGCTGAAGGTCGATGATGTCATGACCCGCGGCGGCAAGACCGTGCGTGCCAGCATGCTGGCCGCCGAAGCGGTGCGCATCATGGAAGAAAACCGCATCAGCGTTCTGGTAGTCTGTGACGAGGATGAGCACCCCATCGGAGCCATCCATATGCACGGCCTGCTGGCCAGCGGCGTGATCTGAACTCCCGCGGGCGTTCGCTGTCTCTGTTCGACGGCAGATCGTCCCGACAGTAGACGCTACCGCTCAACGCCCATCAGCGCCGTTCACAGGACAGCGTCAAGCATGCACGGAGTGCGAGGAGAAAGACCATGAGCGACACGAATTCCCTGAGCGAAGAATATCCGCAGGACATCATCGACCGCGCACGCCGCGTGCGCCTGCTGGCGCTGGATGTCGATGGCGTGCTCACCGACAACCGCCTGCACTACGATGCCAACGGTGTCGAGACCAAGTCCTTCCACGTCCAGGATGGCCATGGCCTCAAGCTGGTGCTGCGCAGTGGCGTTCGCGTCGCGCTGATCACCGGCCGCAGCTCACCGATGGTCGAGCGTCGCGCCAAGGAATTGGGCATTCAGGATGTCATCCAGGGCCGTGAAGACAAGCTGGTCGCGCTGACCGACCTGTGCCGCGAGCACGGGATCGAGCTGGAAGAGGTCGCCTATTGTGGCGATGACCTGCCGGACCGCGAGGCCATTCGTCGTGTCGGTCTCGGCGTCAGCGTGCCCAACGCCATGGCCTACGTGATGAGCGAGGCCAACTGGGTCACCTCACGCCAGGGCGGCGATGGCGCCGTACGCGAGCTCTGTGATCTGCTGCTCAAGGCACAGGGCCACTGGGCCTCGGTGCTGGATACCTACCTGCAGGAGTCGCGCCCCTGATGTTACGCCTGCCCCGCCCTTCTCCGCGTCTCTGGCTGATGCTGCTGTTGCTGCTCGTCGGTGGCGTGCTGGCGCTGATCGAGCAGCGCAACAGCCTGGAATCGACCGTCAATGTCGAGGTCGACAGCAGTGAGCCGGATTACTATCTCGACGGGGCAGACATGACACGCTTCGATGCGCGCGGCGTGGCGATCCAGTCCATGAGCTCGCCGCATATCGAGCATACGCCAGGCGATGACGTGACCCGGGCGCAGACCCCGAAGATTCGCACCAACGACAGTGAAGACCGCCGCTGGTATGCCACGGGGGACAGTGGCGTGTTGAGCGCCGGCGGCGACACCTTCACTCTCGAGGGCAATGCCAGACTGCGCCAGCCCGATGACCGCTGGACCCTCGATACCGATGTTCTGCACTACAGCCGTGATCAGAATCGCGCCTGGAGTGACGTGCCGGTCGTGATCACCCAGAATGGCCAGCATGTCGAAAGCGACAGCTTCAGCGCCGACCTCTCCCGGGATTCCGCCGTGCTGCAGGGCCGCGTGCGCAGCGTCCTGCAACCCGGCACGGGCCAGAGCGAGGCCAGCAAGGAAGCCGAGCGCATCGACTCGGGCACCGACAGCACCACTACCGATGACGGGCGCATCAACAGCACCTTCGAGGCAGCGCCTGCCAGCGGTGAATGAACCTGCCGGGCTGGCCGTCGCGCCATGACCCGCGCCGCAACACCTTCTTCCCTGCCGCTCGATGGCATCATTGCTCGGGCGGCGACCCCGTCATGCCAAGGAGCCACCATGACTTCCACGACTCGCAAGCCCTTGACGGCCTGTCGCCAGACCCTCAACAGCGGTGTCATGGCGCTCTGCCTGGCACTGGGCATGTCCACCTTCGCCCCGGCCGCCATGGCGCTGGACAGTGATGCCAGCCAGCCGATCAACATCGCCGCGGACGCCCTGTCTCTCGATGACAAGGCCGGCACAGCCACCTACACCGGCCAGGTGGAGATGCGCCAGGGCAGCATGAAGCTCGATGCCAGCCGCGTCGATATCAGCCGCGCCGGCAGCGGCGAGATCTCGCTGGTCAAGGCCACCGGCAAGCGTGCCTACCTGGAACAGCAACCCGCACCCGACGAGAAGCTGGTCAAGGGCTGGGCCGACACCATCCGCTATCATGCGCTGGAGCGCCGCGTGGAGCTGGTCGGCAATGCGCGTCTCGAGAAAGGCGATGACACCTTCGAAGGCGGCTACGTGGAGTATTTCCTCGACAAGCGCCAGGTGAACGCCAACAACAGCAAGACGGCACAGCAGACCGAAGGCGGTCGCGTACACATGACTTTGACGCCGCGCGGCGCCAATGCCAGCAAGGAAAACTGAGTCATGACTGCTGCTACCCCGCGTACGCTGAGCGCTCGCCATCTGGCCAAGGCCTACAAGGGCCGCAAGGTGGTCAAGGACATCTCGCTTGAGATCCGTCAGGGTGACATCGTCGGCCTGCTGGGCCCCAACGGCGCCGGCAAGACGACCTCGTTCTACATGATCGTCGGGCTGGTGCGCGCCGATGCCGGCAACGTCTCCATCGACGACAAGGACCTTTCCGCTGCCGCCATGCATCAACGCGCACGCGCCGGCATCGGTTATCTGCCGCAGGAGGCGTCGATCTTCCGCAAGCTGTCGGTGGCCGACAACATCATGGCGATTCTGGAAACCCGCAAGGATCTGGATCGCAATGGCCGCAAGGCACGTCTTGAAGAGTTGCTCGAGGAATTCAGCATCACGCATATTCGTGCCAGTGCCGGCATGAGCCTGTCCGGCGGGGAGCGTCGTCGGGTCGAGATTGCCCGCGCACTGGCCACCGAGCCGGACTTCGTACTGCTCGATGAGCCCTTCGCCGGCGTCGACCCCATCTCGGTGGGCGAGATCAAGAGCATCGTGCGTCAACTGCGTGACCGTGGCATCGGCGTGCTGATCACCGACCACAACGTGCGCGAGACACTCGATATCTGTGACACCGCCTATATCGTCGGCGATGGTCAGATCATCGCTCACGGTGACGCGGACTCCATCCTGGCCAACCAGCAGGTACGCGACGTCTACCTGGGCCACGAGTTCACGCTCTAGGGCCAGCGGATGCGCTGAGCCCTCCCACGGCGAAAGCTTCATAAGCCGCTGCGTGATTTTATCGCGTAGCGGCTTTTTCATGTCTGACATCAGGCGCATGCATGACGTCCATACCACCTTGGTGTAAACATGGCATGCAAGTTGCTTGAATATTCACTGCAACCACTTGTCAGTGGCCCGAGTCACGGTATAGCGTAGTAAGCACGTTCCTTTGCCGTGAATTGACTGACTCCATGAAACCCACCCTGCAACTCCGCCTCGGCACCTCGCTGACCATGACGCCGCAGCTTCAGCAAGCGATCCAGCTGCTGCAGCTGTCGACGCTCGACCTGCGTCAGGAGATTCAGCAAGCCCTCGAGTCCAACCCCATGTTGGAGCTCGACGAGGACTACGAGTCGCTGGATGTCATCGAGACACAGGATACGAGCGAGATCTCCACTGCCGACTCCTCGAGCGAGATTCCCGAGGCATACCCTCTCGACAGTGACTGGTCGGACCTCTACCAGGACCACGCCGGTAGCCTGACCAGCTCCGGCAGTGGCAGCGGGAGCGAAGAAGGGCCGGACTTCGATCGCAATACCAGCGTCGAGAGCCTGCAGGACCACCTGCGCTGGCAGCTGGCGATGACCGACCTCGATGGCCGTGAACGCCAGATGGCGGAGAGCCTGATCGATGCCGTCGACGGTGCCGGTTACCTGAGCCTGTCACTCGATGAGCTGGTCGATGGTCTGCGCGGCCAGGGCCTGCCCGGCCTCAAGGCCTCCGAGCTCGAGCAGGTACTGCTGCGTCTGCAGCAGTTCGACCCGACCGGCGTCTTCGCCCGCGACCTGCGCGAGTGCCTGCTGCTGCAACTGGCGCTGCTGCCGGATGATCTGCCGCTGCTGGCGCAGGCGCGTCGCCTGGTACGTCAATTCCTCGAGGCACTGGGCAACGATGATCGCAAGCTGCTCAAGCGCCGACTGAGCCTTGACGATGACGAGCTGGATCACGTCATCCGCCTGGTGCGCGCGCTCGATCCGCGTCCGGCATCCGCCTGGGGCGAGCCCGCCAGCGATTACGTGATCCCTGATCTACTGGTGCGTCATACCCGCCACGGCTGGCAGGTCGAGCTCAACCCGGAAGCGCTGCCCAAGCTGCGCATCCAGCCGGAATACGCCGCACTGATCAAGCGTGCCGACAAGTCCGCCGACAACACCTTCCTCAAGGACAACCTGCAGGAAGCGCGCTGGCTGATGAAGAGCCTGTCATCACGCAATGACACCCTGCTCAAGGTCGGCCGCGAGATCATGGCGCGCCAGATCGACTTCCTCGAGCAAGGCGAGGAAGGCATGAAGCCACTGATTCTGGCCAACATCGCCGAAGTGGTCGAGATGCACGAATCGACCATCTCGCGGGTCACGACCCAGAAATACATCCACACCCCGCGCGGCGTCTTCGAGCTCAAGTTCTTCTTCTCGAGCCAGGTCGGTGGCAGCGGCAGTGGCGACGCCCACTCAAGCACCGCCATTCGTGCCCGCATCCGCAAGCTGATTGCGGAAGAACCGGCTCGCAAGCCTCTCTCCGACTCACGCCTGGTCGATCTGCTCGCCAGCGATGGCATCGAGGTCGCACGCCGTACCGTGGCCAAGTATCGCGAAGCGATGGGCATCCCATCCTCCAGCGAGCGCAAGCGTCTGGCCTGATGCGTCACCTGCGGCTGCCATGCGCCTGGTCTCCCTCCTATCATGGCCGTTGCCGCCAACCTCAAACACTGGTTTTCTCTCTCACCAGCCTCTGACATTACTGACACCGGCGCGCCTGGCGCGCGCCCTGTCATTCCGTCAACCGCTCGTCAATGGCCCATCATGGCGCGCAGGATGATGGCAAAAATCCATCATTCCGGCTGCATCATTTACCGTCAATCGCATGTTTTTAAAGTCACTTTTAGCCGTATTGCACCGGGATGTCACTCGGTGATCCTTCCGGCACGCCGCTTGCTCCACGCAACCCAAGCGCCTGAAAGGCGGCGTACATGCAGGGATTGGCGACGAAAACCCGCCTTCTTGCGCGCCTTTCATGCACCACCCTTCAAGCGTGACCTTGAAGTCCATTCCGTTACCCCTCACTGAGTTGAAGACAAGCACTGAGCCACGATGCAGCGCAGCGTTGATCTTTGCGCAAAGCTTGGGCATTGTCGGTACAGACGCTCACGACATCTGATGCCGCTGGCAAGGGCGCGAAAACATCGCCAGACGGTGGTCGTCAAGCCTGTTGCAGAGCGTCCGATCAGGGTTTGCTCGTAGTCAAAAAGGGTTACAATTGAATGGCAACCCGCTGGATAAAGGAGCGTGTCCATGCAAGTGAATATCACCGGGCATCATGTGGAACTTACCGATCCTCTCCGCGATTACGTCAACGAGAAGCTCGCTCGCCTCGAACGGCATTACGACAACATCACCAATGTTCAGGTGACACTGTCGATCGAGAAGGAGCGCCAGCAGGCTGCCTGCACCTTGCACGCAGCAGGCGCTGACCTCCACGCCCTGGCAGAAGACCCCAACATGTACGCTGCCATCGACGCGCTCGCCGACAAGCTGGATCGCCAGCTGGTCAAACACAAGGAAAAGTCCCAGGCTCGTGCTCAGGGCACCGGGACCCGTTGACCTTCAGCCATGACACTTGATCAGATCCTTCCCCCCGAGCGCACCCTTTACGGTGTCCCCGGGGGGAGCAAGAAGCGGGTGCTTGAATTCTTCAGCACCTTCATCGCACAGAACATTCCCAGCCTGGATAGCCAGGAAGTCTTCTCGCGCCTGATCGGGCGCGAGAGACTGGGGTCGACCGGCATCGGCCACGGTGTGGCCGTGCCCCATGCACGCAGCCCGCATTGCAAGACACCAATCGCTGCGTTTCTGAAGCTCGGTGAACCCATCGACTTCGATGCCATCGACGGAGAACCCATCGATCTGCTGTTCGTGCTGCTGGTGCCTGAGGAAGCGGACGAGACCCATCTGACGCTGCTCGGGCAGGTCGCGGAATTGCTCAATTCCCCGACCAATCGCTCGGCCCTGCGCCAGGCAGACAGCCAGCGTGCACTCTTTGAGGCATTGACCCAAGCCATCGCCGAATTACCGGCGCGCTGAATCACAGGCCCGGACATCGTCCGGGCTTTCGTCTTGCTGGCCTCCCATCGGCCGACGTACAGCGCACTGATAGCGGGCAACCTTCTGCCCCACCCCTGCATTCTTTCGACGTTGACCTCGCCCTTGGAGAGCACTTCATGAAGATCGTGATCATCAGCGGCCGCTCCGGCTCCGGGAAATCCATCGCTCTCCAGGCGCTGGAAGACATTGGCTACTATGCCATCGACAATCTGCCCGGCATGCTGCTGGCGCCACTGGTCGATCAGCTCGAACAGGACAGCCCGGCACGCCGACGTATCGCGGTCTCCATCGATGCCCGCAACCTGCCGGAAGCCTTGACCCGCTTCCCCGAATTGCTCGACAACGTCCGCCAGAGTGGCATGGACGTGCAGGTCGTCTACCTGACCACCGATTCGCGAGTGCTGCTGGAACGCTACTCGGCGACCCGGCGTCGTCACCCTCTGACGCGCGACAACGACCACACCCTGGCCGAGGCCATCGAGATCGAGCAGAAGACGCTCGCCCCGATTCGCCAGAAGGCCGATCTGGTCATCGACTCGACCAACCTGAGCGTGCACGACCTGCGCTCGCGGATCACCGAGCAGGTCGCCCAGCACAGCTCTCGCCACCTGACGCTGACCTTTGAATCCTTCGGCTTCAAGCATGGCGTGCCGACCGACGCCGACATGGTGTTCGATGCCCGCTGCCTGCCCAACCCGTACTGGGACATCAATCTGCGCGGCGATACCGGTCGCGATGACAGCGTGGCCGAATTCCTGCAGCGCTACCCCACCGTCCAGGCGATGCATGACGATATCGCCGGCTGGCTGGAACGCTGGCTGCCCGCCTATCAGGACAGCAACCGCAGCTACCTGACGGTGTCCGTGGGCTGTACCGGCGGCCAGCATCGCAGCGTCTACCTGTGCGAGCAGCTGGCGAGCTACTTTGCCGAGCGCCTGCCTGAGGTGCGCCTGCGTCACCGCGAGCTGGGCATTCATACCGCGCTGAGCAACCCAGGTGAGACAAGTGATCAGCAGGAGCATCGCGATGCCCTCTCGTGAGCTGACGCTGACCAACCGCCGCGGGCTGCACGCCCGCGCAGCCACCAAGCTGGTCAATTGCTGTGCGCCCTATTGCGCAACGGTGATGGTCAGCCATGGCGAGCGACGCGCCAATGCAGCCAATGTCATGGCATTGCTGATGCTTGCCGCACCCTGCGGCACCACGCTGTTGATCGATGTCGAGGGCGAACAGGCCGATGAGGCGATGCTGGCCATCGAGGCGCTGTTCGAGGCGCGTTTCGAGGAAGACGAATAACCGCCACTGACAGCGCTGTACATTTGCGCCATGCATTAGCGCTGTACATCAGGGATGTGCATTGCGACACGTTCTTCTGGCGCTTGCCTCCCTGCCCCTTTCGCCCTTTGCGCACAGCCTTCCTTTCGGCCCGCTCCCTTTTCGGTCAGCCCCCTCGCGCAGCGCCCCCTGGGCAGCTCCATCACTGTTTACGCAGGGCGTCTCGCGCCTGTTCTTGCACCTGCCCTCACGCCTACCCTTATCCTTGGCCCTGCACCTATCCTTGCCTTGGCAGCCATGCAACGCTGCTTTTGCGCCAGTGACGGAACGTGGATTGTTCTTTTGATAAGAAACACTGTTTTCTTTTGTCGACGCGCCCCCCTACGCCAATGGTAGAATCAGCACTGTCCTTCATGTCGACAGGGGAAGCCGACAGATGAGCAAGACGTCTCGTAAACTCAAGCCAAGACTTGATCGCCTGTCACAGGCGCTGGAAAGCGGCGAGCTGGAACAGGCAAGACGCATGCTCAATCGCGGCCTCGCGCCGGTGGACGTGGCCCACCTGCTGGAATCCTCGCCCCCCAAGGAGCGTAATCTGCTCTGGGAGCTGGTCGATGCCGAGCTGCAGGGCGATGTCCTCCAATACCTTGGCGAAGACATCCAGACCGACTTCCTCAAGGATATGGACGCCGTCGACGTTCTCGCCGCCACCGAGAACCTGGAGCCGGATGATGTCGCCGACATCCTGCAGCGCCTGCCGAATACGGTGATTCTCGAAGTCCTCGACTCCATGGAGGCGCAGGAGCGCCTGCGCGTCGAAACGGTACTGTCCTTCCCGGAGGATACCGCCGGCGGCCTGATGAACACGGACACCATCACCATTCGTCCGGACATCACCCTGGACGTGGTGCTGCGCTACATTCGCCGCCACGAGCGCCTGCCCGACTCCACCGATACCCTGCTGGTCGTCTCACGACGCGATGAATTCATCGGTGCGCTGCCCATCAACCGCCTGCTGGTCTCGGACCCCGGCGTCACGGTGCGCGAAGTGATGGACACCGACAGCGTGGTGATCCCGGCCCTGATGCCGGAGAACGAAGTCGCTTCGCTGTTCGAGAAGCACGACCTGATCTCGGCGCCCGTGGTCGGCGGCGATGGCAACCTGCTGGGTCGCATCACCATCGATGACGTGGTCGACGTCATCCGTGGCGACGCCGAGCACCAGGTGATGTCGATGGCGGGGATGGATGAGGACGAAGACACCTTCTCTCCCGTGATACGGACCTCGTGGCGCCGCGCCGTCTGGCTCGGTATCAACCTGCTGACCGCCTTCATGGCCTCCGCCGTGATCGGCATGTTCGAAGGCACTATCGAGAAGATCACCGCGCTGGCCGTGCTGATGCCCATTGTCGCCAGCATGGGCGGCATCGCGGGCTCTCAGGCACTCACCGTCCTGATCCGTGGTATCGCGCTGGGGCACGTCAAGAGTGGCAATGTCAGCTGGCTACTCAAGCGCGAAGTCATCGTCGCGGGACTCAACGGCCTGTTATGGGCCGTGGTGGTGGCAGGCATCGCCATCGTATGGTTCGGGGATGTCCAGCTGGGGGCGATCATCGGCGCCGCGATCATGATCAACCTGTTGATCGCCGCCGTGACGGGCACACTGTTGCCGGTACTGCTCAAGAAGCTCAATATCGACCCTGCTCTTTCCGGCAGCGTGATATTGACCACCGTGACCGACGTGATCGGCTTCATGGCCTTCCTGGGGCTGGCGACCTGGCTCTATCTGTAACGCCCGACGCGGTTAGTGACTACACCAGAAACAACACGGCCGCCCCCTCGGGAGCGGCCGTGTTGTTTTTCGCCTGTCACACGAGACAGAAGCGTCAGTGATCAGCCTTCCAGCTCACCGTCTTCGCCTTCGGACATGCCCGCGACGGTCATGCCATCGATCAGCCAGCTACCGCTGTGGATGCTGCCACGCGTATCGACATCATCGCCTACCGCCAGCAGATTGGCCGCCATGTCGCGCAGATTGCCGGCAATGGTGAATTCCTCGACCGCATGCTGGATCTCCCCGTTCTCGACCCAGAAACCGGAGGCACCGCGTGAATAGTCACCCGTGACGCCGTTGACGCCCTGGCCCATCAACTCGGTCACCAGCACGCCGGTACCCATCTGCTTGAGCATCTCATCGAGCGAGGTCAGCGGCGCGGTGATGCGCACGTTGCGCGCGCCGCCGGCGTTGCCGGTGGTCTGCATGTTCAGGCGACGGGCACTGTAGGCGCTCAGCATGTAGCTCTGCACCTTGCCGTCGGCAAAGTAGACATTGTCACGCGTCGCGACGCCATCATTGTCGAAGGCGGCGCTGGACATGCCACCGACTTCCCGCGGCTTCTCGCCCAGCGTGAACCAGTCGGGGAACAGCGGCTGACCCAGGCTATCGCACAGGAAGCTGGACTCACGATACAGCGAGCCGCCGGCGATGGCAGACAGGTAGTGACCGATCAATCCAGCCGACATCTGCGGGTCGAACATCACCGGCATGCGACCCGTCGCCACCTTGCGCGCATTCAGACGCGCAAGCGTGCGGCGAGCGGCTTCACGCCCCACCGACTCGGGGGAACGCAGGTCTGCCGGATTGCGCACGCTGGTGTAGTCATAGTCACGCTGCATGCCCTGTGCATCCTTGGCGATCAGCATGCATGACATCGAGTGACGACTGCCGCACTGGCTGGCCAGGAACCCATGGCTGTTGCCATAGACCTGCACGCCTTCGCCACTGGAGAAGCTGGCGCCTTCGGACTGCGCGATGCCTTCCACTTCCAGCCCGGCACGCTCACAGGCCAGTGCCAGGTCGGTCGCTTCATCGACGCTGATCGCCCAGGGATGATGCGCCTTGAGATCAGGGAAGTCGGTGGCCATCAGCTCGGCCGGCGCCAGACCGGCAAAGCTGTCTTCGCCGGTATAGTGCGCGATGGAGACCGCCTTCTCGACCGCGGCACGAATCGAATCGCTGCCGGCATCGGAAGATGTCGCACTGCCCTTGCGGTTGCCGAGATAGACGGTCACGCCGATGCCCTGGTCACGCGACAGTTCGACCGTCTCGACTTCGCCGTCACGCACCGAGATGCTGACGCCCTGATCGACGCTGGCACCGACCTCACAGGCGTCGGCACCCAGGCTGCGGGCAAGCTCGAGAGCTTCGCTGACGCGACGCTCGAGCAGTTGTTGCTGAGCAACGGCATCAAAGGCCTGGCTCATGTTGTTCTCCTTCTGAGGAGACGGGGCGCTGGCAATGCTATACTGCCGCAAATTTCCCCGACTCGTTGGAATTGGCATGCGTAAAGAAAGACCTGAGGAGCTCGTCGAGCGTCCCAGCAAATCCCAGATGAAGCGTGAAATGATCGAACTTCAGGCGCTGGGCAAGAAGATCATCGACATGCCGGCCGGGCAGCGCGCCAAGTTCCCGCTCTCCGATGACATGCTGGCCGCCATCGATGAATGCGGCCGCATTCGCAGTCACGAGGGCCTGCGTCGTCACATGCAGTACGTCGGCAAGCTGATGCGCAAGGAAGACCTCGAGGCTATCAACGCCGTCTTCCAGAGCATGGAACAGCAGAGCATCCGTCGTGATGCCTCCTTCCAGCGCCTGGAGCGCTGGCGTGACCGCCTGATCGAGGATGACGAAGCCTTCGTGATCTTCGTCGAGGACTACCCCGAGGTGGACCGCCAGGCACTGCGTCAGCTGATCCGCAACTCACGTGCCGAACGTGATGCCGGCAAGCAGCCCAACAGCGCCAAGAAGCTCTTCAAGCTGCTGCGTGCCGAACTCGATCTCTGATTCTGGCATTTCCCGCTTCATCGACGCCGCTGCGGCCCTGCCACGGCGGCGTCGTCATATCTGCTCCCTGTCGTTCAGCCTCATCGGCTCACGACTGGGTGCCTCCCACCGTCAATTCGTCGAGCTTCAGGGTCGGCTGGCCGACACCGACGGGCACGGACTGGCCGTCCTTGCCACACACGCCGACCCCGGTATCCAGCTCGAGATCGTTGCCGATCATCGAGACGCGCCCCATCGCTTCCGGGCCATTGCCGATCAGGGTCGCACCCTTGACCGGCGTGGTCACCTTGCCGTCCTCGATCAGGTAGGCCTCACTGGCCGAGAACACGAAGCGCCCGGAGGTGATATCCACCTGACCGCCGCCGAAGCTGACCGCGTAGAGGCCACGCTTGACGCTCTTGATGATCTCCTGCGGATCGCGATCGCCACCCAGCATGTAGGTATTGGTCATGCGCGGCATCGGCAGATGGGCGAAGGACTCGCGACGCGCGTTGCCCGTCGGCGCCATGCCCATCAGGCGAGCATTCAGCTTGTCCTGCATGTAGCCGGTGAGGATGCCGTCCTCGATCAGCGGCGTGTACTGCCCCGGGGTGCCTTCGTCATCGACGGACAGCGAGCCACGGCGATCGGCCAGGGTCGCGTCATCGACCACGGTGACGCCGCGTGCCGCGACCTGTTCGCCCATGCGGCCCGAAAAGGCAGAGCTGCCCTTGCGGTTGAAGTCACCCTCCAGACCATGACCGACCGCCTCGTGCAGCAGCACGCCCGGCCAGCCATTGCCCAGCACCACCGGCATCTGACCGGCCGGTGCATCGATGGCCTCGAGATTGACCAGCGCCTGACGCACGGCTTCACGCGCGTAACGCTCGGCGACATTTTCATCGCG
Organism: Cobetia sp. LC6; assembly: GCF_030264805.1. NCBI lineage: Bacteria > Pseudomonadati > Pseudomonadota > Gammaproteobacteria > Oceanospirillales > Halomonadaceae > Cobetia > Cobetia sp. LC6. Next base: position 34,241 of record NZ_JASSPL010000001.1, on the reverse strand, counting down.
CAGACGAGTCACCGGGAAACGGCCACCGCCACCGGCACTGCCACGCTCGCGACGGCCATTGCGCACCGCGATCACGCTGATGTTGAAACGCACCAGCGGACGCAGGTCCGCGGCGAGGGTGCCATCGCTGGCACGCACCATCACCACTTCGTAAAGCGCCGACAGCGAGGCCGACACCTGACTGATGGAGGGGTCGAGGCTGCGCGCGATGCGGTCCGCTTCCTTGAGCATCGCGACCTTGTCCTCGGCGCTCAGGCCATTCAACGGGTCGATGCCCGCATAGAAGGACGGAGCCTGGGTGATGATCGAGCTTGCGACCGTACCGCTGCTGCCGCTGCGCGAGATACCCGCCGCAGTACGGCCAGTGTCGGCAAGCGCGGCGGCATCGATCTGATTGGAGTATGCGAAGCCGGTCTTCTCCCCCGCCAGTGAGCGTACGCCCACACCACCATCGATGTTGTAGCTGGCGTCCTTGACGACGCCGTCTTCCAGCACCCAGCTCTCCTGCCAGATACGCTGGAAGTAGAGATCGGCATAGTCTGTGCCCGGGCCCATGGCATGTGCCAGGCCAGCATCCAGATCATCCAGGCTGAGCCCGCCCGGGGTCAGCAACAGGGCCGCGGCATCGTCGAGCACGCGACCGGAACTCGCATTTTGCGTCATTCGGCACTTTCCAGAGTAATGTTCGGGTCGCCCCAGGGGCCTGATACCCGATAGTGAATTTGCGTCACCTTGTCGATGAAGCGGCCGAAGATCTTGTCGGCCACGAACAGCGCCCCGCCCACGGCGGGTGCGCCTGCCAGCACGGCGGCCAGCGGAAGGTTCTGGCTGACCGGTACCGTGATGGCCATGCGTTGATCAAGGGTACCGCGAAGCAGATCGACCTGCCCGTTGAGTGTCACGGTGGTGGACGGCGCCTCGATACGCAAGGAGCCATCGCTTTCCAGCCGCCCATCGAAGAGCGTCGCTGCGCCGCGCACCTTGTCGAAGGCCGTCCCCTTGTCGGTGACGTCAGAGAAGTCCAGCGACAGGCGGCGCAGCAGGTTATCCACATTGACCAAGCCCAGCAGGCGGGCGGAGGTCGAGCCCAGATTCAGGAAGCGTCCGTCATCCAGCTTGATCTCGACGCGACCATTGGAGCGTGACAGGGCAAAGTCCTGCGGCGCACCGGGCCAGGCCAGCTTGACCTCGGCCCGGGCGCGGTCCGCCTCGATGCCGCGGGGCTGGGAGAGACGCTCGAGCAACCCGCCCAGGTCACTGCCATCGGCGGACAGGCGAGCGCGCGTCAGACTGTTGGCGCCGGCATCTTCCCAGGTGATGTTGCCCACTGCGGTGATCCTGCCCAGCGTGATGGAGAGCGGCAACACCACCAGCTGCTGGCTGTCGGCGGTCCAGTCGGCACTGATCGGCCCCAGCTGCTGATCGCGCCAGATGAGGTGTGCCAGACGCAGACTGCCCGCGGGCAGGTCGGCAAGCTCGGCGGGATACGGCGTCGGCTCGATGCCGACATCGATAGCCTCGGTAAAGTTGCCTGGCACACTGGCGGTCTGCGTCTCCTGCTCGGCATCCGCGGGCCACAGGGCGTCGAGATTCAGAGTGTCCAGGTCCAGAATCAGCGGTCGCGCGGCACCTGACTGCCACACCAGCTCACCACTGGCGAGCTGACCATCCAGCGTCGCGGCCAGCCCCAGCCCTTGCTGCTGCGAGCTCTGGCGCGGCGCGGCCTCCAGCGTCATCGGCCCCGTACACCGGGACTGGATCATCAGACAATCAGTGGCAACGCGCAGGCGTGACAAGGCACGCAGGGGATCGCTCTGCTCAGCGTCGCTGCCCTCTCCACTCGCGCTGCCCTCTCCACTCGCGCCACCTTCACCGGAGAGCGCTCCCGCCCACGGCTTCCAGAGCTCAGGGGCAAGGGTCGGAGTGCGCCAGGCGATGTCCCAGCCGGTCTGGGTGGGCCACTGCGGGTCGCTCGGCCAACGCTCCAGCCACAACTGCCCCGTCATCGGCACCGTGCTGCCATCATCACGCGTATTGCCGCCTTTCCAGCGTGCCCGGGCGCGATTGTCGAGTCGCACATCACCGCCACCCTCCGCGAGACCGATATCCACCGCCAGTGGGGCCGCCTCCTCTCGCGTCTTGCCAAAGGGTGCCGGCAGATTGATGGCCACTCCCTTGAGGTCACTCGAGAGCGCCAGAGTGGCGCCGTCATCGGGCAGCATCAGGCGCGCCTGGTAGTTGAACTCGCCGCCCAGCGCACGCGGCGTCTCGCCGTCCTGCAAGGCTGCCCGAGTGTTCTCGGCGGCATCGCCGATCAGGTGCTCGGGCGCGCCCAGCCAGCCAAGCACCGGTGCCAATGGCGCCTTGCCATCGAAGGTGATCGCGCCCTTGCTGCTTGAATCTTCCTGCCCGATGTTGAGCGCCGCCTTGACCGCACCGCCGAACAGCTTGCCGGAGAGGTTGCCGGTCAGCTGCTCACGGCGCCCCTCGGGACGAGAGGGGTCATGCACGAAGTCGAGCGGCCCGCGAATGTCATCAACCTCGATGCCCGGCCCCGGGAAGGCCAGCGTCGCCGCCTGGCGCTCGCCGACCTTGCCCGCCGCCGTGATGCGCGCCTGCTCGGCGTCCTCCAGGGGCACGCGAATATCCATGGACGCATCCACCGAGCCCTTGCCCTGCCATTCGGCGAGCAACGCAGCGGTATCCTCGAGCGGCGCATGCGAGAGCAGATCGAACAGCGCCTCGACGCTGCCGGTCACATCCCCCTGGATACTCAAGGTATTGTCCTGCATGTCGACATCGGCCTGACGCACCGACAGAGGTGCTGCACCGCCCAGCGCCGTGGCAGGCTGAGAGTGCGCCGCCGCGACCGTGGCACTCAGTGCATTGTCGTGCAGCGCGAGGTTGCCCTTCACGCCCTCCAGCGCAGGCCAGCCCTCGGCGTAACCGAGTCGCCCGTCCTCGATGGCCAGCTCAAGGTCCAGCGAATCGCCGGGACCATAGCCACCCTCGCCATTGTCGTCATCCCACACCTGGGTGAGATGCAGGCTACCCTCGGGGACCTGCCCCGCGACATCGCGCGTCAACCACTCGCTCAACGCCGGGTCCAGCACCTTCATCGGCAACCAGGAGGCCAGCGGAATGCTGCGGGCATTCACGTCGCGCATCTCGAGATCCAGCTGGAAGCGGTCATGATCCTGAGCGGGAATCTGCAGGCCGAAGCCGCCCGTCACATCGGCGCCGGCGCGCTGGATATGCAGGTCATGCCCCGTGACGCTGCTGCCACTGTCATCGACCTTGACCTCGACCACTCCGTCGGCGGCCTCGAGCTGCCAGCCGTCGCCGAAGACTTCGGGGAAGTGGAAGCGCATGCCCGGGTCGCCACGAAACGCGATCCGGCTCGCGATGCCGCCCTCCTCAAGACTCTGCGCGGTGACCCAGGCCGCCAGGGGGCCGAGTCCCGGGGCGCCCTGCCAGGGTTCCACCTCTGCTCCGGTCAGGCCCAGCGCCAGCGTCATGGTCAGCGGGGTATCGAGCCCGATCCCGGCCAGCGACAGGGAGAGGCCGTTGGCCGTGCCACGCGGATCGAGAGACTCGAGCACATCCCCAAGCTCGCCGAGCGCCAGCACATTGCGCCAGCGCGCCACCTTTTCCAGATCGAAACTGCTGGTGACCAGCGACACGCTGCCATCGGCGAGATCCCCCGACAGCGATATACGCTCGGGCAGGCTGGCAAGCGCCGTGGAGGCTTCTGGCGATGACGCCGCTTGCGGCGTCTGGCCGTCACTGCCTGCCACCGGGGCGCCGGCCGCCGGGGCGTCATCGAGTTGCGTGGCGCCGACCGAGATCTGATTGAGCCAGGCCTGCCAGCGATCACTGCCCGCCAGGTCACGCAACCACTGGCCACGTGCATGAATGTCCTTGAGCGCCAGCTGGGCGCCATGGTGATCCAGCGTCAGACGATTGAGATCGAGACGCAGGCGAGCATCTTCCAGCCGCGCGTCACGCCAGCGCGCCCACAGCGTCGCGTTGCCATCGGCGTCGCGCAGCATCAGGCTGTCGCGTTCGCCCATCAGGCGACCGACACTCGCCAGCGCACCGGCGTCCAGCTCCACCTGCAGCTGGGCCGAGTAGTCGGCGAGGCCGTCGTCTCCCGGCAGCACTTCCAGTACGGCGCTGACTCCGGCCTGAGGCGATTCCCCGACCCGCAACTGGCCTTCCAGATGCGCGCGGTCTCCTTCTCCCGACAGCAACAGTTCGGCGGCATTCAGGTTGAGGGTATCGTTGCGACCATGCAGCACCAGACGCACATCCTCGAGCCGCACTCGTTGACGCGCCAGCAGCGCCAGCCCCTGCTCCGTCTGCGCAAGGCTCACCTGCCCTTCGGGTTCGAGCGCTTCGGGAGGACGCGGCGGCCCCGGCCAGCCCCAGCTGCCATCTTCACGCTGGTACAGGTGCACGATGACGCCGGTGGCGGTGGCGCGATCAAAGACAGGCGCCAGATGGCGCAGGGAGGAGAGCACATCGAGACGGGTTTCCAGATGGGACACGCTCAACAGTGGCGCCGCCTGCATCTCGTCGGGACGAAAGAGGTTCAGACCGGACAGCTTGATGGCCGGATCAAGGTGATCCATTCGGCCCTCAAGCGATGACATCCCAACATTGGAGTGGGTCTGGGTGGCAATGAAGTCACTGATGGACTCACTGCGCGAATCCAGCGTGGTCAACCACCAGCGCAGGCCCCCGATCAGGATGGCCAGCAACGCCAGCAGTACCGCGAGCGCCATCAGCAGCCCGCGCGCCCAGCGCCGCCCACGCGAGGGTGGCGCTGGCGCCGCAGCGGGCGAAGACGGGGTGTCGTCGACGCCCTCCTGCACCGCCTCTGGTGAGGTAGAACGGGTCACTGATGGTTCTCCGAACAGGACAGACTCACGATGTGGATAACGCGACTCCCGGCTTCATCGCAGGCACGGTGGCTGACAGATCACATGAGCACAATATCGTACTGCTCCTGGGTGTAATGCGCCTCGACCTGGAAACGGATGGTCTTGCCGATGAAGCTCTCGAGGTCCGCCACGGCCGCGGATTCCTCGTCCAGCAGTCGATCGACCACATTCTGTGAGGCCAGCACCATGTAGGTATCCGGGCTGTAGGCTCGCTCTTCGCGCATGATCTCGCGGAAGATCTCGTAGCAGACCGTCTCCGGCGTCTTGAGGGTGCCGCGCCCCTGACAGGTCGGACAGGCCTCGCACAGTACCTGCTCCAGACTCTCTCGCGTGCGCTTGCGCGTCAGCTGCACCAGACCCAGCTCGGTCACACCGGTCATCTTGTTCTTGGCGTGATCACGCTCCAGCGACTTCTCGAGCACCCGCAGCACCTGGCGCTGGTGCTCGGTCTCTTCCATGTCGATGAAGTCGATGATGATGATGCCGCCGAGATTGCGCAGCCGCAGCTGGCGCGCGATGGCGGTCGCCGCCTCGAGATTGGTCTTGAAGATGGTCTCTTCGAGGTTGCGATGGCCAACGAAACCACCGGTGTTGACGTCGATGGTGGTCATCGCCTCGGTCTGGTCGATCACCAGATAGCCACCACTCTTGAGCTGCACCTTGCGACCCATCGCCTTGTGCAGCTCATCCTCGACACTGAACAGATCGAAGATCGGTCGCTCGCCGGGGTAATACTCGATGCGCCCTTCCATGTCCGGCATGAATTCGCTGGAGAATTCCTTGAGACGCAGATAGTTCTCGCGGGAATCGATGCGCACGCGCTCGATCTCGTCGCGCATCACATCGCGCAGCGTGCGCATGAACAGTGGCAGATCATCGTAGATGACGCTGGGCACGGCAGCCGTGAGGCGACGTTCACTGACCTTGCGCCACAGGCGCAGCAGGAAATGCATGTCCTGTTTGAGTTCCGCCTCGCTGATGCCCTCGGCGGCGGTGCGCAGGATGAAGCCGCCGGGCGCCTCCGGATCAAGCTCCGTGAGGCAGCGCTCGGTCATCTCCTTGAGGCGGTCACGCTCGACATCGCTCTCGATGCGCTGCGACACGCCGGTATGCGGCGAGTCCGGCATGTAGACCAGATAGCGTGACGGCACCGACAGATGCGTGGTCAGCCGGGCGCCCTTGGTGCCGATGGGGTCCTTGGTGACCTGCACCACCAGTGGCTGGCCTTCGCTGAGCAGCTCGCGGATCGAGAGCTGCTCATCATGCGGCGTATGCGCCGGCATGACTTCCTGGGCATGGATGAAGGCCGCCCGTTCGAGACCGATATCGATGAAGGCCGCCTGCATGCCGGGCAATACTCTCACCACCTTGCCACGGTAGATGTTGCCGACGATGCCGCGTCGCCCGCTGCGTTCGATGAAGGCTTCCTGCAGGACACCGTTCTCGACTACCGCCACGCGGGTCTCCATCGGTGTCAGGTTGATCAATACCTCGCCGCTCATAGCGCAAGTCCTTGTAAAGTCGTTGCTTGCGATTATGACATAGCTAGGGAGCCCCCGGCTGTGATCTATCGACTAAGGATTTCCTGCAACGGGTATTTTGTGCCACGCACGCAAGCCATCGTCTTCGTGATGACGCTGGTGCGCTGACTCGACGCCCGACTGATGCAGCGTGGGACATCGCCCGTCAGAGCGGTTGCCACGGCTGAACGCCCGCCTTGCTCAAGAGCTGTGCGGTCTCATGCAGCGGCAGCCCGACCACGGCGCTGTAACTGCCCTCGAGATGACTGACAAAGACGGCGCCGAGCCCCTGGATGGCGTAACCACCCGCCTTGTCAGCGGGCTCACCGGTCGCCCAGTAGCGCGCGGCCTCCTCCGGGGTGATGGTACGAAAGGTCACGCGGCTCTCGACCAGCTCGCTCTCGCAGCGCATGTCGCGCCCGGCGTCGCCATGACACAGCGCCACACCACTGAGCACCTGATGACTGCGCCCCGAGAGACTGAGCAGCATCTCGCGCGCGTCCAACTCGTCGCGCGGCTTGCCGAGAATGCGTCCATCCAGTGCCAGCGCGGTATCCGCGCCGAGCACTCGCCGCCCCACCGTCCGACCTGCCGTCCGCTGCGCCAGAGCCGCGAAACCGGCCTGCGACTTCTCTCGCGCCAGACGCAGCACGTAATGCTCCGGCGACTCATTGGCCTGCGGCGTCTCATCGATATCCACCGGCGCCACCTCACATTGGATGCCGATACTGGCCAGCAGGTCACGACGACGCGGCGACCCCGAGGCCAGAATCAATCCCGGATCAGCAGCGTCCTGTTGATCAGAGCCCTGTTGAGCAACGCCCTGAGACATCACGTTGCGTTGCGTCGTGGCGCCAGAGTTCGCAAAGAGCGAGGAAGCGGGGCTGTCGGCATCGGAAGTGGATGGCCTGGAAGCGGATGACATGGAAGACCTCGTGAAGATAAACATGGCTGACAAGTACCAGAAAGCCGCCCGTAGGCGGCTTTTGGAAGCTCACAAGAAGTGCTATCGATGTGCGAGTAAGTGCTATCGATGTGCGAGTGGCACTCAGGCCGCGACCCGCCGACGCAGCATCTGCAGCAGAGTATAGAGCCACGGCCACAGCGCGCCGCCGATGACCGCCGAGAGTAGGAACGACAGGCTGACCGGGCCGGCACCGAACAGGCTGCGCAGCCATTGATCCAGCAACTGTGCGATGCCCAGCACCACGATCACCAGCAACGCCTGCTGCAGCAGGGAATAGGCGCGAATACGCTGATAGAGCAGCACGCCCATGAAGGCCGTCAGCGACAGCACCAGGGCGTTGTGCCCCAGCGGTGCGCCCTGCAGGACATCCAGCGCCAGCCCGAACAGGAAGCCGTGGAAGACTCCGACACTCTGCGGCGAGACGATGCACCAGTAGACCAGCATCAGACCCAGCCACTGGGGCCGCCAGATCAGCCACACATCCGGCAATGGCATGACCTGCAGACACAGCGCCAGCAGCAGAGAGAACCAGCACAGCAAGGTGGTCTGGGGACGAAAGGCCATCAGTTGTCCTCCCCGGCAGCGTCGGTGGGTGCCTGAGCGTCTGCCGCATCCTCGGCAGAGCCTTGCGCGGCATCGCCACCCTCGGGCCTGGGCGCCGCCAGGTTGTCACGCGGCAACTCATCGAGGCTGTCATCGACATACAGGTTGTCGGTATCCACCGGCGGCGGCATCTGGATCAGGAAGTTGCGCGATCGCTCCAGCTGCGCGATGGGCTCGGCACTCACGCGGGCGAACGGCTTGCCGGGATCATGATAGACCTCGGTGACACGTGCTACCGGCAGGCCGCGCGGAAAGCGAAGCGCCAGCCCGGAAGTCACCAGCAGATCCCCGACACGAATGTCGGCGGTATCCGGCACATGCAGCACATCGACCTGATCGATCTTGCCGCTGCCCTGGGCGATGAAGCGCAGGCCATTGCGATTGATCTCGACCGGCACGGCGTGGCTGGCATCACTGATCATCAGCACTCGACTGTTGTAGGCCGACGTGGAGATGACCTGCCCGACGAGACCATAGGCATCGAGTACCGGCAAGCCGATGCGCACGCCATCCTGCTCGCCGCGGTCCACCACCATGCGGTGGGAGAACGGGTCAGCATCGAGGGTCAGCAACTGGGAGGTGATATAGGGGATGTCGCTACGTTGCCCGGCATTGAGCAATTCGCGCAGGCGCGTATTCTCGGAGGTCAGGCTCGCCATGCGTTGCACACGGCTGGACAGATTGAGCAGCTGTTCGCGCAGCGCGCGGTTCTCGTCGGCCAGCTCCTGCTGATCGGCAAACACCAGCGCGCCCCAGCTGAGGCCTTCCGTCGGCAAGCTGACGACCCACTGCACGGGCGATACCAGCGTCGCCATGCTGGCGCGCACATCGACCATCCAGCTGAAGCGATCTTCGGCAAACATCAGCGCGAGTGACAGCACCGCGCACAGCAGCATGCGGTAGCCGGGCACGGGGCCACGCGTGAACAGGGGTTTGATAGCACGTCCTCCGACAGGCCGGGACCAGCCGTACAGCACACAGCATGCCCGGCCCCGGACGAGGTCAATCGCTCGACAGCAGCTCGAAGGTGTGCTGATCGATCATTTCCAGCGCCTTGCCACCGCCGCGCGCCACGCAGGTCAGCGGGTCTTCGGCGATGATCACCGGCAGGCCCGTCTCTTCCGCGATCAGCTTGTCGATGTCACGCAGCAGCGCACCACCACCGGTCAGCACCAGGCCACGCTCGGCGATGTCGGAAGCCAGCTCCGGCGGAGACTGCTCGAGCGCGCTCTTGACCACCGAGACGATGGCCGCCAGCGGTTCCTGCAGCGCATCGAGAATCTCGTGGGAGTTGAGCGTGAAGGAACGCGGAATACCCTCGGCCAGATTGCGGCCGCGCACGTCGATCTCGCGCAGCTCGCCACCCGGGTAGGCACAACCGATCTCTTCCTTGATGCGCTCGGCCGTCGCCTCACCGATCAGGCTGCCGTAATGGCGACGCACATAGGAAGTGATGGCTTCGTCGAAGCGGTCACCGCCGATACGCACGGATTCGGAATAGACCACGCCGTTGAGCGAGATGATGGCGATCTCAGTGGTACCACCACCGATATCGACCACCATGGAGCCCATCGCCTCTTCCACCGGCAGGCCCGCACCGATCGCGGCAGCCATCGGCTCCTCGATCAGGTAGACCTCACGCGCGCCGGCCCCTTCGGCCGATTCCTTGATGGCGCGACGCTCGACCTGGGTCGACATGCACGGCACGCACACCAGCACACGAGGGCTGGGTGTCAGGAAGGTGCTCTGATGCACCTTGCGGATGAAATGCTGGAGCATCTGTTCGGTAACGGTGAAGTCGGCAATAACGCCGTCCTTCATCGGTCGGATGGCCGTGATATTGCCGGGGGTGCGCCCCAGCATGCGCTTGGCATCGGCACCGACGGCCGCCACACTGCGGGCATTCCCGGACTGGCGAATGGCCACGACTGAGGGCTCGTCGAGCACGATACCGCGACCGCGCACATAAATAAGCGTGTTGGCAGTACCCAGATCGATCGACAGATCGCTCGAGAACAGCCCACGTAAACGTTTAAACATGGAAGTTGATCACCTAGTCCAGACCGGAACCCTGTGCAGACGCGAACGGTACCATTGCCACCCCATGGCGGCAAGCTGACACGCCTGCCAGAGCGACGCAGATGTGGTACATTTCACGCCGAATCACACTGTAACGGCGCATTCGGCGACAGATTGCTCCATCGCTGCAAAGCGCGCTGTTTTACAGGGTAACGGGCATCGGGTTTGCCGGGACACCACAATTTTCGAATTCGGCTTTTCGCGCTCGTCGCGCCAGTCTGATTTCGCGTGGTCGTCTCTGACTCCTGCCGTCACCTCAAGCCTCTCGAAGCCAAGACAGGGAAACTTCAATGGCCCTTGAACATTCAGATGTGCTGCGTGCCGCTCACCTCGCACGCCTGGGTCTTGCCTCGCAGGATGCCGAAGCCTACGTCGAGGATCTCGACCGGATTCTCGCCATGGTCGACCAGCTGCAACAGGTCGATACCGACGGCGTCGCACCGCTGGCGCACCCGCTGGAAGCCACGCAACGCCTGCGCGCGGACGAAGTCACCGAATCGAATCAGCGCGAGCGTTTTCAGCAGGTGGCCCCGGCCACAGAGCAGGGTCTGTATCTGGTTCCGCGCGTCGTCGAGTGATCTCGCCTGGCAGATCGCTCACGCATCGTGACCGACTGCCATCGGATACCACGTCACGCGGCACGCCCCGTCCGCCCCGGAATTTCTGCGGATGATGCCCGGCGCATCGTCTGCACTGATGGAATCGAACATGTCATCGTCCATTGCACTACATGACAAGACGCTCAGTGAGCTGGCGCAAGGCCTGGAGGCCGGCGAATACACCAGTCGCGAGCTGACGGAAGCCTTCCTGGCCCGTATCGAACGCCTCGATGGCGAGCTCAACAGCTACATTACCCTGTGCCGCAAAGAAGCGCTGCGTGATGCGGATGCCGCCGATGCACGCCGTGCCGCCGGCAATGCCGCCGCGCTGACCGGCGTCCCGATGGCCATCAAGGACATCTTCTGCACCGAAGGTGTGCGCACCAGCTGCGGCTCGAAGATGCTCGACAACTTCGTCTCGCCCTACGACGCCACCGTGATCGAGAAGCTCAAGGCCGAGGGCGTGGTGATTCTCGGCAAGACCAACCTCGATGAGTTCGCGATGGGCTCCTCGAACGAGAACAGCCACTACGGTGCCGTCAGGAACCCGTGGGATCTGTCCGCCGTACCGGGTGGCAGCTCCGGCGGCAGTGCCGCCGCCGTCGCCGCAGGCCTCGCACCGGCCGCGCTGGGCACCGACACCGGCGGTTCCATCCGCCAGCCGGCCGCCTTCTGTGGCATCACCGGCCTCAAGCCGACCTACGGTCGCGTCTCGCGTTACGGCATGATCGCCTACGCCTCCAGCCTCGATCAGGGCGGCCCGATGGCTCGCTCCGCCGAAGACTGCGCGCGCCTGATGAACGTGATCGCCGGCGCAGACCCGCGCGACTCCACCAGCGTGGTGCGTGGCGTGCCGGATTACGTCGAAGGACTGGACTACAACCTCAAGGGCCTGAAGATCGGCCTGCCGAAGGAATACTTCGGCGAAGGCCTGTCCGAGGAAGTCGAAGCTTCCGTGCGTGCCGCGATCAAGGTCTTCGAGGATGCCGGTGCCAGCGTGCAGGAAATCTCGCTGCCGCATACCCACCTGGCCATCCCGACCTACTACGTGATCGCGCCGGCCGAGGCCTCCTCCAACCTGTCGCGTTATGACGGCGTGCGCTTCGGCCATCGCTGCAATGACCCGCAGGACCTGGAAGACCTCTACAAGCGCACTCGCGAGGAAGGCTTCGGCGACGAGGTGAAGCGTCGCATCATCATCGGCACGCACACCCTGTCCGAAGGCTTCTTCGATGCCTACTACATCAAGGCCCAGAAGGTGCGTCGCCTGATCCGCCAGGACTTCCTCGATGCCTTCGATCAGGTCGATGTGCTGATGGGCCCGGCGGCACCGACCCCGGCGTTCGATCTCGGCGCACACAAGGACCCGCTGTCCATGTACCTGCAGGATCTCTACACCATCGCCATCAACCTGGCAGGCATTCCGGGCATCAGCGTGCCGGCCGGCCTGGCAGGCAAGCGCCCGGTGGGGCTGCAGATCCTCGGCCCGCACTTCGGTGAGCAGACCCTGCTGGGCGTCGCGCACCAGTTCCAGCAAATCACCGACTGGCACCGCCAGCGCCCGGAATTCGGACAGGAGCAAGCCTGATGCAATGGGAAGTCGTAATCGGGCTTGAGGTTCACGCTCAGCTCGCCACCCAGTCAAAGATCTTCTCCGGCTCTTCCACCACCTACGGTGCCGAGCCCAACACCCAGGCCAGCGCCGTGGACCTCGGTCTGCCGGGCACCCTGCCGGTGCTCAACGAGCAGGCCGTGGCCATGGCCGTGCGCTTCGGCCTCGCCGTCAATGCCGCCGTTGCCGGCCGTTCGGTGTTCGAACGCAAGAACTACTTCTATCCGGATCTGCCCAAGGGCTACCAGACCAGCCAGATGGATCAGCCCATCGTCGGCCCGGGTGTGCTCGAGATCCTTCTGGAAGATGGCACGCGCAAGTCGATCCGCATCCATCACGCCCACCTCGAGGAAGATGCCGGCAAGTCGCTGCACGAAGACTTCCAGGGCATGACCGGCATCGACCTCAACCGTGCCGGCACACCACTGCTGGAAATCGTCTCCGAGCCGGACATGCGTTCCGCCAAGGAAGCGGTGGCCTACGTGAAAGCGATCCACGCCATCGTCACCTACCTGGGCATCTCGGACGGCAACATGGCCGAAGGCTCGCTGCGTTGCGACGTCAACGTCTCGGTGCGCCCCATGGGTCAGGAAGCCTTCGGCACCCGCGCGGAGATCAAGAACGTCAACTCCTTCCGCTTCATCGAACGCGCCATCCACTTCGAGGTGGAGCGTCAGATCGAGCTGATCGAGGACGGCGGCAAGGTCGTGCAGGAAACCCGCCTGTATGACCCGGACGCCGACGAGACGCGCAGCATGCGCACCAAGGAAGAAGCCAACGATTACCGCTACTTCCCGTGCCCGGATCTGCTGCCGGTAGAAGTGGATGAGGCCTACATCGAACACCTGCGCCAGACCCTGCCGGAACTGCCGGCCGAGAAGCGCGCACGTTTCGAAAGCGAACTGGGCCTGTCCGCCTATGACGCCGGCGTGCTGTCCGCCAGCCGCGAGATGGCCGACTTCTTCGAGGAAGTGAAGGATGTCTGCGGCGACGCCAAGCAGGCCGCCAACTGGGTGCAGGGCGAGCTGGCCGGTCGTCTCAACAAGGAAAACCTCGACATCACCGTCAGCCCGGTCTCCGCGGCCCAGCTGGGTGGCCTGATCAAGCGCATCGTCGATGAGACCATCAACGGCAAGGCCGCCAAGCAGGTGTTCGCCGCACTGTGGGATGGCGAAGGCGAGAGCGCCGACGAGATCATCGAGTCACGCGGCCTCAAGCAGGTCACCGACACCGGTGCCATCGAAGCCGTGGTCGATCAGGTGATCGCAGACAACCCGGCCCAGGTGACCCAGTATCAGGAAGCCGAGCCGGACAAGCGTGGCAAGATGATCGGCTTCTTCGTCGGTCAGGTGATGAAGGCCTCACGCGGCACCGCCAATCCGCAACAGGTCAACAAGGTGCTGAAAGACAAGCTGGATAGCCTCAGCTGAGCCTGTCCATCAGTCGCTGAATGAAAAAGCCCCCACCGTCATCACGACGCTGGGGGCTTTTTCATGCTCTATCGAACAGCAATTGACTGCCGCCTATACGGGCTCACGACTGCCACACACCTGGCAGCCGGGGTCGCGCTTGAGGCCCATGCGCCGCCATTCACCACTGAGGCCATCGAAGGTGGCAAGGCCGCGATGCACGCTGCCGGCACCGCTGATCAGCTTGAGCGCTTCCAGCGCCTGAAAGGCGCCGATGATGCCGACCAGCGGCGCGATGACGCCACTCTCGGCACAGGTCAGTTCTTCATCGCCAAGCTCATCCGGCGGATACAGGCAGCCATAACACGGTGCCCGTGGCTCACGGCGATCAAACACTGCCAGCTGACCGGAGAAGCGTATCGCGGCGCCGGACACCAGCGGGGTGCCCGCTGCCACGCAGGCGGCGTTGATCGGGAAGCGCGAGCTGAAGCGATCGGTGCAATCGAGCACCACGTCTGCGGCAGTCACCTGCTCGGTCAACGCCTTACCCTGCAGCCGCTCGGACAACGCGATCACCTCGATGTCGGGATTGATCTTCAACAGTGAGGAGGCAAGTGATTGCGCCTTGGGCTGATCGATGTCGGCGTCACCATGGGCGATCTGACGCTGCAGATTGGACAGCTCGACGTGGTCATCATCGGCCACCACCAGGGTGCCGATGCCCGCGGCTGCCAGATAGAGCGCTGCCGGGCAGCCCAGGCCGCCCGCCCCGATCACCAGGACCCGCGCCGCCAACAGGCGTTGCTGCCCGGCGATGTCGACCTGGGGGAGCAGGATCTGGCGCGAGTAACGCAGCAATTGCGAATCTTGCATGGGAGAAAAGCCGCCTATCGGTAAATGAAGTGAGGTGCCACGCGCCCTGCCTGACACCAACAGGGCTTGCCATTACTTGGCATCCAGTTCCTCGATATCGGGCACATGCAGCGAGAACTGCTCCTTGACCTCTTCCATCACCACATAACTCTTGGATTCCTTGACGCCGGGCAGCGTCAGCACCACATCGCCAAGCAGCTGACGATAGGCGGACATTTCCGGAATCCGGCACTTGAGGATGTAGTCGAACTGACCGGAGACCAGATGACATTCCTGGATCTGCGGCAGCTTGGAGACGGCGCGGCGGAATTCATCGAACACCGACGGCGACTGCGTCTCGAGACTGATCTCGACGAAGACCAACAGATTGGCCTTGAGCGCCTTGGGGTCGAGCACCGCCTTGTAACCGCGGATGACGCCGGCACGCTCGAGGCGCTTGACGCGCTCCAGGCACGGCGTGGTGGAAAGGCCGACTTCCGAGGCGAGGTCGACATAGGAGATACGGGCATTCTCTTGCAGGCAACGCAGAATCTTGAGGTCGATGCGGTCCAGAGAGCGTGATTTTGCTTTCATTGTAATAGTTTTCCCAGCAGGGTGACTTGCAGCAGGATCATCCGTGTTCCTGGCTTCCGTGCAGTCAGGCCGTCGGATAACAAGGGGGTTATCAGATGACCATGCCAATCATGCAGGTTCATTACTACCATACCCGGCCAACAGGGGATACGCCTTCACTGGCGGTGCTGTGACGAGGATTCCACGCAGACTCCACTGAAAACGGTGGAATGCACTACAGAGGTAGCAAGTGCGAAGATGTCAGCGGGGACCACGCACGGGCACCGCTAACCGGTGCCCGGCGAGCATCAGGCCAGCTTGCCCAGCGTGATGCGTTCTCGCCCGCCCAGGTCTTCCAGGGTCTCGACGTCGATGAAACCGCCGGTACGCAGTGCCTCGCGCACTTCATTGCCCTGGGTGAGACCATGCTCCAGCATCAGGTGACCACCTGCGGCCAGATGCTGCGGTGCCGTCGCGATCAGATGCAGGAAATCTGCCAGGCCGGCCTTTTCCGCGACCAGCGCAGAACGCGGTTCGAAGCGCACATCGCCCAGCACGAGATGCGGGTCGTCATCGGCCAGATAGGGGGGGTTGGCGGTAATCAGCGCAAAGCCGGTCTCGATGACGCCACTGAACCAGTCACTTTGGCGGAATTCGGCATTGGCGATCGCCAGACGCTCGGCATTGCCGCGAGCAAGCTGCACGGCCCCCTCGATGAGATCGACCCCCAGTACCTGCCACTGTGGGCGATGACGCGCAAAGGCCAGCGCGATGGCACCGGTGCCGGTACCGAGATCCAGCAGCTTGCCGCTGGTGGCCTCGGCCAGTTCCAGCGCGCACTCCACCATGACCTCGGTGTCCGGGCGCGGAATCAGCGTGACCGGCGAGCAGGCCAGCGTCAGACCATAGAACTCACGCCGCCCGAGCAGATGCGCCACGGGATGGCCCTCGGCCCGGCGTGCCAGCAGCGCCTCGAAACGTGCCACACCCTCGGCGCCTGCCTCGCTCTCGAGATCCCGATCGCCCCAGGTGTAGAACCAGGTGCGCTCACGTCCCATCACTTCGCCCAGCAGCAACTCGGCATCCAGACGCGGAGAATCGCTGCCCGCCTCGCTCAGACGGGCAGTCGCGGCTGCCAGGGTGACATCGATTCTCACCTTATTGCTCCTGCAGCGCGGTCAGCTGATCGGCCTGGTATTCCACCACCAACGGCTCGATCACTTCGTCCAGCTGGCCGGCGATCACTTCATTGAGCTTGTAGAGCGTCAGGTTGATGCGGTGGTCGGTCAGACGCCCCTGCGGGAAATTGTAGGTCCGGATGCGCTCGGAGCGATCACCCGAGCCGACCAGCTTGCGACGGGCATCGGAGGTGGCCTGTGCCTGGGAATCCACCGCGGCCTGCTTGAGGCGCGCCGCCAGCAGTGACATGGCGCGCGCACGGTTCTTGTGCTGGCTGCGCTCATCCTGACACTCCACCACCACACCGGTGGGCAGGTGGGTGATGCGAATCGCGGAATCAGTGGTGTTGACGTGCTGACCACCGGCGCCGGAGCTGCGATAGGTGTCCACGCGCAGGTCGGCCGGATTGATGTCGACGTCACCGACTTCATCGGCCTCGGGCATCACCGCCACGGTGCAGGCCGAAGTATGGATACGCCCCTGGGATTCGGTGGCGGGCACGCGCTGTACGCGGTGCGCGCCGGACTCGAACTTGAGGCGCGAGTAGACACCATCGCCTTTCACGCGGGCGATGACTTCCTTGAAGCCGCCGTGCTCCCCGTGACTGGCGCTGACGGTCTCGACCTTCCAGCCCTTGAGCTCGGCGTAGCGCGAGTACATCTTGAACAGGTCACCGGCGAACAGCGCCGCCTCGTCACCGCCCGTGCCGGCGCGCACCTCGAGGAAGACGTTGGCGCCGTCATCCGGGTCACGCGGAATCAGCAGCTGGGTGATCTCGGCTTCCAGCGTCTCGAGCGCCGCATCGGTATCACGGACTTCTTCACGCGCCATGTCGCGCATCTCGGGATCACTGTCCTCCGCCATCGCCAGCGCGGCATCACGATCTTCGTTCAGGCCGCGATGGCGGCGCCATGCCTCGATCAATGGTTCAAGCTCGGCATACTCCCGCGACAGGTCGCGGAACCTGGCCTGGTCCCCGATCACTTCGGGCTCCGACAACAGTGCGGAGATCTCCTCGAAGCGATCATGGAAGGTGTCGAGCTTGGTGATGAGGCTGTCTTTCATGAAGGGTCCTGTGATGAATCAGCCGGCGCGAGCAGAAGCGTCTGGGCCGTCTGAAGAATATCCTGGCGATCATCTCCCGAGGCTTGGCGCAGTGCCAGCGTCGGGTGATGCATGAAGCGATTGGCCAGCTGGCGTGCCAACTGCGCGACCACTTCCTGGGGGTCGCGTCCCTGATCGAGCTCCGCCAGCGCCTGCGCCTCGCATTCGGCGCGCAGTTGCTCGCCATGGCTACGGTAGCGCTTGATGACTTCGCCGCCACTGCGCACCCGCTTGCGGTGCAACCAGGCGTTGACGCCCTGGCGAATCAACTCTTCTGCCTGGGCAGCGGCCAACTCACGGTGGCGACGATTCTCGTCGATCACTTCCTGCAGGTCATCGACCGTGTAGAGGAAGACGTCGTCGAGGTCTCCGACCTGCGGCTCGATATCGCGCGGCACGGCGATGTCGACCATGAACACCGGCTTGTAGCGGCGCTTCTTGAGCGCGCGTTCCACCATGCCCTTGCCGAGAATCGGCAATTGGGAGGCGGTGGAGGCTATCACGATATCGGCATTCTCGAGGGCATGCGGAATACCTTCCAGGCCGATGGCAGTCCCGCCCAGGTCATCGGCCAGACGCTCGGCGCGCGACACGGTGCGGTTGGCGATGCACAGGTTGGCGATGCCCGCTTCCTTGAGATGGCGCGCGACGAGTTCGATGGTCTCGCCGGCGCCGATCAACAAGGCATTGGCCCGCGAGAAGTCATCGAAGATGTGGCTGGCCATGCTGACGGCGGCGTAGGCCACCGAGACGGGGTTCTCGCCGATACCGGTCTCGGTACGCACCTGCTTGGCGACCTGGAAGATATGCTGGAAGAGCTGCTCGAGCTCACCGCCCAGCCCCACCGAGTTGCGCGCGAACTGATAGGCGTCCTTGAGCTGCCCCAGAATCTGCGGCTCGCCCAGCACCATCGAGTCCAACCCCACCGCGACACGGATCAGGTGGCGTACCGCCTCTTCCCCCAGGTGCTGATAACTGCAACGCGACAGCTCCTCCACAGGCAGGCGATGAAAACGCCCCAGCCACTCGAGCACCGACTTGGCGCCATCGCTGGTCACGCAGTACAGCTCGGTACGATTGCAGGTCGACAGCACCGCCGCTTCGGAGACCGCCGGCAGGCGCTTCAATTCGCCCAGCGCGGCATCGAGCTGCGCAGGCGTGAAAGCAACGCGTTCGCGCACGTCAACGGCGGCGGTGCGGTGATTGATGCCAAGGGCAAGAAGGGTCATGGAGTCAGTCGTCAGGGTCTGGCCGGCAGGGGGCGGCGTCAATGTCAGGCGGCTCTCGGTTCTGGACTGCCACGAGGCAGCGACCAGAGACAGCAGGCAATCCGCGAGGGCTTCGTGCTTTCATGCCTGTCGACTCAATGGGGACAAGGGCGACAGACATAAAGGCACACAGGGCTGCCAAAGCGGCTGAGATCGTAATATTAGCGCGCTCATTCTACCACAGCGTCTGCACCACGCGACCCCGCAGCATGTCGCAGCCGATGAGGATTTTCCATGATGCTGGCAGGCTATCGCTATCAGCCCGTGCGGTGTATCTGCCGGCATACGAGTGACCGGCGGGGCATGCGACTTCCTTGCATCGGCAACGCTATCCCCGCTCGCCGCCAGCCGTTATGCTGCGAGACACGACGCCTTCGTCAGCGCCACACTACGCGAATGACCTGGCCTGCGGCTCGACCGCCCCCGTACTCTCATCCTGCCCCCACCGACAAACGCGAGGTTGCATGCACGCTTCGACTGCCGCTGAACATAGCCCCCCGCATACTCTCGCCTCTCTTGATACCCCCCGTCGCCCGCGCGGCGGGTGGAAGTCCTGCGTCGTAGGCGGGTTACTGCTGAGCATGACCGGCTGTCAGTCGATGAGCGACTCCGCGCCCCTGTCGGCACAGCCCGACCCGCTGGCCACGGCGCCTCCCATCCAGCAGGGCCTGGATGCCGACAGTCTCAACCAGCTGCTGAGCGCCGAACTCGCCGGACAACGCGGTGACTATCCCCGCGCCGCCAATGGCTACCTGGCCGCCAGCCGTCACTTCGATGACCCGGAACTGGCGCGACGCGCCGTGCTCGCGGCTCGTTTCGCCGACAACCCGGCCCTGCTGGAGCGCGCCGCCGAACGCTGGCAGCAACTCGATGAGTCCGCCAGCGAGCCCGGCATCATCCGCGCCCGCCTGGCGGTCGAGCGAGGCGACTGGCAGGCTGCACTCGAGCAACGCCTGATGCTCACCGCCAGTGGCGGCAATGGCAATCTGGCGACCCTGGCCGAGCAGGCGATCGACGCCGGCGCCGAACTCGAGCCCCTGCTGGCGATGCTGGAGACGCATATCGCCCAGCATCCCGAGCAGCCGATGCCCGAGATTGCCGCGGCACTGTTCGAGTCTGCGCTGGGCAATGAGACCGCGGCGCGTGCACGCCTGCTACGCCTGGAAAACGCTCACGCCACGTTGCCGGAGCTCTGGCTGGCGCGCAGCGAGATCGAACGCAGCGCGGGGCGTCTCGTGGCGGCGCGCCGCGCGGTGGCCCAAGGCCTTGAGATCGCTCTCGATGACAGCCGCCTGATCCTGAGCGCCGCGCAGACCGAACTGGCCGGCGGCAATCTGGACGCGGCACGCGAGCGCATCGATAGCCTCATTGCCCGCCATCCCAACGCGCCACGTCTGCGTCTGGCGCTGGCCAGCCTCTATCTTGATGCCGATTCGCCCGAGGACGCCCATCGCCTGCTGCTGCCGCTGCTCGATGAAGACCCGGTGCCGGACGCCGCCTACGCCCTGCTGGGGCTGGCCGCCGAGTCCAGCGGCGATGTCGACAACGCCATTCTTTACTACCGGCAGGTGCCGGACGGCGAGCGCTACATCTCCAGTCGCGCCCGTGCCGCCCAGTTGCTGGTCGAACACGAGCGCACGGACGAGGCACGTCAGTTACTGGCCGTGGAGCGCCTGCGCCATCCGCGCCATGCCATGACGCTGCTGAGCTTCGAGATCGACCTGCTCGACTCCCAGGAGGCGTATGCCGAGGCCGAGGCCCTGCTGAACAGCAGCATCGCCACGCGCCGCAAGGCGCTCAAGCAAGCCATCGCCGGCCAGGAGACCGACACGCGCAACACGCTGGAAAGCGAGCTGGGCAGCCTGTTGTTCCTGCGCGGCATCCGCCGTCTGGAAGATGATGAGCTGGGCGGCATGGAAGAAGACCTGCGGGAAGTCATCGCGCTGGAACCCGACAACGCCAGCGCCTACAACGCGCTCGGCTACACCCTGCTGGTGGAGACGGGTCGCCTTGAAGAAGCACTGGCCTTGATCGAGCGCGCCCATGCGCTGTCGCCCGACGACGCGGCCATTCTGGATAGCCTTGGCTGGGGCCGCTATCTGACCGACGACCTCGACAATGCACTGGCACCGCTGGAAGCCGCCTGGGCCCAGCAGCAGGATGCCGAGATCGGCGCTCATCTCATCGAGGTGCTATGGGCGCTGGGCCGCGAGGATGAAGCCCGTAGCCTGGCGATAGAGCTGAGCGAGCGCTTTGAAGAAGCCAGCGAGCTCGAAGCCCTGTTCCAGCACATCCCCGAGCTACGCCCGGTGGTAGATGCGCCCTGAAGTACGCAGCCACGCTACCCGGCACTTTCTGCCCACTGGCGAGTCCATTATCCTGACCCGCCAGTGAGTGGAGCCTCACTCACCGTCACTCATCTTCTCGCCATCCGGAAGGCTTTCGCGTCATGATCACTTCTCCCCTGTCACTCTCCCTGCTGAGCCAGACACGCCGCCTGCTCGGGCCAGCCCTGCTGGCCATGACACTGGTGCTCAGCGGCTGTGCCAGCCAGATGGCCAGCGACAATGCCGGTGATCTGACGCGCAGCGACGGCGACTGGCAGCAACAGGACGCGCAACTTGCCGCCCTGACCCACTGGCAGCTGGCAGGCAAGGTCGGCATTCGCACTCCCGAGGAAGGCCACAGCGCCAACCTCGACTGGCAGCAGGACGGCGATGATTACCACATGCTGATCACCGGCCCGCTGGGCGCGGGACGCACGACTCTGGTCCGCGATGCCGATGGCGTGCGCCTCTCCTCCTCCGAGGGCGACTTCGAAGCCCCGGATGCCGAGAGCCTGATGCTGGCGCAACTGGGCTGGTCATTGCCGCTGGGCGCCCTCGACAACTGGGTGCGCGGTGTACCGGCCGCTGGCGAGCATGATCTCGAGACGGATGCACTGGGCTTCCCGACCACCCTCTACCAGGACGGCTGGGAGGTGGACTATCAGGATTGGACCCGCGCCGAAGGGCTGTGGCTACCGCGCAAGATGAAGCTTTACTACGGCGACCTCACTGCCACTCTCATCATCAACCAGTGGCAGGCGCTGTAATCGTGACACCTTCTCCTTCTTCCATGACGACTCCGACATCCGCATCGACCATGACACTCACGCTGCCCGCCCCGGCCAAGCTCAACCGCATGCTGCATATCACGGGTCAGCGTGCCGATGGCTATCACGAACTGCAGACGCTGTTCCAGTTTCTCGAGCACGGCGACAGCCTCAGCTTCACGCTGCGCGACGATGAGGCCATCCGCCTCTCACCGCCTATCGAAGGTGTGCCCGAAGAGGCCAACCTGATCGTGCGCGCCGCGCGCCTGCTGCGAGAAGCAGCGCACGCGCAGGGCAAGGTCGCGTCACCCACCGTATTGCCCGGTGTCGATATCACGCTGGAGAAAGTGCTGCCGATGGGGGGCGGTCTGGGTGGCGGCAGCAGCGACGCCGCTACCACCCTGCTGGCACTGGACAGACTCTGGGGGCTCGAGCTTGGCGAAGACGCCCTTGCCGAGCTCGGTCTGTCGCTTGGCGCGGATGTGCCGGTGTTCGTGCGCGGCTTCGCCGCCTGGGCCGAGGGCATCGGTGAACGCCTTGAGCCAGCCCCGCTGGACACCCCATGGTTCGTGGTGATTCACCCCGGTGTCGAGGTCGCCACACCCGCCGTGTTCGGCCACCCGCAATTGACACGTTCCAGCCTCGCGATTAGTATGGCGCGCGCACTGCAGGGGGGCCGCAACGACTGTGAAGTCGTGGTGCGCACTTTGTACCCGGCAGTCGCCGACGCCCTGGACTGGCTGGACCAGTTCGGCACCGCCAGACTGACGGGCACCGGCGCCTGTGTGTTCTGTGCGTTTGACGACGCACGACAGGCCAGCGAGGTGCTGGGTCGACTCGAACTCGAGCGCCCGATGTGGCACGCCTTCTCGGCACGCGGTTGCAATATCTCCCCTCTACATGCCGCTCTGGCTTCGGCCTGAGCACAGCAACTGGTTGAAGTGAACGTTGCTGGGGTATCGCCAAGTGGTAAGGCACCGGTTTCTGGTACCGACATTCCCAGGTTCGAATCCTGGTACCCCAGCCAATCCTGGCCGTTCCCGGTCAACCCGGAATTCTCCACTCCCGAGATCCCACAAGACTCCAAAGGTGGCTGCGCGTGTCAAAACTGATGGTATTCGCGGGGAATGCCAATCCCGCTCTCGCCCGCAAGGTAGCTGAAGCCCTCGATACCCGCCTGGGCCATGCAACCGTCGGTCAGTTCAGCGATGGCGAGATTGCGGTAGAAATCAACGAAAACGTTCGCGGCAAGGACGTCTTCATCATGCAGTCCACCTGCGCACCGACCAACGACAACCTGATGGAGCTGATCCTGATGGTGGACGCGTTGCGTCGTGCGTCTGCGGCGCGTATCACTGCGGTCGTTCCCTACTTCGGTTACGCCCGTCAGGACCGCCGCGTGCGCTCTGCTCGCGTGCCGATCTCGGCGAAGGTGGTCGCGGACATGATGGTCAAGGCTGGCGTCAATCGCGTCATGACCATGGACCTGCATGCCGATCAGATCCAGGGCTTCTTCGATGTGCCGGTGGACAACGTCTACGGCTCACCGATCCTGCTCGACGACATCGAACGTCAGAACTATGACAACCTGATCGTCGTCTCCCCGGATGTGGGCGGCGTGGTACGTGCCCGTGCCATCGCCAAGCAGCTCAACTGCGAGCTGGCCATCATCGACAAGCGTCGCCCCCAGGCCAACCAGGCCCAGGTGATGAACATCATCGGTGATATCAAGGACCGCACCTGCGTGCTGGTCGATGACATGATCGATACCGCCGGCACCCTGTGCAAGGCGGGCGAGGCACTCAAGGATCATGGCGCCAACCGCGTCGTGGCCTATGCGTCCCACGCGATCCTGTCCGGCCCGGCGGTCGACAACATCACCAACTCCGTCCTCGACGAAGTGGTGGTGGCCGACACCATCCCGCTGTCCGACGCCGCGCGTCGTTCCGGCAAGATCCGCCAGCTGACAGTCGCTGGCCTGATCGCCGAGGCGATCCGTCGCGTCAGCAACGAAGAATCCGTCAGCGCCATGTTCCACTGAGTCCTGGCGGCGGGCCCTGCTCGCCACTGCTCGGGGAAGAGGCACTGACACCGGCAGATGATCCATCATCTGCCAACAAGCGGCCGGCCCGGAAATCTCCGGGCCGGCCTCATGGATCCGGCAGCGCTCTGGTCGCGGGGGCTGCCGGATTCTCATTAGACCCTTGAGGTATCTGCAAAATGAAACTGTTCAAACTGAATGCTGAAGTTCGTGAAGACCTGGGGAAAGGTGCGAGCCGCCGCCTGCGTCGTACGAACGACTTCGTGCCGGGAATCGTCTACGGCGCCGACAAGGCCCCGACTCCGATCATGGTCGACAAGCCGAGCCTGTACAAGGCGGTTGACGATGAGGCGTTCTACTCCTCCATCATCACCCTGAATGTTGCTGGCAAGGCCGAGAAAGTCGTCATCCGTGACCTGCAGCGTCACCCGTTCAAGCCGCTGCTGACTCACATCGACTTCCTGCGCATCGACCCGACCCACAAACTGACCATGAACGTGCCGCTGCACATCACTGGTCAGGAAGCCTGTGTCGGCGTCAAGGATCAGGACGGCGTCCTGCACATTCTGGCAACCGACGTCGAAATCAGCTGCCTGCCGGAAGCCCTGCCGGAATACCTGGAGCTGGACGTGTCCAAGCTGGAAGTTGGCCACACCCTGCACCTGTCCGACATCGCTCTGCCGGAAGGCGCCGAGTCCGTTGCACTGTCTCACGGTGCCGATCACGACACCGCTGTGGTCAACGTCACTCGTCCGAACATCTCTGCTGACGCAGAAGATGCCGCTGAAGGCGAAGAAGCCGCTGCAGAATAACGCAGCCTTCTGATCAAGGAGCCAGACGACGCATGTCACGAGTGAAAGCGATCATCGGCCTCGGTAACCCGGGGAACGAATACGAAGACACCCGTCACAATGCCGGCGTCTGGCTCCTTGACGCTCTTGCGCGCCACGGTCACACCACGTTGCGTCCGGAACGCAAGTTCCATGGCCAGTACGCGAAGGTCCACTTCGCAGGTCAGGATCTGCATCTGCTGTTCCCATCGACGTTCATGAATCGCAGCGGTCAGGCCGTGGCCGCATTGTGCAACTTCTACAAGCTCGCACCGGATGAACTGCTCGTCGCTCACGATGAGCTGGACATCGACCCCGGCACCGCCCGCTACAAGCAGGGTGGCGGCCATGGTGGTCATAACGGATTGCGCGACATCATCAGTGCACTGGGCAACGACAAGTCGTTCCATCGTGCCCGCATCGGCATCGGCCACCCCGGCAATGCCAAGCTGGTGACCAACTTCGTGCTCGGGCGTCCCGGCAAGGCTGAACGCCAGGCCATCGACGACGCCATCGACGAAGTGGTGATGACCCTCCCCGACGCCATCAGTGGCGAATGGGCGCGGGCCATGAATCGCCTGCACTCCTTCAAGAGCTGAACCCCTGCATCACCCCTCTCCGAATTTCGGTGATTCGCTCAACGCATCACCTCGCTTGCGTATGCGTGTCTCGCCACGCGATCAGCAGCAAAAGGCATCATTTGTCGCGCGACATGCGCCCAATGGATGACCTCGGCGGCATGAGGCCTTACACTTCCCGCCTGTCTTCATTCCGTGCCTGCCCACTCGTTTCCCCGCATGCCCAGTGTCTGTGCACTCAGAGCCTGCTGGTCGAGACGACTGCCAGTGCCACGCCCCATTCGATACGTCACACCAGGATCTAGCGCCATGGGTTTCAATTGCGGCATCGTCGGCCTGCCGAACGTCGGCAAGTCCACTCTCTTCAATGCACTGACCAAGTCTGGCATTGACGCCGAGAACTTCCCCTTCTGCACCATCGAGCCGAACACCGGTATCGTGCCGATGCCTGACCCTCGCCTGAACGCGCTGGCCGAGATCGTCAAGCCGGAGAAGGTGATTCCGACCACCATGGAATTCGTCGACATCGCGGGTCTGGTCGCGGGCGCTTCCAAGGGCGAAGGTCTGGGCAACAAGTTCCTGGCCAACATCCGTGAGACCGACGCCATCGCGCACGTGGTGCGCTGCTTCGAGGATGACAACGTCATCCACGTCGCCAACCACGTCGACCCGGCCGCCGACATCGAGACCATCAACATCGAGCTGGCCCTGGCCGACCTCGACAGCGTCGAGCGCAGCATCCAGCGTCTGACCCGTGTCGCCAAGGGCGGCGACAAGGAAGCCATCGCCACCAAGGCCGTGCTGGAACGTATCCAGCCGCACCTGGCCGAAGGCCAGCCGCTGCGCAGCTTCGGCCTCAGCGATGACGACCTGAAGATCGTGCGCGGCTTCGGCTTCCTGACCCTCAAGCCGACCATGTACATCGCCAACGTCAGCGAGGAAGGCTTCGAGAACAATCCCTACCTCGATATCGTGCGCGGCATTGCCGCCAACGAAGGCGCCAGCGTCGTGCCGGTGTGCAACAAGATCGAAGCCGAGATCGCCGAGCTGGACGAGGAAGAGCGCGAGATGTTCCTCGATGAGCTGGGCATGGAAGAGCCGGGCCTGGACCGCGTCATCCGCGCCGGTTATGAGCTGCTGGGTCTGCAGACCTACTTCACCGCTGGCGTGAAGGAAGTGCGTGCCTGGACCGTCAAGATCGGCGCTACCGCACCGGAAGGCGCTGGTGTCATCCACACCGACTTCCAGAAAGGCTTCATCCGTGCCGAAGTCATTTCCTATGACGACTTCATCGCCTACAAGGGCGAGCAAGGCGCCAAGGATGCCGGCAAGTGGCGCCTGGAAGGCAAGGACTACATCCTCAAGGATGGCGACGTGGTGCACTACCGCTTCAATGTCTGATGGCTCACAGGTGCCCGGCGACGCCCGGGCCCAGCTGATGCCCTGACAGCCTGTCCTGACGGAACGCCCCTGGTCTCTCACGAGGCCAGGGGCGTTCTGCGTTGTGGCGCGGAAACCTCATCCAGCGGAAGCTCAGCCAGCAGTAGGCTCAGTTCACCGAGGGCTCTACCAGCGGCACCTGCAGCCACTGCGCGGCCTGTCTGGCGAGCTGATCTGCCAGCGTCTGCGCCAGCCGCGAACGACCCGCCTCGCGTCGCCACATGGCACTCAGCACCAGCTCACCCGCCTGGGGCAGCTGACGCGCGCTCAAGCCGCGCTCCGTAGTGGCGGCATGCGCCGTGAGTGCATCGACCACCGCCAGCCCCTCCCCCGCCTGAACCAGCGCCGCCGCCAGGGGATAGGTCTGCACTCGCGTCATGATGCGCGGTGAAGATGGCAAAGCGCTTGAAGCTTCCTGCGCCACGCTCGCCAGCAGACCATCGAGTCGCCGCGCCAGCGGATCGTACGCCCCCAGGGCGATCAGGCGCTGACCGGCCAGCTCCGCCACCGTCATCGGCGTCTGCTGACAGTCCTGTGCCCAATACCCTTCGGGCGCGAGCACCAGTAGCGGCATGCGCACCAGCGGACGCGTCATCAGTGCAGGATGCGTCGGCGCACTCAGCGTGAAGGCGATATCGACCTCATGCAGCAACAGGGCATCGACGATCTCGCGGGTATGCTGGGTCGCCAGCTCACAGCTGACCCGTGGCTGACGCCTGCGCCACTGACCCAGTGCCTGTGGCAGCAATTGCTGGGCGATGGCAGGCGTCGCCACCACCTTGAGCGTGCGTGCCTCGCCCTCGCGCAAGCCATCGACCAGCCGCCTCACATCGTCCAGCTGACCGAGCATTCCCTGGCTGGCCGCTTCCAGCTTGCGCGCCTCCTCGGTGGGATGAAGCTGCCCTGCACTGCGCGTGAACAACGTGATGCCCCACTGGCGCTCGACCTGCTGCAGCGCCTTGCTCGCCGCCGGCTGGGAGATATGCAGCAATCTCGCCGCGCCGGTCACGCTGCCGGCCTGCAGGACGGCGTGAAAGATTTCCAGGTCCCTGAGCCGCATGCACTATCTTCCTGTCCGGTTATCTTATCTAGAGGGCTCACTTGAGGGCGCACTTGAGCGCCTGTGCATCAGGTTACCCCATAACCTCGGGTTATGACGCGACACATCCTTTTCATTCGCCACTCACGCAAGCGACCGGCAAGCTCGAGCACAACGCAACACGACCTTCACGACCTTCACGACCTTCACGACCCGGGAGCCCAGCATGCAACGCCACGTGACTGTCATCGGAGGCGGCGTGATCGGCCTCGCCAGTGCCCACGCCCTGGTGCGCGCCGGCCACTGCGTGACCCTGATCGACGCCCATGCCGAGGTTGCCAGCGAGACCAGCCGCGCCAATGGCGGTCAGCTGAGCTATCGCTATGTGGCACCACTGGCCGATAGCGGCGTGCCCCGCCAGGCCATCAAGTGGCTGCTGGCAGGCAACGAGGCACCGCTGAAACTGCGCCCCAATCTTGACCCCGCACAATGGCGCTGGATGGCCCGATTTGTGGCCGCCTGCAATCACCCTACCCATCAGGCCAGCGCAACTCAGATGCTCTCGCTGGCGCTGCACAGCCAGGCGATCATGAGCGAGTGGCGCGCACGAGATGCGCTCGGCGACTTCGCCTGGCAGCAGCGCGGCAAGCTAGTGATCCATCGTGATCCCGAGGTGCTCGACAAGGCGGCCGCCGCGCGCGTCGCCCCGCAGGACCAACAGGTACTCGATGCACGCCAATGCATCGCGCTGGAGCCCTCACTGACCCACCAGCAAGCCCATCTGTCGGGCGGCATCTTCAGCGCTTCGGACGAGACGGCGGATTGCCATGCTTTCTGTCAGGCGCTGGAGCGCAAGCTGCAGGCCTCCGAGCGCTATACACGCATCGCCAATACCCGCGTCGCCCCGCTGAGCGCACGCAACGGGCGCATCGCGCAGCTCGATCTCAGACATCTTGATGGCCGCCGAGAATGCCTCCCCGTCGAAGAGGTCGTCATCGCGGCCGGCAATCATGCCGCCGAGCTGGTACGCCCCCTGGGTATCCGCCTGCCCTTGCAGCCGCTCAAGGGCTATAGCCTCACCTTGGCGCTGACGGCTGACACCCCCGAGACGGCCGCGCCGCGCATCAGCGTCACCGACTCGGCACGCAAGGTGGTCTACGCCGACCTGGAGTCGTCGGCATCGCGCCAGCTGCGCGTCGCGGCGATGGTGGATATCGGCCAGCGGGAACGCGACAGCTTCCACCCCGAACTGGATGAGCAGCGCATTGCCGCCCTGCGCAAGCTGGCCAGCGATACCTTCCCCGAAGCCGGCGATTTCGCGCAGGCCACTCCCTGGGCCGGACTGCGCCCCAGTACGCCCAAGGGGCCGCCGATCCTCGGCCGTCCCCGGCAAGCGAACAGCCCGGGCAATCTGTGGCTGAACGTCGGCCATGGCAGCCTGGGCTTCACGCTGGCCTGCGCCAGTGGCAACCTCATCGCACGCGCCATCTCGCGAGAGGCTCTCCCCGGCACACTCTCCGATAGCCTACCTGATGCCCTCGCTGCGCGGCCTGGACGCTAGCCCGATGAATTCCCTGCCACTTTTTCGCGCTGATGCATTGACAACATCACGGGCAATCCGTAATATTCGCCTCCGTTGGACGGCTACATAGCTCAGCTGGTTAGAGCACATCACTCATAATGATGGGGTCCCCTGTTCAAATCAGGGTGTAGCCACCAACCAAGATTCGAAAGGCCTGACTGCTTGCAGTCAGGCCTTTTTCGTTGTGCGCGATCTATACACATGACTCGCGCATCCGGCGCCCTGCGCCGTAGCCCTCGAGCCAGGTCACAGGCAACAAAAAGGGCGACCCACAGACCGCCCTTTTTCCGGGCTCGTCTTCTTACACTACGCGCCCGCTCTCCCAGCACACTCCGGCTCGACTCAGTCCAGCTGCTCGCGATTGCAGAAGGCTACCAGCACCTTGATCAGCATGGCGACATCGGCACTGCCGGATGTCTCACGAATCGAGTGCATGCCCCACTGCGGCAGCCCCACATCCAGGGTCGGCACCCCCACCTCACTGGCGGTGATCGGCCCGATGGTGCTGCCACAGCCCATGTCGGCACGACTGACGAAGGTCTGCACCGGCACATCCTGCTCGCGACACATCTCGCGGAACAGCCCGGCCGTGGTGCTGTTGGTGGCGTAACGCTGATTGGCATTGACCTTGATGACCGGCCCGGCATTCAACTTCGGCCCATGCCCCGCATCATGCTTGTCCGCGAAATTGGGGTGCACGGCGTGAGCATTATCGCAAGAAATCATCAAGGAGCGCTGCACAAGGCACTGATAGCCTTCTTCGCTGTCCAAGCCGACGTAGTGATTGATGCGCTTGAGCACATCGGCAAGGAAGGGCCCTTGGGCACCACAGGCGCTGGCACTGCCGACTTCTTCATGATCGGTGGTGACGAACAGCGCCCCCTGACTGCCGTCGGCCTCCAGCAGCGCCTCGAGACCGACGAAACAGGACAGCAGATTGTCGAGGCGGGCACTGGTGATCAACTCGCCCTTCAGCCCCGACTGCGCCGCCGGCTGCAGATCATGCAGGCCCAGCTCGAAGTCGACGACATCCGCGACCCGCACGCCGTGCTGCTCCTCGATCAGATCGATCAACAGCGCGTTGAAGGCCTCCGCGGGCGTCCCGGCCTCGTCATCCAGCTGCATGACCACGGCTGACATCTGGGTCTGGGCATTGATGGCACGCCCACTGTTGACGTCACGATCCAGATGGATCGCCAGGCTCGGCACGCAAGCAAACGGACGCATGACCGCCAGCAGCAGCGTCTCGCGACGACCGTCCGCATGCCGCACCTGGGCACGCCCCGCAAGCCCCAGATCGCGATCGAACCAGGTGCTCAGCAACACGCCGCCATAGGTCTCGACACCCAGCGTCAACCAGCCCTGACTGACCTGTGCCGGATTGGGCTTCAAACGCAGACAAGGCGAATCGGTGTGCGCACCGATCATCCGAAGTGAGCTCAGCGGCGTATCACCCTTCGGGAGCTGAAAGGCGATCAACGAGGAATCATTGCGCGTGACATAGGCGCGATCACCGGGCGCCAGCTGCCAGGAAGATGTCTCGCTGAGGCGACGGTAGCCCGCCTGCTCAAGACGCTGCGCCATGGAAGCCGTCGCGTGCCACGGCGTGGGAGAAGAAGACAGGAAGTCGAGCAGTGCGGGAACGCGGGAATCCGCAATCGCATGAGTCATGATGGCGTCTGGTCCTCGAAGATATATGCAAGGCACTGTATAAGAAGAAACATGATGGGAAAACCTGTGATGACCCTTCGATGACACGACTGCCATCCAGTCACCACACAGGGGGCGCCCAAAGGCGCGACATGCCAGCCAAAGGCCTGCGCTGACAGAGTTTTCACAACCCCAACGCATCAACGCCAGACAACTGTGTATGGTGCATGAGACTGCTACAATGCCCGCTCGACCCCCTGCGGGGAGGTCGTTCAGGGAGCAGAGTGTACATGAATCGGGAGTGCTTCATTGATGAGCCTGTTCGCAAACGTCCGGCGCACGGCATTCGTTGCCCTGTGTCTTGCCATGGCCGGCCCTGCCAGTGCCGCGGTCACCCCTACTGACGCCGATGCACAGGCTGCTCGCGAAGTTGCCGAGTCTTTGCGCTATGGGCATTACGAAGATGTGACCCTGGATGACCACTGGGCCAACCGCGCCTTCACGCAATACCTCAAGACTCTCGACCCCCAGAAAGCCTACTTGCTGGATGCGGACATCAGCGAATTCAGCGACCTGCGTCATGATTTCGACGACGCCATGGTCGATGGTGACCTCGAGCGCCTCTATGGACTCTACGATCGCTATCAACAACGCCTCACCGCACGCCTCACCTGGCTGGTGAAGACGCTGGATGCCAAGCCGAGCTTCGATTTCGACAAGGACGATCGCCTGGCGCTGGACCGCAAGGACAGCCCGTGGGCCGATAGCGAGCAGGAGCTCGACGAGCTGTGGCGCAAGCGCCTCAAGAATGCCTGGCTGTCGATGTCGCTGTCCGACAAGAGCGATGACGAGATCGCCAGGACGCTCAGCGAGCGCTATTCCAATCAGCTCAAGCGCATCAAGCAGACCAACGATGAAGATATCCTGACGCTGGTGATGCATGCCGTGACCGGCAGCATCGACCCGCACAGTGAATACTTCTCGCCGCGTCAGGGTGAATCCTTCGACATCCAGATGAAGCTGTCACTGGACGGCATCGGCGCCCTGCTGCAATCCGAAGGCGAATACGTCAAGGTCTCGAGCCTCGTGCCCGGCGGCCCTGCCGAGAAGGATGGCGAACTCAAGCCGGCTGACCGCATCGTGGCCGTCGGCCAGGGCCAGGGCGACAGCGAGTGGACCAACGTGGTCGGCATGCGCCTGGATGATGTCGTGGACCTGATCCGTGGCCCGAAGGGCTCCGTCGTGCGCCTGGAAGTGATCCCGGCCCAGTCACTGGATGTCACCAAGACGCGTGAGCTGGATATCACCCGCGACACCGTCAAGCTCGAGGACCAGGCCGCCAATGCCAAGGTCATCGACGTCAAGCGCGATGATGGCGTCCACAGGATCGGCGTCATTCATGTGCCCGCCTTCTATGTCGATTTCGATGCCTGGCAGGCCGGTGAAGACGACT
Source organism: Cobetia sp. LC6 (assembly GCF_030264805.1). Lineage (NCBI taxonomy): Bacteria > Pseudomonadati > Pseudomonadota > Gammaproteobacteria > Oceanospirillales > Halomonadaceae > Cobetia > Cobetia sp. LC6. The sequence continues at coordinate 1,823 of NZ_JASSPL010000001.1, read as the reverse complement.
ACCGCAGCACCACCCGCGACGTGGCGCGCCTGATCGATGAACTGAAGGCCAAGCAGGTGGAAGGCATCATTCTCGATCTGCGCAACAACGGCGGCGGTGCCCTGCAGGAAGCCAATTCGATGATCGGCCTGTTCATCGATCGCGGCCCCACCGTGCAGGTGCGTGATGCACGCGGCCGTATCAGCCTCTACGGCGATACCGACGCCGGCACCCACTATGACGGCCCGCTGACCGTACTGGTCAACCGCCTCTCGGCCTCGGCATCCGAAATCTTCGCCGGCGCGATCCAGGACTACGGCCGCGGCCTGATACTCGGCAGCCAGACCTTCGGCAAGGGCACGGTGCAGACCATCTCCTCGCTGAGCGAAGGCGAGATCAAGCTGACCCGCGCCAAGTTCTATCGCATCTCCGGCGACTCGACCCAGAACAAGGGTGTGAAGCCGGACATCGCCTTCCCCAGCGTCATCGACCCGCAGGAGATCGGCGAATCCAGCCTCGACTACGCGCTGCCCTGGGACCAGGTACGCCCGGTGAAGTATCGCCGCTACGGTGAACCAGCACGCTATCTGGCCGCCTTGCGCGCCCGCCACCAGAGCCGCGTCGAACAGGACCCCAACTTCAGCTACCTGAAGAGCGAAGTCGCGCTGTCAAAGGCACTGCGCGCGCAGCAGACCAGCATCAGCCTCAATCGCGAGCAGCGCAAACGCGAGATGGATGCCCAGGAAGCCGAGCAGCTGGCACTGGAAAACAAACGCCGTCGTGCCCTCAACCTCGAGCCACTGACAAGCTTTGCCGAACTCGATGCCGCCAGCGACCACATCTCTTCCCCCGAGAGCGTTCCCGAGCAGGAAGCCGATATCGAAGAAGGCAGCAGCGACAAGGAAGCCAAGGACCCGATCGATCAGGCCCAGCTTCAGGAAAGTGCCGAGATCCTGCTCGACTACGCCCACCTCACCGGTGATCGCTAGGCCCTCAGGACTCGCGCCATGACCCGCGTTTGACGAAGCTGGTCGACCGCCAAGGCCCCTGCTCTCATGCAACACCGAGCGCAGGGGCTTTTTCTTGCCACAAAGAAAGTCTGTGGCACGCAGCATCACGGCCGCGCGAGGCAGCAACGCGCGCACAACAACGCACAGACAGCAGCAACTAGACAGAAAGCGCAGCAGCAGAAACACAATGGCCAGCATCACAACGTCAGGCAGAGCCGCGTAGAGAACGACAGTAGAAGGCTGGCGACGCGAGAGCACGCTCGAGGCAGAAAGCACGAGACATCTGACAGATGGAGGAGCAGGAACGGATTGATGAGCAGGGCTGACAAGCCAGGATTACGAACAGAGCTCAAGCGCAAAGCAACAAGCAAAGCTCAGGCAGCGATGATGCCACCAGCAGAGAACACGAGGGGAAGCAGGGAAATGATATTGGCTCCTCGAACAGGACTCGAACCTGTGACCCAATGATTAACAGTCATTTGCTCTACCAACTGAGCTATCGAGGAACAACAAATATCGATCGATATCAGGGCGATATCGAAGCTGACGACGAGGAACTCATCTATCAGCGTCATTTCCGGCATTGGCAGGAAGCCTTGGATTGGCTCCTCGAACAGGACTCGAACCTGTGACCCAATGATTAACAGTCATTTGCTCTACCAACTGAGCTATCGAGGAACGACCGGAAATCCATATGTCAGTGACATCATCATGGATGCTATCAGGCTGACATTTCAAGCATGCTGCATGTGCTATTGGCTCCTCGAACAGGACTCGAACCTGTGACCCAATGATTAACAGTCATTTGCTCTACCAACTGAGCTATCGAGGAAC